>CABZJM010000007.1 GCA_902526075.1 uncultured Bacteroidota bacterium
TTTAAATCATAATATATAATTTCATTTCCAATTAACTTTGTTATAGATGAATATGTTGGATATCCAGGATTTGGTATTAAGACTTTATCATCTTCAGAAAGAAAAGACATTGAAATATGAAAAATTCCTTCTTTACTTCCAATTAGTGGTAAAATTTCAGATTGATAATTTAAATCACAATTATATTGTAACTTATAAAAATTTGATATTTCCTTTCTAAATTTTTCAACTCCGATATAGCTTTGATATTTATGCGCTCCAGCAACATTTAACGAATCTTTTAATTTTTTTATTACTAGTGTTGGAGGAGATAAATCTGGACTCCCAATTCCAAGGTTTATAATATCTTCTCCAGAGTCAATTAAAGACTTTACCTCTCTCAGCTTGGAGGAAAAATAATACTCACTCAATTCTTCTATTCTTTTTGAAAATTCAATCATCTTTAGAGTTTTTGTATTCACCTAATACTTTAAAATCTTTAGCCATAATTTCAATTATAGATTTAGCCTTAAAATAATCTTCTAATTTATCAAAAGTGAGATCAACAAAAAATGAGTATCTCCATGGAGTTTGAATCGTAGGCATTGATTGAATCTTTGTTAAATTTAACTTACAATCACTTAAAACATTTAAAATTGCTGCCAAGCTTCCCCTTTTATGATCCAATTCAAATTTAACTGAGGCCTTATTAAAATTTAAGTTTTTAGTTGGACCTTTTTTTTGAAGAATAACAAATCTTGTTTGATTCTTTTTTATCGTTTGAATATTAGCATTTATAATATCCAGCCCATAAATTTTTGAGGCTAAATCACTTGCAATTGCACCTAAACCCTTTATTTTATTTTCAGAAATTTTCTTTGCTACCATAGCCGTATCCTTATCCTCAATTAAAACAATATCCGCATTATCTTTAAAAAAATCTCTGCATTGAAGAAGAGCCATGGGATGAGACTGAACTTCTTTTATATCCTCAATTGATTGACCTTTTAATACCATCAAATTATGTGTTATTTGAAGATAATACTCACCTACAATATTTATTCCATATTCATCAATCAATGCATAATTAGGAATAATAGATCCAGCAGTAGAATTTTCTATTGCCATTATGGCATAATCTATTTTATCATTAAATAAATTTAAAATCAATTCTTCGAAGGAAAGATATTCAATCAAATTAATATTTTCTTCAAAATAGTTATTTGCAACTATGTGATGAAATGAACCCTTTATTCCCTGTATACCTATATTTTTTTTCATAAAAAAAAAGTCTCGAAATTTCGAGACCATAAATAATTTTGATTAGTTATATTACAACAGCCTCTACATCCTTTTTGAATACAAGAAGTAAAAGAAGTTAGAGTTGTAGTTAAAAAATAGCATTTTTAAATATTGAATGGTCTAATGTAAATAATATTTATTAAAAAAGAAAATTAACTAAAGAATATAATCTGTAGATACAAAGTTAGAATTTTCAGAACTTAACAAATCCTTAATTATCTTATTGTTATCATTATTATCTTTTGAGGCAACAAATGTACGAATTGAAAATGATCTTAATGCATCATGAACACTTAATGTACTGAATGCAGAATCTTTTCTTCCTGTAAATGGATAAATATCGGGGCCTCGTTGACATGAGCTATTTATGTTGACCCTACAAACTAAATTCACCAAGGTGTCAATTAGGGGTCCTAGCTTCTTTGTTTCCTTTCCGAAAATACTGACCTGTTGTCCGTAATTTGATTCTGCCATGTCATCAAGAGGTTCATTAATATCTTTAAATGAAATTATCGGAATCACTGGACCAAACTGCTCTTCTTTATAAACACTCATATCTTTAGTAACAGGGTATAAAATAGCTGGATATACATAATTTTCACATTGAATTCCACCTTTTGGATTAACTATCTTAGCACCCTTCTGTTTTGCATCAGTAATTAGTGATTGTATGTATTCGGGTTTATTTGGTTCTGGTAGCGGAGTTAACTTAACGTTTTCCTCCCACGGATTTCCGTATTTTAATTCATCAACAGCCTTAGAAAATCTGTTGAGAAATTCATCTCTAATTTCATCATGAACATAAATTATTTTAAGAGCAGTACATCTTTGTCCGTTATAAGAAAGGGATCCATTTATACATTCCTGAATCGTTAAGCCTAAGTCAGCATCTGGTAATATAATCGCTGGATTTTTTGCCTCAAGACCCAAGACTAATCTTAGTCTATTTTTCTTTGGATGAGATTCTTGCAGGGAATTTGCAGAAGAGCTATGTCCTATTAGTGCCAAAACATTTACTTTTCCAGATTCCATAATAGGGGTTGCTAAAACCCTACCTCTTCCAAATAAAATATTTATAACACCCGGAGGAAAATGTTTATTGAAAGCTTCCATTAATGGAGAAATTAATAATACACCGTGTTTGGCTGGCTTAAATATCACTGTATTACCCATAATTAAAGCTGGAATTAAAAGACAAAATGTCTCATTCAAAGGATAATTATATGGTCCTAAACAAAGAACTACACCAAGTGGTCCCCTGCGAATGTGTGCATTGATACCACTATGTTTTTGAAATTTTGCAGAATCTCTATCAATTTTCTTGTAAGCTTCAATTGTATCGTATATGTAATCTATGGTTCTATCAAATTCTTTTTGGGAATCAATATGGTTTTTTCCAATCTCCCACATTAATAAATTTACAACAATATCTCTTTTCTGTTTCATTTCTTCAACGAAGTTTTCCATAGCATTAATGCGATCAACAACCTTCATTGTTGGCCATAAACCTTTTCCTTTATCAAATGCATTGCATGCAGAGTCTAGTGCTCTAATAGCTTCATCCTTACCCAAACTTGGTATTTCACCAAGCAAGGTAGGCTTATATTCAGGAGTTGAAGAGATTGTAGAATAAACAGGTGAAAATTCACCATCCCATTTAACCAATTTTCCATTAATAAGAAAATTATCTTGCTTTATCTTATCAATTATCTCAAACTCTTTCGGTATCTGCTTAAATTTAAATTCCATATTTACTAATTTACAAAGCATCAATTTCCATTCCAAAAAAATAAATCACTATGTTTGAAAATCAATCACTATGTTTGAAAATCATTAATTACTTTTTTAGATGCTTTCAAGTATTAAACATCGTAACAATAAGCAGAAATATTACTTTTTAAATTATTTTAGCTTATTAATTCCGGATTTTCTCTACAGATATGCTTTAAAAAAGAAATTAAACTCTCTTTCTGATTATGATTTTGAATATATTAAAAATAGGGTAAACTATTACAACAAACTAAACAAAGAAATTAAACTAAATAAGGATGTTGAAAGTCTAAATAATTTTAAAATTAAAAACTTCCATAGAACTTATTTTTTTGATACTTACGAATACACAAGATTCTTTGAAAAAAGATTAAAGCTAAAAATGCTATTTGGAGATATCACTCATAGCCCTGAAATTCCATCGATTGTAAAAAGTAGGCCAATCAATGAAAATAATCAAAATTCAATTTTGCTGAAGCTAAACAAAATCAGACATTTTACATATACAAAAGATTCTAATGAGTTTGATAATAAAATAAATAAACTAATTGGAAGATCTGCAATAACTAAAAGTCATAAAAAAAGAATTGATTTTTTTAAAATATATTTTAGTAATCAGTTATGTGACCTTGGAGCAATAAACAAGAATACACCACACCCAGAATGGCTAAAAAATAAAATATCAATAGAAGATCACTTAAAATATAAATTTGTTATGTGTATAGAGGGAGTTGATGTTGCGACAAATCTAAAATGGGTAATGTCCTCAAATTCAATTGCTGTGATGCCAAAACCTAAAATTGAATCTTGGTTTATGGAAAATAAGTTAATTCCTGACAAACATTACATTGAAATAAAGGAAGATTATTCAGATTTAGAAAGTAGAATTAAACACTTCATTAGGAATCCTGAAAAATGTAAAAGAATTATCAAAAATGCCAATGATTATGTTGTACAATTCAAAAATAAAAGCAGAGAAGATCTTATATCATTGATGGTTTTAGAAAAATACTTTCATTTCACTGGACAAAAAGAAAAAACTAGTTTTTTAGATTACTAGATTTCCAAATATCAGCTCTTTTTATTATTTCAGGCATTCTAGAATTATCATTATTACCTCCGCAAATTATACAACAAATATTTTTATTTATGATCTTATTTCTGTAATGCCTTAGAGCAGCACTTGACATTGCACCTGCAGGTTCAGCAATAATATTTTCATATGATTTCAGTTCTAGAATAGAATTACAGATTTCATTCTCATGTAAAATTATTAAATCATCTAAATATTCTTTACAATAATTAAAGCTATAATTACCAACTTTTTTAACCGCAACTCCATCAACAAAACCATCAATACTTCTTAAAGTAATTAACTTATTTTTATTAATTGATCTAGACATTGATGGGGCTCCTTTAGGTTCAATTCCTATTATTTTTGTCATTGGACTCAGTTGCTTGAAAACATTTATTGCACCTGATATTAATCCACCACCTCCGATTGGTATAAATAGATAATCAAGATGATCCTTAAATTGATTAATTATTTCTAAAAATAGTGTAGCCTGTCCTTCAATTACTTTTTTATCATCAAAAGGATGAATAAAAGTTTTATCATATTTATCACATTCTTGCAACGCTTTTTCATAAGCTTGGGTAAAGTTTTCTCCATATAAAACAACCTCAATATTAGTTTTTCCAAATTTTTTTACTTGTTCAATTTTTTGATTTGGAGTAGTTGTAGGCATAAATACTTTTCCCATGTACCCTAAGGTGCTACAGCTTACAGCAAAACCCTGAGCATGATTTCCAGCGCTAGCACATACTATTCCATTTATTACTTGAGATTGATTCAAAGATGAAATTTTATTAAAAGCACCTCTTATCTTAAATGATCTTACTTTTTGTAAATCTTCCCTTTTAAAAAATATATTAGAATTATAGTTTTTAGAGTAGCTTTCGATTTTCTGGAAAGGAGATTCAATTACTACTCTCTCCAATATTTGGCTAGCTTTCTTTATTTCATTTAATCCGATAAAATTACTCACTAAAATAAATTTTTCATCGCTGTCATAGACTTTCTAAGCTCTAGTCCAATCTTTTCAATAGGATGATTGTTTATTTCAAAGTTAATTTTTTTGAGTAAGTCTTTATCAATTTCTTTATTTATGTTAGGCTCTGCCCCAAAAGAGGATAAGCTTAATTTACTGACATAATTTTTTAAAAGGGGTTTTGCTTCATTTGCAAATAAGTAACATCCGTATTCAGCTGTGTCAGAAATTATACTATTCATTTCATATAATTTCTTTCTTGCAACTAAATTTGCAATTAAGGGTAATTCATGTAAAGATTCATAATATGCTGATTCGTCAATGATACCAGCTTCAACCATTGTTTCAAAAGCTAATTCAACCCCAGATTTTATAAATGCTATCATGGCAATTCCTTTTTCAAAATATTCCTGATTAGAAATAGCCTTTTCTATGGAAGGTGTTTTTTCAAATGCTGTCTCACCAGTCTCCTCCCTCCAATTAAGAAGTTTTTTATCGTTGTTTTTCCAATCTTCCATCATACCTTCTGAAAACTCTCCAGACATTATATCATCCATATGCTTTTTAAAAAGAGGCGTCATAATCTCTTTAAGTTCTTCAGCTATTCGATTTGCTTCAACTTTGGAGTTATTTGAAATACAGTTCATCATCTTAGTAATTCCTCCATGTTTCAAAGATTCGGTTATGACTTCCCATCCATTTTGAATTAGTTTAGAGGCATATTTCCTTTCAATTCCGTCATTTACCATCTTGTCAAATAATAATATAGATGCTGTTTGTAGAACCCCACATAAAATAGTTTGTTCACCCATCAAATCACTTTTAACTTCTGCAACAAATGAGGATTCAAGTACACCGGCTCTATGAGAACCTAATGAGTAAGCATAAGCCTTAGCTAAATTTAAACCATCCTTGGTTGGGTCGTTTTCTGAATGAACTGCTATCAAGGTTGGAACTCCAAATCCTCTTTTAAATTCTTGCCTTACCTCTGTTCCTGGGCATTTAGGAGCAACCATAATGACGGTTATATCTTCTCTGATTTTTATACCCTCCTCGACTATATTAAAACCATGAGAATAAGAAAGGATTGAATTTTTTTTCATTAGAGGCATAACACTATTAACTACATCCGTGTGATTTTTATCAGGGGTCAAGTTTATAACCATATCAGCATCTGGAATTAAATCATTGTAAGTTCCAACTTTGAAATTATTACTAGTAGCATTTATAAATGATTTTCTTTTTGAAGTAATTGCACCTTCACGTAAGGCATATGAAATATTTAAACCAGAATCCCTCATATTCAAACCTTGATTCAAGCCTTGGGCACCACAGCCCACAATCACAATTTCTTTATTTTTTAAAATTAGGTTATTACCATCAAATTCTGATAAATGCATAAATCTACACTTTGATAACTGTATCTTTTTTTCTGATTCAGTTAGTGAATTAAAATAGTTATTCATCTTAATTATTTTTAAAGTTGGAAAGTTTTTCTGATATCATCAATGGGGATTTGGTTACTGCAATTCTTCCAGATCTAACATATTGTAAAATTCCGTATTTATTTAATTTTTCATAGAGTTCATCTAATTCATGATTTCTGCCAGATTTTTCAATTACAAAAAATTCAGGATTTACAGTTACTATTATAGCGTTACTTTCTTTAATTATATTTTGAATCTGTCTGTCATCAAATAACAATGAAGATTTTATTTTGAACAAGCATGATTCCTGGTAAATTGTTTCCTCGTCTGTATGATAATAAGACTGAATTACTTCAACTTGTTTATTAATCTGTCCAACGATTTTTTTAATAAATGTCTCAGAGGCTATAACAAGAATTGTCCATCTCTGTACGTTTTCAATCTCTGTCATTGAAGAATTAAAACTTTCAATATTTATATGCCTTCTCTGAAAAATTGCAGAGATTCTGTTGAGAAGGCCAACACTATTTTCTGTGTAAATTGAAACTGTATATTTTATTAATTTATCACTCATAAACAATTAATTTAATCTAATTTCTGAAACCGATGACCCTGTGGGAATCATCGGGAATACATTAGCCTCTTTTTCAACAACAACCTCTAAAAAATAAGGCTCATTAGATTTTATCATTTCCTCTACAGCATCTGCCAAATTCTTTCTTTCAGTAACTCTTCTTGCTTTTAAATAGTATCCCTCAGCAATTTTTACAAAATCAGGGTTAACCATTTCTGTTGATGCATATCTTTTATCAAAAAATAATTGCTGCCATTGTCTAACCATACCCAAAAAATCATTATTAAGTACAACTATTTTAACAGCTGCTTTAGTTTGAAAAACAGTTCCCAATTCCTGAATTGTCATTTGATAGCCTCCGTCACCAATAACAGCAACAACTTCCCTCTCGGGGCATGCCATTTTAGCTCCGATTGCTGCCGGTAGTGCAAACCCCATAGTTCCTAATCCACCAGATGTAATATTACTTTTTGATATATTGAAATCAGAATATCTACATGCAATCATTTGATGCTGGCCAACATCCGAAACAATAGCAGCATAGCCTTTTGTTTGAAGATTTATTTCTTTCATTACTTCGCCCATTGTCAAACCATCTTTTACAGGGTTGAGATCATTATGAATAACTTTTTCATATTCAATTTGATAAAGCTTTTTGAATTCATTTAACCATTTTTTATGGGTTTTTTTGTTAGTGATTTTTAAGATTTCGTTCAAAGATTTTTTAGCATCACCCAAAACCGCAATATCCACCTTAATATTTTTATTAACCTCTGCTGGATCAATCTCAAAATGAATGATTTTTGCCTGCTTAGCATATCGATTAACATCTCCAGTAACCCTATCATCAAATCTCATCCCGATTGCAATTAATATATCACATTCATTAGTCAGTACATTAGGCGCATAATTTCCATGCATACCCAACATACCCACGTTTAAAGGATGACTGGTTGGTATGGCTGAAGCTCCAAGAATTGTCCAAGCAGCTGGAATTCCAGATTTTTCAACAAACTTCATTAACTCATCCTCTGCATTTCCCAAGATTACCCCTTGACCCCACACAATAAGGGGCTTTTTAGCATTGTTTATTAAATCTGCTGCATCTTTTAAATCATCAGGGTTTATTTTAGGCTCTGGATTATAACTTCTAATCGCTTCGACCTTTTTGTATGAAAATTCAATTTTATCAAATTGGGCATCCTTTGTAATATCAATTAAAACAGGACCAGGTCTACCACTCTTAGCAATGTAAAATGCCTTTGCAAAGATTTCTGGAATTTCAGAGGCCTTTGTTATTTGATAATTCCATTTCGTAATCGGGGTCGAGATACCAATAATATCAGTTTCTTGGAACGCATCACTTCCAAGAAGATGGGAACTAACCTGACCAGTTATACAAACCATTGGAGTGGAATCAATTTGAGCATCAGCAAGTCCAGTAACTAAGTTTGTGGCTCCTGGTCCTGAAGTAGCTATAGCAACTCCTACTTTTCCTGAGATTCTAGCAAATCCTTGTGCAGAATGAGTTGCACCCTGTTCATGTCTAGTAAGCACATGATGTATTTTATCTTGATATTTATACAATTCATCATAAACAGGCATTATTGCTCCTCCAGGGTATCCGTAAATAATATCTACTTGTTCCTCTAATAAACATTTTATAACAGCCTCGCTACCGGTAATTTTAGACATAATATTTAAATTAAAATTCATCAGTTACACACCCTAAAGAAGCTGAAGAAACAACGTTAGCATATTTGTATAATGATCCTTTTTCAGCCTTTAACGCAGGGGTTTTCCAATTTTTTTTCCTTGTTTCTAATTCTTGATCGGAAACATGTAAAGTTATAGTATTACTTTCAGCATCGATTGATATTTTATCTCCGTTTTTAACAACAGAAATATTTCCACCAACCTGTGCCTCAGGGGTTATATGACCTACAACAAATCCGTGAGTGCCGCCTGAAAATCTACCATCTGTAATTAATGCAACATCATTTCCTAAACCAGCACCCATAATTCCAGCAGTAGGCTTTAACATTTCTGGCATTCCAGGGCCACCCTTTGGACCCACATATCTAATTACCACAACATCACCCCTTTTTACACTTCCATTTTTTATGCCAATATTTGCTTCTGCTTCAGAATCAAATACATTTGCTGTACCGCTAAAATGAAGCCCTTCCTTTCCTGTTATTTTAGCAACACTCCCTTCAATGGCTAAATTTCCATATAGTATTCTGATGTGACCGCTATTTTTAATCGGATTCTCACATGGTCTAATTATATCTTGCTGAAAAGTAAGTTCTTCAACTTCATCAAGATTTTCGCTTAAAGAATTTCCTGTAATTGTTAAGCAATCACCATGTAAATAGCCTTTTTTCAAAAGATACTTGAGAACAACAGGAACACCTCCGACATCATGTAAATCTTCCATCAGATACTTGCCGCTCGGCTTTAAATCAGCGATAAAAGGGGTTTTCTCGCTAATTCTTTGAAAATCATCAAGTGTGAAATCAATTTTTGCAGCTCTTGCAATTGCAAGAAAATGTAAAACTGCATTTGTTGATCCTCCAAGGGCAACGACAGTTGTTACAGCATTTTCGATTGATTTTTTTGTTATTATATCCAATGGTTTAATATCAGCTTCTATTAGTTTCTTCATTGACTTTCCTGTCTCAATTGAAACTTTATTTCTTGTATTATTATTGGCAGGTATCGAAGAAGAAAATGGTAAAGACATACCAAGCGCTTCAATAGCAGAAGCCATGGTATTTGCAGTGTACATCCCTCCACAGGCTCCAGACCCTGGACATGATTTTCTGATAATTTCTCTGTACTCTTTATTATCAATTGTTCCCGCAACCTTTTCTCCCCATGCTTCAAATGCCGAAACAATATCTAATTTTTTATTTTTATGACAACCTGAATCAATTGTTCCTCCATACAGTAAAATTGATGGTCGATTCAGCCTTATCATTCCCATTAATGCACCAGGCATATTTTTATCACATCCAACAACTGTGATTAAACCATCATAACTCATAGCTTGTACTACTGTTTCAACAGAATCAGCAATTATATCTCTAGATGGTAAAGAATATCTCATTCCAGGAGTACCCATAGAAATTCCATCACTCACCCCAATTGTATTAAAAATTAAGCCAACAAAATCTATACTATTAACTCCATATTTTACTTCTAATGCTATATTATTAAGATGCATATTACAAGGGTTGCCTTCGTATCCGGTACTTGCAATTCCTATCAAAGGCTTATTAAAATCTTCATCTGAGAATCCAATAGCATACAACATTGCCTGTGCAGCAGGTTGTGAATTATCCTGTGTAATCGAGGAACTATATTTATTAAATTTTTCCATCTATAAAAAAGAAAATTATCTACATAAATAAGTTTAAATAGATAATCTAATCTGTAAAGAAAAACTTTTTCTTCAATTAAAAAAAGAATTATTTAGAAAACTTAAAGACTATAAATTAGTCTTAATGTGATAAATCTTGGTTGAATAAAGTATTCATTAGTACTAACAGAGATGTTAGAAACATTAGATTGACTTTGGGATTTTGTGTCTAATAAGTTAGTTGCTCGTAATTCAAACTCCCATTTACTTTCCTTATCATTTCTGTAGGAAATAGCTGCATCAAAAAATTCATAATCGTTAATTATTGAATTTTGGTCTTTAAACATGGTAGTGGAATAATTTGATCTGAAAGTAAAGGATTTTAGTATAAGTACATCAATTTCAATAAATGGACTTTCTGTGAAATACTTAGTTTCTAAATCTCCAATATTTGTTTCACTTATGGAGAACTTCATACCGGCTTCGAAGTTCGGAGCATTCTTAAATAAAGTTCTAATAGAAGCATTATAATTTTGAGAGAAAGTTTCACTTAAGCTAGGTCTTGACGTGTCTTGAATAAACTGATTAAATTTAGATAAATTAAGGTTTGTACCAACAGTCCCTCTTATTTTTCCAAAGGATCTTTGATATCTTCCATATGCAGACAAGTTTTCATCAGCAAAACCTGAGTTAAATGGGCTGCTTGTAGCTATTACACTTTCAAAACTGGTTAAATTTCTTATTTGATCAATAAATTTATTGTAGTTAATTCCAGCATAAACATTCGTATAATTAAAAAGATTAAAACTGTTATAATTTAAACTTATATTATGTGAAATAGCATTTTGTAAATCCTGGGTGCCAATAAAAATTGAGTTGTAATTGTTTAAAACCAATCCTCTTGCAATTTTACTTACATCTGTAAATTGAGTTCTCATGGCATAATTTAACCTAAGAGTCTCGCTATCCTTAAATTGAATAATCATGTTAAAATCTGGAAGAATTTTAAAAAAAGATTTTTTAAAATTTAGAATTCCAGCATCAAAGGACTCATTCTGTGAATTTTCAGAATTATATGAATGAGCTGTAAATCCTGGGCTAATTGTAAACTTACCCGATTTTAATCTATAATGTAATCCCAAATAAACGTCATTAAAAACATAGCTAACATCATTAAAATCTAAACCGTTATTTATGTAAGGAGTTGGGTTATATATATTCTCATAAGAGTTGGATAGGAATTGAAAAATATCTGAATCAAATTCTTGTTTACTGTAAATTGTTCCAAAGGTTAAATTAATATCACTCTTTTTATTTAAAATATTCCAATAATCAATTTTTGCATCAAGTTGATTTGACTTAACCTTTTTTTCCTGAGCGATATTGTAAAAAGGAAGAGAATTATCTAGTCCCAGTCCAGTAGCTGTGATTTGATAGTTCTCATTATTTTCTAAAATAGCATTATAAAAAGGGTCTTCATCTTTGATTAAATGCTGGGCTTCAAACGCAAAAATATTTTTTTCGTTTAAGGTGTAATAATAGTTTAGGTTTTGATTAATGCTGAAAGTTTCAGCCTCATCATTTTGATCAATAGCTCCGATAACCGAGGATAAATAATTTTGGTCTTGAGTTTCATTAGTTAATCTACCCAAAACCTCATACTCAAACTGATTATTAACATTTGGTATAAATTTAAGCGAAAACTTACCGATTCCAAGCTCACTAACTTGTGAAGTATTTGTTTGAGTGTTTTCGTCAGGAATATTTACAGGTAAACCAACATACTGAGTACTATTATTTTGTTGTATTTCTGTCTCACTATTGGTTAAAATTAAAAAAGCAGAATAATCAATTTTTTTTTCTGGAGAATAGCTAGAGTTTATTGCAACAAACTCAGTATTAATATCCTTTGCTCTATTATTTTGAAGTTGCAAAAAACTTAAATTATTATTTCCCAGTGAAATGTTTGTTCCACTTTTTCCGCTTGGTCTGTTAAAACCACCTGAAAAATTCCAATAATCCCTTCTTGTAAATGCCTGCTCACCAATATTATTTAAATCCCCAACAATATTAATACTGTAATTTGGACTATAAAAGAAAAGCTTTGGCTGAAATATATGTAGGTCCAAATTTTGATTTTGGGTGTGGCTTGGTGACTCACCAGCACCTGCTATAATATCACCAAACCAAAACTTATCTTTACCCTTCTTTAACTTAATATTAATGGCAATGTTATCTTGGTTGTTTTGAACAGAGCTAAGTTGTCCAACCTCTGCATAGTTCTTTAAAATTTGAACTTTATCTACTGCGTTAGAAGGTATATTCTTTGAAGCAATCTTTGAATCACCATCAAAAAAATCTTTTCCTTCAACCATAACTTTTGTAACGGCTTTTCCTTCAACTTCTATCTCTCCATCATCATTTATTTCAACACCGGGTAGATTTTTTAATACATCTTCAAGTTTTCTTTCGGTACCAGTTTTGAATGAATCAGCATCATAAACTAACGTATCGCCGCTTACTACAACTGGCATTTCGTACGTTAACTCGACTGCATCAAGTTGATTATCTTGTCTTAAAGAGAAATTCTTAACAATATCAATATTTCTGGTATTTAACGTTTGTGAAAAAGTAGCCATACCGATGTAGCTAACCTGAAGGTTATATTTACTATTCTTTTTTAAAGATAATTTATAATCACCCTTATTATCTGACATTGCAAAAGTTTCAAGCGTATTTGAATCTGAATCAATTAAAATAATATTTGCCAGCTCTAACGATGTACCTAAACTATCGGTTACCTTACCACTCATCTTTATCTGAGAAAAAATAATTGAGCTTGTTAATAAAATAATTAATGTAATATATTTTTTCACTTTTTCTATTTTCTAAAGGATAGTTCATACATGTCCTTGGGAACTCTAGGATTCATTATTTTAAACCATAAAACCGGTATAAAAGACAATAAAATACTTGTTGGGTAACCAAAAGGCAGTTGTGGAGAATTGTTTATTGATTTCAAATTTTGATATTCCGTTTCAGCAATCCTATGGTGATCACTGTGTCTTGTTAATTCATAAAGCACTATTCTTCCAAAAATATGATTAGAGTTCCAAGAATGTCTTTCTTGAACCCTTTCGTATCTTCCAGATGATAATTTTTTTCTTAAAAGGCCATAATGTTCAATATAATTTACACTTTCGAACAAAAGCACCGAAATAAGAGCTGCCAGTAAACAAAAAGTTAATCCCTTAATACCAAATAAAATGAAAACTAAAAGTATATATGATAATTGAATTATCATATACCAAAACATATCATTATATACAGAAAAAAAGGATAAATTTTTTCTTGATAACATATTTTTTTGAATTTTAATGGCTCCGAAGAGCTCACCTATAATTGCACTAATCCAAAAGTTGTAGACCGATTCATTAAATTTTGCTGTAACGGGATCTTCTTTTGTTGCAACCATTAAATGGTGACCATAATTATGCTCAAGATAGAAATGCATGTAAAGGGATGGTATTAATAGAAATTTACCTAAGAATCTTTCTGGGGTTTTGGTACGATGACATAATTCATGTGCTACGTTAATACCATTTGAGGCCAATACAAGCCCTAATGAAAGTAATGACCCTAAAAATTCAATAGAAAAATATTCATAAGAGACAATTTTTGTTAAAGAATATATCAGTAGTCCAAATACTATGAAAATATTTAAATACAACATTAAATCAAATAGCCAATGAATTCCTTTTTCAGCTCTATGTGTCTCTAACTCATCTATTCCATATCGAGTAAGCATGAATTCCACAGTTGGAATTATGACAAATATGTAAAATGGGGTAGTAAACAACCAATAACCACCAAAATAAAACCCAATAAAAGCGGTTAAGGGAATTGAGTAGGCCATCAGATATTTAAGGTCTGATAGCAGAAAACCGTTAAGTGATTTTATATCTCTGGCAGACATTTGATATTTAGTTTTTTCTTATTGATTTAGACCGTCCTCCCCTCCACATATCTCTCATTTCTTTAGTCTTAACTTCAACTATATTTTCAAACTCTTTTCTAGTAACAAATTCCCCTTTTTTTGGCTCAGAAATTTGTATTCTCTTATCTGGGTTCATTACAACTTTAGTACATAACATTACAGTGTTATCATTTGTTAATTCTAAAATTAATCCAGGAAGACCTCCGTATTGGGCAGGACCATGACTAACTGGGATTTGAGGAGTATACCATGCAGTGATTGTCAAATGTTCTCCTTCTGACTCGTCAATGGTTGAACCTTTGGTTGAATCATTCTGTTTTTCTGTTTTTCTCCAAACACTAGTCATAGTTTTTGGCTTAGTAACTTTTGCCGTTGCCTTAAAACACAAATAATTTCCAATCATTTTTTGCTCTTTTTCCATAACCCATTTAATTTTATCAGGATCATTTGAAATTAGAAACTTTTTACCCATAAACTCAGTACTCTGAAGAGATTTTTTTGACGCTAAATCTTTATAAACAGGGCCTCCTGCAGATGCCCACATCTTTCCCCAACCTCTTCCTCCACCACTTCCTGGTGCGTTTAATGTTTCCTCTTGCTGGAAAATGGATTTAGTCTTATCAAAAGTGAGGATGTACACAGGTTCAAGAAAAGGCTTCATTCTTTCTTTCATTGCCTTTTTTTGTTCAGCAGACATTCTATCGCCCCAAGATCCAAAATCCATAGATGTTTGGGTCTTGTAAAAAGCTTGTCCTTGGAAATCTTGTGAATAGATACTTATGCTAAAAAAAAAGGTTAGTATGTATAGAATTTTGTTCATAATTTGTTTTAAATATAGAAGCTCATGGCATATTATGCTGTTAATTCACAGTTAAATTAATCATAATATTTTTTGTACATTAATATTATGAGAGTAAAATTATTGTTCGTTTTTATTTTTCTCCAATCTTTTCTGGCATACAATCAAATTAAAATTAAGAAAATAGAAACAATTAGACATGATGATAATTTTAAATTAATAAAAATTGATAATCTAGGAAACGAATATTATTTGAGTGATTATCATCTGTTAAAAGGAAAAGATCTTTTATTTTCTGACTCATCAATGGGCTTAATATCAAAAGTTGACTTATATAATCCGTTAAAAATTAAAGTTTGGTTTCTGGATTTCAAGAGCCTAGCTATTCTTGACAATTTTTTAAATGAAATAACAAGGATTAATTTTAATGAAATTCCTTCGTTAGGTGAAATTTACGACATTTCATCAGCCAACGATAATAACATATGGGTTTTTGACGAAACAGACATGAAAATAAAAAAATTTGATTTTTTTAAGAGACTAATTATTAAGCGTATTGAAACTAAAATTGAAGGAGAATTTCTTGACTTTAAAAGCAATTATAATTATTTGTGGGTTATAACGGACTTGTTTTTTTATAAAATCAATTATAATGGCTCAATAATCTATAAATCCGAAAATAACAACAACTTTAATAAAATAAGGATATTTAAAAATGATATTATTCTTGCAAACAATAATCAATTAACACATTTTAAAAATGATGATGAATTATTTATTAATATTGAACATGAAAAATTATTTATAAAAGATTTTTCCGTAATCGACGAAACCTTGTATATTTATGACAAGGATCATTTAAACAAATATTTAATATTAACATACTAATATGCATATAGCAATAGCAGGAAATATTGGTGCTGGAAAAACCACATTGACTAAATATCTAGCTAAACATTATAAATTCAATAAGCAATTAGAAGACGTAGTTAAAAATCCATACCTTGACGATTTCTATAATCAAATGGAAAGATGGAGTTTTAATCTTCAAATATATTTTTTAAATAGCAGATTTAGACAAGTAAAAGAAATCCACGAAAAAAGTAAAAATGTAATTCAGGACAGAACTATATATGAGGATGCTAATATTTTTGCCCCCAACCTGCACGCAATGGGACTTATGACAAATCGTGATTTTGAAAACTATAGATCACTTTTTGATTTAATGGAGGAAAATGTAGCTGCACCAGATCTTTTGATATATCTAAGAAGTTCTATTCCAAATCTAGTTTCTCAAATTCACAAAAGAGGGCGTGAATATGAAAATTCTATAAGTATCGAATATTTAAGTAGATTAAATGAAAGATATGAAGCTTGGATACATAATTATAATAAAGGGGAATTATTAATTGTAGATATTGATGATTTAGATTTTGTTGAAAAAAGGATGACCTTAAAAAAATAATTTCATTGATAGATAAAAAAATGATATGAAAAAGGCCTCAATTTGAGGCCTTTTTTAGTAATCTATTTGGAATACATATTAATAAAATTAATTTTATCACCATCAAAACGGAAAGATTCCATCCAGTTTTTAGTAGTTGATTCACCGTTTGATTCAACAATATTTCCTTCATCCCATAATAATACCCATTCATCACCATTATCACCTGTAACTGCAAGGTTAACTGCAATACTATAATCTTCAATATAAACTTCAGAATATGTATCTGATATATGTTTCATGGCAGATTCCTTACCTTCGATTAATGAACCATCAGAAAGATTAAAAACAACATCTTCTGAAAGATAGTCAGCAACTCTCGTGTAATCTTTAGCTATTAAATCTCTTACCATAGATTGTACTATTAATACCTTCTCCTCGTTTCCCATTTCAAATGTATCAAGATATGTAGCATCATATACATACGTTACAGATTTGTGATCAACATCATGAGTTCCATGACCTCCTAATATCGGAGCAATTACCAAACCGATTAAGCATGTGAGTTTAATAAGAATGTTCATAGATGGTCCTGATGTGTCTTTGAAAGGATCTCCAACCGTGTCTCCAGTAACTGATGCCTTGTGCGCATCAGATCCTTTGAATGTCATTTCTCCGTTAATTTCGACACCTGCTTCAAAAGATTTTTTTGCATTGTCCCATGCACCCCCAGCATTATTTTGGAAAATTGCCCATAAAACTCCACTGACCGTAACCCCAGCCATATATCCACCAAGCATTTCAGCAATTAATTGATTATCTAATCCAAATAACATTGGTAAGACTGTAATAAATATCGGTGTTCCTATTGTTAATATTCCAGGCAACATCATTTCTTTAAGAGATGCTTTTGTTGAGATGTCAACACATTTATCATACTCAGGCTTCGCCTTACCCTTCATTATTCCAGGAATCTCTTTAAATTGTCTTCTTACTTCAAAAACCATTTCCATAGCAGCCTTTCCGACAGCATTCATAGCTAAGGCAGAAAATACTACAGGAACCATACCCCCAACAAATAACATTGCTAAAACTGGTGCTTTAAATATATTGATACCTTCAATTCCTGTAAATGTGACGTAAGCTGCAAATAAAGCGAGAGAAGTAAGAGCTGCAGAAGCAATTGCAAACCCCTTGCCAGTAGCTGCTGTAGTATTACCAACTGAATCTAATATATCTGTTCTTTCCCTTACAATAGGATCTTGTCCACTCATCTCGGCAACTCCACCTGCATTGTCAGATATTGGACCAAAGGCATCAATTGCTAATTGCATTCCAGTTGTTGCCATCATAGCTGAAGCAGATAAAGCTACTCCGTAAAAACCAGCAAAAGCATATGCTGCCCATATTGCAGCTGCAAATAAGATTACTGATCCAAAAGTTGAAATCATACCAGTTGCTAAACCTGCAATAATATTGGTAGCTGAACCAGTACTTGATTTTTGAACGATTTCAAGAACAGGTTTTTTACCTAGGCCAGTGTAATATTCAGTGATTGCAGAAATAAACCAGCCAACAATTAAACCAGTTAATGTAGCGTAGAAAACATTAATTGAGGCGATTTCTTTTAAACCTTCACCAAAAAACTCCATATTTAATGTTTCAGGTAGCATATATTGAACCAAGAAAATACAGGATACTGCAACCAGCAGTATAGAAATTCCATTTCCTCTGTTAAGAGCACCCATCACTTCGTCCTCCTTTGCATCATTTGAGTTTATTTTTACAAATAGTGTACCTATTAGGGATATAATAATACCTAGTCCAGCAATTGCCATTGGTAATAAAATTGGTCCAATTCCGCCAAAATTATCTTCAATCGATCCTCCCATATCAATGATAACATAATTTCCAAGCACCATGGCAGCGAGGACTGTTGCTACATATGAACCAAATAAGTCAGCTCCCATTCCAGCAACATCTCCAACGTTATCTCCAACGTTATCTGCAATTGTAGCTGGATTTCGTGGATCATCTTCTGGGATTCCAGCTTCAACTTTTCCTACTAAATCAGCACCTACATCTGCAGCTTTAGTATAAATTCCACCACCGACTCTTGCAAATAAAGCTATTGATTCTGCTCCTAACGAAAATCCAGCTAAAGTTTCTAAAACTATAGTCATTGTATCACTAGCAGATCCATAGTCAGTATCGGCCCAAACACCACCCATGAAATAGTTAAAAAATATAATAAAGAAAGCTGTTAAACCTAATACAGCTAAGCCCGCTACACCTAATCCCATAACTGTTCCTCCAGCAAATGAAATTTTGAGGGCATCTGGTAAAGATGTTTTTGCTGCTTGAGTAGTTCTAACATTTGTTTTAGTAGCAATCTTCATTCCTATATTACCAGCATAAGCTGAGAAAAATGCTCCAAAAATAAATGATACGACAATTAAAATGTGAGTTGTAGGTACAATAAATGATATACCTGATAGAACTGCACTTACCACCAATACAAATACAGATAATAAACGATATTCAGCATTTAAAAAGGCCAACGCACCTTCATATATGTGATCAGAAATCTCTTTCATTTTTCCATCACCAGCATCTTGTTTCATCACCCAGGACCTTCTAATAAAGACATAAGCAAGGCCTAACGCTGACATGATTATTGGCATGTAAATCATCATTGAATCCATAGTTAATTTTTTTGATTAGTTGGCAAAAATAGTGAAATAGAGTTAATTAAGGAAAAACTCTTAAATTATTTGTAGAGTACTTTTCTAACCGCTTTTATAACATCTTCACTGTTCGGGAGCCATTCTTTAAGCAAAACAGGGGAATATGGAGCGGGTGTATCAGCAGTGTTAATTTTCTCAATTGGAGCATCAAGATAATCAAATGCTTGTGATTGAACTTGGTAGGTGATTTCAGTTGCGACATTACCAAATGGCCAAGCTTCTTCTAGAATTACAAGCCTATTAGTTTTTTTTACAGAATTTAGTATAGCTTCATGATCCATCGGTCTGACTGTTCTAAGGTCAATAACTTCACAAGAAATATTTTCTTTGTCTAATTCATCTGCTGCCTTATAGGCCTCCTTAATTATTTTACCAAAAGAAACAATTGTAACATCGGAACCTTCTCTTTTTGTATCAGCAACACCAATAGGAATTGTGTACTCTCCCTCAGGAACCTCACCTTTGTCTCCATACATCTGCTCACTTTCCATAAATATCACTGGGTCATCATCACGAATCGCTGATTTTAATAATCCTTTTGCATCATATGGATTTGAGGGTACGATTACCTTTAACCCGGGGGTATTGGCAAACCAATTTTCAAAAGCCTGTGAATGAGTTGCAGCTAGTTGACCAGCAGAAGCAGTTGGGCCTCTAAAAACAATTGGACATTTGAATTGACCACCTGACATTTGTCTAATTTTTGCAGCATTATTGATTATTTGATCAATTCCTACTAATGAGAAATTAAAAGTCATGTATTCAACGATTGGTCTGTTTCCTGTCATGGTTGAACCAATAGCCACTCCAGCAAAACCAAGTTCAGATATTGGGGTATCGATAACCCTTTTTGGTCCAAATTCATCAAGCATACCTTTTGATGCTTTGTATGCTCCATTGTACTCGGCAACTTCTTCACCCATTAGAAATATACTTTCGTCATTTCTCATCTCTTCACTCATTGCTTCACAAACAGCCTCTCTGAATTGAATAGTCCTCATAAAATTTAATTTTTGACAAAAATAGTAAAGCAATTAAAATTAAACATTAATATGCTAAAATTATTTATTAATTAAAGTTTTTTGTCTTTCAAATTAGTAACTTTGAGGGTGGATTTGAATTAGATAAATTATGAAAATTCTTGTTTGTATAAGTCATGTTCCAGACACTACATCAAAGATTAATTTTTGCGAGAATAATAGCAAATTTGACAAATCTGGTGTACAGTTTGTAATTAATCCAAATGACGAATTTGGATTAACAAGGGCTGTTTGGTTTAAGGAGAAAAATAATGCTACAATTGATGTAATTAATGTAGGATTAAAGGATTCAGAATCAACACTTAGAAAGGCACTTGCCATCGGGGCAGATAAGGCAATAAGAATCAATCACGATCCTAAAGACGGTTTTTCCGTAGCGAAATTTATATCAGATTACATTAATGAAAACAATTACAATCTGATAATTGCAGGTAGAGAATCTATTGATTACAATGGTGGTATGGTTCCTGGAATGATTTCAGCTCTTACTAATATAAATTTTGTTGACAAATGCATTTCTTTAAATATTTCTGGTAATTCTGTCGAAGCCTCAAGAGAAATTGAGGGTGGTAAAGAAAACATATCAACCCAACTACCTTTGATAATTGGTGGCCAAAAAGGTCTAGTTGAAGAGAGTGATTTACGAATTCCCAACATGAGGGGAATTATGATGGCAAGGAAAAAAGAACTAGTTGTATTAGAAACTATTGATGATCCAAGAGCAACTCATTCAAAAAGTTTTGAAAAACCCGAACCAAAAGGAGAGGTTACTCTCGTATCATCTGATGATATTGAAAAGTTAATTGATTTGTTACATAACGAAGCTAAAGCATTATAATATGGAAATACTAATTTTTGCAGAAACTGATGAAAAGGGTAATCTTAAAAAAGACGCCTATGAAATTGCTTCATATGCCTCAGAGATTTCCTCAGAAAATGGAGGTAGTGTAAACGCTTTGTGTTTCAATGCTTTCAATGCTGAAAGTTTATCAGATTATGGAGTTAATAAAATAATAAACTCTAAAAACGAAGAACTTAAGAATTTTGACCCAAACAACTATTCAAAATGTATTTCTGAGGTTTTTAACAACGAAAAATGTAATTTACTTGTACTAAGCGCGAGTTCAAATTCAAAGCACTTAGGAGGAATATTATCTGTTTTAACGGATGCAAGTTATGTTACAAATGTAATTTCAAAACTCACCAATGGTGAAAAGATGACAGTTGTAAGAAACACCTTTACAAATAAAGCTTTTGAAACTGTTGAAATAATTAAAAACAAAATTATTTTAGCTATTTCAAAAAATTCTTTTGGTCTTAAAGAAAAACCTGTAAAGTCTGAGTTTTCTGATATAAATTTTAATATTTCTGAATCTAAAAACAAAGTAAAATCAATTGAAAGAGCAGCTAATAAAGTAACAATTGCCGATGCTGATATTGTTGTTTCAGGAGGAAGAGGATTAAAAGGACCTGAAAATTGGCATCTAGTAGAAAATCTTGCTGAAGTTCTAGGCGGTGCCACGGCATGCTCAAAGCCTGTCTCAGATTTAGGCTGGAGACCCCACAGTGAACATGTAGGACAAACTGGTAAGCCTGTATCATCAAACTTATATATTGCAATTGGTATTTCCGGAGCAATTCAGCATCTTGCTGGTGTTAATTCATCAAAAGTAAAAGTCGTTATAAATACAGACCCTGAGGCTCCCTTTTTTAAAGCTGCTGATTACGGAATTGTTGGTGATGCTTTTGAAGTTGTACCAAAATTAATTGATAAATTAAAAGAATTTAAAGCTGTAAATGAGTAATATTTATTTTTTTAAATTAAAACATAACATTAGATTTACTTTATGAATCTAGTTCAACTGCTAATTAACGGCATTTCCTACAGCCAAACGCAAAATGGTGCATATGCATTGATTTTAACTGAAATGCAAGGCGAGAGAAAGTTACCAATAGTAATAGGCACAAATGAGGCACAGTCAATTGCGATTGCTATTGAAAAAGAAATTAAACCTCCAAGACCATTGACTCACGATTTATTCAAAAATTTTTGTGTAAGATTTGATATCAAAATAAAACAAGTGATTATCCACAAGCTGGTCGATGGTGTATTTTACTCTAGCGTCATTTGTGAAAGAGATGGAATTGAAGAAATAATCGACTCCAGATCAAGTGATGCTATCGCACTGGCCATAAGATTTGAAGCTCCAATTTACACTTATGAAAATATTCTTGAAAAAGCAGGGGTTATTATTAAGGTAGAAAAAGAAATTGACGAAAGGTCATTGCTAAAAGAGTTGTTTGCTGACGAAAACTCAGAGATTGAATGTAGTGAACTTAAAGAGAAAACAACTAAAGAACTGGAAGAATTATTAAGAATTGCAGTTCAAAATGAAAATTATGAATCAGCTGCAAAAATCAGGGATGAAATTTCCAATAGATAAAAAAAAGATACTCTTAACAACCTTATTTTTTATTACTGCAAGTACCTTTGTTTTTGCAGAAGATCAAAATATTATTCCAAGTAATGGATTTACCTTTGAAGGTTTACTTAGGGGTCTTTTAGGAATATCGTTTCTAATTTTAACAACTTATCTTCTTTCAAATAATAAAAAAGCAATCAACTGGAAAACTACATCAACAGGTTTAGTCCTTCAATTGATTTTAGCAATTGGAGTTCTAAAAATTTCTTGGGTAAAGATGCTATTTGAAGGAGCAGGAAAGGTTTTTGTTAAAATACTTGATTTTACTATGGAGGGCACCAAATTTTTATTTGGGGATTTAGTTAGTGCAGAAAATTTTGGGAATGTATTTATTTTCTCGATTTTACCCACTGTGATTTTCTTTGCAGCACTAACATCCATTTTATTTTATCTTGGTATAATACAAAAAATTGTAAGAGTAATGGCTTTACTATTATCAAAACTTCTTGGTGTTTCTGGGCCCGAAAGTCTTAGTGTAGCGGGAAATATATTTCTTGGTCAAACCGAATCTCCTCTAATGATTAAAGCATACCTTGAAAAAATGTCAAAATCTGAAATTTTGCTAGTCATGATTGGAGGAATGGCAACAGTTGCTGGTGGTGTTCTGGCTGCTTACATTGGTTTCCTTGGAGGTGAAGATCCTGAACTTAAGGTCTATTATGCTAAACATCTTTTAACAGCATCTGTTATGGCTGCTCCTGGTGCAATCGTTATTTCCAAAATTCTTTACCCAGAAACTGAAAAAATCGATTCAAATGTTGAAGTTTCTCAAGAAAAAATTGGCTCAAATTTTTTAGATGCTATTTCTATTGGAACGTTGGAAGGATTAAAGTTAGCAGCCAACATAGCAGCAATGCTTTTGGTATTCATTGCCTTCATTGCACTAATTAATTATGTATTAAGTGGCTTTGGTGAGATTACAAATTTAAATGCTTGGATTAACGAGAAAACCGTATACTCCCAATTATCATTAGAGCTTATATTAGGATATATTTTTGCTCCAGTTATGTGGTTGATAGGTGTTGCAAAAGAGGATATTACTTTGATGGGGCAACTACTTGGTATAAAATTAGCAGCTAGTGAATTTATAGGATATATACAATTATCGGATTTAAAAGATGGAGCCAATGTGATTCACCTAAATTATCAAAAATCAATAATCATAGCCACTTATATGCTTTGCGGTTTTGCAAATTTTGCATCAATTGGAATCCAAATAGGAGGAATTGGTTCTATTGAACCTAAACAAAGAAAAAATCTTTCAAAATTTGGATTTAAAGCTTTAATTGGTGGGACATTGGCATCCCTTTTATCAGCAACAATTGCAGGGATGATTATTGGCTAAAAAGTTAATAACTTTTACCTTTCTTTTTAATTAAGATTATCACTATTAATTATTTTTACTAACTGGATTTTATGAGACAATATTTAGACTTAGTTAAACATGTTCTTGACAATGGAGAACTAAAGGAAGATAGAACCGGAACAGGCACTAAAAGTGTTTTTGGCTATCAAATGAGATTTGATTTAGATGATGGCTTTCCAATGGTAACAACAAAAAAACTTCATCTTAAATCAATAATTTATGAATTACTGTGGTTTTTAAAAGGGGATACAAATATTAAATATCTACAACAAAATGGAGTAAAAATTTGGGATGCTTGGGCAGATTCAAATGGAGACCTTGGTCCTGTTTATGGTTTTCAGTGGAGAAATTGGAACAATGATGGGATTGATCAAATATATATTTTAATCAATAATTTAAAAAATAATCCAAGTAGCAGAAGACATCTTATTTCCGCTTGGAATCCATCCGTTTTACCTGATACTTCAAAATCTTTTGAAGCCAATGTTGCTAATGGTAAGGCTGCATTGCCCCCTTGTCATGCATTTTTTCAATTTCATGTAATTAACGGAAAACTTTCTTGTCAATTGTATCAAAGGAGTGCAGATGTTTTTTTGGGGGTCCCCTTTAACATAGCATCATATTCACTTTTAACCATTATGATAGCTCAAGTATGTGATTTAAAATTAGGTGATTTTATTCATACTTTCGGAGATGCTCATATTTATAGCAATCACTTTGATCAGATGAGGCTACAACTAACTAGAGAACCTAGGAAGCTGCCAACTCTTAAAGTCAATAAAAAAATTAAAAGTATTTTTGATTTTAAATTTGAAGATTTTATCCTTGAAGATTATAATCCTCATCCTCACATTAAAGGAAAAGTTGCAGTTTAGTCGTTCTCATGATAAAAAAAACTATAACCATTATTGTTGCTGCAGCTGAAAATGATGCTATCGGAAAAAATAATGGTCTTATCTGGAGTTTGCCAGATGATCTAAAAAGGTTTAAAAGACTTACCTCCGGTCATTGCATAATAATGGGTAGAAAAACGTTTGATTCATTTCCCGGATTATTACCAAACAGAAAACATATTGTTATCTCAAAAAAATCTAAAAGTTACTTTCCAGATGAAGTTATTGTTGTAAATAATTTTGAGGATGCAATAAAAGCAACTAGTGAGGATGAAAATCCATTCATAATTGGAGGTGGACAAATTTATAATATAGCCTTGAAATACAGCGATACTATTGAATTAACAAGGGTTCATAAAGAGTTTGAAGCTGATACTTTCTTTCCAAAAATTAACGAAGACGAATGGGAATTAATTAATGAAGAAAACCATGAAATAGATGAACGCCATAAATATTCATTTACATATAAAACATATTTAAAAATTAAGTAATGAAAGCATATATTTTCCCAGGGCAAGGCGCACAATTTTCAGGAATGGGCAAGGATTTATTTGAAAATTCAAAAACTGCTTATGAACTTTTTAATAATGCTAACGAAATTTTAGGTTTTAAAATAAGTGATGTGATGTTTAACGGGTCGACTGAAGATTTAAAACAAACCTCGGTCACTCAACCAGCTATTTTTTTACATTCTGTAATATTGGCAATGAGTAAAGAGAATGAAATCTCGCCTGCAATGGTTGCCGGTCATTCTTTAGGAGAATTCTCGGCTCTGGTTATAAATAAATCCATTTCATTTGAAGATGGGCTGAAGTTAGTTTCAATTAGAGCAAATGCAATGCAAAAAGCTTGTGAAAATAATCCTGGTACTATGGCTGCTGTATTAGGGCTTGAAGATAAACTTATTGAAAATGTTTGTAGCGCAGTTAACGGGGTTGTGGTAGCTGCAAATTATAATTGCCCAGGCCAATTGGTTATTTCTGGTGAATTAAATGCAATAGAATTAGCATGTGAAAAATTAAAAGAAATTGGAGCCCGACGTGCATTAGTTTTACCCGTTGGGGGTGCATTTCATTCCCCGCTTATGGAAGAAGCAAAAAGGGAGCTTGAAAATGCTATAAATGAAACAGTTTTTTCTGATCCAGTGTGTCCAATATATCAAAATGTAAGTGGCCTTCCCTGCTCGTCAGAAATTGAGATAAAAGAAAATTTAATTTCTCAGCTAACTAATCCAGTTAAGTGGACCCAATCAATAACCAAAATGGTTGAAGATGGGGCTAAGGAGTTTATAGAGGTCGGGCCTGGTCGTGTGCTGCATGGCTTAGTACGGAAAATTAACGGTGATATAAATTCAAGTTCATTAAATTTGGAAAATGTTGAATAAAAGAGAACGTAATTTATTAATTACAACAATAGTCTTTTTAATTATAACACTTGATCAAATTTCAAAAATTTGTGTTAGGAATAATTTTGAAAGTTATATTGAATATAGCATTATTGGTGATGTATTTATTTTAATAAAGGTTGAAAATACAGGTGCATTTTTAGGCATGGGAAGCCAACTCCCTGAAACACTCAGAATTTTATTACTAATTTTTTTACCCATAATAGTTTTAATTGGAATAACTGCTTATACTTACATTGACAAAGCTCTTGATAAAATGTCTATAATTGGATTTTCATTGATAATAGGAGGCGGTATAAGTAATATTTTTGACAGAATTGTTTATGGTTCAGTAACTGATTTCTTTTATTTAGATTTTTGGGGTATATTCCAAACTGGTATATTTAATATTGCCGATTTATCCGTCACAACGGGCATGATTTTAATTTTGATTTCTAGCTTTAAAAAAAATTCTTAAATTTTTTAAATAAGCACTTATTTCATAAAAATATAGATTTAGGACTAACTAATAGAATAT
The DNA here is from genome assembly GCA_902526075.1 of uncultured Bacteroidota bacterium. Lineage (GTDB taxonomy): Bacteria > Bacteroidota > Bacteroidia > Flavobacteriales > Flavobacteriaceae > MED-G13. Next base: position 27,159 of record CABZJM010000007.1, read on the forward strand.
TAATTTTTGGTTACTTTTGTTTAAAACTGGTAATATTAATTCTCTATTAATTAAAATATTTGAAGTTATTCTAAGACTCTGCGCTCCTTTTTCAAAAAAAATTGAAAAAGGTATTAAAGGCAGAAAGAATAGTTTTAAAAAACTAAAATCATCATTTAAAAAAGGTGATAACATTGTCCATATTCACTGTGCATCTCATGGGGAATATTTAATGTCCGAAAAATTAATAACCCATCTAAAGGATAAGTTTGTCAATTATAAATTTCTCTTGTCATTTATTTCACCCTCTGGATATGAAAATGCTAATTTAGATCTCTTTGATTGTGTGATTTATTTACCTCTTGAATCTAATAAAAATTGTATTGAATTTTATAAAATAATATCACCAAAGGCCACTTTTTTTATCAAAAACGAAATATGGCCAAATTTTATCAAACACGCAAAAATGAGTGGCTCTAAAGTTTACTCAGCTGGTGGTAATTTCTCATCAAATTATTTAAAAAAAATATTTAAAATAAATTCAGCAATAAAAGAATTTGATTCAATCTTTGTTTTAAATGAAAATTCCAAAAAAGTAGTTGAACAGATTGGGAATCAAAATGTAATTGTTATTGGTGACTTAAGATATGACACTGTTATCCCAAAATTAAGTAAAGAAACTAATGAAATTATCAAGGGATTTATTGACAAAAATAATTGTGTTGTTTTTGGAAGTACATGGAAAGAGGATGAAAACATAATCTTAAAATACATTAATGATTACAAAGGAAATACTAAGTATATTATAGCGCCACATGAAATATCTAAAAATTCTGAAAGGATTAAAAAATATTTAGGAGATAAATCTATTTTATTTTCAAAAATTACTTCAAATACAAATTTGAAAGAATTTTCGTGTTTAATTATTGATAATATAGGCATGCTATCATCATTATACTCATACAGTACAGTTGCCTATGTAGGAGGAGGAATGGGTACAAAAGGACTGCACAACACATTAGAGCCAGCTTACTTTTCCAAACCTATAATTATAGGAAAAAATTATAAAGGATTTGATGAAGCAGAAAAAATGATTAAGGATGGAAATATGATCAGTATTTCAAATTACAGTGATTTTACTAATGTTCTCGAGTCAATTATTAATAATGAAAATTTAATAAAAGAAATGTCCGATAAATGCACTAAATTTTTTGACAAAAATAAAGGTGGAGTTAAATTAATTTTAAATAATCTAAAATGAAATGTAAAATACAGCAATTTTAATTTCAACAGCTTTGTTAAAAATATAAATTGATAAAAATTAATTTATATTTTTAATTTCATCAACAAATATTTTGATTGAATTGATCCCATTATTTTTAAGATATTTTATGAATGCGCTACCCACAATACAACCCTGTGAATATTTACTAGCAATTGAGAAATTTTCATTATTTGAAATTCCAAAACCAATAATTTTGGGTGTTGATAGTCTCATCTTTTCTAATCTTCTAAAATAATTTAGGCTGTTTTCGTTGAATTTATTTGTTGAGCCAGTTATACTTGATGAGCTTACAACATATATAAAACCACCACTGTTTTTGTCTATGTAGTCGATTCTTTCATCACTAGTTTGTGGAGTTATTAAAAATATATTTTGGAGTTGATTTTTTTCAAAAATTAGTTTATACTTTGAAAGATAAATATCAATTGGCAAATCAGGAATTATCAGTCCATCGATTCCAATCTCATTACATTTTTTACAAAACTCTTCTACACCAAATTGAAAAATTGGATTAAAATAGCCCATAATTATTAAAGGGATATTCACATTATTTCTTATCCCATTGAGTTGATCAAACAAAATTTTTGTAGACATTCCATTTTCTAGAGCAATTTTTGAGCTCATCTGAATAGTCTCTCCATCGGCTAAAGGATCGCTAAAAGGCAAACCAATTTCTATCATATCTGTTCCTGCTGAAACTAAATTTTTAATAATTTCGGTTGTACTTTTTAAGTGAGGATATCCAGCAGTAAAATATATAGATAAAATATTATCTTTTTCTTTTAAAGTTTTGTCAATTCTATTCATTATATATTAAAATATTTGATATAATTCTCTAGATCTTTATCTCCCCTTCCTGAAAGATTTAAAACAATTATATCATTTGGATTAAATTTTTTATGTTCAAATACAGCTAAAGCATGTGATGTCTCAATGGCAGGGATAATTCCTTCAATTTGTGATAATTGCAATCCTGCCGACATCGCCTCGTCATCGTCAATCGAAATAAATTCTCCCCTTCCTGTTGTAAATAAATTTGCATGCATAGGTCCAATTCCAGGATAATCTAATCCAGCTGAAATTGAATAGGGTTCAGTAATTTGACCATCATTGGTTTGCATAAGTAAGGTCTTGCTACCGTGAATAATTCCAGTTTTACCCAATTTTGTAGTTGCAGCTGATTTTCCAGAATTTACTCCTTTCCCAGATGCCTCAACACAAATAATTTTCACTCTTTTATCATCCAAATAATCATAAAAGGTTCCTGCTGCATTACTGCCTCCGCCAACACAGGCAATTAAATAATCTGGATAATTTCTTCCTTCTACAGCGAGTAGTTGTTCTTTTATCTCCTTTGAAATAATAGACTGAAATCTGGCTACCATATCAGGAAAAGGATGTGGTCCAACAACGCTTCCAACAATATAATGAGTATCAATTGGATTGTTAATCCAATCTCTCATAGCTTCATTTGTTGCATCTTTTAAAGTTGAACTTCCAGAAATTACATCAATCACATCAGCTCCTAACATTTTCATTCTTGCAACATTTGGAGCCTGTCTTTTAACGTCAGTAGCACCCATATATACAATACATTTTAAACCCATTAAAGCACAAACTGTAGCTGTAGCAACTCCATGCTGTCCTGCTCCAGTTTCAGCAATAATTCGAGATTTTTTTAATCTTTTTGCAAGAATTATTTGTCCTATTGTATTATTAATTTTATGTGCTCCTGTGTGAATTAAATCTTCTCTCTTTAAATATATTTTAGCTGAATATTTTTCTGATAAATTTTTTGAAAAATATAATGGAGATGGTCTACCCACGTAATCTTTAAGTAATTGATTAAACTCTTTTTGAAAGCTATCATCACTAATTATTTTAATATAATTTTCTTTAAGCTCATCAATATTGTGCAAGAGCATTTCTGGAATATATGCACCTCCAAACTCTCCATAATATCCTTTAGCATTTACATTATAACTCATTTTTAAAATTTTTAATTAATTGAAAATCTTTTTTTGCGTTGTCAATTTCAAAATGACTATTGATATCAACTCCAAAACAGTGTTTTGAAATTTTAGAATTAAAAAAGTCTTTTAATTCGTTAATCTTATGTAGACCAATTCCACCACTTAAAAAATATGGTTTACTAAATTTATAATTAGTTAAAATTGTCCAATCAAAACATTTGCCATTACCTCCAGGTAATTTTCCTTTAGTATCAAAAAGAAAATAATCGCATGACATGTAATTTTCAATTAAATTAAAATTAAAATTTTTATCAATTGAAAATGCCTTTATTATTTTAACATCTCGAATTTTTGATATTAAATCAGGTGTCTCATCTCCATGTAGTTGAACCAAATCTAGATTATATTTTTTGATAATTAGACTTAAGTATTCAATTTCTGGATTTACAAAAACACCTACTTTTTTAATAGTTTTATTAAGTCTTGGCATTGGTTCATTTTCGAAAAATCTTTTTGATTTCTTATAAAATATAAAGCCCATATAATCAGGGTTTAATTTTGAAATTAAATTGATATTATCTTTATATTTCATTCCACAAACCTTTAATTTCATACTTCGATTTTTTTTATAAACTCACTTGCAGTAAATCCAGGATTTATTGTTTTCATAAAATATTCTCCTATTAAAAAACCTTTAAACCCATATTCCCTTAAATCTTTTACAACATTATAATTATAAATCCCACTTTCTGAAATCTTTAAAAAATCAGCAGGTATTTTCTTTGAAATATTCTTTGAAATATTAATATCTGTTTTAAATATTTTTAGATCCCTATTATTAACTCCAATCAAATCTATGTATGGATTTAATACCTTGTCCAATTCATTTTCATTGTGGACCTCAGCTAATACTTCTAAATTCAATTCTTTGGCTAACTTAGACAGCTTAAAAATTTCTTGTTTGGTTAAGACTGAAGCGATTAATAAGATTACATCTGTACCCAAGGATTTTGATTCTATAATCTGAAATTCATCTAAAATAAATTCTTTTCTTAAAATTGGACCTTCAAAAATTTCTCTGGTGATTTTTAAATCATCATTTGTTCCACCAAAGAAATCTAAGTCTGTTAGAACCGAGATTCCACAAACGCCAGCGTCCTGATATCCTTGAATAACATCTCGTATTTTTAAATTATTATTTATGATATCTTTTGATGGAGATTTTCTTTTATGCTCTGCGATTATTCCAGAATTACTTGACATTAATTTACTTTTTAGTGAAATCGTTTCTCTTTCAAAAAATGAAGAAGACTCTAGTTGACTAATAGAATAATTTAGTTTGAGATATTCAATCTCATTTTTTTTATGACGTATTATTTTATTTAGAATATTCATTTACTTAATTCCATTAATGTGTTAAATGATTTAAGAGCTTTTTTATTTAGTAATGAGTCTTTTGCTATTTCAAAAGCATCAGATATTCCTATTTCTTTTACTGTAGATATTGCCAAAGCAGAGTTTGCAAGAACTACATTTATTTGTTCTTTCGTAGCTCTCAAATTTAGAACATCATGAAAAATTGATGCTGCCTCTTCAATAGTATTGCCACCAAAAATTTTTTCGGATGAAATAATATCAAAATTAAAATCTTTTGGTTTTATCAAAAACTCATTATTATTAGAAATAACTTTTGTATCTCCAGTAAGAGAAATTTCATCATATCCATCTAAAGAATGAATAATCGAATATTTAAATCCTTTAGTTGTTTCAAAAACAGACTTATAAAGTCTAAGAATATCTAGCCCGTATACACCAACAAGTTGATTGTTTGGTCGACAAGGATTTACTAAGGGCCCCAAAATATTGAAAAATGTTTTCATTTCTAATGCCTTTCTCACAGGCGCAACATTTTTCATGGCAGGATGAAATAATGGAGCATGTAAAATACAGATATTAGCTTTGTTTAAACATGTTTTTAAAAAGTCTTCTTTATTTGTAAATTTTACCCCAAAAAATTCTAAAACGTTTGATGAACCACATGCTGAGGAAACAGAATAATTACCATGTTTTGCAACATGAATTCCAGCACCAGCGGTAACAAAAGACGCCAAAGTTGAAATGTTGAATGTATTTTTATTGTCACCACCAGTACCACATAAATCAATTGTTTGAAAATCGCTAAAGTCTAATTTTATACATAATTCTAATAGTGCTTCTCTAAATCCAATAAGCTCATCAGTTGATGTTCCTCTTAACATAAAGACAGTCAAAAAAGAAGCAACTTGCTCATGATTATATATTCCGTTTGAAATATCGATGAGAATTTCTTTAGATTCTTTTCTATCTAAATTTTCATGATTTATTAATCTAGTTAAAATTTCTTTCATTTTAATTATTTATCCAATTTTCTATAATTTTTTTTCCATTTGGAGTTAAAATAGATTCGGGGTGAAACTGAACCCCCCTAACATCATATTTTGTGTGTCTTATAGACATAATGTGATTATTATCATCAACAGATGTTATTTCTAGGTTTTCAGAAATTTTATCAACCACCCATGAGTGGTATCTGGCCGCCTGAAAATTATTTTTGATTCCATGAAAAATTGATTCGTCATCTACACATAAATTTATATTGGTAGAAATTCCATGAAAAACCTCATCTAAATTTTTCAGAGATCCTCCGTAAACTTCTGCAATAGCTTGTTGGCCGAGACATATTCCAAGAATACTTTTTGTTGGACCATATTTGTCAATTACTTTTTTTAATAAACCTGCCTCGTCTGGGATCCCAGGGCCTGGTGATAATAAAATTTTATCAAATTTTGAAATATAATCTAAATCAAATTTATCATTTCTAATAACGGTAACATCATAATTCATTTCCCTAATTAGGTGTACCAAATTATAAGTAAAACTATCGTAATTGTCTATTACTAAAACTTTATTCATTTTATAATTTATTTGCCATTTTAATTGACTTTGTTAACGCATTTAATTTATTATAAACCTCTTGTAATTCATTATTTTCATCAGACTTATCTACGATACCTGCACCTGCTTGCCAATACAAAAAGTTATTTTTACTTAAGAAAGTTCTTATCATTATTGCATGATTAAAATCCCCATTAAAACCTAATATACCAATGGCGCCACCATAATAACTCCTGTTAGTTTTTTCGTACTTTTCAATTAGAGTCATAGCCATGTGTTTTGGTGCTCCCGAAAGTGTTCCGGCAGGGAAAGTATCAGCAATTATTTTTAAATTTTTATCATTGTTTTCTAGCTTACCGGTTACTTTACTCACTAAATGAATAACGTGAGAGAAATATTGAACTTCTTTGAATTTTTCAACTTTAACAAACTCACAATTTCTACTTAAGTCGTTTCTGGCCAGATCTACTAACATTACATGCTCACTTCCTTCTTTTGGATCATTTAACAATTTTTCAGCAAGTAGTTTGTCCTCTGTTTCATTTCCAGTTCTTTTGAATGTTCCGGCAATAGGGTGAATTTCAGCTAGCTTTTCCTTTATTACCAATTGGGCCTCGGGAGAGCTACCCAAAATTTTATAATCTCCATAATCAAAATAAAATAGGTATGGTGAAGGGTTTATACTTCTTAATGCTCTGTATACATTGAAATCATCTCCTGAAAATTTTTGAGAAAATCGTCTTGATAAAACTAGCTGAAAAACATCTCCCCTTTTACAATGATTCTTAGCAAAATTGACCTGTTTGATAAATTCTTTATCAGTTAGATTTGAGTTTATCTCATCAATGGAACTAAACTTGTAATTACTTGAGGTCGCTATTTTAATAAGTTGATATATATTATCAATATTATTTTCGTCATTTAAAGAATGACAAAAAATATATGCCTCGTTCTTAAAATGGTTAATTGCAATAATATTTTTGTAGATACCATAGTACATTTCTGAAATTTTCATAGAATTATCTTTCATACTAATTTCTACATCCTCAAAATATTTTACTGCATCATAAGAAGTATATCCAAAAAGGCCATTATTAATAAATGGTAGATCAGATAATTCAACATCAAATCGATTAATAAAATTTTGTAGTTCGTAAATTAAATTTTCTTTAGAACAAGGAGTCGAATGGTTTGAATTATCTGGAAATTTAGTTGAAAGAAGATTTTCAAAAACTTCAAAAGATGCAATTTGATTAAAACATATATATGAGAAGCTATTACTATTAGAATTGTAATCACTACTTTCCAACAGTAAGCTATTTGGGTATTTATCTCTTATTCTTAGGTAAACACTAACAGGGGTAATAGTATCTACCAAAAATTTCTTTTTGTATGTATTTAATCTAAATTTTTTCATTTTTAATTTTAATGGGGGCTTTAACACCCCCTTTAAAAAAACAAACTAAAACTAACCATGAATAAAAAAAAGCTTATCGTGATGATAAGCTTTTTCTCAAATTAAAATATAGCGACTACCTCACGAAATGAATATTTTATGTTTCCACCACCACATATTTAATTGTAATTTCTTCATTGGTGTAAATATAACAATCTATTTTTTTAAATAAAAAACGAAATGAAAAAAATTTAAACAATTTTTTTTGATTAAATACCGAATTAAATAGTCGACATTTGCAGCGAGAAAATATTTTATGTCAAAATTTAAAGAAATTGGGGTAGCAAAAGATTTATGTCAAGGTATAAATGAAATGGGCTTTATCAATCCCACTGAAATTCAAGAAAAATCGATTCCATTTTTATTGTTTGAAAATAGGGATTTAATTTCGCTAGCTCAAACAGGTACCGGAAAAACAGCAGCATTTGGTCTACCAGTAATTCAAAAAACCGCATTAAAAAATAAATTTGTTCAATCTATAATATTATGCCCCACAAGAGAACTTTGTATTCAAATATGTAAAGACTTAAAAACTTACTCAAAATATGTTTCTGGAATAAAAATCTTAGCAGTTTATGGAGGGGCTAATATTGAAACCCAAATTAAATCTTTAAATAAAGGAGTTCATATTGTTGTTGGTACGCCTGGAAGAACCAAAGATTTAATCAAGAGAAAAGTTTTAAAATTAGAATTAGTTGATAAGGTTGTATTGGATGAAGCTGATGAAATGTTGAGTATGGGTTTTAAGGACGATTTAGATTTTATATTGGAAAGAACAAAATCTGATCGACAAACTATGCTTTTTTCTGCAACAATTTCCAAGGAAGTTAAAAGTATTTCCAAAAGATACATGAGTGATGCAAAAGAAATAAGTGTGTCCAAAATTAATTCAGGTGCAAAAAATATTGAGCATCATATATATAATGTTAGTTCAAGAAATAAATATGAAGCACTAAAAAGAATTGCTGATTATAATCCTAATATATATGGTATAGTATTCTGTAGGACAAAAAGGCACACTAAGGATATTGCAAATAAGTTTATGGCTGAAGGATATAATGCAGATGCTATTCACGGGGATTTATCTCAAAATCAAAGAGACGAAGTAATGCAAAGATTCAGGAATAAATCCTTACAAATTTTAATTGCTACAGATGTAGCTGCTCGCGGTTTAGATGTAGATGATATTACGCATGTGATCAATTATTCTCTTCCCGATGATCCCGAAGTATATATTCATAGAAGCGGAAGAACAGCAAGAGCAGGTAAAAGTGGAATTTCAATCGCAATCTCTAATGAAAGTGAGAGACAAAAAATAAAATCAATTGAAAAAAAGGGAGGGATAAAATTCTTAAATAAAGAAGTGCCAACCGGAGTTGAAATTTGTTCTAACCAACTTTATAAATTGATAGATAAAATTGAAAATGTGGAAGTTGAAGAAAAGCAAATTAAACCATTTTTAAATGACATTTATAAAAGACTTGAATGGCTTGATCGAGATGAATTAATTAAAAGATTTGTTTCTGCGGAGTTTAATAGATTTTTAAACTATTATAAAGAATCAAATAAAATTACTTATAAAAAATCAAAAGATAAAAGTAATTCAAAAAGAGGTGACAGAAATGGAAAATCACTGATCGGGTTTTGTATTAATATAGGAAGAAAACACAGGGCAACCCCATTAGACATTATCTCAATTGTAAATAGAGCATTAAAATCAAATAGTATTGAAATTGGTAAAATTGAATTAAGTAGATATAATACGTTTTTTGAAATTGATCAAGATTATAAAGAAGATTTTATAAAAAATATTAAAAAAATTGATTTTAAGGGTAATGATTTGGTTTTAGGAGAGGCGACTGAATTTGAACAAAAACCATCGAGGAGAAGAAAAGACAGAAAAAATTATAATAAAAAATCTTATTCCAGCAAATCATCAAGAAAAAGAAAAAAGAAAAAATCTAGATTTAGATAGCTATAAGTAACTAAGCCATTTTTTTTGTTTATTATTCATTTTATATTCCCCAAATTTTTTACACATAGGATACATAAAAGCAACAAAACAAATCCACAATATTAACATTATAAGTGTATTAAATCCAAAACCTTCAAGTTTAGAAGGCAGCATCCATATTGGCTGTTTTAAAATCATTAATTCCCATCCAAACCCTGAAAATTCTGCAGTGATCATAGCAAAAAAATGTATGAAATAAACATGTAAAATGTAAAAGAAAAAAGGAACCTTACCAAATACTATGAAAATATTTAAAAAGGATGATTTCTTTATTAATTCAAAAACTGCTAAGAGTAAAAACATTGGACCTAGTGTCATTAACAGATACGATAGAGATGGTGGGTATTTTTGTGGATCCATAAATGAGTAAAAAGTTTGAGAAAATAAATCATAATTAATCCACATTTTTGAATTTCCGTATGAATTTAGAAACCTCACGATAAAAAAACCAATAATTGAAATGATTCCGATTCTTTTTAAGATGTTAATCCTTAAATCTTGAGTAAAATCTTTATGAAAATATTGACCAAAGAAATATCCTAGAGACATTACACCAAACCAAGGTATTATCGGATATGCGACAACAAGAGTTTTTGTTTCACAATAATTAAAGAAGTCTAACTTATGAATAACAGCCCAAATAAAATTTCCTGAAATATCAAAAACATCTAACAAATTATGTCCAAAAATAATAAATAAGCTAAAAATCAAAATTTGCTTTAATGAAAGCCAAATCAATCCAGAAAGTAAAATCATACATATCCCTAACATCCAAATAACCTGTAAAACAAGAAAATTGAACTCAATATCAAATCTCCATCCGAAATTCATTATTACAATCTCTACAAAGATTAACCAAACACCCCTTGATAAAAGAAACTTCGATAAATATTTTTTATCATACTTATTACCAACAATAAATGCTGAAACACCTGCAAGAAATGCAAAGACAGGTGCACAATAATGAGTTATCCATCTGATAAAAAATGTAGCATTATTAGTTTTTTGAGGGTCAGTTGGGTTAAAAAAGAAAGCTTCGTAATGAAAATAATCTCTAAAATGATCTAAAGACATTATTACTATTATGATTCCCTTTAAAATATCTAAAGAATTAATTCTTTTCATATTTTCAATGATTTTATTTATATATTGATAAAATGATAAATATATTTGTTTTTTACTGTAAAATCGTTAGATTTTTTAAAATTTTATTAAATTTTTGAAAAAAAAAACGGAAGAAATCAATATGAAATCTTCCGTTTTGTACTGAAGGCGGGACTTGAACCCGCACGGATATTACTATCCATTGGATTTTAAGTCCAACGTGTCTACCAATTCCACCACTTCAGCAAATATTTTTTGGAGCGAAAGACGGGATTTGAACCCGCGACCCTCACCTTGGCAAGGTGATGCTCTACCCCTGAGCTACTTTCGCATTATTTTAAAGAACATGCACCAGAAGTGCGGAAGCAAATTTAAGATAAATTTTCAAATATGAAACTTAATTTGGGAAAATCGAAATAGCAAATCCTCCAGCAGGAACGGTTAATATTTTAATTTTACTTTTTGATGTAACAGTTATATTTTCTACTTCATAAGATTGTGGGTTTTTAGCATAGTCTGCATCCTTGGAGTCCCTATAAATTGTAGCTGTATATTTTTTGTTCTTTTCTAAGAAACTAAAATCAACTTCTGAGTCCCTTTTGTTATAACCATTTGAATTTCCAACAAACCATTTATCGGTACCCTTTTCTTTTCTTGCTATTGTTAAGTACTCACCAGGCTCCGCCTCCAAATAAACAGATTTATCCCAATCCAAAGCAACATCTTTGATGAACTGAAATGCATCCGGGAAACGCATATAATTCTTTGGTAAATCAGCTGCCATTTGTAAAGGGCTATACATGACAACATATAAGCCTAATTGATTAGCTAACGTAGTAGTAACTGACCCTGGTGCCAATGTTTCATTCAGATTTGGTGTGAAATCAGGTCTGTTTTTTCTTGGATCCATTTCAAAAATTCCTGGTGTATAGTCCATTGGCCCGCCAATTAATCTAGTGAAAGGTAAAATAGTTGTGTGATTTAGTTTAGAACCACGAAACTCTGCGCCACGAGCAGATTCATTTCCAATATGATTTGGGTATGTTCTTCCAACGCCTGTTGGTCTAACAGCTTCGTGTGCATTTACCATTATTTTATAATCAGCGGCTTTATCAATTGCATATATATAATGATCGACCATATACTGACCATAATGTCTTTCCCCAGCAGGAATTATTCTGCCAACATATCCACTCTTAACCGACTTGTATCCATATTTATTCATTAGGGAATATGCTTCATCCATATGTCTTTCATAATTTCTAATAGCTCCAGAGGTTTCATGATGCATCATTAAACTTATCCCCTTTTTTTTCGCATAATTATTTAATTTTTCAATATCAAAATCAGGGTATGGCGTCAAAAAATCAAAAACATAATCCTTCTTCTTATTGAACCAATCTTCCCATCCAATATTCCAACCCTCAACAAGCAATGCGTCAAAACCATGTTCAGATGCAAAGTCAATATATCTCATCACCTTTTTATTATTAGCAGCGTGCGAATCATTAGGCTCCAACTCATCATAATTTGTTTCATTAATTCTTACCGAGGATAGATCATTTGTATACCACCATGTACTTTGGCCGGTGATCATCTCCCACCAAACACCCATATATTTGGTGGGTTTTATCCATGAAGTGTCTTCAATTTTGGAAGGTTCATTTAAATTATATGTTATTCTACTGGCTAATATATCTTTTGCATCGTCACTTACAATTACTGTTCTCCAAGGCGTATTGTGCGGAGCATTCATATAAGCCATATTACCATAAGCATCTGGGGTTAGATGACTTTCAAAAGTCATATTTACAGGGTTAAACTCTAAATGCATTGCCGAATATTCGATCAAGGCAGCCTCATGTATATTTATGTAAAGTCCATTTTGTGACTTCATCATTAATGCTGTCTGAACTGCCAAATTCGAGAATTTGAACATTGAAACATTTTCCTCTCTAAAGTCAATGGATTTTTGTTCTATTTCAGAAAGCCTAGAAGTAGTGTAATTATATTCCTGTGTATCATAGTCACCTGGAATCCACATAGCCGTATGATCTCCTGCCATTGCAAACTCGGTTTTTTCATCAATAACTATAAATGACCCAAGTTTTTCTTGTAGAGGGAATTCATATCTAAAACCTAAAGAATCATCAAATAATCTGAATCTAATATTAAATTTCCTTTCAGATTCTATTTGCTGAAGCTCAACAAACATTTCATTATAATTGTTTCTAATTTTACTTTCTTCACCCCACACAGGATTCCAATATTCATCAACAGAATCAAATGTTACATTTTGAATTTTAAAATTATTAATCATGTCTAAAGTGTCAATTTTCATCCATTCAACATTATCCTTCAATATAAATCCTAATCCGCTATTTAATATGACAGGTTTATCATGAAAATTCAAAGAATAAAATGCTCTTCCTTTTTCATCAATGCTAAAGTTTAAATCCAAATTATTATCGGGTGATTTTAAATTCTGAGCATTTAAAAAAAATCCCAATAATAAAATGATGTAACATGTAAATATATTCTTCATTTTTTTGAGTGGTTTAGTTAGTTTGTAAGAATCCAAAAATAAAAAAAAATACTAATTATTAATTTTTCTTTTTAACTCGTTTAATTTAAGCATTGCTTCAATTGGAGTTAGTTCGTCGAGATTTAAATCATCCAATTCTTTTCTGATTTCCTCAATTAAGGGGTCATTGATATCAAAAAATTGTAATTGAGGAGAAATAGCATTCACTGTTAATTCTTTGGAAGATCGAGAATGTTCAAGTTGTTTTAACATATCATTTGCTTTATCTAAAACATCTTTTGGCAAACCAGCCATTTTAGCAACATGAATTCCAAAACTGTGCTCACTACTTCCAGGAATTAATTTCCGCAAAAACAAAATTTGATTATTTTCATCTTTTATTGATACATTAAAATTTTTAATTCTCTCGAATGAATCGGCCATTTGGTTTAATTCATGATAATGAGTTGCAAATAAAGTTTTTGGTTTAAACTTGTGATGGTGTAAGAACTCAGTAATTGCCCATGCGATCGAAATGCCATCATATGTGCTTGTCCCTCTACCAATTTCATCAAGTAAAATCAAACTTCTTTCTGAAATATTATTTAAAATTAGTGCAGTCTCATTCATCTCTACCATAAATGTTGATTCACCCATACTTATATTATCGGATGCGCCAACACGGGTAAATATTTTATCAATTATACCCATCTTTAATTTTTCAGCTGGAACATAACAACCTATCTGTGCAAGCAAGCAAATTATTGCAGTTTGTCTTAAAATAGCTGATTTTCCAGACATATTGGGTCCAGTAATCATAATAATTTGTTGATTTTCTTTATTTAGAGATATGCTATTAGGTATGTAGGGCTTATCAATTGGTAATTGAGATTCTATAACAGGATGTTTTCCATTTATGATCTCGATTTCAAAAGAATCGTTAAATTCAGGTCTGATATAATTTTTTGATATTGAGAGGTTAGAAAATGAAACAAGGCAATCAAGCTGCGCAATCAATACAGAGTTGTTTTGAATTTCACTTATAAATAGTTGACAAGAATCTAACAATTCATCAAAAAATTTAATCTCTAATTGCATAATTCTTTCCTCAGCTCCTAAAATTTTGGACTCATATTCCTTTAATTCCTCAGTTATATATCTTTCTGCATTAACAAGAGTTTGCTTTCTAATCCAACTTTCAGGAACCTTTTCTTTGTGAGTATTTCTAACTTCTATATAGTATCCAAATACATTATTTGAAGAAATTTTTAATGACGGGATATTGGTTATTTCTGATTGCTGCTTAAGCATATCATCTAAATAATTTTTATTGTTCTTGGATAAACTCCTAAGCTCTTTTAATTCATCAGAAAATTCAGATGAAATCGAATTCCCTTTATTGATATTGACAGGAGGATTTTCTGAAAGTGTTTTGTCAATTATTTTTATGAAATCTTCACATGAACTTAATGAATTAATCAATTTATTTAAGTCTTTACAGCTGGTCTTTTTTAATTTATTTTTTAAAGGTTTAATAGAATTTAAGGACTCTTTCAGATTATATAATTCTCTTGGAGTGATTTTTTTAGTGGCTATTTTCGACGCTAATCTTTCTATATCACTTAAAGATGAAAGTAATTCACAAACGAAATTTCTATGCTCATCTTTCGAAATAAAATGATCAACAATATTATGTCTTTGTGAAATCAAATCCTTGTCTGTGGATGGTAGAGCTAACCATCTTTTTAATAATCTTCCTCCCATGGGGGAAATTGTATTATCAATTACATCAATTAAGCATTTTCCCTCAAAATTATTTGGATGAAATATTTCTAGATTTCTAACCGTAAATCTGTCAAGCCAAACATGACCATCAATAGGAATTCTGTTAATTTTTGTTATGTGACTTAACCGGTGATGTTGAGTTTCGCTTAAATAGTGCAAAATACCTGCAGTTGATATAACACCTTCATTTAAATCTTTTATGCCAAAACCTTTAATTGAATTAGTTTTAAATTGCTTTTGAATAAGCTCATTGGCGAAGTCTGAATTATAAACCCATTCGTCTAGAAAAAACAAATTATAAAACTCACCAAATTTTTCCTTAAAAATTTTCTTTTGCTGCTTGGCAATCAATATTTCACTTGGATTAAAGTTTGCTAATAATTTAGCAATGTATTCTGAATCACCCTGTGAGAGCAAAAACTCTCCGGTGGAGATGTCTAAAAAAGAAATTCCAATATTATTACTTATAAAAATAGATGCTAAAAAATTATTTTTCTTTGGATATAGAACACCGTCAACAGAGGCTAATCCTGGAGTTACGAGTTCGGTTACTCCTCTTTTTACGATTTTTTTTGTTTTTTTTGGATCTTCTAATTGATCACAAATTGCCACACGTAAACCTGCCTTAACGAGTTTTGGTAAATATAAATTTAGAGAATGGTGAGGGAATCCGGCGAGCTCAGTTTCACTTTGACTCCCCGCTCCTCTTTTTGTTAAAATAATATCTAAGATTTTAGATGCTTGAATAGCATCCTCTCCAAAAGTTTCATAAAAATCTCCAACTCTAAAAAGAAGCAAAGCATCAGGATACTTTGCTTTAATAGCATTATACTGCTGCATTAAAGGAGTAATTTTTTTTGCGTCTTTTTTCAATTGGATAAGTTAAATACTATTTTTACACCTACATCATTACTAATGTAATTATTATTTAGTTGTTTAAAAAACAAATGTTTTGAGTAAGCTTAAATGAAAAAATTAAAAAATAGTGAATTAAACAGAATTTCAATTGAGGAATTTAAAAGCTCCTCTAAAACCCCAATTAAAGTTTTACTTGATAACATAAGGAGTGCGCATAATGTTGGAAGTATATTTAGATCGTGTGACGCTTTTTTAATAGATGAGATTGTTCTATGCGGTATTACAGCTAAACCGCCAAATAAGGAAATTAGAAAAACTGCATTAGGAAGTACAGATTCAGTAAAATGGAGTTATTTTGAAAATATTAAAGATGCAATTTTAAAATTAAAGCAAGAAAAGTATCAAATTATTTCGGTTGAGCAGGCTGACAAATCAACTGATCTAAAATATTTTAAGATTCAATCTAAAAAAAAGTATGCAATAATTTTTGGTAATGAAATAAATGGTATTAATCAAAAAGTAATTGATATGAGTGATGACGTAGTTGAAATACCTCAATTTGGTACAAAGCACTCATTTAATGTTTCGGTGTCAGTAGGAATTGTTATTTGGGATTTTTTCACCAAAATAAAAACTAATTGATTCCATTTATGATGGATAAATAATCCAATCTATTTTTTACAAAATCCATTTCAGAAACATCTATAAATTTTACATTTAAATCTGGTCTGGATTTAAAAAATTCAGAATAACTCTGATTAATTTTTTTTAAATAATCTGCAGAAATTGTCGATTCATAATCTCTGCCTCTTTTTTTGATATTTGTTTTCAGATTTTCAATCGTTTGATTTAAAAAAATAATTAAATCAGGTTTAACAATACTCCTATATAGTGAATAAAATAATTTCCTATATAAATTAAATTCATCAGAGCTTAAATTAATTTTTGAGAAAATCAATGACTTATGGATGTCATAATCGCTCATAATATTCTGACTAAAAAAATTTAATTGTGATAAATCTTCACTGGTTTGTTGATATCTGTCGGCTAAAAAAGACATCTCTAATTTAAAAGCAAAATCTTTTGGATTCTCATAGAATTTAGCTAAAAATGGATTATCAATAAATCTTTCAAGCATCAATTTTGTATTAAAATCACTTGAAATTAATTTAGATAGGCTAGTTTTTCCTGAACCTATATTGCCTTCAATTGCTATATAATTATAATTTGTTATGTTAGTTAAATGTGCTGGATTTTCAAGACATAAATCTTTTTTTTGAACTTTTTGATTGGTTTTAAAAGAGCTGAATATTTCTTTAAATGAAATTTTACTAATAGGGTGAATTAAATTTGGATCAATTTCTAATAATGGTTCCAAAACAAATTTTCTGTTACAAATTTCTAAGTGAGGTATTTTTAATTCCTCTGAATTAATCACCATGTCATCAACTAATAAAATATCAATGTCGATAATTCTAGAAACATATTTTTTTTCTTTACTTCTATACCTTCCTAAAAGAGTTTCAATTTCAAGCAACTCATTCATTATGTGATAAGGGGATTTAAAAGAATTAAATGTTGCGCATATATTAAAAAAATCATGACCTTCAAATCCAATTGACTCTGTTTCATATATTGATGAAAGAGTAAGAATTGATGCAATTCTGGAATGAATTAAATCAATGGATGACTGAATATTTTTCAACCTATCTCCGATATTGGAACCTATTGAAATATGATATTTTTTATTAAAATCCATAAGAAATAACAAATTAGTCAAAAGAAATTGATTTACTATATTTGATTAAAGACAAAATAATGAATCCTGAAAAAAAAATTTTAGCTCAAAAACTTTATTTAATTCTAGCATCTCTTTTCATTACGTCTTTGGTAGTTTCAAATTTAATTTTTCAAAAGTTTTTTTATTGGCATCCCATTGATATAGAAATATTTGGTGAAAAACTATTTTATTTGTCAGTTGGTATTCTTCCATATCCGATTACTTTTCTTATAACCGATATTATTAGTGAAATTTATGGTAAAAAGAAAGCTAACCAAGTTGTTACCGTCGGGATTTTTGCTGCAGTTTTTTCAACTCTTATAATATATGTAGCTGATTCAGTTCCTGCAATGGAAAATTCACCAGTTGATGACTCCTTATTTACAAAAGTATTTGGAAGCACAATAATTGCTGTATTATCAAGTATGCTTAGTTATTTGTTTGCTCAGTATATTGATATTCATATATATCATTTTTGGAAAAATCTTACAAAGGGAAAAATGTTATGGCTAAGAAATAACTTTTCAACTTTTTTCTCACAATTTGTTGACACATTCACCATTTTATTTTTATTGTGTTTAACAAATATTTTGAGTTGGGATCAATTCGCTGGATTGTTAATTTCAGGGTTTCTATTTAAAGTTTTAGTGGCGCTTGTTGACACTCCCTTTTTATATTTAGGTGTTTATTTATTTAGAAAAAAATTTAATTTAAAAATTAACGAAGAAGTTAATATAGATTAAAATTTATTTGCTAGGACCCAATAGTAATTTGAAATATGTGTCCCTCATGACCTCTGTAATTAATAACTTTATCTTCGTCAAAAATTAAATACTGTCCTTTTACTCCTAATAGTTTTCCTGAAAACTTTGAGTTTTTTTTGAGCTTAATTGAATTTGGCTTTGAAGGAAATTTTTTAACAGGGAAATCTATATTGAGTACTTTACTATTTTCATTAAAATAGTGAATAAGATTACTTGGTATGTAAGTTTTTGCCTGTTCTTTGAAACTTAATAAATTAATATTGTCTCTGTCATTTTTTAACATTTTTCGCCAGTTAGTCTTGTCACTCATATACTTTTTCAAGGCAACTTCGGCAGTACCGGCTAAAAATCTGTTCGGAGTTTCAATAATCTCAATTGCCTCATGTGCACCTTGATCAATCCAACGATGAGGTACTTGTGATTTTCTCGTTATACCAACCTTTATAGACCCAGTATTTGATAAATATACAATATGAGGTTGGAGTTGAATTTTCTTTTCATATTCTAGATCTCGGTCTGCAATATTTAAATGTGCTTTACTTAATTCAGGTCTTATAATCCAGTCACCTGTAAAAGGGCTTTCAAAAAAACATTTCTTACAAAAGCCTTGTCTAAATATTTCATCATTAGAAGAGCATGAAAGACAACTATAGCCAGTACATTCAATGGTAAATGATTTTTCTAAAAACTGGTTTAAATGGATGTAACTATTTTTAAACTCAATAAAATAATTGACTACTGAAGAATACTCAGTAGTCATTTTTCTTACCACTCCTTCAAAATGCATAAAATTTCATAATTTTAAGATATAGTAAATTACAAAAAAAAGATGCCAATTCCATTAATTAATTCAATTGCTTCATGGCTCCTTAAAAAAAGAATGCATCAAATTGAGCTGTTTATAAAATATCCCAATGAGGTGCAAAATGATATACTTTTAAGGCTTGTAAATTCGGCAAAAGACACATTTATTGGAAAAAAATATGATTTCAATTCAATTAAAAATTATCAAAACTTTTCAGATAGGGTTCCAGTGTTTAGTTATGAAGAATTTTCAGAAAAAATAGAGCTAGCCAGAAAAGGTGAAAATAATATTTTTTGGTCCTCAAAAATTAAGTGGTTTGCAAAATCTAGTGGTACAACAAATGCTAAGAGTAAATTTATACCCGTTAGTAATGAATCGCTAGAAGATTGTCATTATGCTGCGGGCAAAGATTTGTTGTGCATGTATTTAAATAATAATCCAAATTCACAACTCTTCACAGGAAAAAGTCTAAGACTTGGAGGCAGTAAAGCTCCTTATGAAAAGAACGGAACATTTTATGGTGACCTATCAGCCATTCTCATTGATAATATGCCTTTTTGGGCAGAATTTAGTAGCACGCCAAGCAATAAGACTTCCTTGATGGAAAATTGGAATTATAAGATGGCAGCAATAATTAATGAAACTCTGAATGAGAATGTTACCAGTCTTGCAGGAGTACCATCATGGATGTTAGTTCTTTTAAATAAAATCCTAAAAGAAAGTAAAAAAAAATATATTTCTGAAATCTGGCCAAACCTAGAGGTATATTTTCATGGAGGGGTAAGTTTTAAACCTTATTTGAATCAGTATGATGCTATAATTAATAAGGATTCAATGCAATATTATGAAATATATAATGCTTCTGAAGGTTTTTTTGCTATACAATATGAGAATAATAAAAACGAACTTTTACTAATGTTAGATTATGGTATTTACTATGAGTTTATACCCATGAAAACATACGCTACAAAGAATGAAAAGATTATCCCTTTAAGCCAAGTTGAAAAAGGTGTAAATTACGCAATATTAATAACAACAAATGCCGGATTGTGGAGATATAAAATCGGAGATACAGTGAAATTTACAAGCTTAAGCCCTTATAAAATACTTGTTTCTGGTAGAACAAAACATTTTATCAATGTTTTTGGTGAGGAGGTAATAATTGAAAATACAGATAATGTAATTAATAAATTATCATCCAAGTATAATTTGGAAATTATAGATTATACAGTGGCACCTGTTTTTATGGAAAAAAATAAAAAAGGTGCCCACCAATGGTTCATAGAATTCAAAAATATCCCATCTGAAAAAATTAATATTGCCCAAATAATTGATGAAGAATTAAAATTAGAAAACTCAGACTATGATGCAAAAAGGTATAATGATTTTACATTAAAAAAACCTGAAATTATAATCTCAAAGAAGGGAGTTTTTTTAAAGTGGTTAGAATTAAATAATAAAATGGGGGGGCAAAATAAAATTCCTAGGCTGTCTAATGAAAGAAAATTTATTGAAAGCTTAATAGAGCTAAATAATTAAGAAGCTGCTTTTAATTTTTCCAAACTTATCCTAGACATTTGCTGCTCAGCATATTTCTTATTCACAACCAATTTCTTAATCTCACTGCCAGGTAAGTTAAACATAGCATCATTGAGAATTTCCTCACAAAGAGATCTTAGTCCTCGGGCTCCTAAGCTATAGTCAATTGCTTTATCTACAATATAATTAAGAGCATCTTGTTTAAATTCCAAAACAATATCATCCATTTGAAATAGTTTAATATATTGTTTGATTAATGCGTTTTTCGGGTCTGTAAGTATACTTAGAAGAGCATCTTTATTGAGTGGATTCATATAAGTAATAACCGGAAGTCTTCCAATAATTTCTGGGATCAAACCAAATTCTTTAAGATCTTTTGGATTAATATGCTTTAAAATATTATTCCTAGAAACGGGGTCTTTACCTGTGCTCTTGTAGCCAATTACATTTAAATTTAGTCGCCTTGAAATATATCTTTCAATTCCGTCAAATGCACCTCCAGCTATAAAGAGAATCTTTTCGGTATTAATCTCGATAAAATTTTGATCAGGGTGCTTTCTACCACCCTTGGGAGGAACATTTACTACAGTTCCCTCTAATAACTTTAACAGGGCTTGCTGCACACCTTCTCCTGAAACATCCCTTGTTATGGAAGGATTATCACTCTTCCGAGTTATTTTATCAATTTCATCAATGAATACAATCCCCTTCTCGGCTTTCTCAACATTGTAATGAGCAGATTGTAAAAGTTTGGTTAAAATACCCTCAACATCCTCCCCAACATAACCAGCCTCTGTTAAAACAGTAGCATCAACAATAGCTAAAGGTACATCTAACATTTTAGCGATTGTCTTTGCAATTAATGTTTTACCGGTTCCTGTTTGACCGACCATAATTATATTACTTTTCTCTATCTCAACTTCATTCTCAGTATCTTGACTAATTCTTTTGTAATGATTATAAACAGAAACAGAAATTACTTTTTTTGTATAATCTTGGCCTACTATATAATCGTCTAAAAATAGTTTGATTTGTTGTGGTTTTAGAAGCTCAAAATCTGATTTTTCCTTTGGGTTATTTTCCTTTAGGTTATTTTCCTGAATTATAATCCCGTTAGCTTGTTCTATGCACAAATCACAAATATGGGCATCAATTCCGGCAATAAGGAGTCTGGTTTGATCTTTTTTCTTACCGCAAAATGAACATTGTAAATCAGACTTACTCATTTTATCTAGCTCTTGGTTAGAATTTCATCAATCATTCCATATTCTAGGGCTTTATCAGCCTTCATCCAATAATCTCTATCACTATCTGCATATACTTTATCGTATTTCTGCCCTGTGTGTTTACTTATAATCTTATAAAGTTCTTCTTTAAGAGATAGGATTTCTTTAGTTGTTATTTCAATGTCACTTGCTTGACCTTGGGTACCACCCAAGGGTTGATGAATCATAACTCGAGAATGAGTCAATCCGCTTCTTTTACCCTTTTCCCCAGCACATAAAAGTACGGCTCCCATTGATGCTGCCATCCCTGTGCAAATTGTGGCGACATCAGGCTTAATAAGCTGCATAGTATCATAAATACCTAAACCTGCATAAACACTTCCTCCAGGTGAATTAATATATATTTGAATGTCTTTGGTTGAGTCTGTACTCTCTAAAAATAATAACTGAGCTTGAATAATATTTGCTACCTGATCATTTATCGCAGTACCCATAAAAATAATTCTATCCATCATTAATCTAGAGAAAACATCAAAAATTGCGATATTCATTTGTCTTTCCTCAATAATATTTGGAGTTAATCCCCTTGGGAACATACTGCTAACAATATCGTTATAATAAGTGCTGCTAATACCTTGATCCTTAGTTGCGAATTTTTTAAACTCTTTTCCGAAATCCATGATTTAAATTTTATTATTTATAAATATAAGAATTACGATGGATATGCCTCCTTTATATATTCATCATAGCTAACTTTTTTAGTTTTGTAATTAAAATTATCTTTAAAAAAGTTTAGGATTCTTGTACTGGTTAATTGTTCAGTTAATCTTTTAATTTCATCTTTATTACTCATCACTCTCGCAACTATTCCATCAACTTCTTTTTCATCTGGAACAGCTTGACCATATTGTAGCATCTGATTTTTTATTAAATCAGTGGTGAAAGACTTGAGGTCTTCAAAATTTACCTGCAAATCATTATCGATAATAATTTTACTTTCAATTAATTGATATTTCATACCCTTTTCAGACTTTTCATACTCAGATTTTGCTTCATCAATTGAAATTTTATTTTCAGAGCTTAATCTCATCCATTTGATTAAAAATTCAGAGGGTAAATTAATTTTTGTTGATTCAATTAAATATTCAATAGTATCATTCATTAATTTTTGATCAACTTGATTTTGAAATTGTTTGACAAAATCCTCAGATAGCTTATTCTTCATCTCAGTTACACTTTTAACAGAATTCTTACCAAAAACTTTATCAAATAAATCCTGATCAAGATCAGCCATTTCTCTTTCATTAATTTCTTCAATCTTAATTGATACTTCGCTTTTAAATTTTTTTGCTTTTTCTAATTCAATCTTCAAATTTCTTGAAAGCTCATAATTTTCTTTGAAAATCTTTGAACCGATTTCGGTCAATTCATTACCCACTTTTAATCCTATGATTCTTTTTAAGAATGATGGTTTTAAACTCTCCGTCTTAAACATACTAGAATTATTGATTTCATCCGTTGTACAATTAAAGTTCGCCGTTATCTCTGAATTGTTTTCAACTTTAGGTTTTGAAATTAATTTTCCGTATTGAGATTGGATATTTTTTATCTGACCATCAACCATCTTTTTATCAGCTTTAACTTCATATTTGAGTATGGGTTTTTTTGGTTTTAGATTAATCTTGAATTCTGGAGTATAGCCTATTTCAAAATCAAAGTTAATTTTTTCAGAATCCCAATTTATTTCATTATCCATATGAGGTATTGGGCCGCCTAAAATATCTAATTTTTCGTCTTGAATATATTTTTTTAAGTTAGAGTCGAGTAATTTATTAATTTCGTCAACCTTTACAGCATTTCCATATTGCTTTTTTACCAAGCCAATTGGAACAAATCCTTTTCTAAAACCTGGAATTTTGGCAGTTTTTGAATACCTTTTCAATACATCATTTACATTTTGCTCGTAATCACCCCTATTTATCTCTATAGTGATAATCCCGGTAAGCTTATTTTTTTTATTAAAGGTAATTTTCATTTATTACAAATTGGTCTGCGAAAGTACTGTTTTTTTTACTTTTTGAAAGCAAAAATATTAATTATCAGATTAAACTTAACAAGACAGATAGAAAATCAGTTGGATTATCAACATGTAACCAATGGCCTGCATTTGGAATCTTATAAAACTTTGTATGTGGAAATAGACTATTAATCATAACTTTATCAGACTCATTGATATAACCAGAGGTCTCACCCTTGATAAAAATAACCTCTCCATTGAAATTAATGTCTGATTCGATTTTTTGACCGATTCTACCAATATTTTCAGAAAGTGATTTTAAATTGAATCTAAAATTTAATTTTCCATCATTCATTCTATAAATATTTTTCATGAGAAAATTTCTTAAATCTTCTTGATTAATTGATTTTCTTAACTCAATATCTATTTCTTTTCTAGTCAAGAAAACACTAAAGTCAATTCCTTTAAGTGAATCAATAATATTTTGATGTAGGACCGGATATCCCCTTGGTGATGTGTCTAAGACAATGAGTTTAGAGACCAATGTTGGATGAATTAAAGAAAAATTCATAGCTGTTTTTCCACCCATTGAATGACCGATTAAAATTGAATTGTCAATGTTATGATGTTTAATATAATTGAATAGATCTTCACACATTAGGTTATAGTCAAATTTTTCAGAATGAAAGCTTCTTCCATGATTTCGTTGATCAATAAGATGAACTGTGTGTCCAATTAGGTTTAATTTTCTTGCAATAGAGATCCAATTATCTCCAGAGCCTAAAAACCCATGAAGAATTAATATATTCTTGTTTGAACCACTTAGTATTTTTGAGTGAAGAATCACAAGCTAAGATAAAAATTCAAGATATTTTTTGATCGTACTTTCCAGGCCAAAATACAAACTCTCCGTTATTAATGCATGGCCTATGGAAACTTCAAGTAGATTTTCAATATTTTCCTTGAAATATTTAATGTTTTTTAAATTAAGATCATGACCAGCATTAATACCAATTCCAGCTTTAGCTATTTCTCTGGCACATTCACTATAATTATCTATAACACTAAAGTTGTTTTTGGAGAATTCTCTAGCAAAATCCTCTGTATATAATTCAATTCTATCAGGGTTTATCTCGCATAAAGAATCTATAAACTGGATATCGGGATCCAAAAAAATTGACACCCTTATTCCGTATGATTTAAATTCACCAACAACCTCCTTCAACATACTTTTATTGATATTCGTATCCCATCCAGAATTTGATGTTATAGCATCGATATCATCTGGCACCAGTGTTACTTGAGTTGGTTTTATATCAGTAACCATACTAACGAATTTTTCAATCGGATTTCCTTCAATATTAAATTCAGTTGTTACGACATTTTTCAAATCATAGGCATCTTTGTATCTGATATGTCGCTCATCAGGCCTAGGGTGGATGGTTATTCCATCGGCACCATATTCTTGAATATCAGCTGCAAAGTCACAAACATTTGGGTAATTTCCTCCACGTGAATTTCTAAGTGTTGCTATTTTATTTACATTAACGCTAAGCTTTGTCTTTCTCAAGTTATAAGTATGATATTTTCTGCAAAACTAATTTATTTTTACTTAATTTTGAGCCTTTAATAAGCCTAAATTTTATACCAAATTTTGAGATTTGCTGTTTACACAAAATTAGACCTAAAAGAAAATAACGATCATATATTTTCAGTACTAAAAAGCCTTCAGAAATACAAAATAGACTTTGACATTGACGGTGATTCGTTTGTTCAATTATCAAATAGTTTTGGTCGAAAAACTAACCTTAGTCGAATAAAAAAACTAACTAAGAAATATGATTATGTTGTTTCAATTGGTGGTGATGGAACTATTTTAAGATCTGCAGATGAGATTGGTAAATTGTCAATTCCAATTATTGGTTTAAATAAGGGAAGGCTCGGATTTCTTGCAAATTCACCCGTTGAAGTTTTTGATTCTATATTGGAAAAAATACAAACATCAAAATTTAAAATTTCAGAAAGATCAATTATCCAAGTAGAATTTGAAGGAAACATAAAAAATGCCCTTAATGAAATTTCAGTTTCAAGAAAAAATACAACATCACTGATTACAATTGATACAAAACTTGATAATCAATATCTAAATACTTACTGGGCTGATGGTTTAATAATATCAACTCCAACTGGATCAACTGGATACTCTTTAAGTTGTGGTGGGCCAATAATAATGCCCGATAGCAATAATTTTGTTTTAACCCCAATAGCTCCACACAATCTAAATGCTAGACCATTAGTTATCTCTGATGAAAAGAAAATTGAAATTTCAATTAATGGAAGAGAAAATGAATATTTTGTATCAGCTGACTCAAAAATATTTTCAGTGAATATAGACTCGAAACTAAATATTTCAAAAGCTCCATATGTTTTAAAAATGGTAGTATTTGAAGAGGATAGCTATATAAATACTTTAAGGGAGAAATTAATGTGGGGTAAAGACAAAAGAACTGAACAATAAATTAATAAGATTATGGTTTATGTTTAAAACAGAAAAATTTTGAACAATTGGTGTATTAAAATAATAGTTATATTTCTTTTTACTCAGTTTTCTTTTTCTCAGATTTATGAAGTAGGAATTTCGTATGGGAAGTCAAATTTCATCGGAGATGTCGGTAATACTAATTTCATTAAACCTGAAGATGATATATTTGGTGCGATTATAAAATGGAATCGAAGCCCAAGACACTCATACAGAATAACTTATCTTAGATCTACACTCTCAGCTGATGATTTAAAATCGAAAGACCCTCGAAGAAACGAAAGAGGATATAATTTTAAGACTCCAATTAATGAATTATCATTAGGAATGGAATTTAATTTTTTAGATTTTGATCTACACAATTTTGATATTATGTTTTCCCCTTACATATTCTCTGGAATTTCTTACGTGACCTTCAAAGAACAGTTACTATTAAACGGGGTGCTAACTAATACAGGCAAAAACCAACCTACACTTGCAATTCCAATGGTTGTAGGATTAAAACATAGATTTTATAATAATCTGATTTTATCGATGGAAATTGGAGCTCGGTACACCTTCTCTGATAAAATTGACGGAAATATAATGATAAGCGATGATTTAAATTATAACTTTGGTAATATAAATAACAAAGATTGGTATATGTTCTCAAACATTAGTTTAACATATGCTTTTGGAAGAAATCCATGTTATTGTAATATTGGACAATGATTTTTGAAAATATAGATAAAAATAATATTCCTCATCACGTAGCTGTAATTATGGATGGTAATGGCAGATGGGCAAAAAAAAGAGGTATGAGTAGGGAATATGGACATCGTGCTGGAAGAAAATCTGTTAAAAAGATTATTGAATCGTGTATTGAATTAGGTATTAAAAACTTAACACTTTACGCTTTTTCAACCGAAAATTGGAATAGACCTCAAATAGAAATTGATTTCCTCATGCAATTATTACTTTTATCACTCAAGGGGGAATTAAAAACTTTGAATAAAAATAATATTAAGTTCGATACTATTGGAAATCTCAATAGACTACCACAGAAAATAGGTAATTACCTGCAAAAAGTAAAATTAGAGACAAAAGAAAATTCAAAATTAACCTTGACCTTAGCTTTAAGTTACGGAAGTCGAAATGAAATAATAAATGTCGTTAGAGAGATATCAGATAAAGTTAAAAATAATATAATTTCTTCAAAAAATATTGATGAAACCGTAATAAATGACCATCTTTATACCCGTAATTTGCCAGATGTTGATTTATTGATTAGAACTAGTGGTGAAAAAAGAATTAGTAACTTTTTACTATGGCAAATTGCCTACTCTGAGCTGTATTTTACAGAAAAATTATGGCCAGACTTTAGAAAAAAAGATTTATATAAAGCTATTGTTAGCTATCAAAATAGAGAAAGAAGATTTGGAAAAACCAGTGAACAGATTAGTAAGTACTGAAATACTGAATAAAAAGTTCTCATTTGCAGCTTACTTTGTGCTGCTACCGCTAATCTTCTTTTTATCAATATCATCGTATTCTCAAAATAACGTCGAAAGATATAATATAGGTAAAATTGAAGTTACAGGAAATACATCATTTAGCCCTATTACCATAGTTACCTTTTCCGGATTAAGGGAAGGTGATGCCATAAGTATTCCAGGAGAGAAATTGAGTAATGCTATTAAAAAACTGTGGGGCTCTAATCTATTTAGTTCTGTGGATGTTTATAAAACTATGGTTGAAGATGGTATAATTAACCTTGAAATAGAATTATATGATCTTCCCGAATTGACAGATTTGACAGTAACAGGTGTTAAAAAAAGAAAAATTGAAGAAATAGTTAAAGAAAATAAGCTTCAAACTGGAGTAAAGGTAACCGAAAACTTAATTACTACCACAAAAAATTATTTAGAAAATAAATACAAAAAGAAGGGGTTTCTTAATGCAAAAGTCATCATAAAAACTGAAGAAGTTGTGGACTCCTCAAAAAAATCTAAAGTTAAAATGACATTAGATATTATTAAGGGTAATAAAATCAAGATAAACGAAATTAACTTTGATGGAATTAGCGAGCTCAAGGTGAAAACCCTTGAAAGAGCTATGAAAAATACCAAAAGAAGAAAATTTTACAGAATTTTTAAGAGGTCAAAATATGTTCCAGATGATTTTAAAGAAGATCTATCTAGCTTAGTTGATAAGTATAAAGAAAACGGGTTTAGAGATGCAAGAATAATTTCAGATACAATTATAAACAATGATGATAAACAAATTGACGTATCCATCTCACTAATTGAAGGGTCAAAGTATACTTTTGGAAAAATACAGTATCTAGGTAATAGTGTATATACAGATCAACAACTTAATCAAATTTTAAAAATTAAAGAAGGAGATACATATAACGGAGTAGAATTAGAGAAAAGAATTGCGGATAGATCTGATCCTGATGCTGATGATTTAAGTAATCTTTATCAAAATAATGGATATTTATTTTCATCAATCACGCCTGTTGAGGTAAATGCAGATGGAAATATAATTGATTTAGAGATTAGAATAAACGAGGGAAAGCCTGCTTACTTTAACAAGATTACTGTTGTTGGAAATAATAAGACTAATGATCATGTAATTTATAGAGAAATAAGGACAAGACCTGGTCAGTTGTACAGTAAAGCCAACGTGTTTAGATCATTAAGAGAGCTAGGTCAATTAGGGTTTTTTGATCCTCAATTAATTTCACCTGATTTTAAAAATATTAATCCCAATGATGGGACAGTTGATCTTGAATATACTCTTGTAGAAACTGGATCTAGCCAAATTGAACTGCAAGGTGGTTATGGTGGTGGAGGGTTTATAGGCACTATTGGACTTTCGTTTAATAATTTCTCGGTCAAAGACATTTTTAAAAAAGAAGCATACACGCCAATTCCTATGGGTGATGGTCAAAGATTAGCATTGAGATTACAAGCAAGTAGATTTTATACTGTAAACAGTTTCAATTTTACAGAACCCTGGCTAGGTGGTAAAAGACCTGTTCAATTCTCTGTTCAATTATCTCAAACAAAGCAATTCATGTTTAATCCTTACAATTACACAGCTGATAAATCCAGATACTTCAACATTTCAGGAATCTCCGTGGGTTTAGCAAAAAGGCTTACTGTTCCAGATGATTATTTTACCCTATCTCAATTCATTGGCTTTCAATATTATGATTTGAACGAATACAATACAGGGCTTTTTACTTTTGGTAATGGATCATCTAACAATTTATCTTATACTGTTGCTTTAAGTAGAAATAACACATACACTGATCCGATTTATCCAACTGGAGGTTCAAACTTTACTCTGTCTGCTAAACTTACTTTTCCCTACTCAGCATTTAATGATGTTGATTATAAAGCTTTAAAAGATGAAAGAAATGATCTGGTAGATCAACTAGGGGTTGACCCTACTAATACATACGCTGGGGATAGAATTGCTGAGATTGATCAAGAAAGATACAAATGGCTTGAATTTTATAAAATTAAATTTAAGGGTGAGTGGTTTACAGCTCTTTCCAAGAAACTAGTTTTAAGGCCTGCCTTTGAGTTTGGTTTCCTTGGAGCTTATAACAATGACAGGGGTGTAATTCCTTTTGAAAGATTTTTTCTAGGTGGGGATGGAATGGGAATGTATAATCTTGATGGTAGAGAAAATATTCCTTTAAGAGGTTATCCAAATCAGTCACTATCAGCACAAGACGGAGGATCAATTTATAATAAATATTCCCTGGAATTAAGATATCCTGTAAGTCTTGGTGAACAAGCAAAAATATTTGCATTAACATTTTTAGAAGGTGGATCATCATATAATAGCTTTAGAGATTTTGACCCATTCTTACTAAAAAGATCTGCTGGGATTGGAGTACGTTTATTTATGCCTCAATTCGGACTTTTAGGAATAGATTTTGGACACGGTTTTGATCCTGTTCCAGGACAGTCATCAAAACATGGCTGGGAAACACACTTTATATTTGGTCAAAACTTTTAATAAAATATTTGAACTATTTTTACGTTCTAATTTATCATGAAAAAAAACTATTTCTTTATTTTGCTGTTTTTAGTCACATTCATTGTAAGTGCACAAAGGAGTATTAAAATAGGTTATATTGATACCGAATACATACTAGAAAATCTACCAGAATATAATCAAGTTTCCGAAAGATTAGAGGAAAAAGCAGCGGGTTGGAAAAAGGAAATTGAAGATAGAACAAGAAAAATTGATCAAAAAAAAGAAACATTAAATTCGGAAAGAATTCTGTTGACAGATGAAATGATTGATGAAATTGAAGAAGAGATTACACTTGACGAAGAAGAGTTGTTAGAATATCAGCAAAAAAGATTTGGTCCAAGAGGTGACCTGATTATACAAAAACAACAACTGATTCAACCTATTCAAGATCAAATATTTAATGCAATAAGGGAATTAGCAGTATCTAAAAATTACGACTTTATTTTTGACAAATCAGCTGATATTGTAATGCTTTATTCCGACAAAAGATTTGATGTTAGTGAACAGATACTGAGAACAATTTCTAGAGCAAATAACAGAAAAAAAATTGACTCAAGAAAAGATAAAAGAGAAATTGAAAATCAAAGTCTAATCGATGATGAATCAGCTTTAATTTTAGATTTAGAAAATAGAGAAAAGGAAAATAATAAAGAGGAAAATAATGAGAAGACAAAAAATAAATTGACAGTCAAAGAAATACTTGAACAAAGAAAACAAAAAAATAGTAATAAAAGAAAAGTAAAAGATTAGTACCTTTACTTTCATTAAAAATAAAAATACAAAATATTGATTATGAAAAAGATTAAAATATCATTGGTAATTTTACTTTTTGCAATTAGTTTTTCTGCAAATGCACAATCAAAAGTTGCTCACATTAATACAACTGAACTGGTAGCTTCAATGCCAGAAATGAATGATGCTAAAGCTGAATTAGAAAAACTTGCAAAAACCTATGAGACTGATATTCAAACAATGGCTGCAGAACTTCAAAGTAAAGTAAAACAATATGACACAGAAGCTGCAACTCAGACTGATGAAGAAAACGCCAAAAGACTTCAAGAAGTTCAAGGAATGGAGCAAAGTATTAGACAATATCAAGCTCAGGCACAACAAGAATTACAAAAAAAGGAGTTTGATCTTTTAAAGCCAATCACTGAAAAAGCTCAAGCTGCAATTAATAAGGTTGCTGAAGCCCTCGGATTTGATTATGTTTTAGACTCCACTCAAGGACAAGGAGTTATTGTTGCAAAAGGTACCGATTTAATGGAAGAGGTTAAAAAAGAACTTGGATTCTAAATATTAGGTCCTCAAAAATTTAAAGCTGTCTGATTTAGACAGCTTTTTTTTTTAAAAGCTATGAAAAATCCTATTGGTATATTTGATTCGGGTATTGGCGGTATTTCAATTTTAAAAAAATTAAAACAGTTATTACCAAATGAAAATTTTATCTACCTTGCAGATAATCGAAATTGCCCATATGGAAGTAAGTCTAAAAAAGAGATAATTTCACTAAGTAAAAAGAATTGTAAAAAATTAATTGAACTTAATTGTAAAATTATAATTATTGCCTGTAATACATCCACAACAAATTCAATTAAGAAACTCAGAGAGATAATTGATATTCCAATAATAGGTATTGAGCCAGGTTTAAAGCCTGCAATTCATTATACAAAAACAAAAAATATTGGAATTTTGGCTACCGAAAAAACACTTGGAAGCAAGCTTTTTTTTGAAACTTTAAATCACAACAGAATTGATGATATTCATATTCATGAACAAATTGGTTATGAATTAGTTAATTTGATAGAAGAAGGTTCACATCCAAAACAAAATATTCAAGAAATATTGGAAAAATATTTAGTACCAATGATTAATAAAAAGATTGATTGCCTTCTTTTAGGGTGTACTCATTATAATCATATAAAAGATATAATTAAGGAAGTCATCCCTGGACACATAAAAATAGTTGATACTATAGCCCCAGTAAATAAACGTATTTTGAGCATACTTAAATCCAATAACATACTAAATAAATACACTCATAAAAGAACTATTAAAATATTCTATAATGGAAAGAAATTATCTAGTAATTACCTAGATCAAGAATATGATTTAAGATATTTAGAATTTTAAATTATTTAAGCCAAGGACACTCACAATCATATCTCTGTTTACGACAACCAAAATTAAAACCTAAGGTAATTTGATGGTATCCTCCATTATCAAAAACAACAGAGTTAGATTGGTAAGAATAAGTATATGCAAACACAAAATTATCAAATTGTAATCCTATAAGTGGAGTAATATATTGCAGCTTTTGAGTTTTAATTTGATCCTGAGAATTTAAATACTCTGCACCATCAAAACTATTTCTATAAGATAAACCTGCCCATAACCTTCCGAAATCAGTTTCTCTATAAACTTTAATATTTACATCAGCAAAAGTTTCTTTGGTGGCGTCTTTGTGAGCAAACATCAAAGAGGGCTCAAAATTCCAGTTATTTGAAAAATCAGAAAACAAATAACCGGTTGAAAAAAGATAAGTTCTTAAATTATTATAGCTTAGGCCCTGCTCATTAAAGTTGATTCCATCATTATTTAATAAATTTTTAATCGAAGCATGTGCGTAAAAATCTAAGTATTGATAGGAAAATCCAAAATCAATATTAAAGTCTGTTGCACTTTGTTCAAAACCAGAAATTAGAGGATCAAAGCCTCCATTTAAAAAAGCTGATTCATCAAGCTTATATTGAATCATACCTGCGCTGAGTCCAAAAGATAGCATGTCTAAATCCAACTCACTTCTAGAAAACATAATATGATGTGCATAAGTAATGTATGCTCCAGATTGTGAGTGATATCCATTTTGATCTTTAAATGCAATTGTTCCAAGAGCAGATTTTGAATCTCCCAGTCTTCCATTAATACTTACAGTTTGTAAATTTGGGGCTTCATCCTGGTCCATCCATTGCTTTCTTGCTGTAAATCTAACTTTGGTGCAATTTGCAGCCCCTGCCATTGACGGAAATAAAAGGTAATAATTATCTGTAAGGTAATCAGAATAGATTGGTAATCCTTCCTGAGAATAAGATTTTGTATTAAAAATTAAAAATACAATGAACGATAAGAATAAGAAATTAGCCCTCATTTGTTTCATATTACAAGCATCAATAACTATACCGATAGGATATAGAACGGTCAAATATATAAATTTTAATAGACATATCTCATCAATTATTTTAGTAAAGGCTCTTATTTATTATTTTTGTAGAAATACTTTATAAACATGAAATACATTGTTAAAATCGAGAGAACCCAAAATAAGTTTATAAATAAATTTGAAGTTAATGAGTTTATTACGAATCATCTAAGTTTTGAATATAATAATATTGATGATGCAAAAAATTCTAAACTAGCTCAAGAATTATTTTATTTGCCTTTTGTCAAAAAAGTATATATCACCTCATCATTTATTTCTGTTGAAAGATTCAACATAGTTGAATGGGATGACGTAGAAGAGGAAGTGAAAAAATTAATAGAAAACTATCTTAATAGTGGCAGAAAGGTTATCAGTGAAGCTGAAAAAAATAAAAGCAACCCCATTTCAATTTATACTGAAAGTACCCCAAATCCTGCAGTCTTAAAATTTGTTTCAAATAAATTGATTGTAGAAGACAGTTTCGAATTCAATAATATTGAGGAAGCTCAGGATATGGAATTTGCAAAAAAACTATTTGAATTCTCTTATATTAAAAGTATTTATATATCGAAAAATTTTATTTCAATTACCAAATATGATATTAAAAATTGGGATGAGGTCTCATTAGAATTGAGAAATTTCATTAAAAATTATTTAGAGAATAATGTTATTACATCATCAATTAATAAAATTGAGGTTTATAAAAATGACCTGGATGAAATATCAAAAAAAATAGTATCTATTCTTGATGAATATATTAAACCAGCAGTAGCATCTGACGGAGGAAATATTTTATTTGATTCTTACGACCCTGAAAAAAAATTAGTAAAGGTAATACTACAAGGCGCATGCAGTGGATGTCCTTCATCAACGGTAACTTTAAAAGATGGTATTGAAAATATGTTAAAAGAAATGCTCTCAGAAAAAGTTAATTACGTAGAAGCAATAAACGGATAAAATCTAAGCATTTTGTACTTTTGATCGGATGGTAAATAATTTATCTAAAATTTTCGTTGTAGTTTTTATTTTAATTTCATGCAATATTGATATGAAAAAACAAAATAATTTAAAAAATGAAACTAGTCCATACCTACTTCAACATGTAGAGAATCCTGTGAATTGGAATCCATGGAATAAAAAATATTTAAATAAAGCAAAAAAGGAAAATAAATTAGTTATTGTTAGTATAGGTTATGCTTCTTGTCATTGGTGCCATGTAATGGAAAGGGAAAGCTTCCAGGATTCAACAGTTGCTAAACTGATGAATGATAAATTCATTTCAATAAAAGTTGACAGAGAAGAAAGACCGGATATTGATCAGGTTTACATGAATGCTATTCAACTCATTACTGGTAGTGGTGGTTGGCCATTAAATGTAATAACACTTCCTGATGGTAGGCCAATCTGGGGTGGTACTTACTTTTCAAAAGATCAATGGACTTCAGCTTTAAAGCAAATATCAGAAATATATGAAGCTGAGCCAGAGAAATTTATGTCCTACGCGGATAGAGTTCAGAAGGGAATTAATGCACTCAATATTGTTGAATCTAAGAGTGATAGCTTTGAAAATATTGATCTTGAAAAGTATTCAGAAATATTGCTAAAAAACATTGACGATGAGTTTGGGGGATTTAAAGGTGCTCCAAAATTTATGATGCCAAATAATCTACAGTATTTATTAAGATATAGTTTTCAGGAAAGTAATGAAAATTCTAAAAGTAAAATTTTAAGGACTCTTGATAAGATGGCATATGGTGGAATATATGATCATATTGAAGGTGGTTTTTCAAGGTACTCAACCGATGAAAGATGGCATATCCCACATTTTGAAAAAATGCTATATGATAACGGTCAACTAATGAGTCTTTATTCTATCGGATACCAAATCTCGGGTAAGAATTTATATAAAGAGACGGTGTATAAAATTCATGAATACATTAGTTCAGAGATGAAAGGCGTTTCAGGTGGATATTATTCATCTTTAGATGCGGATAGTAAGCTGGAAGATGGTAGTTATGTTGAAGGGGAATATTATTTATGGGAAAAAGACGAACTTAAAGAGTTAACAGGAAATGATTTTGATTTATTCTCAAATTACTATAATGTAAACGAATATGGGTTTTGGGAGGCAGAAAATAAATATGTTTTGATAAGAAGTATCCCAGATATCGAATTTATAAATAACAATAATCTTGACAAACAATTATTTTATAAAAAGAAATCTGAGTGGATAAATAAACTTAAGAAGGCAAGAAAAAATAAGAAGAAACCGAGACTAGATTATAAAATAATTACATCATGGAATGGCCTAATGATAACTGGTTATGTTGATGCATACAAATCTTTTAATGACGATATTTTTAAAAATGAAGCCATTGAGGCTGGAGAATTCATATACTCAAGTTTGATAAAAAGAGATGGTGGGTTATTTCATAATCATGTTAATGGAAAAAGTAAAATAAACGGCTATCTAGAAGACTATGCTACCATAATTCAGGCAAGTCTTGACCTATATGAAATTACATTAAATCAGAAGTGGATTGAAAGGGCCTTAAAATTATCTGAATATGTTTTAGACAATTTTTCAGACTTGAATTCAGAATTATTTTACTTCACTTCAAAAGATGATGAGAGCTTAATTTCAAGATCTGTTGAATTTAGGGATAATGTAATAGCTTCAAGCAATTCCATAATGGCGAAAAATTTATTCAGACTATACCACTACTTTGATAAGCAGGAATACTACGAAATAGCTGAAAAAATGTGCCTTTTGGTTTCCGAGGAATTTGAAACATATCCAAGTGGATATACTAATTGGTTTGATTTGATTTACAATTTAAAATCAAATTATTACGAAGTAGCAATTATTGGTGAGAATTCGATTGATCAGGTCAAAAAAATTAATTTAAAATATATACCTAACAAATTAATAATAGGTTCAAAATCAGAAAACAACCTGCCTCTTTTAAAAAACAGGTATATAAAAGGAAAAACTTTAATTTATGTATGTGTAAATAAGGCTTGTAAAATGCCTACTGAAAGTCTTGAAGAAGCAATATCATTAATTAAATATTAATCTTTTTACCTCCAAACTCTTTTAAATACTTTGGTTGAAAATCTGAAATATTTTCAAATTCACTTTTTTTAAATCTAGAAAAGGAAATTATTCCCATTTCATTAGCAGAGGGTAAAATAAAATCTGAAAAAATGATATTTTCGTGATTTAAAAATTTCTTTATTTTTTCATTACAATTTCCAACAAAATTTATGATAGACTTTTTATAATAATCAGAAAATGAATTAGAATTCATAATCATGCAATCGGTTTTACCAACCTTTACAGGTGTCATACATTTGTTAGATTTAAATATTGAATAGTAGATTTCGTCTCTTCTCGAATCCATAGCAGAAATTATATAACCCTCACTACACTCTATTTTTCTAGCTAAAATTTGCATTGTATCAATTGCAATTAATGGTACATTTAATGCCACACAAATCCCTTTTGCAGCAGAAACTCCAATTCTTAATCCGGTATATGACCCAGGCCCTTCAGAAATAGCAACAGCAGAAAGTTTCTGAGGAGATAATTTAGTTTCTTTAAATATTTCATTAATAAACACATGGAGAGATTTTGAGTGTGAGTGTTCATCATAATTTTGCTCCTTCAATCCAATTGTTTTACCATTTTCAGAAATGGAAACTGAACAGTTTTTACTAGATGTTTCAATATTTAAAATTACACTCACAAAATTATCTTTTACCTATATAATAATCTAAGACTTTTGTTTTGAAAATAAAATCATATTTAGCATTAATCAATGATGACCTGGCATTTAACAATCTAATTCTCGATTGCTCCAAATCAAATGAGTTTAAAGAACCCAAACTGAAACGTTGTTGAGAATTTTCAAAAGCTAATTCTTGAGATTCTGAAGATAATTGAGCGGCCTCAAAAGCCTTAAGCGCAGCCTTTGCATCAGTAAAAGCTCTTTGAATCGTAGATTCAAGATTTACCTTTACTTGATCAAGTGCAAGACTACTAGTTTCTTCTTGAATTTTGGATTTTTTAACCTGTGCTTTTGTTTGATTTCTGTTAAAAATAGGAATCGAAACATTCATATTTATTGAGTGACCTTTATTATCATTTAACTGATCTAAAAATTGATCATCTTCAGTTAGGTTAGAAAAGTTAGCTGATGCACTGAAACCATAACCCATCGATACGTTTGGAAGGTAAGCACTCTTGGAAATTTGTGTTCCCAATTTAGCTAATTCAATATCACTCTCAGCAACTTTAATCTCATTTCTATTTTGCATTGCATAATTAAGGATTGGAGCTATATCATCATACATTAAATTAGCAGACGGTGTGTCAATTTGAATAACTTCGACATCAAAATTATCATATGATAATTGTAATAATTGTGCCAAGGTCAATAATGCTAAATCGTGATTATTTTCTGCAATAGTTAAATTTTGAATATCTCTAGCGTAAGTTGCTTGAGTTTCGATTAAAGTAGACATTGGTTCTGATCCTTCATCAACTAATGTTTTTATTTGCTCAACCTGAAATTTTGAGAAATCAACTTGAGATTTAGTAAGTTCAAGGTTTTCCTTATTGAAAAGAACATTTAAATATGTGTTGACGACGTTTAAAGAAATATCATCCTTTAATCTGTCCAACTCAAACTGATTTCTTTCTAAACTTAGTTTACTTTGATTTAGCAGATTAATGTTTCTAAAACCATTAAAAATATTCTGAGAAAACCCAACACCTAATGATGTTGAATAAAATTCCCTATCTCTAAATTCACCTGGGAATACCTCAATATTTCCAAGACTAGCACCTCCGCTTATACTAGAACTAACAGCAGGTAAAAAATTTCCTTTTGCACTTACAATGTCTTGCACTGACGACAATAAGCTATTCTTGGCCTGTAAAATAGTTATATTATTTTCTAGAGCGTGATTAACACATTCTTCAAGTGTCCATAAATTATTCTGAGCAAAAGACAGGCCTGTGACCAAAATAAAAAACTTAAAAATTTTAATTTTTTTCATAATTATTGAATAATATTAGTCTTCTAATTCTCTTGAATTTTCATCTTGTCTTCTTCTTGATTCCTCAGGGTCTTCATATTCAATAGAATTCCAGACTTTAATTTTATCCTCTTCTTTAATACCCTTTAGGATTTCAACATTAATTCCATCGGAAATTCCAACCTCAACCTCTCTAATAACAAATGTACCATCTTCTTTCAGTATTTCTACAAAAGGCTTTTCTGTGATTCTGTTAAATTGTAATAAAGATTCATTTATACACAAAATATTTTCCTTTTGACCGATTGACATTATCGCATTAGCACTGTATCCAGCTCTGACATTTACACTTTGGGGAATGCTTACGTCAGCTTTTATTTTAAACTGAACTGCACCACCCAATTCAATTCCTTTTGGAGCTACAAAAGTTAACTTAGCATTAAACTCCTCTTTTTCAAGGGCACCTAGAATTACTTTAATATCGGACCCCTCTGCAAGCTTTGAAACCTCAGTTTCATCAACTTGTCCTTCAAAAATCATTTTTGTCATATCAGCAACGGTAGCAATTGTTGTCCCAGGGCTAAATGTACTAGTTTCAGTAATCGGGCTACCCTCTCTGATTGGAATTTCCAGTATAGTACCTGAAATTTGAGACAAAACATTAGTATTGGCAGTACTTCCACCTGTTAAGGTACCTTGCTTTATAATTTTAAAATCATTTTCAGCTTGTCTCAAAGATTCTGTGCTTTGTTCCATTGACAATTGACTATTTTCAAAATCTTGCTTAGAAATAACTCCCTTTTCGTATAATTTTATACTTCTGTCAAATAATTTTTTTGCATTATCATAAGATAATTTTGCCGAATTTATTCTGCTATTTGCACTTAACAATGCCTGTTCGTTGGGAACTACTCTTATGTTTGCAATTAAGTCACCTCTCACAACTATATCACCCTCCTCTACAAAAATTTTATCAATAATACCACTTACTTGAGGTTTCAACTCAATTTCATCTTCAGGATTTAGCTTTCCAGTTGCTACTACTTCCTTTTTGATTGATGTATAAAATGGTTGCTCAGTTTCATAATCAATTATTGAAGCAGAATTTGCTTGTCTAAAGTAATTTAATACATACAGTAAAGATCCTACAAGAAGGATTATAAGAATATACTTCGCTTGATTTTTCATTTGTTTAAATTTATATAATTATTCTTCTCTTAATGCATCTATGGGTTTAATACTTGTTGCTCTGTTTGCTGGAATTAGTCCAATCAGTGAACCAAATACAACTAGTATAATCACAGAAATAAACACAATAGATATAGGTACTGACGCATTAATCAGTACTGAATCAGGTCCACTACCATAAGCATAATCCACGGCAATTAAAATCCATCCTCCACTAATAATCCCTAAAATTCCGGCGATCAAAGTTAGAAAAATTGATTCCAAAACTATTTGTCTCTTTATTTCAAAAGGAGTTGCACCGATTGCTCTTCTGATGCCTATTTCCTTTGTTCTTTCTTTCACGGTTATTAGCAGAATATTACCGATGGCAAATACCCCTGCTATTAATGTTGCTATACCGACAAACCAGGTCAAAAACTGCATACCAATTAAAAAACCTTCAAAACGTTCAAAAAGTTCACCCAAATTAAAACTACCAAAAGCTCGGTTATCATCTGGGTGAACATAGTTTAAATTCTTTAATACAAGTTTTACATCTTTCTCAATCTGTCTAATATCAAATCCATTTTCACCTGTTACTGTAATCCATCCTATATTATCTCCTTGATTATAAACATTTTGAAAAGTAGAAAATGGAATATGTAATTCACCTCCAAAATCAAAATCTCCTGACTCAAATACGCCTACAACCTTATGATTTATGTCATTTATTTTGATAAAGTCTCCAATAGCCTTCTCATTGGCATCAAATAGCTGTTTGAAGACTTCATCAGAAATTACAACAACTTTTTTACTTTCGCCTATATCAGATTGATTTATAAATCTACCCGCAATCAAGTCCTTTTTTTGGATTTGGTCTAATAATGGGAAATCTCCAGATAATGTAAAGTTAGCATACTGTACTCCACGAACCACTCTGGCCTGTCTTGCATTTCTTGGAAGTAGGAACTTAATACCTTTTACTTGATTTTTTATTTTTTCTAATTGTGAAAATTTAAGTCTTGGAGAGCGGCCTTGTTGATAACCCTTAAATGCTTTACTGGTTGACTGTCCCCATATGAAAACACTGTTGGTAGCGTAATCTCCAAATTGAACACTGAATTTATTTTCAATCCCTTTTGCTGAACCCAATAAACCTATTAACAGTAGAATACCCCACCAAACACCAATCATAGTTATCACTGTTCTTAACTTATTTTTTGTTAAGCTTTCCTTCAATTCCTGCCAAGTATCAATGTCTGATAAAAATTTAAACATATTATTCGTCTCTTAATGCTACAATTGGTTTAATACTTGCTGCTCTTTTGGCAGGAACATAACCAGCGATGGCGCCTGCTATAACCAGAGTTATTGTGGCTGCTATCACTAATGATGAACTTACCCCAGGATCATAAATCCAATAATCTCTTAAATCAAAACTATTAAGTAAAGTACCACCTAATAATAAACCGAAATATCCAGAAATTGCCGTTACAAATATTGATTCCAAAATAATAAGTATGATAATTGAATTTGGTGGTGCACCAAGGGCTTTTCTTATTCCTATTTCTTTTGTTCTCTCTTTCACAATAAATATCATAATATTACTAATTCCAACAACTCCTGCAACCAAAGTACCCATACCAATAATCAAAACTAATATTGCAAGTATTGCATTAAATTGTATTATTTCCTGATTTTCACGTGCTCTGTTTCTGGCCCTTACTGCAGATTGATCATTTTCAGCAACAAAGAAAATATCTTTTATTCTATCAACTAAATCATTACCAAAAGCAATTGCCTCTTGCTCTGAAAGACCCTTATTGTATGTTAAATTTATCTGATCTACATAATCATTATTTCCATATATTTTTTGCGCTGTTGAAATTGGCATATATATAATTCTTGCCTCATTACTGTCTGATCCCTCTGACCTCTCAACGAATACTCCAACTATTTTAAATTTAATTTTATCCAGATCCAAATATTTACCAACTGGGTTTGTGTTCGGGAATAAATCCTCAACTACTAGGTTTCCGATTACAATATTCTTTGTGTTATTTTTGATATCGAGAGAATTAATAAATCTTCCTTCTTTAATTTCGGACTTCTCGATAAACTGATGATCAGGGTTTACAGCCCTTACCGTATAATTACTTTTTTCGTTTCCAAAACTAGCGGTAACATTTTTATATACTCGTGCAGTAATAAATTCGATATCATCACTGAACTCTTTTTTTAATGTACTGTACAATGGATTATCAAATTGAATTCTTCTACCAATTTGATATCCTTCAACAGCTTTTGATGTACGACCGGAATATATGAATATTGAATTATTTGCATCTCCAGCAAACTCATTTTCAAATGCGTTCTGAAAACCGTTGGCAATTCCAAATAAAATTGTAAATAGCATTATAGCAAACGAAACAGTAAATCCAGAAAGAAGCGTTCTGAGTTTATTTTTATTTAAACTTTGAAATATTTCCCAAAACAGACCAATATCTATCATTATACCAACCTGTTTTGTTTAATTTTTTTATCTTCCATAATAACTCCATCTTTTAATTTAACAATTCTTTTACACATCAATGAAATATCTGCTTCATGAGTAACGATTAAAATAGTTTTTCCTTCATCATTTAATTGTTGTAAAAATTGCATGATTTCTTGAGATGTAGCTGAATCTAATGCACCTGTTGGTTCATCAGCAAGAAGTAATTTAGGTTCTGCTGCCAGGGCTCTTGCTATTGCTACTCTCTGCTTTTGACCTCCAGAAAGTTCATTTGGTAAATGGGTTGACCAATCGGCTAAACCTACTTTTTCAAGATGAAACATAGCTTTTTCCTGTCTTTCCTTTCTATTTAGACCTTGATAATATAGTGGTAGTGCAACATTTTCTAGAGCATTCTTGAAATTTATTAAGTTAAATGACTGAAAAACAAATCCTAAAAATTTATTTCTATATTGAGCAGCTTTCTTTTCTGTTAAATCCTTTATCTCAATACCATCTAAAGTATATTCACCAGAATCAAGCTCATCTAAAATACCAATGATATTAAGTAATGTTGACTTCCCAGAGCCAGAAGAACCCATAATAGCTACCATCTCACCTTTCTCAACATAGAGATTAATTCCTTTTAAAACATGGAGACTAGAGTCCCCTATTTTATAGGACTTATGGAGTTTGTTAATCTTTAACATTATGTCCCTAAATTTGTAAACACAAAGGTTAACAAAAAGAAGTGTAAATCTTGTTAATTAGTTGTTAAAAGGAAGAAAACTAATGTTAACGTAAGCTTTTTGAAAAACGGCTTACTTTTTAAATTTTTTATAAACAAAAAAAATCATAAAAAATACAATTAAGTACGGCAGAAAAGCCAAATACATAATACCATTATTAATACCTTCAGCCATCCCCTCATTTTCACTACTTTCTAAAACTGCTCTACACATAGCGCATTGAGAATAGCTAAAGTTATATATGATAAAACAAAAAATTAGAAATAAAAATCTATTCATATACTTAGGCATAATAAGGCGATATCATTATATAAACGATTACTCCTGTTACTGCTACATAAAGCCATATGGGAAATGTAATTTTAGCAATTTTTCTATGTCTTTGAAAATCAGCAGTAATTGCTCTTATATATGAAAAAAGCACAAAAGGAATAACGGTAATAGAAAGTAAAATATGAGAAATTAAAATAAAGTAATATATGTATTTTATAGGTCCTTCTCCTCCAAATGATGTAGGGTCACTTGTAATATGATAGGCAATATACATTACTAAAAAACACAAGGAAAGTACAATGCATATTTTAATCAAATATTCATGAATATTTCTCATACCTTTTTTTATATAATATACAGCTAAAACTAAAATAATAGCGGTAATTCCATTTATTGTGGCATAAATTGGTGGTAAAAATTTTAAGGGTTTTACAATAGGTAAATTTTCAATCAAAATTACCGGTTCAAAATTTGGTGATCTAAGATCAAAAACCAGTTTATCTAAATCCCATTTTAAGAATAGTAAAAGGGCAACAACTACAGGAACCAAAATGGATACT
Organism: uncultured Bacteroidota bacterium; assembly: GCA_902526075.1. GTDB lineage: Bacteria > Bacteroidota > Bacteroidia > Flavobacteriales > Flavobacteriaceae > MED-G13. The sequence continues at coordinate 71,264 of CABZJM010000007.1, forward strand.
ATAATCGTAAGTCTATTATAAAGGGTTATATTTTCTGAATTGGTTTTATTCATTTAATAATTTTAGCAGATCTTCTTTGAGGATGGTGATCTCCTCAGCCTCACCATTTGAATCTAACTTATCCATATGGTTTACCGACCCTTTATAATATATTTTAGGATTTCCAAATTCATCGTTTCTGCATCTTATAAATCCTTGCTTATCAATCAAAGCAAAATACCCAGAATGTTCAAAACCGTCAATAAAATCTGAACTTGCAGCAGTGTATAGATTAAATCCATCGTTTGCCAATTTGTAAATTTCACTTCTTTCTCCAGTCATTAAATTCCAATTTCTGTTAACTATACCGTTTTCATTTGCATACTGATTTAAAATATCAACAGTATCAAATTCAGGATTAATAGAAAATGATGCAATTCCAAAATCTGAAAATTTGGTAAAGCTATTTTGAATATGGATTAGATTTGTATTCATTATGGGGCAAATTGTTGTACAGGTTGTAAAGAAGAATTCGACAATAAAAACTTTACCGAAATAATCTTTGTTAGAAACAAGTTTTCCATTTTGATTAACAAAACTAAATTCAGGAACTTTCTTTCTTTCATTATCCATTAATAAGTAAGGAAGAGGCTCAATATTTTTTTCAAAATTATCTAGCTTTAAGCTCCTACTCTCACTTCGAGAAATATCTTTATTTTTTACTCGTTCAATTATTCTTGGTACAAAAACTAAACCAAAAACAATGAGCAGTATTGTTATTAAAATATTTCTATTATTTATCATCAACATCTAAATTGCTTATTCGTCTAATATTGGAATTAAAATTTCCTTTCCTTTTTTGCCTGTATTCAGTAAATAAAATTCTTATATCGTCATTCATTTTCTTCTTGATTTCTGAAACAATTATTGAATTGTACGAATATAAACCAAATGGATCAATCTTGTTTTCAATTTGATTATCATCGCGATCATCAATTCTTCCTCTTTGGTTCCTATGCTTATCGATTATGTATACTTCACTTGTATAATTTGAAGAATCTAATTCATTTTGATTTCTTAAAGATCTGTAAATTTTATTTATTTCTGCATCACTAGTTGTAGCAAAAAACCAATATTTTAATTCGTCGGATTTTAAAAGCTCTTTTCTTACATTCTCCAGTGATTTTTCAGAATTTAATGATGAAATAGAAATAATTTGAAATTTTTTAAAACCTTTGAATTTGTCATAAACAAGTTCCTTAAGGTTTAATGCGCCTGTGATATTTTTCATTGGCTTATCTCCTAAAAAATTTAAGATGGTAATATTTCCTTCAAAATTTGTTTTTCTATTATCAATGAAATTCAAAAAATCTATCTCTACTATATCTTCATTAACTATATCTAATGTATTGTAGTTATGAGTTGACGGATAAAGAAATAATAAAAAAATAACTGGCAATAAAAAAAGTATTCCCAGAATGATCCATTTTCTGTAAAAAGTATTAATCACAATTTAAGCTAATTAAAAATCTGTTTTAATATAATTTGAGGTGTCGTTAAACTCATCAAAAATGTAACCGCCCTCCTGAATAAGAATAAAGGTAAGATAAAGAATAAGAAAGACAGACGTCCAAACTACTACTCTTCTAAGAATAGATGTTTCATCACGCATGTGCATAAAATCCCAAGTAATATAATAGGCCTTGACAATAGTAAGAATAATGAAAACCCAATTTAAAAGTTTAAGATTTAGAAAATATTCATTTAAAAGCGCTGGTTTGTAGATACCTAATACAACCTCTATAATCGTAACTATGGACAATAGTAATAAAACACCTATTATCTTTTGAGTATTAGATTTAAATTTAATTAAACCTCTAAAAATTTCCAACTTGTGTGTGTGTTCAGCCATAATATTATACTAAATAGAAAAATGTAAAAACAAAAACCCAAACTAAATCTACAAAATGCCAATAGAGACCTACTTTTTCTACCATTTCATAACTTTTTCTTTTTTCATAGGTTCCAATAATTACATTAAAGAAAATAATAATATTGAGGACTATACCTGAAAAAACATGGAATCCGTGAAAACCTGTAATGAAGAAAAAGAAATTAGCAAACAAAGGAACTCCATACTCATTTTCAATTAGATTAGCACCATTTACAACAGAAACCCCAGATGACTTCAAAACATTTAATGATTGTTCTCTTGAAAGAACTGTTTTATGACCATTTTCGTCTAAGGTTTGAGTTCTTATTACAATATTAGGTGAAGCTTCCATACCGGCAATTACTTCTTCAACAGAAAGTGAAGGAAGGGTGGCCTCATCTCTGTACCATATACCATTATACTTTTCATGCTGATCTCTCGAGCTTGTATATACAAAAGCAAAATCACTTACAGAAACTCTTTTTGAAGTTTCTGAGTCTAAAAATTGTAATATATTTCCACCTTTTGTCTTTACTGCTCCATAGTCACCCTTTATAAAAGTAGCCCATTCCCAAGCTTGTGAACCAACAAAGATTATACCTCCTATGATTGTTAAAAACATGTAAAAAGTTACCTTAGCTTTATTCATTTTATGGCCAGCATCAACTGCTAAAACCATTGTAACAGATGACATAATTAACACAAATGTCATGAAAGCAACATATATCATTGGTAACTCTTGGCCATGCATAAAAGGAACGTGAGTAAATACTTCGTCAGCTATTGGCCAAGAATTTGCATATTTAAATCTAGCAAATCCATAAGAGACAATAAAGCCTGAAAAGGTTAATGCATCCGAAACAATGAAAAACCACATCATCATTTTACCATATGACGCATTTAAAGGCTTATTACCGCCTTTCCAAATTTTATTATTTGACGTTGTGCTTACAGAAGTGGCCATTGTTAAATTTAGTCAGTTACAAAAATAATTATTTTAGCCGAAGAAAACCAAAAATATAAAGAGGTAAATCCATAAAATATCTACAAAATGCCAAAATATTGAAGCAAGATCAAAACCTGTTAAACTATTGTGACTATATACACCCCTTAGGTTTTTAATAAAAACAACAATTAGAGCAATTAAAGCAACAATTATATGCATAATGTGTACAAAAGCAATTAGAAAAATAAATGAACTATTTATGGAGCTAGTAGGTCCTGTGAAATGATAGCCGTTACCCATAATTTGATTAAAACCTACGAACTGAAAAACTATAAATAATATTCCAAGAAAAATTGTTATGAAAAGAAAAAGTGAAACCAGATTTTGTTTTCTTTGAAGCAGAAATTTTCTAGATAATATTAGTGTGATACTACTTACTGTAATGAGAAGCAAGCCATAGTAAAAGGCTTCAGGTAAATTAAAATCTTCTACCCAATCATCTCTGTTTTTACTCACTAGGAAAGCACTTGTTAATCCGGCAAATGTCATAATTAATGAACCTATACCAAACCAAAGCATCATTTTTAATGCTCTATTTTTTTTATTTTCTAATGCATCCATATTTAGAATATTTTATCAAACAAAAATGTGAGCTGTATGAAAGTAAGATATATCACACTTGTAAACATTAATTTATTTGCATTTTCATCTTTACCGTCTAGAAAAAGGGCATAGGACCTAAAAATTAAAAATACTCCTAGAATAATTATCGCACAAACTCCAAATATACTCAACTTTAATTCACCTGTTATTCCAAAATAAGGAACAATAGAAATTAATACAGCCCATATAGAATAAAACAAAATTTGTGCCGATGTAGACTTGTCTTTTTTGCCTGTGGGTAACATTTTAAAACCAGCTTTTTCATAATCAATGCTTTGTGCCCAGCCAATTGACCAAAAGTGCGGAAATTGCCAAAAAAATTGCATCAAAAATAAAGTAATTGCCTCTATTCCAATATCATTTGTTGCTGCCACCCATCCAATCATAAATGGAAAAGCCCCGGGGATTGCTCCTATAAAAACAGCGAATGGGCTTATCAATTTCATTGGGGTGTAAATAGAGGTGTATATAAATATTGATAAAGCCGAAAGAATTGCGACTTTAATATTTATCAAATACATAAATATTAATCCAACGATACACGAAATAATTGCTAAAAATAAAGCAAGTTTTGGGGTAATTTCATTTTTTGGTAAAGGACGATTTTGAGTCCTCTTCATAAGCTTATCCAAATCCCTTTCTATTATTTGATTAAAAATATTTGAGGAGCTAACTATAAGAATCCCTCCGGTAACTAAATAAAAGAGTTGAATGTAATTTACTTCTAAAGCACCCAGAAAATAACTAATGAATGATGAAAAAACAACACTCAAAGTAAGCCTAAACTTTGTAAGCTCTTTAATAATAGGTATTGATATATTAGTAGACAATCTTATTAATAAATTAAATGCAAATATAAGTTTTATTAAACCCTAAACAGTTTAAAATCGTTAAAAAGGTATTAGTCTTGAACTTGGAAAATTATAGGAAGAGAATAAGGAACAATTACAGCTTTACCTCTTTGTTTACCTGGTTGCATTTTAGGCAATGAATTTATCACCCTTTGAGCCTCTTTTTCTAACCTAGGATGGGGAGCTCTTGCTCTAACACCAGTAACATTCCCGCCTTTATCAATTTTAAAAATTACACTGATCCTTTGTCTTCCAGTTAAACCCAAATCGCCAGCTAAGTCAGTGTTAAATTTTCTTTGGACAAATTTTGCAATTTTATCAGACATACATTTTCTTTTCTTTTCATTATTTCCTCTTTCACAGCCAGGGAAGACAGGTACGTTTTCAATAACAGCAAAAGGAACCTCAACATCTTCTTCAAACTCCTCGATTTCTATATCCTCGATTTCTAGTTC
>CABZJM010000008.1 GCA_902526075.1 uncultured Bacteroidota bacterium
TATTTTATGATTTTTGCTAAGCAAATTATCCTTTGGTGAATTTCCATTGTATTTTTCAAGATTTACAAAATTAGGAATCACTTGAATAGATTTATCAATATTAAATAGGGATAGCGTATCAGCTTTTAGACTTTCAGAGACAGCTGTCACATAATCTGAATTATTGATACTAAACTCAACTGCCGTTTTGTATGAGGGATTACTTCCAACTAAAGTTATATCAGTACCATGTAATGTTGTTACAACTGGGATATCAATATTTTGAGCTTTAAGCATTTGTTTTGCCATTAATGCAGCGTATGCATGTGGAATCGCATAATGAACGTGTAGAATATCAATTTTATATTTTTTAACCATTTCTACAAGTCTAGAAGAAAGTGCAAGTTCGTAGGGTGGATAATGAAAAAGCGGATAATTAGGAACATCAACCTCGTGAAAATGAACTTTATTGCTGTAAAGTTCTAGTTTAACTGGTTGGTTGTAGGTGATAAAATGTATTTCATATCTTTTTTTAGATAACTCAATTCCTAGTTCAGTAGCTAAAACTCCACTACCTCCAAAAGTTGGGTAACAAACTATACCAATAATCATTGCTCAGTTATTAATTGAGTTATATATAATTTCCTGAATTTTACTTCTAATGTTTTCATTTACAAGTTTAGATTTACCAGCTGATTCACCAGCTGGATAGGACCTGTTAGACAAAAATACATATATAATTTCTTGATCAGGGTCAGCCCATGCAAATGTACCTGTCCAACCAGAATGTCCAAAACTATTCATTGATACACATCCACATGTGGGGCCATCATCCTCCAATTGTGGTTTGTCAAAACCAACACCCCTTCTGTTATCTTCATCGCAATAATAACAATTATTAAATAAATTAATTGTTTCAGGTTTTAAAATCTGTTCATTACCATAATTACCATTTTGGATGTACAACTGCATTACTTTTGCTACATTTAATGCATTACCAAATAAGCCTGCATGTGTAGAAACCCCACCAAGCATAGCTGCTGCCATATCATGTACATAACCGTTTATTTCTTTATACCTAAAGTATTCGTCTATTTCGGTTGGAGCAATATTATTAGTTGAATATTTTAATGTAGGATTATAAGTTAATTCTATACCTAGTTTGCGAAACATCAGTTCGTAAATAATTTGATCAAGATTTTGATTGTAATGATTTTCTATAAATTCTTGAATAATTAAGTAAGACAGATCACTATACTTGTATTTATCTTTAAGTAAATCACTTTTTTTAATAATATTTCTTATTGTATCAACATAATCTGTTCTTAAATATAAGTCTGGGGAAACCTTTACACTGTTTGTTATATTTCTACTAAAACTGTAATATTTTGAAGATGGTCTATTTTTTTCATCTAAAGTTAATTTATAGAATGGAATCCAAGCCTGAAGAGCAGCATGGCCAGACAGCAACTCTTTAACGGATATTTCTGATTTGTTAGAGTTTTCATATCTCGGAATAATTTCCTTTAATTTAGTTTCTAGACCTATTATGTTTTTGTCAACAAGATTTATAATTATAGGAGTTGTAACAAGAATTTTTGTAAGTGATGCTAAATCATAAATTGTCTCGGAGTTAGTTTTTAAATTCTCATTATATCTTAGTCTACCAAAAGACTTATCGTAAATAACCTTAGAATTTTTTGCAACTAAAATTTGAGCTCCCGGAGTCATTTCATTTTGAATTGCGTAATTAATAAGTGAATCGATTTTATTAAGTTTATTTCTGTCAACACCTACCATTTCAGGATCAGCGTAGCTAAGGATATTAAGACTTTGCAATATTATTCCAGTACCTTCTTTATGTGTTTCATCAATGCTAACAGGTAAATTTCCTTTAATTTCTTTCGCACCAAAAATTTGTTGAGCAATAGTTTTTTGAAATTCGTAGTTATTTTGAAAACCGACAATTACAGAATTATAAGATTTGAGATTTAATTGGGATAAAGTATATGGATTTGTAAATGACACCAATATCTTATTATCATGTTCATCTATTATTTTCAACATATCTTGCTCTTTTTCAGAAAACTTTTTGTTCATATTTTCCCATGGAGTTTCAGATTTCATGTGAAAACTCACTATCAATAATTTGTGATTTACAAATAAACTATTTAAATCATTTAAATTGATATTTGAAGCTTTTATTGACTTAATCTTCTTAAACTTATTTAAATAGTCATTAAAAATTGCCCCATCACTATTTCCAAACTGTATATTTAATATGCTTTCGGTGTCTAACTTGACCGGGATTACATTACTGTTGTTTTTGATAAGTGTTGGAATATTTTCAATTGATTTATTGATCAGATTGGTAACAGAAATACTGTTAAGATCGTCTATTAGTTTAGTTGTTTCAACTGGTTTGTAATTATTTAAACCTACCTTGTATTTAGCCTTTAGTATTTTTTTTACAGATCTAGCTAGTCTTTCCTCGCTGATTTTTCCTTTTTTAATTGACTTTTTTATAGATTTTATACCTCTAGATATGTCTGATGACATCAAAAGAATATCATTTCCAGCTAAAAAGGCCATTAGATCTACATTTTTTTTTGTAAAATCTGATACGCCTTTCATTTCAAGTGCATCAGTGATAATTAAGCCATTAAAATTAAGTTCTTTAATCAGTATTTTTTCAATGATATTTTTCGATAATGTTGAAGGAAGCATGTTTTCTTTTTCCAAAGAAGGAACATTTAGGTGGGCTATCATAATAGCAGATAACCCATCTTCAATTAATTTTTTAAATGGATGCAATTCCACCTTTTTAATTCTTTTTTCATCAAAATTAATTGTAGGTAAAGTCAAATGAGAGTCCTTGGACGTATCACCATGACCAGGAAAGTGTTTTGCTGTTGCCAATACATTATGTGACTGAATACCTTTAGTGAAACTAATTCCTTTCTCTGACACGTTTATTTTATTCTCTCCAAAAGACCTATTTCCTATTATTGGATTTTTAGAATTAGTATTTATATCAATTACAGGGGCAAAATTCATATGAATTCCTAGTCTTTTAAATTGATTACCTATTTCAGAGCCTATTTTTTCAATAAGTAAATCATCTCTAATTGCACCCAAACTCATATTCCATGGGAATTTTGGGACTGAATCTAACCTCATTCCTACTCCCCATTCTGCATCCATACTTATCATTAAAGGTATTTCTGAAATATTTTGATATTTATTAATGAGATTTGCTTGAATTGAAGGATGACCAGTTGAAAATATAAGACCACCAATCTTAAAATCTTTAATATTATTAAGAATTTTTTCAGAATTATTTAAATTCTTCGATGTTGCCTGAATAAAAAATAATTGTCCGATTTTTTCATCAAGTGTGAGTTTATTGTAAATGGAGTCTACCCATTTTTCCTGATTTTGATAATCTTCTGAAATTAACGGATCAACAGTTTGAGAATTAAGCTTTTGAACACTTAATATTAATATAAATAATATAAATATTCTAATCATTTAATGTATCTGTTATGCCAACTATTTTTGATGTCAACTTGCCAATTATTTTCCAATTCATTTATATCTTTTACCAAATTATTAAAAACAATAAGATTGTCTTTTTTTCCAAGACTTTGACAATAAATCTTAAATTGATTTAGATGTTGAGTGATAATTTTTCCATTTTCAATGTATTTAACATGTAATTTATCAAGTAATTGCAATTCATATGAATTTTCCAAGTCTTTTATAAAGTTGATAAGTGAATCAATAGAACATCCAGAAACTAAATTACCTTCGTCAGCTGCAAAGATGATAAATGTATTATACCTGATTTCAAATGATGATTTGAAGTCTCTTTGATGCGATTTCCATTCATTCAGAAATAAGCTTATTTTTTCTTTAATCTTCTCAACCACAGTATCATCTATAAAATCTAGTGATTGGAAAATCCAAACCCTTGAATTTTTCTTTAACGATTTAAAATTAACCATCATAATTATAAATCCTTAGCTTTGACAATAAGTTCAGCAATGTCCAAAACTTCAACTTTTTTATTTTCCTCAAACGACTTTGTGCCATCAGTTAACATTGTGTTGCAAAACGGACATCCTGTAGCTACTATTTTTGAAGTATTCTCTTTAATTTCTTTAGCACGTTCAATATTTATTTCTGTTTTTCCTTTTTCTGATTCCTTAAACATTTGAGCCCCTCCAGCACCACAACAAAGCGCTTTTGATTTACATCTCTTAAGTTCTGATAATTCTGCATCAAGTTTTTTAATCAGGTTACGAGGTGCGCTATACTCTTTATTTGCCCTACCAAGAAAGCAAGGATCATGATATGTGATTTTTTTTCCTTTATATGTCCCTCCCTTAATCGAAAACCTTCCTTCTTCCAAAAGTTTATTTATAAATTGAGTATGATGATAAACATCATAATTGCCTCCTAAACTAGGATACTCATTTTTGATGGTATTAAAGCAATGTGGACAGGTTGTGACAATTGTTTTTATATCAAATGAATTTAGTGTCTCAATGTTAGTCATAGCCTGCATTTGAAATAAAAATTCATTCCCAGCCCTCTTAGCAGGATCACCGGTACATGATTCATCTTTCCCTAATACTCCAAAACTGATATTTGCAGAATTTAAAATCCTGACAAAGGCCTTTGTTATTCTTTTGGCTCTATCGTCAAAACTACCCGCACATCCAATCCAAAATAAGGTTTCAGGTGAAGTACCGTCATTTTGAAAATCTTCAATTGTTTTAATTTTTAGTCTACTCATCTTTAAAAACTTCGATAGTAACTTCTTTTTTGACTAGATCTCCAAATGTACCGTTATATCTAGTTGCTTTAACTAAATGATTATCTATCCAGTGATAATTTCCACCTCTTGGTTTTCCCATTAGTAATGAATGATATCTAAACCCATATTTTTTCAGCCATTCTTCAGTTACTTCTCTATGTTCCTCAACTCTTGATGTAAAAAAACATATCACATGGCCTTCATCATACCATTGATTACATGTTTTTAGTGCATCATCAAATGGTAGGCATGTTGCCATTCTTTCAGGTTCTTCATTTGGAATGTCATCTGTAATTGTTCCGTCAATATCAATCAAATAATTTTTAATTCCATCTGGCAGGACTGGACTTATTTTTTTTCCTGATTCAACTTTTTCGTGTAAAGTTCTTTCTATTTCGTCTTTATTCATAATGTTTATTCATTCCAATTTAGTCTATCTTGTTGATTGAATGGCCATGGAGCACCATTATTCTCAATATTATTCATCATGTTGTTTAACTCATTAGGTGCTGATGATTCCTCCATGATTAAATGTCTCCTCATATCCATAATTATCGATAAAGGGTTGATACTTATTGGACATTCTTCTACACAAGCATTACATGAGGTGCACGCCCATAATTCTTCTTTTGAAATATAATCACCTAATAACTTTTTGTTATCATCTTTAAACCATCCATTTTTATCTATATTCCTTCCCACTTCTTCAATTCTATCCCTCACATCCATCATTATTTTTCTAGGAGAAAGTTTTTTTCCTGTAATATTGGCGGGACATGAACTGGTACATCTACCACATTCTGTGCATGAATAAGCATTTAATAACTGAAGCCAAGATAAATCTTTGACATCAGATGCTCCAAAGTTAATGTCATCTAATGTATCGGACTCAGAAGTTTTACCCATCATAATATTTACCTCATTGGTAACGGATTTAATATTATTCAGTTTACCACTATTTTCAAGTGATCCATAAAAGGTGTTTGGAAATGCAAGAATTATATGTAAATGTTTTGAATAGTATAAGTAGTTTAGAAAAATTAAAATTCCAACGATATGTGACCACCAAAAAGATCTTTCAAGTATATGCAAAGTTTCTGATGAAAACCCTTCAAAAAATGGATATATTAAACCACTTATAAGATTTCCATTATTCATGTTCTGAAATTCTACATCGGTAGCATTCATTAGTAAAAACAAACTCATCAATACAATTTCAAAGTATAGTATTAGATCTGCATCTAACTTTGGCCAACCCATCATTTTTGTTTCATAAAATCTTTTTATTCGGGACAAATTTCTTCTTGTCCAAAATATCAATACAGCAATCAAAACTAGAATAGCAAAAATTTCAAATAGACCAATTAGAATTCCGTATAGAACACCAATTGATGAAAACATTCTGTGAGTACCAAAAATACCATCAATTATTATCTCTATTAGTTCAATATTTATAATTATAAAACCCAGATAAACAATTATGTGTAATATTCCAGCTATTGGTCTTCTGGCCATTTTAGACTGACCCAAGGCTATCCTAATCATATTTTTCCATCTCTGAGGACTATCATCTATAGTTTCAGTTTGACCTTTACCAAAATTTATATTTCTTCTTAATCTCTTAATATTTATAACAAAAAATCCTAGTGCAATTATCAGAATAACAGAAAATATTATGTTAGGGAGTAATTCCAATTAATTATTTTTTTTGAATGCTTTATTCCTTTTTCCAAAGACCGAAATATTAATATATCTTTCGGGATTTAGTTTAATATCCTCAATAAGAATATTTAACTCCTTAGTTGCGTTCTCAAGATTAACATAAATAGAATTGTCATTTATCAACTGTCCAGCAGTGCCTTCTGAATTTTTTAAGCTTGTCGTAATTGAATTTAAGTTAATAACTAAATCGTTTAGGTTTGAAGTTATATTTTTGAGATCATTCGACGATATTGAATCCGAAATTGATTTAATATTATTACTGGCATCTTTAAAATTAGAAATTGCATATGAAAAATTTTCGGAGTTATTTGAAATTAAACTTGAAATTTCTTCGGATGTTTCAGATAAACTTTTGGTTAAATTGGAAACATCTTGTACACTTGATTTTAGCTCCTGTTTAGTTTCCTCATCAAATAAGTTATTAATATTACCAAGCACTATTTCTGCATTTTTCATAACTGCTTCAATTTGAAGTTGGACCTGTGGTAAGATCTGATTTACCAATTCTGTAAGACCTGGTTTAATAATACCTCTCAATATGTCTCCGTTATTGGCGATGGTTGAGTCATTTTTATAGTCAGGAATTATTGCAATTGCCTTACCCCCTATTAAACCTGTTTCATATAATTCAGCAGAACTTGTTTTTGGAAATAAAACATCATTTTCTATAATTATGTCGACAAGTAATTCCCTTGTATTTTTTGAGTTAAAATTTATTTTTTGAACTTTTCCAATTTTAAAACCATTAAGGGTAACTGGGTTTGAAACTGAAAGACCGTCAACTTTTTCATATTTAATTGTAAATTTTCTGTTCTTTTCAAAAAGATTAATACCCTTGAGATAATTATATGAGAAAACACTCATCATGACACCAACTATGGCTAAAAAACCTACTTTTATTTCTTTGGAGTATTTCAATTTTTTTATTCTTATATAAAATTAGGAATTTATATTACAAGTTATTAGTCTACATCAAATAACTTACCATTTTTAAAACCGACAATGTATGCATTGGGATATCCATTAAGCCTAGCATATTTTTTTTTCTTTCTAATCTCAATAAGACTAGTTGAGTTTGAATAAAAGTACTTATAAAATGAACCGTCTTTAACTCTTGACAGGCTTTTTAGTCCTTTGAAATTGTATGATTTTGGTTCAAGTCTTCTTTTACCTGCTGCTATTTGTACCTTGTAAGTGACTATATCATTAATATTTGATTCAGTTAGAGGGTTTTCAGAGTAATTTATGGCTTTTTTATACCTTTCAATAGCGTCATATATACTATTGGATATATCAATTTGTCCTTTTTTTGAGTTTAAGTAAGCCCCCTCTTTTGGATTGGTCATAAAACCAGCTTCTATTAATATACTAGGCATATAAGTATTGTGTAGTACCCAAAACCCAGATTGCTTGACACCTCTATTTCTAATTTTTAAATTTTTTGTAAAGTTGTTTTGTACAAAGCTTGCAAGCAATATGCTTTGATCTAAATATTCTTCTTGCATTAAGGTTGTTCCAATTAAAGATTCAGTTGATGTTGGACTATAAGTTTCTTGGTCATCTTGATAGTGGTCATCTAAAAAGATAATTTCGTTTTCTTTTTTAGCTACATTGAAATTTGCATCACTGACGTGTAATCCATAAACAAATGTTTCTGATCCGTGAACTGAACTATCGTGAAAAGCATTACAGTGGATAGAAATAAATAGGTCGGCATCAACATCATTTGCAATCTTAGCTCTTTGTCTAAGGGTTAGGAAAATATCCTTGTCCCTAGTGTATATCACTTCATTGCCACTATTCTCAAGCTTTTTTCCTAAATGTAGCGCTATTTTCAATACAATATCCTTTTCTTTTATACCGCTTTTATTTGGTCTGCCAGGGTCTTTTCCTCCGTGACCAGCATCAATAACTATTTTAAAGCGATCTTGGGAATAAATTTCACTTGAAGATGTCGAAAAGAAAAGGAATGTAACAAAGAGGACAAAGGCTGTTAAACTATGGTTAAAAAATGAGGGGATTAAACAAACTTTAATCATAAATTATGTATTATAGCTTCAAAATATACGTAAATTTATATATGTTTCCGATATACACTAATATACATTCAATAGGTTGAAAACACGCTTCTTCAAATTATTTTTATTCTTAAGTTATACATTTTTTATAAACACCAATCTTAATGCCAGAAGCTATTTTCAAGTTAATGACACCATTCAAAAAACCGATTCACTAAAACCTCAAAACAATGCACTTTTAGGAAAAATTTTATATGAAGCAACAGATACAACGTCTATCAGTCCAAAAGAAAAGCTAATTAGACTTTACAATAATGCAAAGATAAACTATCAAGATATGGAGATTACCTCTGGGATAATTATAGTTGATTACGATAAAAACGAAATTTATGCTGGTAGAATCAAAGATTCTTTGGGAGAATACACACAGCTTCCAGTTTTTAAGCAAGGACAAGACGAAATCAGGCCGGATTCCCTCAAATTTAATATGGATTCCAAGAAAGCAATAATATTCAACTCAAGAACAGAAGAAGCAGGATTAAATATTCTTTCTGATAAAACTAAAAAAGAAAATGACTCTGTTTACTATATGGATAGAGCAAAATTTACTACTTCTGCTGATATTGAAAATCCAGAATATTATTTCCTGCTAAGAAAAGCTAAAGTGATCCCTGGAAAAAAAATAATAACAGGTCCAACTAATATGTATATTGCTGATGTTCCAACACCAATTGGTTTGCCATTCGCCTATTTTCCAATATCAAATAAAAGAAGTTCAGGAATAATTTTTCCATCATTCGGCGAACAAAACTCAAGAGGATACTTCGTTCAAAATGGAGGATATTATCTACCAATTAATGATAATTTAGATTTAACCCTTCTTGGAGATTATTATACCAATGGCAGCTATGGTTTTAGAATAGAAAACACATATTTGTACAGATATAAATTTAGAGGTAATTTAAGTTTTAGATTCGAAAATTTAATTCAAAGTGAAAGAGGATTTCCAGATTATTCTAAAAGTTCTATATATAATTTAAGGTGGTCTCACAGTCAGGATTCAAAATCTAATCCAAACTCTAGATTTTCAGCATCTGTAAATTTAGGTAGTAGTAAGTACTACCAGCAGTCTATTAATCAAATGAATGCGGCTAATTTCTTAAATAACTCTCTTTCATCTTCAGTTTCTTATTCTAAGACGTTCCCTGGTGAACCTCAAGTTAATATGAGTCTATCAGCTACACATTCTCAAAATACAAATACACAAACAATAAATATGACACTTCCCACCCTACAAGCGAGTGTTTCAAGAATTTATCCTTTTGCACCTAAAGTTGGCACAAAAAAAGGTATCATTCAAAATATAAATTTTCAGTACAATTTAAGAGGAGAAAATAGAATCTTAACTACAGATTCCTTATTCTTCAAGAAGGAAATGTTTGAAAATGCAAAATCCGGTTTTCAACATTCCATACCAATAAGTACCAATTTCAAGTTGCTAAAATATTTTAGTTTTTCTACAAGTGCCAATCTACAGGAGACATGGGTTTTTAAAACAATTAACAGAGAATATGATATTGAACTTCAGGAAGTGATAACAAGTGAAAATAGTGGTTTTGACTCATTCAGAACATATAATTTTTCGACCAGTTTGGGAACAACTGTTTATGGAATGTATAATTTTTCAGAAAAGAGTAAAATAAAGGCTATAAGACATGTTATGAGACCTTCTTTAAGCTATGGAATATCCCCTTCATTTGATAAATATTATGATAGTTATGAAGTTATAACTGCTGACGGCCTAACTACCTCTGATATTCAATATTCAAGGTTTGAAGGATCTATCTTTGGTTTACCAAATAAAAACTACGCTAGCTCAGTTGCATTATCCTTTAATAACAATGTTGAGGCGAAAGTTATTGATAAGGAAAGCGAAGAAGATGAATTGAAAAAAGTTGTCATATTAAATAATTTAAATTTCTCAACTTCTTATAACCTCGCAGCAGATTCCTTACGATTATCACCTGTAAGAATGAATGGTGGAACTCAGTTATTTAAAAATAAAATGAATGTCAATTTTGGAGCTACATTTGATCCCTATGCTTTAGATGAAAACAATAATAGGATTGATAAGTTTCAAATAAATGATGGAGGTGGTTTGTTTAGATTAACAAGTGCAAATCTAACGTTCAATTACGCATTTAGCAGTGATAATTCAGAAAAAGATTCGGAAAGAAGTCAAGCTGCAATTGATGAATCTGTTAGAAATGGTGGTAGAGATGACGATTTATTCGGAAGAGCAATGGATACATCCACTGAGGAATTTTCACAGGTTGATAAAGAAAAGAAAGAAAAAGCACCTGATAATCTATATAATTATAAAATACCATGGTCATTAAGAATGGCATATGCTGTAAATTACAACAACACGGTTGGTCAAAACGAAATTTCCTCCCATTCCTTAATGTTTTCTGGTGATATTGAACTGTCTCCCAAATGGAACGCAGGAATTTCATCTGGCTACGATTTTAAAAATCAAGGCATTACTTACACACAATTGAGGTTTGAAAGGGATTTGCTTAGTTGGAGAATGAACTTTAGTTGGATTCCATTTAGCACAAACAAATCTTGGAATTTTTTCATTGGTATAAAAAGCGGTATGTTAAGTGATATAAAATATGATAAGAGAAGGCAAAGAGATAAAATTTTATAATTAAATTTATAATATGAAAAAAATAATTAAAACAGATAATGCCCCTAAACCAATTGGACCATATAATCAAGCAGTTATTGCTGGTGATTACATGTTTATATCTGGTCAGATAGCATTAAACCCAAAAAACGGAAAATTAATCACTGATGATATAAATAAGGAAACTACTCAGGTTATGAACAATTTGAAGGCTATTCTCTCAGAATCATTTTTGACATTTGATAATGTTGTAAAAACAACAATTTTTTTATCTAGTATGGATAATTTCTCTAGTGTAAATGAAATATATGGTTCTTATTTAGATAAAGACAACGCTCCAGCTAGGGAAACTGTAGAAGTTAGTAAATTGCCAGCGGGAGTTAATGTTGAAATATCAATGATTGCTATTTTGTAGATTTTTTTGATGATATTTTAATAATCCGTCTATGGGCTTTCGGATTATATTTCCGGCATTTAAGCCATATTTTGACAAGCACCTTTTCAGTTCATCCTTGAGATAAAATGAAATTGATCCCACAAAATGAATTGGTATTTCCTTCGCTTCAGTAAATTGTAAGATTTGTCTTTCAATAAACAAATCAAATCCTCTTTTAATCAGTGATTGACAGTATTCTGAATCTTTATTGTTTATCATGAACTTAGCAAAAGTTGCTAAATATGTATTTGGGTTTGGCTGCTTATATAAATTATCCTTAATTGATTCTGCATCTAAATCAAATTCCTCTTCAAATTTTTTTGCTGTTTCAACCGGAATTCTATTAAAATAAAAATCCCTTAACAATTGTCTTCCAAAATAATTACCACTTGCATCATCCATTAGAATATATCCTAAAGAAATAACTCTTTGGTCAATTTTTTTACCGTCAAAATAGGTGCAGTTAGAGCCTGTTCCTAAAATACATACTATAGATTTAGAATTTTCTTCAGCAGTAGAATAAATAGCAGCATATGTATCTTCCTTAATGCAAAATTCTACACAATTTTTAAAAATATTAGAAAAAACGTTTTTAATTAAAACCCTAGGCGGCTCAGTTCCACACCCAGCACCATAGAAGAATATTTCTTGAACTTCCTTTCTGAATTTATACAATTCAAAATTATTTACAATCCTTTCTTTTAAAATATGATTTGTAAGAACTTGTGGATTTAGTCCTAAAGTTTGAGTTTCAAACAGTATTTCACCTCCCCTATCTATAGAAATCCAATCAGTTTTTGTTGAACCACTGTCTACAATTAAGATCATAAGGTTTTTTGTTAGTTAGTATTATGAATCTTATGCATTAATTCAACTAATTTTGTAGAGTAAGCATATTCATTGTCATACCATGAAATTATTTTAAAAAAATTCTTACTAAGCTCAATTCCTGCATTTGCGTCAAAGTTACTTGTTAAAGGACAACCAACATAATCTTGAGAAACTACTGCTTCTTCAGTATAGCCAAGTACACCCTTTAATTCGTTTTCACTAGCCTTTTTAAATGTTTTTTTTATCTCATCATATGATGTCTGATTCTCAAGTATAACCGTTAAATCAACAACAGAAACATTGGCTGTAGGAATTCTAAAAGCCATTCCTGTAAGCTTACCGTTCAGTTCTGGAATTACTTTTCCAACTGCAATCGCTGCACCTGTTGATGATGGTATAATATTATTAAGGGAAGATCTCCCTAGTCTGTAATTTTTAGCTGGTCCGTCCACTGTCATTTGAGTTGCTGTTGCAGCATGAACAGTTGTCATTAAACCTTGCTTTATAGTAAAGTTGTCATGAAGCACTTTAGCTATTGGAGCTAAACAATTAGTAGTACAAGATGCATTCGAAACAATTTTATCATTTTCCGAAATTGAATCACAATTTACCCCCATTACAAACATAGGAATATCCTTTGATGGAGCAGATACTGCTACCTTTTTTGCACCTGCTTCTAAATGTAAACTAGCTTTATCCATAGTTGTAAAAATACCTGTACACTCTGCTACTACATCTATATCTAGTTCATCCCATTTAATATTTGATGGATTTTTTTCTGCTGTGACACGAATTCGATTACCATTTACAACTAAATCATTTCCGTTAACATTAATATCATCATTGAGTTTTCCGTGTACAGAGTCGTATTTTAGTAAGTATGCTAAGTGATTTACATCTAATAAATCGTTGATCGCTAAAACCTCTACGTCATTCCTCTTAAGAATAGCTCTGAATGTTATTCTACCGATTCTACCGAAACCATTTATCCCTATCTTGATTTTACTCATTTTTTTAGTTTTATTAAATTGACATTATATCACTGACTTTTAAGAGTTCAGTATTGATTTTTGTAATACCCTTAATTGCTTTTTTGAAGGGGGTTAATTTAACAATATTATTTTGTAAGCCGACCATTGAAGTAGTTTCACCGTCTATGATTGATTCGACAGCTTTAACTCCCAATCTACTTGCTAAAACTCTGTCAAAACAAGTTGGAGAACCTCCTCTTTGCATATGGCCGAGAACGGCAACTCTAGCTTCATAATCTGAAAGATGTCTTTCAACATAATCTTTAAGCTGTAAAACATTTTCACCTGTTTTATCACCTTCAGCCACAACCACGATACTTGATGATTTTCCAGTTTTTTGACTTCTTTTTAAAGACTGAATCAATCTATCCAAACCTAAGTTTTCTTCAGGTATCAAAATTTCTTCTGCACCAGCAGCTACTCCAGCATTTAATGCAATATGTCCGGCATCTCTTCCCATAACTTCGATAAAAAATAATCTATTATGTGAGCTAGCAGTATCCCTAATCTTATCTATTGCCTCCACTACAGTATTTGTTGCAGAATCAAATCCAACCGTGTGTGATGTTCCGAATATATCGTTATCAATAGTTGCAGGGACACCAATTAAAGGAAAATTAAATTCCTCGCTAAAAATTAGTCCTCCTGTAAAAGTTCCATCACCTCCAATAACTATTAACCCATCTACATTGTTCATTTTTAGCTTTTCAAATGCTTCTTTTCTACCAGCTTTTGTTCTGAAACCTTTGGACCTTGCAGTTTTTAAGATTGTACCACCTTTATTAATTATACCTTTGACACTTCTAGCGTTCATTTCAAACATCTTCCCTTTTATTAATCCGTCATATCCTTTAGAAATACCAATTGGGACAATTTTATGAAACACACAAGTACGAACAACAGACCTAATTACTGCATTCATGCCAGGTGCATCACCCCCAGATGTTAATAATGCTATATTCTTTAATACTTTTTTCACAAGGATAAATATAATAATCTATATGCTTATTAATAAGCATTTTTTTAATTCTTTTTTTTTAAGAAAACTAACCATAAATTTACACTATGAAAGAAGACATATATATTTTAGCTATCGAAACATCTTGTGATGATACATCAGTTGCTGTGTTAAAGAACAAACAGGTTCTTTCAAATATCGTCTCAGGCCAAAAAATACATGAAATATTTGGAGGTGTTGTTCCAGAAATTGCGTCAAGAGAACATAATAAGCTGATTGTTCCTGTTTTTAAAAAAAGCAATTAAAGAATCTAAAATTAAGTTAAATGATATTAATGCTATTGCCTATACCAGAGGTCCAGGATTATTAGGTTCATTACTAGTAGGAGCATCTTTTGCTAAATCTTTAGCATTTTCCCTAAATATTCCATTATTAGAAATAAATCATATGCAAGCACATATTCTTTCCATATTCATTGATGATAACCCAGAAAAACCAAAATTTCCTTTTATTGCATTGACTATTTCTGGTGGACACACTCAATTAGTGGTTGTTAATAGTCACCTTGATTTTACTGAGATTGGAACGACTCTTGATGACGCTGCGGGTGAAGCTTTTGATAAATCAGGAAAAATCATGAATTTAGATTACCCCGCAGGACCTAAAATTGACAAATTAGCTGTAAAGGGCGATATAAATAAGTTTAAGTTTCCCAAACCCAATGTAAGGGGATTAAATTTTAGTTTTTCAGGATTAAAAACAAATTTCAAAAATTTCACAAATAATCAACCAAATGATTTCATTAAAAAAAATATTAACGACTTGTGCGCATCTCTGCAATCTACAATAGTCGAAATACTAATTGATAAAATAGTTAAAGCTAGAGATCAATTTCAGATTAATGAATTTGTTATCTGTGGAGGTGTTTCTGCTAATTCATATTTAAGAAAAGAATTGAAACGTCTGATGATAAGTGATAATATAAAGACATATGTCCCAAAAATTAATTATTCAACGGATAACGCTGCCATGATCGGAATAAATGGTTATTTTAAATTTATTAAATCAAAATTTAGTGAATTATCTGAGTGTAGTGTATCAAAATACCCAGTGTAATGAATATTTTTTACTCCAATAACATTAATAAATCTACTAAAAAAATCGTCATTCTTGGTCAGGAAAATAGTCACCTGATCAAAGTTCTAAGAAAAAAAACGGGTGATAATGTAAGTATTACAGATGGTAAAGGATTCTTATACAGTTGCTCAATTATAGAATCTGATAAAAATAAATCTACTTTACAGATTGAAAAATCAGTGGAATTCAAAAATGAATCACCAAAACTTAATGTTGCAATTTCATTAACTAAAAATAAAGACAGATTTGAATGGTTTCTTGAAAAAGCAACTGAAATAGGAGTTAACGAAATAACCCCTGTGATATGTAGGTATTCAGAAAGAAATAAAATTAATTTAGAAAGATCCACAAAAATATTAGTATCCTCTATGAAGCAATCATTGAGAAATAGGTTGCCAATTATTAATAAACCTCTCAATTTCAAAGATTATATAATGTCAAAAAGTAAAAGCAACGTTGATTCATTTATAGCTACCTGTTTAAATTCTGAAATCAGCTTTTTTAAGGAAAAACTAATAAAGGGTAACGATTCTGAGATTATGGTTGGACCCGAAGGTGGGTTTTCACAAAATGAACTTGATTTAGCAAAAAAAAGCTAAATTTGTACCTGTTTCACTTGGAGAAGGAAGGCTTCGAACCGAAACAGCTGGAGTTATGGTTTGTTCAATTTTTTCAACAATTAATTAAAGATGAATTCAAAAGAATTAGTAAAATCGGTAATAATATTATCATCCTTAACCCTTGCAGTGTTATTTTTTCTTGAAATAAAATTAGGTATACTGTATATTTTTATAGCCTTAATATTATCCTTGGTAGTTAATCCATTTAACAAATTTTTAAAATCTAGATTTAAATTAAGTGGGGCTTTATCGTCAATTTTTTCTGTAACAATGCTTGTTTCAGGTATTTCTATGATTATAGTCTTATTTGTACCTATTCTAACTAAACAAGGAAAAAACCTATCCCTTCTTAATACAGTTGAATTTAAAAATAAATTTAAATCTACAAGTGAAGGAATAATAAACTATTTAGAAAGTAAAAATATAAGTATTATTGATTTTTTTACAGATCTTAATTTTATTTCTGAAATTGATTTTGGATTTATTACCAAATTATTCAATTCAATTATTTCTCAAATTGGCAGTTTAAGTATTGGAGTTATGTCTGTATTATTTATTACTTTCTTTTTTTTAAAAGATGGAAAAGGCATTTTTAAAACTTTGTTAAGCCAGTTTCCTTCAAAACAAAGAAAAAAACTAAAATTATCATTTGTCAAGATTGAAAATTTATTAACAAGGTATTTCTCAGGAGTTTTAATGCAAATAACGATCTTATTTATTCTCTACTTTATCCTTTTACTAATATTAGGAATCGAAAATTCTTTTGCCATTGCCTTTATTTGCGCTATATTAAATATTATCCCTTATTTGGGTCCATTAATTAGTATTTTTTTAATGATAATATTATCAGCAACAAATAATATAGATGCATTTATTTTCAATGACTTTTTAGCTAATTCAATTTGGTTACTTTCTGGTTTCACAGTAATTCAAATGCTTGATAACTTTATTGTGCAACCATATATATTTTCATCATCAATAAAATCTCACCCCCTTGAGGTATTTATAGTTATAATTTTTTCAGGATTACTGTTTGGTATTTTTGGTTTAATTATAGCTATTCCTGTATATACTACTATAAAAGTTATCTATAATAGTTTTTTTGATACAAAAAAAATCATGATAAACTTGTTTAAGTAAATTAATGAGATTAATATTTTATTGATTACTGATAATAAATAAAAATCCCCACAACAGTGAGGATTATTCTGTGATCGCGAAAGGATTCGAACCTTTGACCGTCTGCTTAGAAGGCAGATGCTCTATCCAGCTGAGCTACGCGACCATACTAAAGATATGTCGGGGTGGCAGGATTCGAACCTGCGACCTCCGCGTCCCAAACGCGGCGCGATAACCGGGCTACGCTACACCCCGAGATGGCGGAGAGACAGGGATTCGAACCCTGGCGACATTTGCACATCGACAGATTAGCAATCTGCTCCATTACCACTCTGGCACCTCTCCAATACTATAAAGTATTTAATAAAATGCGGTTGCAAAAATAGTTTTTCATTAACAACAACGCAACTATATCTATTTTTTTTTTAATTACTTCCATCAGAGTAACTTACTCTTACGTGGTAAATGTTTTTCAATTTTTCTTTAAGAACAGATTTTATAATTGAAATATTTTTAAAAGTAAGCTCACAATTTTCAAATTGTTGATCTTCAACTTGCTTATCTATTATGGTTTCAATAAAAGAATCAACCTTATCATTATCAGGTTTATCTAAGCTCTTAGTTGCTGCTTCAACCGAATCACACATCATAACAAGTGCCATTTCAACGCTATAAGGTTTTGGACCATCGTATCGAAAATCTAATTTGTTAATTTCAGGGTCTAACCTAGCCTCTTTATTATAAAAAAATCCGATTAAATTAGTTCCATGATGAGTTTTTATAAATTCGATTACCCTCTCAGGAACACCTGCATTTTTTGCCAGTTTTACACCATCAACAACATGTTGTTTGATTATTTCAATACTTTCTTTTGATGATATATTTTCATGAGGATTTTGTTCAGATAATTGATTTTCAGTGAAAAAAGATGGATTCGAAATTTTACCAATGTCATGATGTAGAGCTCCAACTCTTGACAATAATGCATTAGCATTTATTTTATTCGCGCAGGCCTCAGCAAGATTTGCAACGTTTATCGAATGATGGAAGGTTCCTGGCGCCTTGTTCGACAATTCTTTTAATAAACTAGAATTAGTATCAGATAGTTCTAATAAGGATACATCTGAGACTAGTCCAAACATCTTTTCATAGATATATATTAGGGGGTATATAAACAAAGTTAAAAGACCACATAAAATAAATAAAGAAAAGTTATTTAAGGGTAAATTTTCAATATTCCCTTCTTGAATTACATAAAAAGAAAAATAAGCCAGCATATAAACCAATGTTATCTGTGCTACAGCTATAAATAAATTTGCTCTCTTGTAAATATTGTCAGACGTTAGAATAGTAACAACTCCAGCAATTATATTCAAAAATATAAACTCGTAGCTATTAGGCACCACAAAACCCAATAACATTACAGTTACAGAATGTATAAAAAAAGCAATTCTAGAGTCAAAGAAGGCTTTAAAAAGTAATGGCATTATACAGAGCGGTATCATGTATATGTAATTTGAATTGACATCTACAACCCAAGTTGTAATTAAAATAATAAGTGTTATGTTGAAATAAACAAATGCAATTTTATTATTGTTTTCATATATATTTCTTTCAAATTTTCTAATAAAAAGGACAATCATTAACAGGGAAAGAATCACCAGCAAAGAATATGCAGAAATAATTAAATATAGATCGGATAATGATGAGCTATTAGCCTCATATTCCTTCTTCAAAGAGTCTAATATTATAAGCTTCTCTCCCTCAATAACTTCACCCTTTGAAATTATTAATGTTTCTTTTTCTATGAAGCCCCTATTTGGTGAAATATTTATTGTTGCCTCATTAATTGATTCATCTGAAAGTACTCTGGAATAAAATAAGTTTGGAGTAATAATGTCAAAAACCAACGAAATTATTTGAGATTTATATTTTTCACTATTAGTTTCAATAATTTTATTATTAATAAAAGTTATCAAGTCTTCGGGCTTAATTAATCTGTTATAGTATGTTGAATTAATAAGTTTATTATCTAATAAAATTGATATTAGCTGACTATCTTTAAACTCGAAATTTTCTTCAAGTAATCCTTTAGAATATACTTCATTTATTATTTGAGAAGATTGAATTTTAATATTTTTTACTTCTTCATCTTTAAAAAGAATAAATAGAGAATCATTCTTTAACTCTTCTATTCGGGTAATTAGTTGATTATTTGAGTTAGAAATTAATGATGTGTCAATTTCAAAAAATAAAGGGGTTTTTATTTTTGCTTGAGTAATTTCATCATCAATTTCCTCTTTGGACTTTTTAATTGCAAAATCAAAAGGTGCATATAGATTTTCAGATTGCCAGGGCCTTCCATTCTCAAAGTTATATTTG
The DNA here is from genome assembly GCA_902526075.1 of uncultured Bacteroidota bacterium. GTDB lineage: Bacteria > Bacteroidota > Bacteroidia > Flavobacteriales > Flavobacteriaceae > MED-G13. Next base: position 19,748 of record CABZJM010000008.1, read on the forward strand.
AATTTTCCACTTTTTGGAAAGAAATAAATAATTAAAAATGCTGATAGCACAAATAAAAGAACCCTAAATATTCTTGAAAAACCTTTATTTATACTGTTAAATAGTTTGCCCATGGTCTGTATTGAATAAATTTACTAAATATTTAAGAGTATAATACAATTTATATTTTATTAACTTTAAATAAATAAAAACATGCAAAACAAAGTTGTCATAGTCAGTGCTGTAAGAACCCCTCTGGGGTGTTTTATGGGGTCACTTTCTAATTTTTCAGCTGTAGAGCTAGGGATATACGCGTTAGAGGGAGCATTATCAAAGATTGAATTAGACAGAAAAGAAATTAATGAGTTAATTGTTGGACATGTGTTACAGTCTGGTTGCGGTCAAGCTCCTGCAAAACAAATTGCCTTAGGAGCTAAATTAAGACCTGAAACCCCTTGTTCATCAGTGAATAAAGTTTGTTCTTCAGGTCTAAAAGCCGTTAATTTAGCTGCTCAATCAATTCAACTTGGTATTAATGAAATTGTAGTGGCTGGCGGAGTTGAAAGTATGAGTAATGCTCCACACTACTTAAATTTGAGAAAAGCTAATAAATATGGCAATTCTGCAACTATTGACGGATTAATGACTGATGGCCTCACAGATGCTTATAGTCAAGAATCAATGGGTGTATTAGCCGATAAATGTTCAACAGAATATCGTATTTCAAGAGAATTACAAGATAATTACGCTATATCTTCATATAAGAGATCTATAAATTCCTCAAAAAATGGTTTGTTTAAAAATGAAATGATACCTGTAAATTATAAGGACAAGAGAGGTAATGAAATATGTGTAGATCAAGATGAACAGATTAGCAAAGTGTATTTTGAAAAGATTCCAAATCTTAGACCAGCGTTTGTAAAAGATGGTTCAATAACTGCAGCAAACTCTTCCCCAATTAGTGATGGAGCTTCCATGTTAATTTTAATGAGTGAAAAAAAAGCTAGTGAACTAAACATTAATCCAATTGCAGAAATAGTTGGTTACAATGATGCAGCCATATCTCCAGACTTATTTACAATTGCCCCTGCTAAATCTATTGAAAATTTACTCAATCTAACTAAACATGATTTGAGCGATATTGATTTGTTTGAAATAAACGAAGCTTTTTCAATGGTACCTCTCATAAATATTAGTATGTTGTCAATTGATCCTGACAAAGTAAATATTACAGGTGGAGCTGTTTCTCTGGGTCATCCTATTGGTTGTTCAGGTGCAAGAATATTAACCACATTAATTCATTCATTACATCAAAATAGGAAGAAAAATGGTATTGCTACCATTTGTAACGGGGGTGGTGGAGCTTCTTCCATTCAAATAAGGATTTAATATGGATTTAGGTATATGCAACTTAAGTATTGTGCCTGTAAGAATTTCTGATTCAGATAAATCTGAAATGATCACACAATTAGTTTATGGGGATCTATTCACAATTATTGAAGAGAAGGGTAAATGGACTATGATAAAATGTGAATTTGACAGCTATGAGGGCTGGATAAATTCAAAACAATATCAAAGACTTGATGAAAACGATAATATTATAATCGATAATCCAACATATTCTTTTGACTTAGTTGAGTTTATAGAGAATGAAAATAAAGAATTAATTACCATTTCAATAGGTTCAAATATTTCTAATATTAATCTGCTAAATCATAGTTATGATGGAAAGCTGATATCTGGAAAACAGAATAGGGATTCAATTGTAAATACTGCACTACTCTATTTGCATAGCCCATATCTATGGGGAGGGAAAACACCGTTTGGTATTGACTGTTCAGGATTCACACAAATGGTCTATAAAATAAACGGATATAAAATTTTAAGGGACGCAAAAGAACAAGCTACACAAGGAATTACGCTGAGTTTTATAGAAGAGTCAGAACCAGGTGATTTGGCTTTTTTTCACAACGATAATGATGAGATCATTCATGTTGGAATAATTCTTAAAAATAATCATATTATACATGCCAGCGGCAAAGTAAGAATTGACAGACTAGACCAGTCAGGAATATATAATAATGAGAAAAAAAAACATACTCACCCTCTTAGATATATTAAGAAGATTATATAATTAGTTGTTTTCCAACTCAGCAACGATAACTTTATACTTATTTTCTTGCTCAGTATCACCTAAAGCCGAATAAATATTTTTTAAGGTTCTAGCAGCGCTTAAATTATCATTTTCTAAATTATAAATCTTTTCAAGATATGGTATAGCACTTTTGTATAAGTTTTCTCTTTCAATTTTTAATTCGTCATATCTGTTATAATCGGCTGTAGACATTCCAAGTGAGTTCATTTCCTCAATCATTGGACCCTCTTTTTCAAGGATTAGGGCTGCAGCATTTAAATAGGCTTTTGTGTAATTTACATCAATTTCGATTGCTTTGTTATAATAGGAAATTGCATCATCAAAATTTCCTTTATCTGCATTAACAACACCTAAATTAAATACTAAATCTACATTATTTGGTTCAATCTCAAGAGCTTTAGAGATTAAACTTTGATAAACATCTACTTCTCCCATTTCCCATCTTATGTTAGATTCAAGTAATATTAAATTGATATCATTTTCATCAATCTGCTTAGCCTTTTCTAAGTATTCTATCGATTTTAAAAAGTTTTCTTGAGTTTTATATATTGCAGCAACAGACCTAAAAATATCGATTTCAACAGAGTCTGCCATTTCATCTCTTGGTGATTCGTGGGTACCAATAACATCCACCGAGAAATTTCTCGATTTTTCATCTTGAAAAACTTGTTCATTTCCAGATTCTTTCTCTACTGCATAAAAATTCATAGATCGTCCTGAATAGCCTAGTTCAATTAATTTCTCGTAAAAACCAAGTGCAACTTTATAATCATTTGCTTCAGTGGCCACTAAAGCTGCGTTATATAAGTATAGTGTGTCCTTCGTTGAAACATTGTAAGCTGCTTCTAAATTCTTGTAAGAATTTTTGTAATTCTTAAGCTCTAGCGCTGTCCTAGAGTCATTTATAAAAGAATTAAAAAGACTGGTAAAAATATTGTCAATTTTTGAAGTATATATTTTTGTTCCCAATAATTCAATTTTTTTAGACTCATTAAAATCTCTAATACTTAAAATTTTATTGTCAAAAGTTCCACTTCCATTTTGATATCTAGCCATTCCCTTAAGGAAATAATATTTTGCCTTTGTCTTATCATCTGCAGCATTGACTAGACTTTTAATTGAATTGATTGAATTTAAAGCATTTTCATATTCACCAGCTTTAATCTGCTTGTCAATAGTCTTTAGTTCCTTTTTTTGAGCATAACCCAGTTGAAATAAACCAAAAATAATTAGAAACAGTATAGTTTTTTTCATTGTTATAAATCTGTTTTATTTTAATCTGATGATTCAAGTTCTTCATCATGCTGGTTCTCCTCTTTTTCATGTATTACTTTAGCCACTGCGGCTATTGAATCACCATCTTTAATATTTATAAGCTTCACTCCTTGTGTTGCACGACCCATAACCCTTAAATCTTCAACTGCCATTCGAATTGCAATGCCTGATTTGTTTATTATCATTAATCCATTTGAGTCGTCTACATTTTTAATAGCTACTAAATCACCTGTTTTTTCAGTTATAGAAATCGTTTTGACCCCTTTTCCACCCCTATTTGTTATTCTATAATCTTCGAGACGTGATCTTTTACCATATCCGTTTAAACTGACAACTAAAATATTACTTTCCATATTGTTAACAGCAACCATACCAATAACTTCATCTTCATCATGCTGAAGCCTAATACCTCTAACTCCAGACGCATTTCGTCCCATAGGCCTTGTTTTTGCTTCTTCAAATCTAATTGCTTTTCCAGATTTTAATGCAAGCATAACCTGGCTATTTCCATCTGTTAGCTTTGCTTCAAGCAATTCATCATCATCTTTGATAGTAATGGCATTGATACCATTAACACGTGGTCTAGAATACTGCTCTAAAGATGTCTTTTTTACCTGCCCTTTTTTTGTTGCCATTATCACGTAGTGATTATTGATATAATTATCGTCTTTTAAATCTTTAGTACAAATAAACGCTTTTACCTTATCATCTTGTTCTATGTTGATAAGATTTTGTATTGCTCTTCCTTTAGATGTTCTACTGCCCTCTGGAATTTCATAAACCCTCATCCAGAAACACTTTCCCTTTTGTGTGAAAAATAACATGTATTGATGATTAGTACCAACAAATAGATCTTCTAAAAAATCTTCATTTCTGGTAGTTGATGCCTTTTGACCAACTCCACCCCTATTCTGAACTTTGTATTCGTCTAATGATGTTCTTTTAATATATCCTGCATGAGAAATAGTAATAACAACTTTTTCATCAGGTATCATGTCCTCAATTGATAAATCCCCACCTGAGTACTCTATTTTCGACCTTCTATCATCTCCATACTTTTCTTTAATTTCTGTCAACTCTTCAGAAATTATATTCATTCTTCTTTTTTCATCCGAAAGAATATCTTTAAGGTCCTCAATCAATTTCTTTATTTCTTCATATTCATTTCTTAACTTATCCTGTTCCAAACCTGTGAGTTGTCTCAGTCTCATTTCAACAATGGCCTTAGCTTGGATTTCAGAGAGTTTGAAAGTTTTAATTAAGTTATCTCTTGCATCTTCTGCATTTTTTGAAGCTTTAATTAAAGCAATAACATCATCAATATTATCAGACGCAATGATTAATCCTTCTAGAATGTGACATCTATCCTCGGCCTTTTTTAATTCAAACTTGGTTCTTCTAACAACTACATCATGTCTGTGATCTACAAAGTACTTAATCATGTCTTTAAGATTAAGCATATGAGGTCGTCCTTTTACAAGGGCAATATTGTTTACACTAAAAGATGATTGAAGTGGACTATATTTAAATAGTTTATTAAGCACTATGTTAGGAATAGCATCTCTTCTAAGTACAAAGACGATTCTCATTCCATTTCTGTCTGATTCATCTCTTATTGTAGATATGCCCTCTAACTTTTTATCATTTACTAGGTCTGCGATTTTTTTGATCATATCAGCTTTATTTACTTGATATGGAATTTCTGTTACAATTATTGACTCTTTACCATCAACTTCTTCGATTTCAGCTTTACCACGCATAACGACTTTGCCTCTGCCAGTGTGAAAGGCTTCTTTTACTCCTTCATATCCATGAATTATACCACCGGTTGGGAAGTCAGGTGCTTTTACATATTGCATTAGACCATCAATATCAATAGAGTTATCATTGATATACTCAAGCGTACCGTCAATAACCTCAGTTAAATTATGTGGAGGAATATTTGTAGCCATACCAACAGCTATTCCAGAGGCACCATTAACCAGTAAAGCAGGAATTTTTGTCGGTAGAACTGTAGGTTCTTTTAATGTGTCATCAAAATTTAGTTTATAATCAACAGTATCTTTTTCAATATCTGAAAGCATTTCTTCAGATATTTTCTGCATTCTAGCTTCTGTATATCTCATTGCAGCTGGGCTGTCTCCGTCTACGGATCCAAAATTCCCTTGACCATCCACTAGCATATACCTTAAACTCCAATCTTGAGCCATTCTGACCATTGTATCATAAATAGCAGAGTCACCATGCGGGTGGTATTTACCCATAACTTCACCCACAATTCTGGCAGACTTTTTGTGCGCAGAGGAAGCTTTAACTCCTAAATCGTGCATGCCATACAAAACACGCCTGTGAACTGGTTTTAAACCATCCCTTACGTCTGGAAGAGCTCTGGAAACTATTACTGACATTGAATAATCAATGTATGCAGATTTCATCTCATCCTCAATATTAATTGGTATTAATTTTTCGCCATCATTCATAATAAAAATTATTGTATTATTTCATATAAACAGTAGGAAACAAATATATGAATTTAAGAAGATTTTTTATGATAAAAATCTATTTCGAAACATATAATTTATTAACAATTTTAAGTTATAAATTTTAACTCTGTTTAATATTGTTTTAAAAAATCTTTATGATTATTTTTACAAAAAGTTTTTTTATGGATGATAATTTTTCACCACGTGTTAAAGATGTAATTACTTACAGTAAAGAGGAAGCATTGAGGTTGGGTCATGATTTTATTGGAACTGAGCACTTAGTTCTCGGATTAATTAGAAATGGTGAAGGAAAGGCGATAGATATATTAAACCTTCTTGGAATTGATTTAAACGAGCTAAGACGTAAAATTGAATCATTAAATCCTATCAATTTTGATAATGAAGCAAAAGAGTCATCAAAGAAAAACCTTCATCTAACTAGACAAGCTGAAAGGGCCCTCAAAACCACTTTTTTAGAAGCTAAACTTTTCCAAAGTTCAGTAATAAACACTGCACATTTGCTGTTATGTATCTTAAGAAATGAAAATGATCCCACTACAAAAATTTTCAATAATATAAATATTAATTATAACGTTGTAAAAGATGAGTACAAATCAATAATTGGTAAGGATGATTTTTCAGATGAATCAACTGACGATACTGAGCCATCTGAATTTGAAGAAGTCAAGGTAACAAAGTCAACAAAATCAAAATCTTCCAAGAAATCTAAAACACCTGTTTTAGACAATTTTGGCAAAGACCTTACTGCCATGGCTGAAAATGATGAGCTTGACCCGATAATAGGGAGAAATTCAGAAATTCAAAGAGTCTCGCAAATATTAAGTCGAAGAAAGAAGAATAATCCTCTTCTTATTGGCGAGCCAGGTGTTGGAAAGTCTGCAATTGCTGAAGGTCTGGCAATTCGAATTATCAAAAAGAAAGTTTCAAGAGTTCTTTATAACAAAAGAATTATATCATTGGATTTAGCAAGCTTGGTTGCTGGTACAAAATATAGAGGCCAATTTGAGGAAAGAATGAAAGCTGTTATGAACGAATTAGAGAAAAACTCTGAGATAATCCTATTTATAGATGAAATTCATACCATAGTTGGTGCTGGTGGTGCAACAGGAAGTCTTGATGCATCTAACATGTTCAAACCTGCACTAGCAAGAGGTACAATTCAATGTATTGGCGCTACCACCCTGGATGAATACAGAAATTCAATTGAAAAAGACGGCGCACTTGAAAGAAGATTCCAAAAAATTATTGTTGAACAAACTAATGAAGAAGAAACATTAGAGATTCTTACGAATATTAAAGATAAATATGAAGATCACCACAATGTGATTTACACAGATGAAGCTTTATTGGCATGTGTAAAATTAACCTCTAGATACATGACTGATAGACATCTACCTGACAAAGCAATTGATGCCTTAGACGAGGCAGGCTCAAGAGTCCATTTAACAAATTTAGATGTTCCACAACATATTCATGAGCTTGAAAGAGAATTAGATGATGCAAAAGACAAGAAAAATACAGCAGTTAAAAATCAAAAGTATGAGGAAGCAGCAAGCTTTAGAGATAAAGAAAAAAATATAGAAAGCAAGCTGAGTTTAGCCCAAAATCAATGGGAGGAAGAATGTAAAAAAAATAAGGAAATTGTTAATGAGGAAAGTATTGCAGATGTTGTCTCAATGATGACAGGTATACCCCTAAACAAATTAAAACAATCTGAAAGCAATAAGTTATCTAAACTGACAACTCTGGTAAAAGAAAATATTATAGGTCAAGATGAGGCAATAGAAAAAGTGGTTAGGTCTATCCAAAGAAATAGAGCAGGATTGAAGGATCCAAAAAAACCTATAGGCTCATTTATATTCCTTGGACAGACCGGAGTTGGAAAAACACAATTAGCTAAAATTCTTGCTAAAGAATTGTTTGATAGTGAAGAAGCCTTGATTAGGGTTGACATGAGTGAATATATGGAGAAATTTGCTGTATCAAGATTAATTGGAGCTCCACCAGGATATGTTGGCTACGAAGATGGTGGTCAATTGACAGAAAAAATTAGAAGGAAACCATATGCAGTAGTTTTACTTGATGAGATTGAAAAAGCTCACCCAGATATTTTTAACATGCTTCTACAAGTTTTAGACGATGGTTTTTTAACAGATAGTCTTGGTAGAAAAATTGATTTTACAAATTGTGTAATTATAATGACATCCAATCTGGGAGTTAAGAAAATTCAAGATTTCGGTTCTGGAGTTGGGTTTGGTACTACAGCAAAAAAATCTCAAGAGGACGCATTTACAAGAAAAACAATAATGAATTCTCTTCAGAAGAAATTCGCTCCAGAATTTTTAAATAGAATTGATGAGGTAATCATTTTTAATTCATTATCAAAAGAGAATATTCATAAAATTATTGAAATAGAGTTATCAAAATTATATATTAGAATTGAGGAATTAGGTTATAAAATCAAATTATCCAAAAAAGCTAAGGATTTCTTGGCTGATAAAGGTTATGACAAAAAATACGGGGCAAGACCATTAAAAAGAACAATTCAAAAGCATGTTGAAGATTTAATTGCTTCTGAAATCCTCAATTCAATGATTAACGAAGGTGATACAATTAATATTGACTATAGCTTGGGTAAAGAGGAATTGAACATCAAAATCCAAAATAAAAAGGAATCTAAAACATCAAAAAAATAAATCAATTTTTATTTTTTCTTTTAAATAATTTGAAACTTTTCTTATATCATTATGAAATACTCTATCATTTGTGATTTTAGGACTCAATATTCTAATATTTGAAATAAATTCATTTACTGTTTTTGAAGATCCATGATTGTTAAACTCTTTGGCTTGAGCTGAAACAATTGTTTCAATTGCTAATATTTGATACAGGTTTTCAACTATATCTCTCAGTTGGTTTGCTCCATTTGCACCCATACTTACATGATCTTCTTGTCCATTTGAAGAAGTTATTGAATCAGTACTTGAAGGAGTTGACAATTGCTTATTGGAGCTTACCAAGCTTGCCGAAGTATATTGAAGAATCATTAAACCAGAGTTTAGACCTGGGTTAGTAGATAGAAATGGTGGTAAATTTCTTTTTCCAGATAATAAATTAAAAACTCTTCTCTCGGAAATATTTCCAAGCTCAGACATAGATATTTTAAGAAAATCTATTGCATACGCTAAAGGCTGTCCGTGAAAATTTCCACAAGAAATTATCTTTCTATCTTCTAAAAATATTAACGGATTATCGGTTACCGAATTAATTTCTGTAGAAATTATATTAATACAATAATTTAAAGTGTCTTGAGTTGCCCCATGAACCTGTGGAATACATCTAAAAGAATAAGGATCTTGAACATTTTCTTTTTTTAAATCATTTATCTCCCCTCCCTCTAAATTCTTAAGAATATTTTTAGTAACATTTATTTGACCTTCATAAGGTCTAATTTTTGAAATTAAAGGATCAAATGGCGACAAGCTACAGTTAAATGCATCTAATGAAACACTTGCAATCAAATCAGAATAATTACAAATATTAATAGAATTGATGGTAGAGTCAATAAGAGAAGCCAACATATATTGAGTTCCATTTATAAGAGCTAATCCTTCTTTAGCTCCTAGAGTTAATGAATCAAGTTTAAATTTGCTTAGAATAATTTCGGTTTTATATATTTCACCCTTAAATTCAACTTCACCTAAACCAATTAATGGTAGTGACAAATGTGATAAAGGAGCCAGGTCTCCAGAGGCACCTAAAGAACCATATTTATAAACAACTGGCAATATATCATTATTATAAAAAAATAGAAGTCTTTCAATAGTTTGAATTTTTATTCCACTATAACCCTTAGTTAGCGAAATGATCTTTAATAGAATCATTAATTTGACGATTTTTGAATCGATTTTGTCGCCAACACCACACGCGTGGGATTTTATTAAGTTTTCCTGATGAACACATAGCTCATCATTATTGATTTTTACATTATGTAAATCCCCAAAACCTGTGTTAATTCCATAAAATTTATTATCAGAATTATTAATTGTATTTTCAAAAATTTTCCTTGATGCAGTTATCATTTCAATAATATTATCATCAATTGATAGTTTTAAATCTTTATTGATAATTGTACTTATATCAGCAAATGAAATGTTATTATCTTTTAAAATGAAAGAAGTCATTTAAAATAAATTTGAACTAAAATTAGTTAAATTTGAATTCACAAAAAACTTTTAGAATGAAGAAAACCGCACTTCATGATATTCATAAGGAATTGAATGCTAAAATGATTGATTTTGCAGGCTATATGATGCCAGTGCAATATGAAGGCGTAAATATTGAGCATATAACTGTAAAAAAAAATGTTGGTGTATTTGATGTGTCTCATATGGGAGAATTTTATATACACGGAGATGAAGCAGAGATTTTTCTTCAGTCAGTTTTAAGTAATGATATAAGTCTTTTAAAAAAGGGGCAAGCTCAATATAATTGCATTCCAAATGAAAAAGGAGGCATTGTAGATGATCTTATATTGTATAAGTTTGAAGATAACAGATTTATGCTAGTTGTTAATGCATCTAATATTGAAAAAGATTGGGAGTTTTTAAACAATAAAAATTTATATAATGTTCAATTACTAAATGTTTCAGATAGTTTTTCACTAATTGCTATACAAGGGCCTAATGCATTAGATGTTTTGACCCCCCTTTTTGATATTGAACTTAGTGAGATAAAATATTATCATTTTGAATACATTGACGGTATTATAGTTTCTAATACGGGCTATACAGGTTGTGCTGGTTTTGAAATCTATTGTAAAAATGAAATAGCAGGAGATTTATGGGATAAAATATTTAAATCTGGAAAAAAATATGATATTAAGCCAATAGGTTTGGCCGCAAGAGATACCTTAAGACTTGAAATGGGCTTTTGTTTATATGGAAATGATATCGACGATAACACCTCTCCTATTGAAGCAGGACTATCATGGATTACAAAAACAAATAAAGAATTTACGTCAAGTAAAATATTTATAAAACAGAAGAAAGATGGAATTAGTAAAAAATTAATTGGGTTTAAAATGCTCGAAAAAGGAATTCCAAGAAAAGATTATGATATTTTGAATAATGAAAATGAAATAATCGGCGTTGTTACATCTGGAACTATGTCTCCTTCACTAAACATTGGAATTGGTTTAGGTTATGTTAATATTGAAAATTCAGCTACAGAGACGGAAATATTTATACAAATAAGAAAAAATAGAAAAAAAGCTGTGGTTGTGAATACACCTTTTAAATAATTTATATATGGGTAGAGCATTTGAATTCAGAAAGGCCAGAAAAATGAAAAGATGGTCAGCTATGAGTAAAGCTTTCACTAGGATTGGTAAAGATATTGTAATTGCAGTCAAAGAAGGTGGTCCTGTCCCAGATTCAAACTCAAAACTTAGGGCAGTAATTCAAAACGCCAAGTCTGTAAATATGCCGAAGGACAATATTGAAAGAGCTATTAAAAGAGCATCAGACAAGTCAGCTGGGGATTATAAAGAGATACTATTTGAAGGTTACGGTCCTTCAGGTATTGCTATATTGGTTGAAACGGCAACAGATAACAATACTAGAACAGTTGCAAATATCAGAAGCTATTTCAATAAGCATAACGGAAATTTAGGCACATCTGGATCAGTTGTTTTTATGTTTGATCACACCTGTAATTTCAAAATAAATAAAGAAAATATTGATATTGAAAATCTTGAATTTGATTTAATTGACTTTGGAGTTGAGGAAGTTTTTGAAGAAGATGAAAATATCTTAATTTATGGTTCTTTTGATAGTTTTGGAGAAATTCAAAGAGAGCTAGAATCCAAGAAAATTAAAATTATTTCATCTGGATTTCACAGAATTCCAAATAATCTAAAGGAGGTCGACAATGAGGATAGGGATGAAAATGAAAAGTTGTTAGAGAAAATTGAAAATGACGATGATGTTCAGAACGTTTTTCATAACATGAAAGATTAGTTTTTTTTATAAAAACTGTACTCCTTTACTTTCCCGATTACCCCGTCAAAGTAATTTTCTATATAATCAAAATCAGATTTTTTATTTCCTGTTGGATAAAATGGTTCAGAAATTATTGTTTTTTTATTCATATAATCCATGGATAACATAACTATTGGAACTTTTGCCTCAATTGCTATATAATAAAATCCTGATTTAAACTTTTTGACTCTTTTTCTTGTTCCCTCCGGAGCTAATGATAATCTAAATTCTTTATTATTATTGAAAATATTAGCAATTTGACTAACCAAATTATTATTTGACGATCTATTGACAGGAACACCTCCAGTCCACTTTAAAAAAACACCTAAAGGAAATATGAAAAGTTCTTCTTTTGCTAAATAGCTCGACTTAAAATCAAGAGCACCTCTGATTAAAATTCCAAGATAAAAATCAACCCAATGAGTATGTGGAGCAGTAATAATTACTGATTTCTTTACAGAGTTAAGGGATGAAAAACTATCTCCTTCAATTTTCCATCTGATCAGATATTTTAAAATAAAATTATAAATTACCTTTTTCACAAAATATTTTTATCGCCTTTTGAATATCTTCTTCTGTATCAATCCCTATAAATGTTTCGTTTGAATTAATCATTTTAATTTTTATATCATTTTCGATTAATCTTAGAGCTTCAATTTTTTCAGATGATTCCAGTTTTCCTTCATCGAGTTTAGCAAATTCAACAAGAGACTCCTTTCTAAATGCGTATATTCCAACATGTTTATGGGCTTTTGAAATGTTTAAATCTTTTTTAAATGGAATTGGATGTCTTGAAAAATAAATAGCATTATTACTCACATCAGTGAAAACCTTAACGTTATTTGGGTTTTTTAGCTCTTGTTCGTCTTTGATTGGTGTCATTACGGAAACTATTCCAATACTATTTTCCTTGTCATGTGTAAAAGTATTTAAAATGGACTGAATAGTATTTGAGTTAATAAAAGGCTCATCACCTTGAACATTAATGATTATATCGGCTTCAATTTTTGATGCCACACCAGCTATTCTATCTGTTCCGGTTTGATAATTTGCATCATCAAATATGTATTTAATCTTACTGTTTTCTAATTCATAAATAATTTCACGACTATTGGTAATAACAAGAACGTCATCAAAAAGATTAGATTTTGCTGTTGCCTCATAAGTTCTCGCTATCAATGACTTACCACAAATTTCTCTTAGAAGTTTTTTGGATAATCTAGTTGAATCTAACCTAGCGGGTATTGCAGCAACAATTCTCATATTACAAAATTAACATTAAAAGATATAATATTATTGTTTAAAACCAATTAGATGTAATTTACTTTTTGCTCTAGTTATAGCAGTATATAACCATCTAAAAAAATCTTCATCCATTCCATTAGGCAAAAAGGGAAATTCAAGAAATATTGAGCTCCATTGACCACCTTGAGACTTGTGACAGGTAAATGAGTAAGCAAATTTAACCTGAAGAGCATTAAAAAATTTATTATTTTTAACACCCATATGCCTCTTATATTTAGTCTTTACATTCATATAGTCTTTTAATATTTCCTGATATAATTTATTCATTATGTTAAAATCCAATGCAGGAGTATTAATAAACAAAGAGTCTAGTATTAGAACTGTTTCAAAAGGGGAAATTTTCGGATAATCTACCATCGATATTTTTACCTCCGCAAATTTAAATCCATATATATTTTGAATGTTATGAATTTCCTTGATTTTAATTATATCTCCATTTGCTATAAACCCTAAATCTCTCTTATTATTTAGCCAAAAATAATTATTCTTTATAACCATCAATAAGTCCCCGACCGAGATAATATTTTCATTATTTAATATTTTATCTCTTACCGATCTGTTATAGAGATTTGCTCTTTTGTTGGATCTTACAATTATAGCGGTTTCTTCAATACCATATTTACTATATGAATCTTGGATTAGATTCATTAATTGTTCACCATCTTCTACTTTAACAACATCACTAAATATTTCCGAATTGAAACTTATATCTTCAAAAAAATCACTTTCAATTTTATTTCTAACGGACGTTGCAAATGATAATATACCAGACTCTTTTTCTTGTCTAACAACATCAGTAAGTTCCACAGAATTAATCGATTTATTATATTCCTTTTCTAAATACCCATCATCTAAAGCATAAGAAATATTTGATTTTACAGGTGGTAATTGAGCTACATCTCCGATTATCAACAACTTACATTTAAACCCTGAATAAACATATTTAATTATATTATCCAACAAAGATTGTGAAAATAAACCGACTCCATCTCCTCTATTTGTACTGATCATCGAGGCTTCATCTACAATAAATATTGTATTTTTATGCTTATTTATTTTTAAAGTAAATTCTAGATTACCAGAGAAATTGTTTTTGGTATAAAATATTTCTTTATGAACTGTATAAGCCTCCTTATTACAATATGAGGAAAGCACCTTAGCAGATCTGCCTGTTGGGGCTAACAAAACAACACTTTTATTAATTTTCCATAAATTTTTTACAATATTTGAAATTATATAAGTTTTTCCTGTTCCAGCGTATCCTTTTAAAATAAAAATTTCATCATTTATTTTATTTTCAATAAATGAAATGATTTTTTCTAAAGCTAATTCCTGTTTTTTATTTAATTGATTTTGAAGGTTTTTTGTTATAATTGACGACAGATTTTCCTTCATATTCACAATAAAATTAGATTATCAAATATATAAATGTTTTTTATTGCTATAGATTTTTACAAATAAAAAAAAATTGTAGTTTTGCTAATCTCACATAATCCCAATAAACCATGATGAAAGTTTTACTTTTCTTATCCCCTTTTATTGCTATTGGTATTGTATACTATGTTAAAACAAGAATGCAAGACAAACACAGGTCTTATGTGTTAGGCAGCCTATGGTTTATTATAATTGTATTTGCTTCTCTTCTTTTTACTTCAATATATGATGAAATAAAATTTGATGAAGTTAAAAATGCAAGATATCAGCTTGTAATAAAGAATCTCAAAGATATAAGAGACACTCAGCTTGCCCACAGATCGGTTAAAGGAGTTTTTCAAGATAATTGGGATAGCTTAGTGAAATTTGTTGAAATTGATTCATTTATAATCACCCAAAGAAGAGATTCTAGTGTTCTTGACAAAGAAATGACTAAAAGATATGGTGGGGTTAAGACCTTTAAGGATATTGTAATTGTTGATACATTAGGCTTTATTTCCGTCAAAGACTCCTTGTTTGGTTTTGATGACAGGTATCTTAGTATGATGTATGTACCCTTCTCCAAAGATGATCAAACAAGATTTAAGCTTAAAGCAGGTTTTTTAAATCAAAATGGTATAGATATTCCTGTATTTGAAGCTTTTGTGAAAAAAAGAGTTATTCTCTACGACCAATCCCAAAACTTGGTTTTAAAGGAAAATCAAGTACAGTCTGTAGATGGTGTAAATGGTTCATCATTAAAAATTGGATCGATGAATGAGGTGAACACAAATGGGAATTGGCCAAAAAACTACTCAAAAGACAACTAAAATAGATTCTTACATCAATAATAGCTCATTAGCAATCCATATAAATGAAAGTTGGGTTATCTTTTGTTTATTTAATCATCAAAAGCTTTCTAGTTTAAACAAAGTCAGTTTTTTAAACAAGAAAAAATCGAATTTTATTCTCAAAACAATCAGGAAATACATTAAATCTTTTTCTAAAGAAGATATTCCATCTGAGGTTAAATTAATATATTATAACAAAACATCAACCCTTGTTCCCTCCAATATTTATGACCATAAAAACTCGTTAAACTATTTGAAGTATAATGCATCGATTAAAGTAGATGATATAGCTGCTAATGATCAAGTTTTAAATCACGAAATAAACAACGTTTATATTCCTAATACAGAAATAAACAACTTCATATTTGAGAAATTTAAAACATTCGATTTTTATCATTACAGCTCATTAATTATAGAAAAAATTTCAAATGAATTAGTCAAAAATTTCTCTGAAAAGGTTTATGTTAATATAAATGATGGATTTTTTGATATCTTTTTTTTTAAAGACAAAAAATTACAATTTTACAATTCTTTTGATTTTAATTCGAGTGAAGATATCTTATTTTACTTATTGTTTTGCTTTTCAGAATTAAAATTAAATCCAGATAAAATACACACTTTTTTTAGCGGTTCTATAGATTTAGACTCTAAATTATATGAGCTTATTTATAGGTATGTGAGAAATGTTGAGTTAATAGATCCATTGGATATTGATGGGGTTGACTCTAATGTTTTAAATTCTAATATTTTATTAAGTGAATTCTAATGAGAATAATCTCTGGAGAATTTGGTGGTAGGAGAATAAAAATAGCAAGAAATTTACCAATTCGACCCACAACAGACCAAGCTAAAGAAGGTATATTTAATATAATTTCAAATAAAGTTGATCTTGTGGGTTTAAAAATACTTGATTTATTCTCAGGATCAGGGATGGTTGGATTAGAATTTATTTCAAGAGGAGCGAAAGTTACATTTGTTGAAAAAAATGTTAAATGTGTAAAATATATATCGTCAACATTAAATGAATTAAATATAACATCAAAAATCATAAAACAAGATGTTTTTAAATTTTTGTCTAATTGTAATTCAAATTTTGATATAATTTTTGCTGATCCACCATATTCTTTCAATGAAGAAGATTATAAAAAACTAATTAATTTGGTTGAAAATAATTTTTTAAATGATAGTACTTTTTTGTTTATTCTTGAACACAATAAAAAAAAAGATTTTCGAAAAGTAAATAACTTTGTTGATAATAGAAACTACGGAGATTGTTCTTTTACTTTCTTCCAACAAAAAAGCGGGTAATACCCGCTTTTCAGTGAATCTATAAGCCGAATTCTGTACTTTATTAAAAAGTTCTTGTCATTTATCTTGACATATAGTTGCCTATATGCTCTAGCTGCCCACCCTCCAGCATCGAGCGTACAACTCTCAAAAGCTGGTTTACATGGCATTTCACCGCACAGAGTTTACATGATTTCACTACAGCATTACCTGTACATACTTTCTGTTGCACTTTTCCTAACCTTTCGATTGATGGTCGTTAACCATTGTGCTGTACTTTGGTGTTCGGACTTTCCTCTATAAATAGCGACAAGACGATTCACAATACAAATATAACAATGTTAATATATATCAATAATTAAAATATTTAATTATTAAAAAAATGTACTCGTTTTTATATATTTAAACAATTATTTAGCACATAGAAAATATGAGTGATTTTTTAGTTTCTGCACGAAAATATAGACCTGTAAATTTTGAAGATGTAGTAGGACAGCAAGCAATTACTTCAACACTTAAAAGTGCAATTTCAAATAATAAATTGGCACAAGCATTATTATTTACAGGACCCAGGGGAGTTGGGAAAACCAGTTGTGCTAGAATCGTTGCAAGAGAAATTAATAATTTTAAAATTAATGATGACAACTCTTACAATATATTTGAATTAGATGCAGCATCTAACAATGGAGTTGAAGGAATAAGAAATTTAATAGATCAAACAAGAATTCCCCCACAAATCGGAAAATACAAAGTTTACATAATCGATGAAGTTCATATGTTGTCATCAGGAGCATTTAATGCATTTTTAAAAACATTAGAAGAACCACCTTCACACTGTATCTTCATTCTCGCAACAACTGAAAAACATAAAATAATTCCTACCATTCTTTCCAGATGCCAGATTTATAACTTTAAAAGAATTACAATTGACGATATAGTAAGTCATCTAAAAAAGATATGTGAAATTGAACAAATACAGTATGAAGATGAAGCGTTAAATCAGATAGCCAATAAATGTGATGGTGCAATGAGAGATGCGCTACAGCTATTCGACAAAGTTGTAGGAATTAATAAAAATATTAGCTTACAAGTGGTTCTTGAAAATCTAAATTCAATTGGTTTTGATGCATTTTTAGAAATAGTTAATCTAATTAATAAAAAAAATATTCCGGATTTAATTAATAGAACTAATTCTATTCTAAACCAAGGAATTTCTGGAGATTTGTTTTTATCTGGTCTTTCTTCTTTTTTTAGAGATATTTTAGTTAGTAAAAATAAACTATCTCACAAACTCTTAAAACTTGATAGGACAAAAATTAGTAAATTATCCGATTTGGGTTCAGATTTAAATTATGATTATTTGATAGAATACATTAATATCTTAAATGAAGCAGAAATAAATTTTCAAAAAAGTATAAATCAAAGACTATTGATTGAGCTAGCTGTATTAAAAATATCGTCTCTTGAATTAGACAACAAAAAAAAAAAAATTAAATATAAATTAATTCCAATTTCAACATTTCAAACTCAGGTTTTTAAGTCCCACTTTTCAAAAAAAACAGTTCAAAAGAAATCAAAACCAATAGCAGATATAAATCTCACTGATTTTGAAACATCCACTCTTTCTTTGAAAAGTATAGAAAAAGAAAAAGAAATTACCGATGTCTCATCAAATGTTGAGGAATTAGAATATAATCTGGAAAAAAATATATCTCATAAAGATATTACTGATACATGGGATGATTATGTTAATAAACAAGAGTATAAAGGTAGATATAATATTGCATCGATACTTAGAATATCTGATCCTCAATTCAAGGATAATATCATTATTTACTCGGTTCCCAATAATACAGCTGCACTTGAGGTTGAACAAGAAAAACAAAATCTAGTTCTATTCATCAGAAGAAAGCTTAATTCAAAAATTAATATTTCACTAAAAATTGATAAAAGCATTAATAAAAAGGTAGCTTATACCAACAAAGAGAAGTATGAATTACTTATGAAGAAAAACCCTATTATTCAAGAATTAAAGAATCAATTTAAATTATCAATCTAATTAACCTTAATTAATAAAGTATAATAGAGAATTAAACTTTATTAATTAGGGACTTAAACGTTCTATTTTCCAAAAATTTTTATCTCTGGTATATCTAATTCTATCATGTAGTCTATTTTCACCTCCCTGCCAAAATTCATATTTGATTGGCTTTATTATATATCCACCCCAGTAATCAGGTCTTTGAATTTCCTTGTTCAAATACTCCTTACTTATATGATTAAATTTTTCTATAATATCATCCTTTGAATTAATTTTTGAACTTTGATTTTCTGAGACAATTGCTCCAATTTTACTACCTTTTGGTCTTGAATTAAAATATTTTGTACTAAAAGCTTTTGATGTCTTTGATGCAGTCCCATTAATAATTACTTGTCTCTCAAAATCTTCCCAAAAAAAAGAAATTGAGACTTTATTGTTTTTATCAATTGAAACGCCCTTATCACTTTTATAATTTGTAAAAAAAACAAAGCCTTCATATGAATAGTATTTTAATAAAACAATGCGTGCGTTTGGATAGCCAGATGGAGAAATTGTTGATAATGTCATTGCATTAATCTCTGATTTGTTTGTTGATGAACTAACTTCCTTGAACCAAATATCGAATAGAAGAAATGGATCTTTTGGTATGTCCTCTTCTGTTAAAGAATTCTTTGAATATGATTTTCTTAAATTACTTATGTCTCTTAGCATATCACAAATTTAAATAATCTTTATTCTAAACTTCTATTTTTTTTCCTTCTTCTGAAATAATAACGTCTTCAAATATAGTTGAAACTTCTGTAATGAAATCATTATTGTCATCATATCTTGAGGAAAAATGACCTATTAAAAGTTTTTTTACTCCACCTTTTTTTGCAAGTTTTGCAGCATCTAAAGTAGTTGAATGAAGAGTAATAGCTGCTTTTTCTTTATCTTTTTTAAGAAAGGTAGTTTCACAATACAAAAGATCTACACCCTTAATATAATTAATTAGTTCATCGAAATAGGCTGTGTCACTACAATATGCAAATGCTCTTGGCTTTTTTCCGGGTTTTGTAACATCAATATAATTAATTTCAACTCCGTCATTATTTATAACGTTTTCTTTCTTGGTAAGTTTATTGTAATAAATCTTATCAATATTTTTTTCTAGTGCTTTTTCTAAAATCAGTTTTCTTTTCTTCTCTTTTTCCCTGATTAAGAATCCATTAGTATAAATCGAATGTTTTAAAGGAAAAGCATATATTGAAAATTGATTATTTTCTAATATCTTAATTATAGTATGATTGTTTAAGACTTTCATTTCTAGTTCATAACCTAAATTCATATTTGAAAACTTTAAATGAGCTTGAAGAATTTTAAGCACTGAAAGTGGACAAAATAAAGTTAATTTCTTATCTCTCTTCATTAAAGAAAAAGTTGAAATCAATCCAATCAACCCAAAATAGTGATCCCCGTGGGCATGACTTATTAAAATTATTTCAATCTTTGAAAGTTTTATTTTATTTTTTCTTAATTGAAATTGAGCTCCCTCACAGCAATCAATTAAAATATTAGTACTACATACATTTAGAATTAAAGAGGAGGAAAACAACCCAACTTTTGGAATAGCACCTTGAGAACCCAGAACTGTAACTTTCAACGGTCAAAATTTTTCTTCGCCAATAAATAAATAACAGCCATTCTAATTGCTACACCATTTTCAACCTGATCTAATATTATTGAGTTATTTGAATCTGCTACTTCACTTGTAATTTCCACCCCTCTGTTGATTGGTCCAGGATGCATAATAACAATATCTTTGTTCACATTTTGCAATCTATCCATAGTTAGTCCATAATATTTTTTGTATTCTCTTATTGAAGGAAAGTAACTCTCTGACATCCTTTCATTTTGTAATCTTAGCATATTTGCAACATCGCACCATTTAAGAGCTTTATCTAAATCTGTTTCAACCTTTACTCCAAAATCCTTCAAATATTTTGGGATTAGAGTGTGAGGGCCACAAACTTTTACATTTGCTCCTTGTAGTTGAAGTGCAAAAATATTAGACAGGGCTACCCTACTATGGATTATATCCCCTACAATTAAAATATTTTTATTGTTTAAATCTCCAATTTCTTGACGCATTGAATAGCAATCAAGTAAAGCTTGAGTGGGGTGTTCATGGGCTCCATCACCAGCATTTATTATTGTGGCATTTACTTTTTTAGATAATAAGTGCGGTGCCCCAGGATTAGAGTGCCTAATTACAATCATATCAACTTTCATTGATAATATATTATTTACTGTGTCTATTAGTGACTCTCCTTTTTTTACAGATGATTGTGTAGAAGAAAAATTTAATACATCGGCAGATAATCTCTTCTCAGCCAATTCAAATGATAATTTTGTTCTTGTTGAATTTTCAAAAAAAAGATTTGCAATAGTAATATCCCTGAGAGATGGAACCTTTTTAATTGGTCTATTGATTACCTCCTTAAAGTTATCAGCTGTCTCGAAGATTAGCTCCAAATCATTTTTATTCAAAAACTTGATTCCCAATAAATGATCTACACTTAGATTATCCATTCTTAAAATTCTCTATGTAAACATAATTACCATTATTTTCATCATTCCATTCTACATTAACTTTTTGATTTTCATATACATCAACTTGAATGCCTTTATAATCAGGCTGAATGGGTAATTCTCTACTAAATCTTCTATCTACAAGAATCAACAATTCAATTGTTTTTGGGCGACCAAAACTTTCGATAGCAGTCAAAGCAGCTCTAATTGTTCTACCAGTGTATAAAACATCATCGATGAAGACGACTTTTTTATTTTCAACTAATAGCTTAAAATCAGTCTTATTTGGTAAAAGGATATCCTTATTTCTTCTAAAATCATCCCTAAAGAACGTAATATCCAAAAAACCATAGTCAACAGAGCTAATGTTGTATTTATCAATTAAAATACTAACTAATTTGTTACATAATGACTTTCCGCGTGGCTGTAAACCTACCAAGATTGTTTGTTTAAAATCTTGGTGATTTTCAGTAAGCTGACATGCCAATCGATCTAGAGTTGTGTCCAGTTGATTGTTATTTAGAATAATTTTTTTTTTCATCCTCAGAGAAATAACATTTTAAATTAAAAAAAGCCTTTCAATTGAAAGGCTTTTACTATTATTTTCCATCCATTTTATCTTTTAGTTCCTGCAACTGTTCGTTTGCATCACCTAGGGTGTTTTTAGATGTTTCTTTGTCCTGTTGTAATTTTTTTGTCATCACTTTTTTATTGATTTCTTCAATATCTTTAAAAGTTTGAGTATGCGATAAAACAACTCTCTTTGAATCTTTATTAAACTCAATGACCTTTAAATCTACAGCTTCACCTTTTTGAAGTTTACTACCATCCTCTTTAACCATGTGTCTTGAAGGTATGAAAGCTATAACATCTTCATTAAATTTGACTGTTGCACCTTTGGGTACAATTTCGTAAACCTCAGAATGATGAATTGAATCTAGAGTATACTCATTTTCATATTTATCCCATGGATTTTCAGTTAATTGTTTATGCCCTAGGCTTAGCTTTCTTTTATCAACATCAAGCTCTAAAACTAATACATCAATTTTTTCTCCGGTTTTACAGAATTCCCTTGGGTGTTTAATTTTCTTAGTCCAGGTGAGATCAGAAATATAAATCAGTCCGTCAACTCCTTCTTCTAGTTCAACAAAAACTCCAAAGTTGGTAAAATTTCTTACTATTCCACTATGTTTTGATTGAATAGGATACTTCTTAGTAATGTCTGTCCATGGATCAGGAGTAAGTTGTTTTACACCTAAGGACATTTTTCTTTCTTCTCTGTCAAAAGTTAAAATTTGGGCTTTAATTTCATCTCCCACATTAAAAAAGTCTTGTGCAGATCTTAAGTGGGTTGACCATGACATTTCAGAAACATGCACAAGCCCTTCAACACCTTCAGAAATTTCAACAAAAGCTCCATAATCAGCAATTACAACTACTCTACCCTTAACGATATCACCTACTTTTATATCATCTGCAAGTGCTTCCCATGGGTGTTTACTTAATTGCTTTAAGCCTAATTGAATTCTAGACTTATCTTCATCAAAATCTAGAATAACAACTTTTAGCTGTTGATCAAGCTCAACAATTTCATTAGGGTGATTAATTCTAGACCATGATAGATCTGTGATATGGATTAAACCATCTACTCCTCCTAAATCCATAAATACACCATAAGATGTTATATTTTTAACAACACCCTCTAAAATTTGACCTTTTTCTAATTGTTTTATTATTTCCTTTTTTTGAAGCTCAATATCTGCTTCAATTAAGGCTTTATGAGATACAACAACATTTTTAAATTCATGATTTATCTTGACAACTTTAAATTCCATTGTCTTGTTAACATACTGATCATAATCTCTAATTGGTTTAACATCAATTTGTGAGCCAGGAAGGAATGCTTCTATTCCAAAAACATCAACAATCATCCCGCCTTTTGTTCTACATTTGACAAACCCATTAACAACCTCCCCAGAATCATGAGCATCATTAACCCTATCCCAAGCTTTAATTACTCTTGCTTTTCTGTGAGATAGAATTAATTGACCTGTTGCATCTTCTCGAATATCAATAAGAACTTCCACTTTATCACCAACTTTTAAAGATGGGTTATATCTAAATTCGTTTAAAGATATTACTCCTTCAGACTTAGCGTTTATATCAATAATTGCTTCTCTGTCAGTCATGTGAACAACGGTTCCTTCCACAACATTATTAGTTAATGTTTCAACAAAATTTTCTTCAACTAATTTTTCAAATTCTTTGATTTGTTTTTCATCAACTTGATCAATACCTTCTTCATAATTATGCCAGTCAAAATCTGAAATATTATTTACCGAGGTTTCTTTTACTTTAGTTTCTTTATTTGTTTTTGTAGCTTTTTTAGAAGATTTTTTTTCAGCTACATCTTTGACTGATGTTTCTTCAGAAATTTTTTCAGTAATTTCTTTTTTTTCTGCTTTTTTAGGCATTACAAAAGATTTGTATTCTAAAATTTTAACTGATTTAACATATAAATTTTAGAAGAAATTAAAATTTAATTAAACCATTTGCTTCAGTTATTATATGACAAAAGGCGTACGAAAATAAAAAATATTATTAAGATAACGGTGATTAAGGTAAATTAATTGACTATTTTTTTATCAATTAGAAGTATTATCTGTTTAATTTGCTCATCAATTGACATATTACTGTTATCAATTACAACCGCATCTTTTTCAATTGTAAGAGGTGAATCAGTCCTGGATGAATCAAGGTTATCTCTTATCCTTAAGTTATTTAGTATATCATCATAACTTACAGATAATCCATTATTTATCATTTCTTCAAACCTTCTTTTAGCCCTTACGGTATCTGATGCTGTTAAAAATAGCTTTATATCAGCATCAGGAAAAACCACAGAACCAATGTCTCTTCCATCCATTACCACACCTTTTTTTCTGTCAATATTTCTCTGCAGCTTTACCATTTCTTTTCTTATCTCAGGAATAGCGGCAACTTTACTTACAAGATTTGAAATTTCTAGACTGCCAATTTCTTTTTCAACATTTCTGCCATTTAAAAAGATTGCTGAAATCAAGTTAATTTCATTAAATCTAAAATTTAAGGATACGGCATTTAACTTTTCAATGAATAAATCAATATTTTCATTTAATTCCTCAAATAGATTATTTTTAATTGCAAAGAGTGTTACCGCCCTATACATTGAGCCAGAATTTATATATATATAACCATATTTTAGGGCTATTTCCTTGGCAATTGAACTTTTTCCAGTAGACGCATGACCATCTATGGCTATAGTGAGTTTTTTCATTAATTCAGGTCTAATTGTAATCCAATAAAATTAACATTTGATGCACTAGAATATCTTGAATGACAATAATTAAAACGAAGTTTGTTAAATTTCATTCCAAATCCAAACGATATACCTGAAAAGTTTCTTTGATCTAATATCCTTAATTCTTCAGAACGTCTAAAGCTATATCCAAGCTGCATTTTAAAAAAAGAATCGGGGAATAATTCAACTCCAATAATAGTATGCCTGAGAATTTCATTAAAAAAAGAGATTTTTTCTTCTGTAATATTTCCATCTAAATCGGTTATTATTCTTGATGGATTTGCTAAGCCTATTGGCCATTTTTGAAGGTTTTCTAACGTAATATGCCAAGTAATCGGTGCATTTTCAAGTCTTTGAGATACACCAAGATTAATTTCAAACGGCAGCTTCTCATTAACTTCATTGTATGGTTTAATTTGATATCCGATGTTTCTTACCACCAAGGATGCTTTAATATCATTGATAATGTCATGATAAAAAAATCCTATATCTGCAGCAATTCCATATGAATTATACTGTTCAAATGTTGAAGTGATAAATTTTACATTTGAACCAAATATTATCGGAATATTATTTAATTTGTTGGCATAACCTACAGAAAATACAGATTCATTTCCAGAAAAATCTGTTGTATAATTTCCAAACTCGTCATATCCCACGAAATCACCATAGTTAATGTAAGAGAAACCACAATGAATTGTATTACCTCTGTTATCAAGCATATATGCATAAGCTAATGAACCATAAGATATATCTGAAAAATAAGTAAAGTAATTAACGGATAACATGTTATCCATCCCTTGATTTATAGACGATGGGTTAAAAAGACCCGAAATAACATCATCATCTTGAATCGTAACATTCTTTCCACCTAAGGCTAAATGTCTGGGTGAACTAGGAATATTCAGAAATTGGTATGTTGATTCTCCAGCAATTTGACTGTAGGATAAACTGTAATCTAGAATTATGGAAAAAAAAATTAAAAACAGAGTTTTCTTCAATCTCATGTGTCTAAAACTCACTTAGATGAATAATATTATAATTTTTTTGCATTTTTAACCAACTTGTCTGTCAATGCTAGTTCGATAACCTCGCTCATTTCATTTACGTAATGAAATTTAAGACCCTTGATATAGCTTCCATTTATTTCGTTCACATCAGGTTTATTTCGAGCGGAAAGAATCACTTCATTAATTTTTGCTCGCTTTGCAGCTAATATTTTTTCTTTAATCCCTCCTACGGGCAAAACCTTACCTCTTAAAGTAATTTCGCCTGTCATTGCTATTCTTGATTTTATTCTTTTTTGAGTAAATAATGAAGTCAAGGAAGTCAACATTGCTATACCAGCACTAGGCCCATCCTTCGGAGTTGCACCTTCCGGAACATGGATATGTATATTATATTTATCAAAAACATCAGCATTAATATTGAATTGATTACAGTTTGATTTTAAATACTCTAGAGCTATTGTAGCTGATTCGGACATAACTTTACCTAAATTACCAGTTATTGAAAGTTTACCCTTTCCTTTTGATAAAGTAGATTCGATAAATAGTATATCTCCCCCAACTCTAGTCCATGCTAGACCGGTAACTACACCGGCTATTTCATTTGACTCATACTTATCTCTCAAAAGTTTAGCTGGACCTAATATTTCCTTTAGTTGTTCAGGTGAAATATTGGAGTTATATTCTATATTTGTGGCTATATTCTTAGCACAATACCTAACAATTTTAGCTATATTTTTTTCCAAACCTCTAACTCCTGACTCCCTGGTGTAACCTTCAATTATGTTTTCCATAACACGAACACCTAATTTCAAATCTTTAGATTTTAAGCCATGTTCTTTAATTTGTTTAGGCAATAAAAACTTTTTTCCTATTTGGATTTTATCTTCTGTGGTATATCCGCTAACATTAATGACCTCCATTCGATCTAATAAAGCTGGCTGAATATTAGAAATATTATTTGATGTTGCGATGAACATCACTTTTGACAAATCAAAACCTTTTTCTAAATAATTGTCATAAAATTCGTTATTTTGCTCGGGATCTAAAACTTCCAACATAGCGGATGAAGGATCACCAACATTTGATGATGTAAGTTTATCAATTTCATCTAAAACAAAAACAGGGTTAGATGTTTTCGCTTTTTTAATGTTTTGTATAATTCTTCCAGGCATCGCTCCAATATATGTTTTTCTATGCCCTCGGATTTCAGCCTCATCACGTAACCCTCCAAGAGATACCCTAACATACTTTCTACCGATAGCTTCTGCAATTGACTTACCAAGTGAGGTTTTTCCAACTCCAGGTGGACCTTGTAAACATAAAATAGGAGATTTCATATCATTTCTAAGCTTTAACACAGCAAGATATTCTATGATTCTTTTTTTTACATCATCTAATCCAAAATGATCTCTGTCTAATATTTTTTTTGCTTTAATTAAATTAAATTTGTCTTTTGAAAATTCATTCCATGGTAGATCAAGAATTAAATCTAAATAGTTTCTTTGAACTGAATACTCAGAAACCTGAGGGTTCATTCGTTGTAATTTAGCTAATTCTTTTTCAAAGTGTTTTTTAATCTCACTATTCCATTTTTTCTTCTTAGCTCTGCTTCGCATATCATCTAACTCAGAATCATGACTAACTCCACCCAATTCTTCTTGAATAGTCTTCATTTGTTGGTGTAGAAAAAATTCTCTTTGTTGTTGATTTAAATCGGTTTGAACTTTTGATTGAATATCATTTTTTATCTCAAGTTTTTTGAACTCTACGTTCATATGTTTGAGTGTTTCTAATGCTCTTTTCTGAAGATTATTAATTTCGAGTAAAACTTGTTTCTCGTTAACAGGCAAATTTAAATTTGACGAAACGAAATTTATTAGAAACGAATTACTTTCAATATTTTTAATAGCAAATGATGCTTCAGAGGGGATATTTGGATTTCTTTTAATTATTTCAAGGGATAAGTCTTTTATGGAGTCAATAATAGCATTAAACTCAGAATTATCTTTTCCGGGATTTTCTTCTGGGTAATCTTCAATATTGGATGTGATGTATGGTTTTTCAGAAATTACCCTTTCAATCTCAAACCTCTTTTTACCCTGAATAATAACGGTTGTATTACCATCAGGCATTTGTAATACTTTTAATATTTTAGCGACTGTTCCAATTTTATAAATATCTTTCAACTTTGGATCCTCTACATTTTCGTCTTTTTGTGCAACAACTCCAATAAGTTTATTGAAATTATTTGCATCTTTAATCAATTTTATTGACTTGTCTCTTGATGCTGTAATTGGAATAACCACACCTGGAAACAAAACGGTATTTCTTAATGAAAGGATTGGTAAAGTTAACGGTAGCTCTTCCTTACTTATTTCCAATTCATCCTCTGGCGTCATAAGTGGAATTAACTCAGCATTTTCATCGATGTCCTGAGCTGACAAATTGTCAATACTAAAAAGGTTTTTTCTAGACATATTAGCTTTTTGATGTGTATGTAAATGATTCTATATCAGTAAAATGTAATAAAAACCATTAAATACACAATATATATTTCAAGTACTATGCCATTAAAAAATTATAATTTTGAAATTCTGGTCAGTATATAAATTGATGGTATGAAGAATAGTGCGAAAAGTAAAATTGCTAATCTAATACTTCCAGTGTAAAGATCCATTGTGGCATAGATTGCGGTTCCTAAAACAATACTTAGTTTTTGAGATACATCATAAAAACTAAAATATGAGGTTGAATATTTAACGTCAATCAATTTTGAATATGTGGATCTGGACAATGACTGAATACCACCCATTCCTAAACCAATAAATCCAGCTGCAATATAAAATTCAAGTGGTGAAGTTACAAAGTAGCCAAAAAAGCATATAGTTGCCCACAAAATATTAATACAAATAAGAGTATTTATATTACCAAAATAGACCGAAAGTTTTGCACTCAGATAGGCTCCAGCTGCTGCTAAAATCTGAATAACAATAATTGCTAAAATCAAACCTGATTGCATGGTTTCCTCATCCATCCAACTAATTTCATTTAAATCTGCACCAAAATAACTGGCTAGAAGAATGATAGTTTGAGTAGGGATTGTGAAAATAAAAAATGAAAATAAAAATATTCTGAGTTTATTATTTACTTTTAATTGTTTTACAACAGACATTAACTGATTAAATCCACTCAAAAAAGTTTTTAGAGAGTATAAATTTTTTTTTTCTAAATTATAGTGTTTTTTGCCAGGCAAGTAATGGAATGAATATTGACTAAATAGAAACCACCATACTCCAACAAGAACAAAAGACATTTTTACGGCCTTATTTTTATCGTTAAGACCAAAGGATTCTGGAAATTGTGTTAAGAATAAACAAAAAATTAGTAGAATAATACTTCCTAAATAACCTAGAGAATATCCTTTAGCACTTGTCATATCTTGTTGATCAGCATTTGCAATATCAGGCAAATAAGAGTTGTAAAAAACTAAACTACCCCAAAAACCAACAACTGCAAAAAAGTAATAAATAATTCCAAGATCGAAATTATCTAAATCAAAATTGTAAAGTAAAATACAAGAAAATGAACCCAGGTAACAAAATATTTTCATAAAAAGCTTTTTATATCCGGTATGATCAGCGACACCTGACAATAAAGGGGATATTATAGCTAAAATTAGAAATGTAAAAGAGGATATATATCCAATAAAAGCATCATTTTCAATTGATTTAAACCAAAGAAAATCTACACTATCACCTCCAGTAATACTTTTGAAATATATCGGAAATATAGCAGTGGATATTACCAAAGGATAAACAGAATTTGCCCAATCGTAAAATGCCCAAGCATTTAATAACTTTTTGTCCCCTTTATTATAAAATTTCATTTAATTAAAATAAATTTGCATCTAATTACAATCAATACAAATATTACAATATTTTATTGATTTGTTTAATTATTTAATGATGAAAAAAATCATATTATTTTTTATTTTATTTACTACATCTAGTAACATCATATTTTCACAAAATAAAATCTATTTAAAAGATACTGAAATGGGCAAACAAAAAGTTAATAAAACCGATGAGGAATGGAAAAACATTCTGAGCGATGAAGAGTATAGAGTACTTCGACAAAAGGGTACTGAATATCCTCATACAGGCAAATACAATCTACATTTTGAAAACGGAGTTTATAATTGTAACGGCTGCAAGACTCCACTTTTTAATAGTGATCAAAAATTTGAAACTAATTGTGGGTGGCCAAGTTTTGATGAAGCAATTGAAGGTACTATAAAATATGTTGATGATTACTCCCATAATATGGTAAGAACTGAAATAGTTTGTGTAAATTGTGGAGGGCATTTAGGTCATGTATTTAATGATGGGCCAACAGAAACTGGACTAAGATATTGTGTTAATTCAATTAGTATAGATTTTAATAAAGATCCAAATAAAAAATAGCTTATGATTAATTATGATATAATAGTGGTTGGAAGCGGCCCAGGGGGCTACGTAACAGCTATCAGGGCTTCTCAATTAGGTTTTAAAACAGCGGTTGTAGAAAAAGAGAGTCTTGGTGGTGTTTGCCTTAATTGGGGATGTATACCCACTAAGGCTTTACTAAAATCAGCACAGGTATTTGACTATTTAAATCATGCTGAAGATTATGGTTTAAACGCTGAAAATATTAGTCATGACTTTACCAAAGTGGTCAAAAGAAGTAGAAATATTGCTTCTGGAATGAGCAAAGGAGTTAATTTTCTTATGAAAAAAAATAAAATTGATGTTTTGAAAGGCTATGGAAAATTAAAAAAAGATAAGACTGTTTCTGTTGACGGAACAGATTATAAAGCTAAATATATAATTATTGCTACAGGATCAAAATCAAGAGTCTTACCCTCAATTCCTCAAGATGGTAAGCTAATTATGGGATACCGTGAAGCTATGACATTAGAAAAACAGCCAAGTAGTATTACTATTGTTGGGTCAGGTGCAATTGGAATCGAATTTGCTTATTTTTTTAATAGTATGGGTACAGAAGTAACTGTAATTGAATATATGCCGAATATAGTTCCCTTAGAAGATATTGATGTTTCAAAAGAATTGGAAAAGTCATTTAAGAAAAAAGGGATCAAGATTATGACTTCTTCTGAGGTTATTTCCGTAGAAAAGAAAAAAAATAAAGTTTTAGCAAAAGTTAAAGTAAATGACAAGGAAGAGGTTATCCAATCAGAAATATTACTATCAGCTGTTGGAATTAAATCAAATATTGAAAATATAGGCTTAGAAGATGTTGGTATTGCAACTGATAAAGACAAAATATTAGTAGATAAGTTTTATAATACTAATATTCCGGGGTATTATGCCATTGGTGATATTGTCGCTGGTCCTACCCTTGCTCATGTTGCATCAGCTGAAGGTATTTTATGTGTTGAGAAAATTGCTGGTCATGAAGTAACACCAATTGATTATGGAAACATTCCTGGCTGTACATATTGTAGTCCAGAAATATCAAGTGTTGGTTTGACTGAAAAACAAGCTATTGAAGAGGGTTATAAAATAAAAGTTGGCAAATTCCCTTTCTCAGCCTCAGGGAAAGCAAGTGCATCTGGTTCAAAAGAAGGTTTTGTCAAAGTTATTTTTGATGAAAAATATGGTGAATGGCTAGGTTGCCACATGATTGGAGCAGGAGTTACTGATATGATTGCTGAAGCGGTTTTAGCTAGAAAGCTTGAAACAACAGGCACCGAAGTATTGAAAGCTATTCATCCGCATCCAACGATGTCTGAAGCGGTTATGGAAGCAGTAGCTGCTGCTTATGACGAGGTTATTCATCTTTAAATTAGCGCCTCCAACGCTAGTGCGTAAGATTTTAATCCAAAACCGCATATTACCCCTTCAACATTTTTAGAAATTAGCGAGGTATGTCTTATTTCCTCTCTCTCATAAATATTAGAAATATGCACCTCGATAACGGGAGTTTGTATTGCGGCAATTGCATCTGCTATTCCAACTGATGTATGAGTATAGGCTGCTGCATTTAAAATTATACCATCGTACGTAAAGCCAATCTCCTGAATCTTATTGATCAATTCACCTTCTACGTTTGATTGGTAAAATTCAATTTTAACGGTGGGATAATTTGTCTTTAGCTCATTTAAATAATCATTAAATGATTGCTTTCCATAAATTGAAGTTTCCCTTATTCCTAAAAGATTTAAATTTGGGCCATTAATGATGATAATTTTTTTCACGTTGTAAATTTATTAAATTTATTAGAGATTGATTAACTATGAAATGGATTCATGCAATTAGCGATTTCAAAGACTACCTTAAAATTGAAAGAGGTTTGAGTGAAAACTCAATTTCTAGTTACGAAAATGATCTTAAAAAGTTGAAATCATACCTCAATAAAAATATAAAAGAAATAAGTCCCTTAGATGTTACAGCCGATCATGTAAAAGAATTTATTTACTATATTTCGAAAAAGGTTAAAACAAATTCACAATCAAGAATAATTTCTGGTATCAGGAGTTTTTATGATTATTTATTATTTGAAAAATTAATTGTAACTAATCCCTTATCAAATATTGAATCACCTAAATTACAGAGAAAACTTCCAAGCACACTTTCGCTTGATGAGATAAATCTAATGATTAATAATATTGATAGATTGAAAAAAGAATCGGAAAGAAATATTGCTATAATTGAAACTTTATATGGATGTGGATTAAGGGTTAGCGAACTTATAGAGTTGAAAATTTCTGACTTATATTTTAGCGAAGATTTCATTAAGGTTACAGGAAAAGGAAATAAGCAAAGGTTGGTGCCTGTGAGCCATATTAATAAAAGATGTATTAACGACTATTTATTGAATTCAAGGTCAAAAATAAAAATAGTTGCAAAACACTCAGATATTCTTTTTTTAAACAGAAATGGATGTAAATTAACCCGGGCTATGATTTTTACAATTGTTAAAAATCTTTCCAAAAAATCAGATATTAAGAAAATTATATCTCCACATACATTTAGACATTCTTTTGCTACTCATCTTTTAGAGAATGGAGCTGATTTAAAAACTATTCAACAGCTATTGGGTCATGAAAGCATAACTACCACAGAAATCTACATGCATTTAGACAATAAAGCTTTGGTTAATGTGATGAATAAATTTCACCCCCGGTCAAAAACTACTTAGCAATTTTAAAACTATAAAAAACCTACAAAAGCTTTTTTATTTAAACTCCAGTTAAACAGGATTAGGGCTACAAGACTGATCAAAAATCTGAACAAAAATTTCAGCACGATTTAACAACCTAAACTCACCCTTTATAATTAATTAGCGTTGAGTTAACAAAAAAAACCAATGTAGGTAGTTTTATATTGTAATGTAAAGAACTTATTTCTTGTTATCAAGAATATTTATCATGTTAGACAATCTATACTCAATGTCATTAATAAATGTTTCTTCATTCAAAGAACTTTGTTTCTTGCTTGATGCAATCTGAAGCGCACACATTGCTAGAGCATCTTGCTTATCACGAACAGAATAATTCTGTTCAAACTTTTTTATCAGACTATTAATTTGCTGAGAGGCTAACCTCAGACCCTCTTCTTGAGATTGATCAATAGTTAAAGGGTAAACCCTGTTAGCAACTGACAACTTAATTTTGAGCTTATTACTCATTTTTTAGTCTGATAGTTGAGAAATACATGAATCTATTTCTCTAATAAGTGAGTCAATCTCACATCGTGTTTCATTAATATTATTTTCGCTACCCGAAATAGTATTTGCAATTTTTAAAGCCTTAAATCTCTCATCAAGTAGTCTAAACTCTGCATTTAATTCATTATTATCATTAATCAGCATTTGATTCTTATCTAACAAATCATTTTTTTCATTCTTCAGCTTTGAAAGCTCGGCTATAATAGACTCAACCTTTTTTTCCAAATCAATCAACAAATCCTGAATTTTTTTCATATTACAAGTACTACATTTACAAATTTAACATTCAATTTTAAATTTTCTGAGTTTTTCATTTATTAATTACAATTATATATTATTTTAGATTTCGATGAGATATTATTTATTGGCAATATTTTTTCTGTTTAATTCGATAATATATACCCAAAACTCTGGAGACTATCCACTTGATATACCAATAATTCTTTCAGGTACTTTTGCTGAGCTACGACCTAATCATTTTCATGCAGGTATTGATATAAAAACAAAGGGAACTGAGGGATTTAATGTACATTCAATAGGCGATGGTTACGTAAAAAGAATCCAGATTACTCATGGAGGTTACGGAAAAGCATTATATATCAAACATGATAATGGTCAATCATCTGTTTATGCACATCTGAAAAAATATTCTCCAAAAATTGAGAAAATTGTAAAAGAAATTCAATATTCTAAAGAATCTTACACCATTAGGGTATATCCAAAAAAGAATGAAATTAGAATTTCTGAAAAGGAGTTAATCGGCTACAGCGGTAATACAGGTAGAAGTTACGGTCCACACTTACATTATGAGCTTAGAGATGATAAAGACAGACCGATAAATCCATTAGAATATAAAAACTACGCTATTTTAGATACAATACCGCCTGTAGTACTTGGTTTACATTACAAAGAAATTCCACAAAATTCAATTAGCGGTTCAAACTCAAGCTTTAAAAAACTTAAGATTACAAAAATTTCTAATAAACTTTTTATTTCAGACACACTTAACACAAGTGGCTTAATAGGGTTTGGTGTAAACTCATATGATAGGATGAATAATACATGGAATAAAATGGGTTTATCTGATATAAAAGTAAACTTAGATGGTGAAGAAGTTTTTAACATGAATTTTAATTCGTTTTCATATGATGAATGGAGGCATATTAACACTTTTATTGATTATGCTTCATACAAGAATAAAAAAATCAGGATTCAGAAGCTTTATATTGAAGATTATAATCCTCTAAATATGTATAACAGATCTCTAGGAAATGGAGTTATAAATATAAATCTTAAGGATAAAGTTTATTTATATGCTATTCGTCTATTTGATTATAATAAAAATTACACAGAAATCTTGGTTCCTATACTTTGGAAAGAAAAAACAAATTATAAAACCAACGGGTTAAAATCAGAAAATATTTATTCTATCAATAAGGCTAGTGAATACAATTTGTTATTTGATAGTTCGTCTATTAAATTAAGCGAAAATACTTTCTACACTGATAAAGAAATTGAAATTATTGAGAGAGATAATATTTTATCAATCGATAAAGATTCAATTCCTGTTCTCAAAGAAATAACAATTAAATTTAATACAGACCGTTATAATGATTCGTTAGTAAACAAAACTTACATTGCAAAACTTGAAAAAGACGATAAATCATCTTTTGTTTCAAATAGCTTAAATAAAGGTAAACTAACAGCTAAAATTAAACTTTTGGGTGATTACATGATAAAAGTTGATTCAATTCCGCCAACTGTAAATTTAATTGATTTAGAAAATAATCAATGGATTTCAAACAAGGATAATTTACAAATAAAAATAAGTGATAAAAATTCAGGAATAAGCTCCTACAGAGGAACATTAAATGATAAGTGGATTCTTTTAGAATATAACCCAATGAAAGGAATTTTAACCTATGATTTTGAGGATAATATCAACAATTCTGAACCCAAAAATATATTAAAAGTTAATGTTACTGATAATGTCGGTAATACTAAACTTTTAGAGAAAGTTTTTTTTAGAACAGTTAAAAAATGAAAAATTTGGTACTCATTTTATTGTGTCTTGTTTCCTCTTGTTTTTTTTCGCAAGAAGGTGTTATTACAGGTCTAATCTTAGATGAAGAAAATTTTCCAATAAAAAATGTTAATATTCAATTTGATAATAAAGGCTCAATCAGTAATGTTGATGGATATTACAAAATTGAACTTGAGTCAGAAAAAAATATCAATATTGTATTTACTCATATAAATCATAAAAAACTTCAAATTACAGTTAACTTATCTAAAAATGAAACCCTTGAATTTAATCCAGTTTTAAGCACCAAGTTTGAACAAATCTCAGAAGTTATTTTGAATACAACTAGAAGAGAAGATTTAAAGTCTATTCAAAATATATCACCTGAAAAACTTAGAGACATTAAAGGAGTACAGCCTGGAATTGAAAATATTTTAAAAACTCTTCCTGGTGTAAGTATTAATAATGAAATGAGCACACAATATTCTGTTAGAGGTGGAAATTTTGATGAAAATCTAGTGTACGTAAATGGAATTGAAATTTACAGGCCTTTTTTGATAAGATCTGGTCAACAAGAGGGTCTAAGTTTTGTTAATTCAGAAATGACTTACGATATAAAATTTTCATCTGGTGGATTTGAATCAAAATATGGGGATAAGATGTCATCAGTTTTGGATATTAAATATAAATCTCCAGATTCAAATCAGTATAGAATTAATACGAGTTTTTTAGGAGGTAGCTTTACCTCAGAAAATGTTTCAAATGATAAAAATATTTCAAATATACTTGGGTTAAGATATAGAGACAATAGCTTATTAGTCAATTCAAAAGAAACAAACTCAAACTTTAAACCTTCTTTTTTTGATTTACAAAACCATTTAAGACTATCGATTAATCCAAGACTTAGTA
This sequence comes from uncultured Bacteroidota bacterium, assembly GCA_902526075.1. Classification (GTDB taxonomy): domain Bacteria; phylum Bacteroidota; class Bacteroidia; order Flavobacteriales; family Flavobacteriaceae; genus MED-G13. Next base: position 56,180 of record CABZJM010000008.1, read on the forward strand.
TATCGACTCTCACAAATTTCTCATTAAATAGATACAATTTTAAGCCCTTAAATAGACAAACTAACTTTGGAACACTTGATGATCCACTAGCATTAATAATATTTTATGACGGTGAAGAAAAAGATAGATATACTACTTTTTTCAACTCTATTTCCGCTGATTACAAACCAAATCAACGTGATACATATACAATAAACTCATCTTTTTACAACACAAATGAAAAAGAGTATTTTGACATACTCGCACAATATAATCTTGCCGAGGTGAATACTAATATTGGTAGTGAGGATCTTGGTGAGGTAGAATTTAGCCAGGGAGTTGGAAGTCAGCTAAATCATGCTAGAAATGATTTAAATGCTCAAATTTTTAATATTGAGTCTAAAATTAAATTAATAAGAAAGAAAAACGAATTCAATTTCTCTTTTAAATTCACAAAAGAAAATATAAGTGATAGAATTGTTGAATGGGAAGTTATTGATTCTGCTGGTTATTTTATTGACCCGCCTTTCATTACTAATATCTCTGAACAACCTTATGAAGCTAATGAGGGGCCAATAGTACCATTTCAGAATATTCGATCTACAAATGACACTTCAATAGAAAGAATCCAATTTTATTCACAATGGGAAAGTGAAAGCTATATAAATAACAATAAAATTTATTACAACCTTGGTATTAGAACACACAATTGGTCGTTAAATTCCAGTGAAGATTGGTCAAATGATGTCAAAAACAAAACAGTGATAAGTCCAAGATTTCAAATTGGGTATGTGCCAAGTTGGAATCCAAAAATGATTTTCAATTTAAAATATGGTATATATTACCAACCTCCGTTCTACAAAGAACTGAGAAGTTTTTCTGGTGAAATCAACCCCTCTCTCAGAGCTCAAAAATCAATACATTATGTATTCTCAAATGAATATAGATTTGATTTATGGAATAGACCTTTTAGATTAAACTGTGAACTCTATTATAAGGATTTGGATGATTTAAATACTTATACTATAGATAATGTTAGGATTAGATATGTAGCAAACAATAATGCATTTGGATACGCCTACGGATTAGATTTAAGGTTAAATGGAGAATTCGTTAAAGGAACCGAATCATGGTTTAGTTTTGGATACTTAAAAACTGAAGAAAATATCGATGATAGAGGTTATATTTCAAGACCAACTGACCAAAGATTAAAATTCGGGGTTTTATTTCAAGATTATGTCCCCAATATGCCTAATTTAAAGATGTTTATTAATTTGATATACAATACTGGATTACCTGGTGGCTCTCCTAGCTATGCAGATCCTTATGAATATCAAAACAGATTACCAGATTACAAGAGAGCCGATATAGGAATTATGTATTTGATTGATAATACTAAAAAACTTTTTAACGTTGAGGAGGTGTCAATTGGTTTGGAGATATTTAACATGTTTAACATGCAAAATACAATTACAAATACATGGGTGAGAGATGTTTACTCAAAAAGGCAATACAGTATTCCAAACTATCTTAGTCCAAGAATATTTAATCTTAACATGGATATTAAATTCTAATTCATCAAATCATTGATTTGATCAATGACAAAGTCAAGCTCATCCTTTGTATTATAAATACTAAATGAAAATCTTAAAGACACCTTCTTGTTATCTTCTTTATTCTGTATTTCTTCAAGAACATGTGAGCCAGCATCACTCCCACTCTGACAAGCACTTCCTTTGGAGCAAGCAATTCCTTTCATATCTAGTTTAAACATAAACAACCCTCCAACATCACGCTCTATTGGTAATAATATATTAACCATTGTGTAAGTTGAGTTATTCATATCTTCACATAGACCATTGAATTTAACATTTTTTACCTTCTTTTTTAGTTCAGAAATAAAGTAGGTTTTTAATTCAGTTATATATTCTTTTTCAGATTCGAGATTTTTAGTTGAAATTTTTAATGCTTCTGACATACCAACTATATTATGAACTGACTCAGTTCCTGCTCTGAGCCCCTTTTCTTGCATGCCACCTGTAATATATGATCCTAAGTTTGTATTTTTTCTTACGAATGCAAATCCAATACCCTTAGGGCCATGAAATTTATGAGCACTTGCAACAAAAAAATCAACTTTTATATTTTCAAAATCTAAATCATAATGTCCAACAGATTGAACCGTATCACTATGAAACAAAGAATTATTTTTTTGACAAATTTCAGAAACCAATTGAATATCAGTGATATTTCCAATTTCATTGTTTATGTGCATCAGGCTAACCAGAGATTTTTCATCAGATCTTTTTAATATTTCTTCTAAATCATTTAAATCAACATGACCTGATTTTGATACCTTTACATATGAAACCTTGATATCATTTGAGCTGACAAGATCATTAATAGTATGAGTTACGGCATGATGCTCGATTTTTGTTGTTATTAGGTGAGAAACACCTAAATTATGAACGCAATTTCTGATTATCATATTATCTCCTTCTGTACCGCCAGATGTAAATATAATCTCAGAAGATTTTACATTTAAAATATCTGCAATTTCTTTTCTTGAGGACTCAATTAAAGATTTAGATGATCTACCATAACTATGTGTAGATGAGGGATTTCCATATTCATTTTTAATGATTAAGGAAATTACACTAACCACCTCTTCTCTTATCTTTGTAGTAGCGGCATTGTCAAGATAAATTTTAGACATATCGATTGCTTAGCTATACTAATTTATTAAATTATTATTCAAAATCTTTAAGAGAAGATATAATTATATTAATACAATCGTTTAGCTGTTCCTCATTAATAATCAAAGGAGGTGCAAATCTTATTATATTACCGTGTGTGGGCTTAGCGAGTAACCCATTTTGAGCCATTTTTAAACACATATTCCAAGCAATATCACTATTCTCTTCATCATTTATTACAATAGCATTTAACAATCCTTTTCCCCTAATTTTTTCGACAATTTTACTTCCATCAATGTAAGATTGTAGCCTTTCTCTGAAAATAACTCCCATTTTATCTGCATTTTCAGCTAATTTCTCATCCCTAATAACATTCAATGCAGCAATAGCTACTTCACAAGCAACTGGATTACCACCAAAGGTAGAACCATGTTCACCAGGTTTAATTGTAAGCATAACTTCATCAGACGCTAATATTGCAGAAACTGGAAATACACCACCTGAAAGAGCCTTTCCTAAAATTAATATGTCAGGCTTGAATCCGTGATGTTCGCAGCAAAGCATTTTCCCAGTTCTACCAATACCAGTTTGGACTTCATCTGCAATAAATAAAACATTTGATTCTTTACACAAATCATATGCTCTCTTTAAATAATCGTCATTAGGAACTACAACTCCAGCTTCTCCTTGAATTGGCTCAACCATGAACGCAACCACATTATGATCTTTTAAAGAATCCTCAAGTGATTCTATATCATTATAAGGTATGATTTCATAGCCCGGCATAAACGGACCAAAACCATTAGTGCTACTGTGATCAGTCGAAGAGGAAATTGCTCCTAAGGTTCTACCCCAAAAATTTCCTTCAACAAAAATAATTTTTGCGGAATTATCGGCAACCTTTTTAACTTCATAACCCCATTTTCTTGCTAATTTAACTGCAGTTTCACCACCTTCTACGCCAGTATTCATTGGCAATACTTTATCATATCCAAAAAATTCAGTGATAAATTTCT
>CABZJM010000009.1 GCA_902526075.1 uncultured Bacteroidota bacterium
ATCACTTGTTGGAGTCAATACATAGTCTCCATCAAGTAAATTAGTCATTGTACCTTCTTCAGTATCCTCTAGGTAAATATTAAGATCTGCAGGAGTAGTTCTATGAGAAATACCAATGGTCATTTCTTCACCATCTAAAGCGTTAATTCCAAGAGGAATCACTTTATCCCACATTTCAGAGAAAGGCAGGGCCTGATCCCCAAAATTTACTCCATTATCATTATTTACTAACCTAGAATATATAGTTATCGTATTATTTCCATGAGGAAACCGTCTGCCGTCATAACCAGGGTCTAGTCCGTTAGTAACTTCATCTAAGAAAAATAGCTCAGTTTTTGCTCTAAAATCATTTTGTGAAACTTCAACAAATAACTCCGCTCTATTTTCAGATTCGTTAATATCTCCAATCCAATCATTAGTGGAGGCTAGTCCAGAATCAGAGCCTAAAACTCTCATTCCTGTTCTAAAATCTAAAGAATTTGATGTTCCGCTAGCTGATGAAACGAAAAATGCTGAACCTGGTGTTGCAAAAAGTTTAGCATCAGATTGAGTTCCAGTATTGTATTCGTCACCATCCCAATAATATATCGCAATTTCTGAGTCTGTATGTCCAAGAACAATTTCGCCACTTTGAAATCCATTATACCATAAGAAATTTGATGATGCTAGAGTAGCTTGTGCTGCATTTGAATTTAATGCAATGAATTCTGGATATGGATTAGATACAAGATTCCATTGCGTACCAGAACCACTTCCTACATAATTTGAAATTGTTATTGTTTGATGCGAATTAATTAAAGTTCCAGTGAAATCAACAGTGCCTGGGCTTCCTTCTGGCATAGCCATTGAATATCCAACCATATCAGTAAGTGCTAAAGTTAAATCACTAGTTGAGGTCCAACTATTAGTTTGATTATTATATGGTTGAATAGCATAATTATTGTTACTTGAATTTTGAGCCAATGATGTTGTATTTACTGTAGCACTACTTACAGGTGACCCAACAAGATCCCAGCCTGGATCTGCATTTGTGGGTGATGCCGATGAAATATCGTTTATCCATCTTCTGTAAGTAAGATTACCTGTCATACTACCATCAACTCTTAATGATGAGTAGCCATCTACATCAGAGTTTAATATTAAAGTTCCATTATTAATTAAATTTCCTGAATTATAGGAATCACTATCAGCAGATGAAGAAATTGTCAAGTCACTCGAAGCATTAACAGTTAGGGTTGCACCAGACTTAATTTCAATACTAGGAAATGATAATCCAGTTGTCGAAAGTGAAGCAGAACCAGAAGCTACATATACAGGTTTTACGTTTGAACCTGCAGGAGTCGTAGTACTAATATTTAAGTTTGATGAATCCCAGCTTCTCCAGTTAGTTCCGTCAAAAATATACTGAACGGGTGGTATTCCAACTCCGGCAAGAGCTGATTCAAGACCGTCATCATGTCCATTGTAATCTGCATCAGCTCCACTTACAGTAGCATTGACACCCGAAGCAGTATAATCGACAATAGTTTCCCATTCAACAGAAATGTTATCAGTATTTGTTTGAGTTGCAGCCAAATAGTCAGTATCTCCGTTATAGATTCCTAATTTTCTTGAAATATTTTGATTTTGTGCTTTAACACCACCCCATGATGGTTGTGTTGAGTTTCCGATTACTTTTCCAAATGTGTCAGTTGTATTACCACCTAATTCTAGTCTGATATGATCATTACCGTTAAAATACCAAGTTCTTTCAACATAAATCGCGTTAGGATTTCTTGATGACACAATGTTTTGTATTGCTTGCCCCATGTTATCATTGTCGCTTTGATCATCTGTTGTTTTTGGCCCTACAACCATCACTTGCCCAACGGCAAGAGTTCCTGAGCTTATAGTTTTTGCAACAGATTCATCACCAGCATTTGCAGCATAATAGATCTTCAAATTAGTGGTTGCAAAATCAATATCAGAACCTGTATTGTTATATATTTCAAAAAGTTTGGGTTGACTTCCAGTATCTGTTTCCACATACTGGCTAATTATTTGGCCAAATGAAAACATAGGTGCAATAAAAAGTAATAGTAAAAATCTTTTCATAAAATTAGAAACTTATTAACTCAAATTAAAAAAAAAATTAAATATTTCAATGATTTTAATTTAATATTTGTAAAATTTCATTGACTAGTTACCATTATCTAATTAGTAATAATTTTTAGATCTTTTGTAAAAACATAGTAATCATCATCTACATTAATGTATAAATTTATAATGGGTATTTGTTTGAATTCTAATGTGGGATATAACTGATTATTTTTCCCATCGATTATTACCTCCAACGGCATATCAAAACCATCAATAACATCATTCCATCTATACATTAACACACCATCAGTGATTTCATATTCGAAGATAGGAATCCTGTAATCTCTGAGATATTGGTCAAATACTTTTGATAAATCAATCCCTAAACTTTTTGAAATATATTCTTCAATCTCAGCTGTTGTTACAGTTGAGTGATAGAACTCTCTATTCAATCCCCTCAATGTCTGTCTCCAGAGCTCATCATCCCTTGCTAGCTGTCTTATGGTGTGAAGAAGATTTGCCCCTTTAGAGTACATATCACTGGAACCTTCACGATTTATATCATATTGACCAATGATAGGTTTTTTGTTTGAAATTCCACTTCTTGTTCCAATCACATATTCTGCAGAGGCATCTTTTCCAAAGAAGTAATCGACATATAAATTTTCTGAATAACATGTAAATCCTTCATGAACCCACATATCGGCTATGTCTTTGTATGTAATATTATTTGCAAACCACTCATGACCACCTTCGTGAATTATAATGTAATCAAATTTTAATCCCCAGCCAGAACCTGATAAATCCCTTCCAAGGTACCCATTTTGATAGTTGTTACCGTAAGTTATTGAACTTTGGTGTTCCATTCCCAGGTAGGGGACTTCTACCATTTTAAAACTGTCTTCATAAAAAGGGTAGGGTCCAAACCAATGTTCGAAGGCTTCAATCATCATTGGTACTTGTTTAAACTGTTCTTTTGCTTTTTCTAAATTATATCTAAGAACATAGTTATCTATATCAAGATCTCCTTTTTCTCCTTTGTATAACTCTGAAAAACTAACGTAATCTCCTATATTTATGTTAACTCCATAGTTGTTTATCGGATTAGTTACAAACCAATCAAAAGTTTTAGTTTTATTTTTATGTTCGGTTACTTTTCTTAATCTTCCATTTGAAACATTAGTTAGATTTTTAGGTACATTTACACTAATTAACATTGAATCAACTTCATCATACATATGATCTTTGTTTGGCCACCAAACACTGGCACCTAGTCCTTGACAGGATGTTGCGATAAAATGATTTCCATTTTCATCCTTAGTCCATGATAGACCACCATCCCATGGTGCTCTTATAGCTTCTTTTGGAAATCCTTCATAAAATATTTCTAAATAATTTACTTCATTTTTCTTCTGCTTAGATTTTAGCTCAATAAAATATGCATTGCCTTCACGATTAAATTTTAATGGCTTACCATTTGCTATGACCGAAGTTATCTCCATTGGTTCCTGAAGATCTATTTGCATAGTTTTTTTAGATTTTAAAACTTTGTAACCTACTGTATTAGAGCCACTTATATACTTTTTATCAGGTTCTACTTTAATATCTAAATGATAATATGTTAAATCCCACCATTTCCTTTCAGGAGTGATACTTCCTCTGAGAGTATCTTGTCTAGTTGGAAGTAATTTATCTTCCATTAAACCCTGAGATAAACCATCAGCAGTAAATACAATAAATAAGAATATTATTAATCTTGATGCCATGTGATTACCATTACAAATTATTCATTCAATTTAATAATTAAGAATGAGATTATTCAATTATTAATTACATTAGTTTTCTTTTCATTTTTCTAAAATTTAGAATTAATTTTCGATGAGAATTTAAAAGAAATGAAGTTAAAATATCTACTTCATATTAAAACTCCAACGGATTTTGAAGCATTAGTGAAAAAAAAACCTCCTTGAGGGAGGCTTTTTTTAACGATTTTTTAAATTATCTGAGTGAAATAAAATTCCAGTGGGTGTCACTGTAAACGTGCCTTCTGAGTTTTAGGATTTCATCATGTTTTTCTCTTTGTTCTTTAGACATTTCAAAAGTAGGTGCTCTTTCATCCATCATTTCTGACATTTTATTATAAAAATCAACAGTCATGTAGTTGTTATTTAAACCACTTCCAAATCTGTCAACTCTTTTATGCACTGCCCATCCAGCTCTTCCTGAAGCTTCCACAGTTTGTTTGTATTCTTTCTCCATTTTTTCATACTCGAATTCATCCCCATGAGTAACTTTCATATAATTTGTAAGAGCGATTTTTGGAACTGAATCTTGTTTAAAATAGTTATCTACAACTTTATAAATGGTTGTATTAACGATTTTTCTAGCTTCTCTATTCTTTTTATTAAATTCAGAAACTTCATCATCAGTCATTTCAGGAAAAGCTCTTTTTATTCCAGCACCAGCCCCTATGCTATCGATATGGCTTAATAAGGTTACAAGCAATATGTCGTGATTGGATTCATCTGTCGAATTCATATTCCACCATGCGTCCCATCCAACAATTGTACCTTCTTTGATTCTTTTCTCTGCAAGTTTAGCCCATTTTTCAGAAAGTATTTGACCATAATTTTTGCCAGGTACTGTTTTTATATAATCAACTTGAAGGAAAGTAGCTCCGTTTGAAACAACGCCTTCTTCTTGAGCAGAAATAAAGCCAATAGAAAAAAACAGAACAAGTGTAAAAAAATAATTTTTCATAGTTAGTTTAATTAAAGTTAAGTTCAATAATAAAAAAAATTTTTTAAAAATATTGTGGATATTAATATGTCATGTTTTTAAATGTTCAAAAAAATATAGCAAGTAGTTGAATAAAACTGATTATTTGCCTTTAACATTGTTGATGGGAAATTATCATTGTTGGGTGAATTAGGAAAATGTTGAGTCTCTAAACATAGGCCTTGATTTTTATTAAAAAATCCTGATAGATGATTACCCGAATAAAACTGAATTCCAGGTCGATCAGTACGAATTATTAATTTTCTCCCACTAGCTTCACTGGATAATTCAGCTGCTACAGTAGAATTTTTATTCAAAACAAAACAATGATCATATCCTTTACCAATGTTTAACTGTTCATGATTGGTGTTAATTTCTTTTCCAATATTTTTATATTTAGTAAAATCAAACGGTGTTTTTAAAACACTTTCAATTGACCCCAAGGGAATACATTCATTATCAACCGGAATATAATTATCAGAATTGATTTTTAATTCATGTTTAAGAATCGAATTTTCCACAGGATTTAAATTAAAATATGAATGACTGCCTGGGTTGAATATGGTATCCTTATCTGACTTTGCAAAAAATTCAATTTTAAACTCATTCTGATCACTAAGAGAATATTTTACATTACAATTCAAATTTCCGGGATATCCTAATTCTGAATCCATACTGTTTATCGATAGTATAACAAATTTTTGTTTTTTATCATACTCTATTAATTCCCAATGTTTTTTGTGAAAACCATTGAGACCTCCATGTAAGTGGTTATCACCCTCGTTTTTATCCAGATGATAAATATTTTTATCTAGCTTGAATGTGCTTTTAGCTATTCTGTTAGCATATCTACCGATTAGAGCGCCCATGTAAAACGAATCAGTTAAATATTTATGATTTGATTTATGATTAAGTACGATATTTTCAACATTTCCATTTTTATCCGGAGTATTAATTTCTTTAATAACACCCCCGTAGGATAATATTATTATTGAGATATCATTTTTGTTTATAAGTTTATATTCTTTGATTGCACCCAAATCTTGGTTTTTTTAATTAAAATCTCATTAAAAATAACCAATTTAAATATTACTTTTTAGTATTTTAGAAGACTCAATAAACTTAAATAATGAAAAGATATATATTGCTAATCGCATTAATAATTTTTAGTTCTAATGCATATTCACAAAAAAAGAAAAAAGATAAAAAAAATTCACTTGACGAGACATCAGTTAGTGCTTTAAAGTGGAGAGCAGTAGGTCCGGCCTTGACATCAGGAAGAGTTTCCGATTTAGCCGTTAATCCGAATAATCCTTATGAATACTTCGTTGCTATCGCTTCTGGTGGCGTATGGAAAACTTCAACCTGGGGAGTAGAATACAAACCAATATTCGATGGTCAATCTTCATATTCTATTGGTTGTGTTACAATTGACCCAAATAATACCAATATAGTGTGGGTTGGAACAGGGGAGAATAATAACCAAAGATCTGTATCATATGGTGACGGAGTATATAAATCAGTTGATGGGGGCGCTTCATGGAAAAATATGGGGCTCAAAAAATCAGAACATATTGGTAATATTTTAGTTCATCCTGACAATTCAGATGTTGTGTATGTCTCGGCATATGGTCCTTTATGGAGTAAAGGAGGAGATAGAGGTATTTATAAAACTGAAGATGGTGGAAAGACTTGGAATAATATTTTAAATATAGATGAGCATACAGGTTTCAATGAAATACATATGGATCCTAGAAATCCTGATGTTTTATATGCTGCAAGTCATCAAAGAAGAAGACATGTCTACACATATGTTGGTGGCGGACCAGGTTCGGGATTACATAAGTCTGTTGACGGTGGTAAATCCTGGAAAGAAATAAATAAGGGGCTTCCAATTGTAGAAATCGGTAGGATTGGTATGGATATTTCTGATGCAAACCCAGAAATTATTTATGCAATTGTTGAAGCAGCTGAGAGAAAAGGTGGATTTTATAAATCTACCAACAGAGGAGAGACGTGGGTTAAGCAAAGTGGAAAAGTTACTAGTGGAAATTATTATCAAGAGATTTTTGCTGACCCGGTTGACGAGGATGTGGTATATATAATGGACACTTGGATGTCCGTTACTCATGATGGAGGAAATACTTTTAAATATGTAGGAGAGGATTATAAGCATGTTGATAACCATGCTATGTGGATCAATCCTAAAAACAACTCTCATTGGCTTGTTGGTTGTGATGGAGGCATATATGAAACTTTTGATTCTGGAAAAAAATGGGATTTTAAAAAGAATTTACCCGTTACGCAGTTTTATAAGGTGGCGGTTGACAATGCAGAACCTTTTTATAATATATATGGAGGTACTCAGGATAATTTCAGTATCGGTGGCCCATCAAGAGTAAATAATTCTCATGGAATATCGAATCAAGATTGGTTTATTACCCATGGTGGTGATGGATTTGAATCTCAAATTGACCCTGAAAATCCTAATATTGTATATGCGCAATCTCAATATGGATGGTTGGTAAGATATGATAAATTGAGTGGCGAGGAGGTTGGAATCAAGCCTATTGCTAGAAAAGGTGAATTAAATTATAAATGGAACTGGGATGCTCCACTAGCTGTAAGCCATCACAAATCTGGCAGATTGTATTTTGCTGCAAATAAGGTTTTTAGATCTGATGATTACGGAAATAGTTGGAGTGTAATCAGTGATGATTTGTCCAGAAAAATTGATAGAAATAAATTAAAAGTTTTCGATAGAGTTTTAAGTATTGATGCTGTAGCGAAAAATGGCTCAACATCCCCTTATGGAACCATTGTGGCCCTATCTGAATCTCCAATTGATGAAAACTTTATAGTTATTGGAACCGATGATGGATTAATTCAGATCACTGAAAATTCAGGTAAAACATGGAGAAAAGTTGATAATATTACTGATGCTCCAAAACAATCTTATGTTAATTCAGTTTATTTATCTCAACATAATGTGAACGTAATTTATGTTGCTTTTAACCATCATAAATACGGAGATTTTAAACCATATATATTTAAATCTGATGATAAGGGTAACTCTTGGGAGTCTATAAGCAGTAGTCTTCCAGAAAGAGGAAGTGTCTATTCAATTGAGGAAGATCATATCAATCCAAATTTAATATTTTGTGGGACTGAATTTGGAGCTTTCTTTTCACCTGACTCTGGTGGTAGCTGGAAAGAATTATCTGCAGGTTTACCAACAATAGCGGTTCGTGATATTGCTATACAAAGAAGAGAAAATGATATAGTACTTGGAACATTTGGTAGAGGATTCTATGTAATGGATGATTATTCTGTTCTAAGATGTATTGAAAATTCTGAGATGCCATTAGAAGCTAAAATTTTTGATGTTCGTGACGCTCTGATGTGGGAAAAGGCTAATCCTTTAGGACTTCCAGGAAAAGCTTTTCAGGGAGATAATTTTTATCTAGCAGAAAACCTTGATCCTGTAGCTATTTTTACATACAACTTCAATGAAAAATTTGAAAGTCTTAAATCAAAGAGACAGAAGGCTGAGAAAAAGTTAATTAAGGATAAAAAGGATGTTTCTTATCCAACATATAAAGAGCTTTATGATGAGGTAAATGAGGCAAAACCAGAACTTGTATTTACCATTCGAGATGATCAGGACAATGTTGTGAAAAAGTTCTACCGAAAGCCTTCGAAAGGTTTAAGTAGATTTCAATGGAATTTAAGGTATGAAGATAACAATCCAATTGATTTAAGTTCATCTTCATTCTATAACCCTTTTGCAGGTGTTTCTGAGGGTACTTTAGTTAATCCTGGGACTTACTCAATAGATATGTCAATTTTAAAGGCTGGTGAGACAACAAAGGTTGCAGATGCTCAAAGCTTTAATGTAGTCGCTTTAAATAATACTGTAATGCCTGCTGATGATAGAGCAGCAAAGGTTAATTTTCAGAGGAAAGTTTCAAAATTACAAGCCGAGATGGGTGAGTATTCAAGAAAATTTTCTGAGGTAACTAATAAAATTCCTTACATAGACGAAGCGATTAAGAGGGTAGAGCAGCCAATTGATGAAATTTCAAAAATGGTATGGGAGGTCAAACAAGCGATAAAAGAAGTAAATCTTAAGTTTTACGGTGATAATGTTAAAAGTAGATTAGATATTCAGTCTAATTTAACTCCTTATTCAAGATTAGGTTCGGTTGCTTATTATCAGAAGTATTCTACAGCTGCACCAACTAAAACACATATGTACAGTTATGAAATTGCTAAAGATGAATTTCAACCAATAAAGTTGATGATTGATGAACTTAGAATAAAAATGTTGGATTTGGAAAACCGTCTTAAGGACATGGGTGCTGCATATACACCAGGGGGACCAAAAGCTATAAATTAATAATAAAAAAGCCCTGAAATTAAATATAAACATAAAAAAAAGGCGCTCCAAGAAGCGCCCTTTTTTTGAGAAATATAGAATTATTTATTTAATAGCTAACTTGAAGGTTTTTGTTTTTGAATTATTTCCTTCAACATTAACTATGTAAACTCCTGAACTTAAATTTGATAAATCTAAGTTAATTGAGTTGCTATTTAGGTTTTTAAATAAAACTTGTTGACCTAAAATATTATGAATTTTAATTTCTGATAATAGCTCTTCAGAATTAACTTTTAGAATATTCGATTCTTGATTAAATGTATAATCAATGTTTTCTAAAGTAAATTCCTCATTACTCATTGTGCTTGAAGTAACAGAAACATTGTCAATAAACATGACAAACATATCGGTTATGTCGTGATGTCTAAAGGCAATATATACCTCTTCGCCAACTGCTCCCGAAATATCAAAGGATCTTGCACCCCATGTTCCACATCCATCTCCACCACTCGCAATGGTTTCATTATAGGAGACAGGACTATTTAGTAAATCGTCAGAGTTACTTGACGGGCCTACATAAACGCTATAATTTTCAGAACAATATGAAGCATCAGGACCTATAACATCCCACTCTAACATTGCGTCAGAAACATTAGTTAAATCAATTGGACCAAGTACAAACCAATTGTCTGGGCTTAAGATAGTACCATTATACCAAGAGTATGATGCCGCTACAATGCCATTTGCAGCGTCATAAGGCATAATATGCCAGAAATCTATGTAACCTGGACTAACGGTATCTGAATCAAGGTTGTAGAATGTATTACAGCTTGACCAAGCATCAATGGCTTCTTGGGTTGGGTTACCACTTGCATCAGCCTCTCCAAAATCATTGAAATAAGGCAGAGTGTAAACTGATAAACAACTACTTGTAGTCCACTGGTCCGGACCGTCATTTCCGTTGTCAGACCAACCTGAATAATTATCTTCTCCACAAACTGATCTGATAGTCATATAGTATGTTGTAGATCCTTCTAATACACCGCTCATTTCATGCGGGAAAGATTCAAATTCATAAACCATTGCAGTTCCGTCTCCGCCTGTAAATGGAGAAGTGCTATATTCAATTTGATATCCTATAACACCTTCTTGATTGTAACCATCAAAACTAGCTCCATCACTTGTCATTTGCCATTGAGTTATCTGTGGTGGTGGACAACCATCAGAGCATACAGCCTCAAGTGCTGAAGTATCAGCAGGTCCTGCGTCACCAGCGCCGCCACCTGCTCCTTGTTGTTGGGTTTGAGCCTCTCCTATGTTGTTATAAATTGTATAACCGCATTCACCAGCCCAATTTCCACCGTCTGTAAATACAACGTCAATAAGATCGCCATTAGTGACTTCAAATGTGTATGACGCAGCAGTTCCATTGTTAATTGTAATGTCATCCAATACAACAGTACCCCCAACAACGACATCAATAGTGTGATAGACAGCGCCTGTAGCTACCCATCCGTCACCATATGTGTCAGATAAACTAATTGCAAATTCACATTGTGAATAAGAAAATTGATAGAATAAAAGAGTTAAAAGAATTAATGTAATTTTTTTCATAAGCAAAATTTTTTTATTAAAATATAAATTATATTTAAGAACTTTGATAAATATCCAAGAATCTTCTGTGTTTTTTGTGGATTTGTTAAAAAGTTAATCATTTATTAACAAAAAAACCCACTGAAAATCAGTGGGTTATATTTGATAGCGGAGGAAGAGGGATTCGAACCCCCGGAGGTGTGACCCTCAACAGTTTTCAAGACTGCCGCATTCGACCACTCTGCCATTCCTCCTTTGACGGATGCAAATATAGACTTGTTTTTCTTCGCTTCAAAAAAAGTCTTTAAAATATTTATATTATATTAATTAAAATTCAAAATATGTTTAATTATAAAATAATATATATTGTTTTTACATTATTTATTCTTTCATGCAGTGATGTAAAAATTATTCCAGATTATGAAAAATTTACTACTGAAATTGGAGAGTTAAATTATCGAATATTATATCCCAAAAATTTTGATGAATCAAAAAATTACCCACTAACTCTTTTTTTACATGGAATCGGAGAAAGAGGTAATGATAATGAACTTCAGCTAAAGTACATTGACAAAGTTTTTTTAAATACCAAAAATTATAATGATTTCACTTCATTAGTAATATTTCCTCAAGCTCCCTTAACTGATAATTGGTCATCAAGAATTTTAATAGATAGTGAGATACGTCAAGTTTTTCCAAAAGATGCAAAACCTACAAATTCTCTTCAATTGGTTATTAAATTAATGGATTCCATGGTTAGAGAAGATTTTATAGATAATAAGCGGGTGTATTTAAGCGGGTTGTCAAACGGAGCAATGGGCTCCTTTGAATTACTTAAGAATAGACCAAACATGTTCTCTTCAGCAGTTTTAATATGTGGTGGTGGTGACCCCAAATGGGCTAAGGATTTTGCAAAAACAACACCGGTTTGGGTTGCTCATGGAGCAAAAGACATTGACGTTCATCCAATATTTTCGATAAAAATGGTTGAAGCCATAATCAAAGAGGGGGGAAGTCCAAAATTTACATTATTTGAAGATGTATATCATGATAGTTGGAACAATGTTTTTGAAGACCCTGAGTTTCCAGAATGGCTATTTTCTCACCCTAAAAATTGATATATTCAGAAATTTCCAAACCATAACCAATCATTCCAACTCTCTTTGTCTCTTTTGTATTTGTTATTAGTCTAAGGTTTATGATATCTAGGTCATGTAAAATTTGTGCACCTATTCCAAAATCTCTGTCATCCATATTTAAAATCGGTGCCTTTGTGACCTTATTCTTAGCCTGATTTCTTCTAAGAATTTTTAATCTTTTAAGTGTGTTTATTGCTTTTAATTCAGGACTAATAAAAATCATTGCGCCCGTTCCATTAGTATTGATGATTTCAAACATTTTTGTTAAAGAGGCGTCTTTATCAATGGTCAATGTCCCTAAAATATCATTTTGAACTGATTTAGAGTTTATTCTGGTTAAAACAGCATCACCTTTATCCCAACTTCCTTTTGTCAAAGCAATATGAACATTATTATTTGTTGTTTGTTTATATGCTCTTAATCTAAATTTTCCAAAGCGTGTATTTATTTCAAAATCTTCTACCTTTTCAATTAAGGAATCATGTTCCATCCTGTATGCTACAAGATCTTCAATAGATATTATTTTTAAGCTAAATTTTTTGGCAACTTTTATTAAATCAGGAACTCTTGCCATTGAACCATCTTCATTCATAATTTCAACTATAACGCCTGCCGGTTTTAATCCAGCAAGCCTTGGTAAATCAATTGCTGCTTCAGTATGTCCAGTTCTCCTTAAAACACCCCCACTTTTCGCGACCAGGGGAAATACATGACCTGGTTTTGAAAATTGATCAGCTTTAGTCTTTTTATCTATTAGTGCTCTTATTGTGGCAGCACGATCAGAAGCTGATATTCCTGTTGTTACTCCATTTCCTTTTAAATCAATTGAAACCGTAAATGCAGTATCTTGAGGATCTGTGTTTGTTCCAACCATTAAATTTAAACCTAATCTTTTTGAAATATTCTCTGTAATAGGCGCACAAATTAGACCCCTTCCATGAGTTGCCATAAAATTGATAATCTCCGGAGTAACTAACTCTGCCGAGGAAAGAAAATCACCTTCATTTTCCCTGTTTTTATCATCTACTACAATTACAATCTTTCCATCCCGGATATCTTTTATTGCAGATTCGATTGAATTCAGTTTAAACTTATCCTTTGACATATTTTTCTATTTTTTTAAAAAATGAAATAATGTATTCTCCAAAATTGAAAACACTTTGATCATTTGTTGCACGATAAGTTAAGTACATGCTGATTGGCAACATGACTAAAGTTGAAAGCCAGCTCGCTAAAATAGGGTTAATACTGCTGTCTTCAGCCAGGTTTTTTGAAAAAATTCCCAAAAAGTGGTATGCTAAAAAAAGTAATATTGAAATTACAAGAGGCAAACCATAACCTCCCTTTCTGATAATTGTGCCCAGTGGAGCACCAATGAAAAATAAAATTATACATGCAAAACCTAATGAAAATTTATCATGCATAGTCATCACATGCTTGTTCAAATTCTGTTCTCTATAAGATTGTATAGTTTTATTGGACTTAACAATACTTACAGTACTTTTAACTGAACTTATAGCTAAATCATAAAGTTGTTTTTGTTTTTTGGGTTGAAAAAGATTTAAAAAATTATCATTTTCATAATTTACCTCGTCCTTTGGATTTAGATTATAGTCTATAGTTTTAAAATTTGATCTGTTAAACATTTTTGAGCTAATGACAGCTATATCTTCAGTTTTCTTTTCTTTTAGAGAATCAATGGCAGCACTTAATTCATTAACCTTCATCATTGAGTGTTTGTTCACATCGTCCTCCTCATTAAAATCAACATCATTGATTGAGGCAATATCAATGTTGATTAAATACTCCTCAAAATAGCTTTTAACAAAAGGTTTTTTTATTTTTTTTGAATAGTCTTCAGAAATTATCTCATCATAATAGTTACCGTTATACAACTTTAGTTGTAATATATTTGAGTTTTCTTCTGAAATAATTTCCCCTGTTTTAGATTTTATTACAGTATAATTGCCTGGTTTATTTTTCTTTTGGTGAATAATGACCTTTTCAAGAAGTTTTCCTTCGTTTCCGAATTTATTTTCGACCTTTATATTATAATCACCTATTTGACTAAACTGGCCTTCAGCTATTGCCATCGATGGTTTTACTTTTGAAATGTTTTTCCTTAGATTGTGAAAATTATATTCAGCTATTGGTGCAATATTATTTGAAAAAAAGAATGTAACTATTCCAAGTAAAAATGTAAAGAAAATTAGACTCTTCATTGATCGCTGTAGTGATATTCCGCTAGCTTTCATTGCTGCAAATTCATAGTTTTCTGAGAGACTACCAAAAACCATAATACTAGACAATAAAATTGTCAATGGTAAAACAAGAATTACCAATCTTGGTGATACATTAATTAGAAACTTGAGTATTATGTCAAGTTCTAAGTCTTTCCCCGCTAACTCTGAAATATATAGCCATACTGATTGCAATAAGAAAATCAACATCAAAATGCAAAATGTACTAGCTAATGTTTTTAAGTAAGATTTAAATATGTAGAGATCAAGTATTTTCAAAAATTTAATCTAAAATATTCATGTAATAGTCTTTGTATTTGTCCTTGTCAAAAACGAATAAATTTGTATCAAGTGGTAAATTGAATTCAAAATCAACAATAGAAATAGTAGTCACAGTTTCGTTCTTACCAGTTTCAATTACTTCGTAAATATGGTTAAACTCGGTATCAATGCCTAAAAGAATATATTTAATTTCAGCTTCAGAATCTTTAGGGACTAATTTTACATATTGAATTTTTTTTCTAAACTGTCCGTTTCCGATTAATCTTGACTCATCCATTTCAAAATGGTATCCGTCCTCATAAAAATAAAGCATTTTATTGGGTGTTATTGTCGTTTCGTCTTCAGGATCTTGGCTAGAAATTGTAACTTCTTCATCATCCGGGCTTATTGAATATAGTTTGTCTCCGTCAAAAATTCTTGTTACACCCAGCATTTCAAATCTCCAATTGTCATTTTCAGTAACAAAGCTTCCGTTATTTGTTTGGCTTATATCTTCTTCCAAATTCTGTAAAGTGTAGGCATAGTTTATGTAGATATTTTCATAACTCTTAATGTTATCTGAAACTTTGTTAAGTAGTAACTCGGCGTCCAGGTTAGCCTGAGAATAACCAAAAGTGCAAAATCCAAAAATTAATAAAAGTAGCTTTTTCATAAATATATCGTTTATTCGTTTTCTAAATGTCTATCAAGAGATTGCAAATCTGGGATTAATACTTGCCTAGCTTTGCTTCCCTCAAAAGGCCCAACTATACCCGCAGCTTCCAATTGATCAATTAATCTTCCAGCTCTATTGTATCCTAATTTGAGTTTCCTTTGCAGTAAGGAAGCAGAGCCTTGTTGTGCTGTAACCAGAACCTCAGCAGCTTCTCTGAACAACTTATCTCTGTCTTCTATGTCGATATCAAGATTTGTGCCACCTTCCTCACCAATATACTCTGGTAATTGGTGGGCAGTAGCATATGCTTTTTGTGAACCAATAAAATCTGTTAACAACTCGATTTCGGGTGTATCAACAAATGCACATTGTATTCTTATTAGTTCGTTACCTTGTGTAAATAGCATATCACCTCTTCCAATTAATTGATCTGCTCCAGAACTATCAAGAATGGTTCTGGAATCAATTTTAGATGTCACTCTAAAGGCTATTCTTGCGGGGAAATTTGCTTTGATAACGCCCGTGATTACATTAACAGAAGGTCTTTGGGTTGCAATTATTAAATGAATACCTATAGCTCTAGCCAATTGTGCTAATCTTGCTATTGGAGTTTCAACTTCCTTTCCTGCGGTCATTATCAGATCAGCAAATTCATCTACAACAAGGACTATGTATGGTAAAAACTGATGGCCATCGTTAGGATTTAATTTTCTGTCTTTGAACTTTTTGTTGTATTCTACAATATTTCTACAGGCAGCATTTTTTAATAATTCATACCTGTTATCCATTTCAATACATAAAGAGTTAAGTGTATTAATTACTTTTTTATTATCTGTAATTATGGCTTCTTCAGTATCTGGAAGTTTTGCAAGATAGTGTCTTTCAATTTTATTATATAGTGTTAATTCGACTTTTTTAGGGTCAACTAGTACAAATTTTACCTCAGCTGGATGTTTTTTGTATAAGAGTGAAGTTAAAACTGCATTTAATCCAACGGATTTACCTTGTCCTGTAGCACCAGCCATAAGTAGGTGAGGCATCCTTGCTAAGTCAAATACAAGAGTTTCATTACTAATTGTTTTACCGATCGCTACTGGAAGTTCCAGTTCAGACTTCTGAAACTTTTCAGCAGAAATTACAGAATGCATAGAAACAACAGTTGGTTTTTTATTTGGTACTTCAATACCAATAGTTCCCTTTCCAGGTATAGGAGCAATAATTCTTATCCCCAAAGCAGCAAGAGATAAGGCAATATCATCCTCAAGATTTTTTATTTTTGAAATTCTAACACCAGCATCTGGAATAATCTCATACAAAGTAACAGTGGGGCCTATGGTTGCTTTGATATTTGATATAGAAATATTATAATTTCCGAGAGTCTCTACAATTCTATTTTTATTTTCCTCAAGCTCATCCTTATCAATTGTGATTTTTTCTGAATCATACCGTTTTAAAAGGGTTAACTTTGGAAATTGAAACTTACTTAGTTCAAGTTTTGGGTCAAATCTTCCAAAATTATCTACTAATTTATCGGATAAATTATCAGACTCTGATTTTTCTTCAAAAATCTCCTCAACTTCAATACCAACATCATTAATTATTTTTTCTTTTATATTATTTTCAGGCTTTTCACTTATCGAAGACTCTTCTAATTTTTCTTCGATCCCTTCATTATTGATTTCTTCATCAATTTGATTGTAGTTGGGAATTTCTTCTTCAATTTCTTCTTCAGGATCGACTTTTTCTGATTTTTTAAAACTTAAGCTTTTTAGAAAATTTATTACTTTGACAACATCATTTGTTCCGACT
Organism: uncultured Bacteroidota bacterium; assembly: GCA_902526075.1. Classification (GTDB taxonomy): domain Bacteria; phylum Bacteroidota; class Bacteroidia; order Flavobacteriales; family Flavobacteriaceae; genus MED-G13. Next base: position 16,954 of record CABZJM010000009.1, read on the forward strand.
TTTAACCTGAATGTAACATAGATAAGTGTCATGAAAATGAGAAGAAATGTTACTCCAATCTGACTTATGTAAATATTGAGGAAGCTTACTATTTCATAACCGATTATTCCAGAATATATATTACCATAATCTACTAATCCAAAAAATATAGAAACTAAAAAAACTAAATAAAAACCCCAGAGCCAGTTGTTGGAGAGCTTTCTTTTCTTAAAATCAAGTAAAAAGTGTAATGCACTAATAAAAATAAGAAATGGAAAAATGATTGAGCTCAAACCAAAACCTCTGTAAATAAAAAAATCACTTAACATTGCACCTATTTTACCTAAAGAATTTGTGGTTGAAATTGTATTATCAGTGAAGTCATTTAAATTGCTTTGATCTATATAGCCAGTGAAAAAATAAGAAATAAATGAAATTAGAAGAAACAGTGAAAGTATAATTAATGAGCTTCCTATGAACAGTCTTTTTGCCCCGGAAAGTTCTTTCTTTTCTTTATTTTTTGAAAACGAAAAAATGTGCTTCATTAATAGCTAGTTGGATAATAGTTTGCAATTTAATAATCATTTCTGCAAGAATGAATTTTTTAATTAAAATTTATGATTTGAAATCATCCTAATTTTTATCATAAGGGATGCGTAAATTAATGTAGTTATAGGGCTTAGCCAATTAAATATTGCGTAAATAAAATAATCAGCAACAGAAACTCCAAGTACCCCATGGTGGTATGCACCACAAGTATTCCATGGAATTAGTGCAGAAGTGACTGTGCCAGTGTCCTCAAGAGTTCTACTCAAATTTACTGCTGATAGATTTTTTTCTTCAAAAGCATCCTTAAACATTTTACCGGGGATAACAATTGCGAGATATTGATCTGATGCTACTATATTAATACCAAGACAACTTGCTGCCGTACTTGCAAAAAGCCCGAATGTACTTTCAGCCTTGTTTAGTAAATAATTTGTTATTTTTTTTAGTGCTCCGATTCCATCCATTGAACCACCAAAAATCATTGCACTGATCGTGAGGTATATTGTCCACAACATACCTTTCATTCCTCCAGAGTCATATAGCCTTATGATTCTCTCATTTTCGGTTGGAATACTAGTATCCGTAAAAATTGATAGTAAAATAGATGTTGACTTAGACGGATCAATACTATCTAAGATATTATTTTGGAATATTATTGAAAATATTATTGCACCTAATATTCCAAAACTTAATGCAATAACCGGTCTTACTTTTAAGAAAGCTAAAATTATTACTAAAGCTGGAATTAAAAAAAGTAGAGGTGAAATATGAAAATCTTCTAAAATTGTTTCAGAAAGACTTCTTATATCTCTCATTTCTCCAACACTTCCAATTTCCATATTAAGACTTAAAATTATAAACACCACTAACGTAATAGCATAGGTTGGAAAAGTAGTGTATGTCATATATTTAATGTGCGAATAAAGATCTGTGCCAGCCATAGCTGGTGCTAGGTTAGTAGTATCACTTAAAGGAGACATTTTATCACCAAAGTAGGCACCTGAAATAACTGCACCAGCAGTCATTCCAGATGGAATGTTAAAAGCCACACCAACAGCAACTAGCGCAATTCCGACAGTAGCTGAAGTTGTGTAAGAGCTTCCTGTTGTTAATGATACAAGCGTAGAAACAACTAATGTAATAGGAAGAAATACAGCAGGATTAACAAGATTTAACCCATAATAAACCATTGCAGGAATTATACCGCTTACTTTCCATGAACCTGCAAGAGCGCCAACTAGCAGAAGAATAATAATAGGAGTGCTAATGCTTTTTATGCTTGAAAATATCTTCTTTATTACAAACCTAATTTTGATTTTTTCTGAAAGTCCTATGCCAGTTGCTACTATAGATGTAAAGACTAATATATAGTGGTATGTATAGTCACCTAACCAATCATTATTTTCAAAAAAAATAATATTGTAAAATAATAATGAGATTAATAAAACAATAGGAATTATTGATTTTCTTAAGCTAATCTCAGAATTTGTTATTTCCATTTATATTAGATTGAGTTCTTTTAGACATTCTTTGATTCCATTGTATGTTCTAGAAATGTCCTGATCTAATCCAACCGAAAATCTTATCAAACCTTCGCCTAGTCCCATTTTTTCTTGCTCTTCCTCTGAAATCTCAGATGAAGTAGATGACCCTGGTGTACAAAATAGTGTTTTGTAGAAACCTAAACTCACGGCAAGATATCCAAGGTTTTTATTTTGCATTTTTTCCATCAACTTATTAGCAATTTCTAAGGTGCCTACATCAATTGTTACCATACCTCCATATCCATATTCTTGATTCATCATTTTTGAAAAAACTTTATGTGATAGATGAGATTCAAGGCCTGGGTATACAGCTTTGATTCCGTCTTTTTCAAAGGATTTTGCCAGAAACATTGCGTTTTCACTATGTTTTTTTATTCTAATATGAAGTGTTCTCATATTTTTCAGTACTGAAGCAGCCCTTAAGCTGTCCATGGTTGCACCCATTAACATGAAAGCCCCATCATTTACATCCCTTAAAGAGTGTATAAAATCTTTATCACCACATACGACACCAGCAATTGTATCACTTGTTCCATTAATAAACTTTGTCAGGCTATGAATAACAATATCGGCTCCGTTTTTTGCTGGGGATACTGAAAGAGGAGTAAATGTGTTATCAACAACTAATTTTAAATTATTTTTTTTTGCGATTTTAGAAATTGATTCTATGTCGGCTATCTCTAACAGCGGATTGGAGGAAACTTCACAATAAATAATTTTTGTACTAGGCTTTATTCGTTTTTTAATATCATCTGATGAAGTTATGTCAACAAAATCAGTTTCAATCCCAAGTTTTGGAGTGAAATTTTTTAGAAATGCATAAGTGCCACCATAAACTGTTCTACTAGAAATTATATGATCTCCAGACTTACACAATTGTAAAATACATGATGTGATTGCACCCATCCCTGAGGAAAATACATTAGCCGCTTCGGTCCCCTCCATCGCTGCGCAAGCTTCCTCTAGATAGAGATTACTCGGTGAGGAATTTCGAGAATATAAATAACAACCCTCCATATTTCCTTCAAATGTTTCACTCATGGAATTCGCTGATAGGAATGTATAAGTTGAAGAATCAGAAATGGATGGATTTACACCTCCAAATTCTCCAAAAAATTGTAAGTCTTGTATTTTATTTGCTGGCTTTGATTTCATTAAAATATTTGGTGATTTGAGTTTGTATTTATCACTAATTTACCAAAATCAATTTTAATACTTTAAAAATTATTTTAACATTTAAATATTTGTATTTTTGAAAACTAAATTCGAGATGTATGAGCACATATGATGTTATTGTAATTGGTTCCGGTCCTGGGGGTTATGTTTCAGCTATTCGTGCAGCACAGCTGGGAATGAAAACAGCACTTATTGAAAAATATTCAACAATGGGTGGCACTTGTTTAAATGTTGGCTGTATTCCGAGTAAATCATTGCTAGACTCATCACATCATTATGAAAATGCCCTTCATAATTTTGAGGACCATGGAATTTCAGTTGAAGGTAAAATTAAGCTTGATTTAGATAAGATGATGTCAAGGAAATCATCTGTTGTTGAACAAACTACTAAGGGTTTGGAATATTTAATGAATAAAAATGATGTGACAGTATTTCACGGCTTAGGTTCATTTAAAGAGAAAAGTACAATCGAAATAAACTCTGACGGTAACACTCAAACAATAAAAGGAAATAATATAATTATAGCTACAGGAAGTAAGCCAACGAAACTACCTTTTGCTGATTTTGATGGTGAAAGAATTATTTCATCAACAGAGGCTCTAAAACTTTCAGAGGTGCCTAAACACTTAATTGTTGTTGGTGGTGGAGTTATTGGTCTTGAATTAGGTCAAGTGTATAATAGGCTTGGCGCAAAGGTAACCGTACTTGAATATCAGGATAGAATAATTCCTAATATGGATTCAAGTTTATCAAAAGAGTTGACTAAAGTGTTTAAGAAAAGTGGCGTTAAAGTTAACACATCTCACAAAGTTTCATCCATTGAACGAAAAGGAGATTCAGTTTTTATAGTTGCTGAAAATCAGAAGGGAGAAAGTGAAACCTTTGAAGGTGATTATTGTTTAATTTCCATAGGAAGAAGTGCATATACGAAAGGTCTTAATCTTAAGGCAATCGGAGTTTCAACAGATAAATATGGTAGGGTAGAAGTTGATAATAATTTAAAGACTAGTGTTGACAATATATTTGCTATAGGTGATGTAGTCAAAGGTGATATGCTTGCGCACAAAGCAGAGGAGGAAGGAGTTTATGTTGCAGAATACATAAAGGGACAAAAACCTCACATAAATTATAATCTAATTCCTGGTGTAGTATATACTTGGCCAGAGGTTGCTTCTGTTGGTCAAACAGAAGATGAATTGAAAAATAGTAATAAAAACTATAAAGTTGGACAATTCCCAATGAGAGCTCTTGGAAGAAGTAGGGCTAGTTCTGATTTAGATGGGTTTGTTAAAATATTAGCTGATGCTGAATCAGATGAAATTTTAGGAATTCATATGATTGGAGCCAGATGTGCCGATTTAATTTCTGAGGCAGTCGTTGCTATGGAGTATAGAGCTTCAGCAGAGGATATAGCTAGAATATCCCATGCTCATCCAACTTTTTCTGAGGCAATAAAAGAAGCCGCTTTAGCCGCAACTGAAAATAGGGCAATTCACATATAGCCATTATAATACATACATTTCTATATATTTGTTTTAAACAAATAAAATGCAATCAAAGTTTGAATCTTACCTAAAAGATAACTTTCCTTATTTATTAAAGGAAAGATGTATTATTTGTTGCTCAGCAGGGGTTGATAGTGTTGTTTTGTTTCATTTGATGCTATCGATGAACAAAAATATTATTGTTGTCCATTGTAATTTTAAATTAAGAGGAGTTGAAAGTGACAAAGATGAAGAATTTGTAATGAAGCTTTGTAAAGAAAATTCTGTAAAATTTTATTCAAAATCATTCGACACAAAAAAAATTAAAGAAAATTCGAATAATTCAATCCAAATGATTGCCAGAGATCTTAGGTATGAATTTTTCGATAAAATCTCAAATGAACTTAAAATTAATCACATATTAACAGCTCACCACTTAAATGATTCTTTAGAGAGTTTTATAATTAATATAAGCCGTGGCTCTGGTTTGGATGGTTTGATAGGGGTTCCGATGCTAAATGGTAAAATTAAAAGACCATTAATTGATTTTGAAAAGAAAGAAATTATTGATTATGCCAAGAATAAATATTTAAGATGGAGGGAAGATTCTTCAAATAAATTAAATTCTTATTTAAGAAATAGGGTAAGAAATAATATAATCAGTGAGCTCGAAGATTTAGATGGTAATTTTTTAAAAAATTTTAAGAAAACTATCAAATATTTAAAGATATCAAATTCTTTAATTTATGAAAGAATTAACAAGATTAAGGCTGATTTATTAAAAAGTGAGGCAGATGAAATTAGTTTAAACATAAAAAGTTTAGATGAGGTCAACAAGGAGGCTTTCTTATATTATTTTTTAAGGGATTATGGATTTGTTGATTGGAGTAAAATTATGGATTTACTGGACGGAGAATCTGGAAAAAAAATATATAGTAAATCCCACGTCTTATTCAAAGAGAAGTCAAAATTGATTCTTAGAGAAATTAAAGTAATCAAGAACTTTTCTTTAACGATCAATAGTTTAGACAAGATCAAGCTACCTTTAGAAAATGGTGCTTCTTTGTCATTTAAGGAGGTAAAGGAAATTGAGAAAGATGATTTTGATATTATAACTGTTGACAAGGGAAGCCTAATACTACCATTAAAATTAAGATATTTCAATCATGGGGATACTTTTTGTCCATTTGGAATGAACGGAACAAAAAAAGTAGGTAAATTTTTAAAAGATAATGGTGTAAATGAATTTGATAGGTCATCCAAACTAATTCTCATCAACGGAGATAATAAAATAATTTGGATTGTAGGTATGAGACTTGATAAAAGATTTAGTGTCAAAGAAGATTCTGTTAAATTATTGAATATTGAATATCTTAAGTAATATTAGTTATCGATTAAAACATATAGGTCCCGGGTCTGTAGTGGCAGCAGCATTTATCGGACCTGGTACAATTACTATGTGTTCAATAGCTGGCGCCCAGTTCAAATACGCGCTTATCTGGGCATTGTTAGTGTCAATACTTCTCACTATGTTTATTCAATTGACAGCTATTAGAATTGGTTTAATAACTAAAAACACTCTATCCAATTTAATTAAAGATCAGTTTCAGAATGGTTTATTAAAATACACATCTATTTTACTAATTATTTCGGCAATCTTTATAGGAAACAGTGCATATGAGGCAGGTAATATTAGTGGTGCTGTTATGGGTTTTGAACTTTTTTTTGGAAAAGGTTTTGAATTTAATCATATTAATTTATTTAGTATCCTTTCAGGAGTTTTGGCCCTTCCTTTAATTGTTTTTGGCAATAATAAAGTTTTAGAAAAAATACTTGTAATTCTTGTTTTAATTATGAGTTTTTCTTTTGTATTTACCGTATTTATTGTTGGTGTTGATTTTGACTCATTAATCTCATCTTCAAACCTTTTTAGTTTTCCACCTGAGAGTGTCTTAACCATTGTGGGTTTAATCGGAACAACGGTTGTACCATATAATATTTTTTTGCACGTCGCATTAGTAAACAAGAGATGGGAAAGCAGCAAGGATTTAAGATTTGCAAACTTTGATACAATTGTATCAATTTCTATTGGGGGATTAATTTCGGTTTGTATTCTGCTTACAGCTGCAGGTTTAAATAACACAGATATTTTGAATGCTGTAGATTTAGCCAACAACCTTCAACCTCTTTACGGAGATTTTTCAAAATATGTCATTGCAATAGGATTGCTCTCAGCTGGTTTGACAAGTTCTATTACTGCCCCTATTGCGGCTGCATATGTAGTCTGTGGTTGTTTTGGTTTTTCGACAAATCGTAAATCTAATTTATTTAAGATAATTGCGGTTATCGTTCTTTTAATTGGAGTAATTTTTTCATCAATTGGAATCAGTCCAATTGAAATCATCAAGTTTGCACAGGTTACCAATGGAATACTACTTCCATTAATTGTTGTCTTTTTATTGTTTTTAACCAATAATACAAGATTACTTAAAAACAAAACGAATAATCTTTTTCAAAACATATTAGGATTAATTGTGATCGGATTTTGTCTTTTGCTTTGTTACAGAAGTATTGCTAAAGTTTTTCTACAATGATTAATGTCAACTTAAATGCCGATTTAGGTGAAGGAACAAATATTGAAAAGGTAATAATGCCATTTTTATCATCTTGCAGTATTGCTTGTGGTGGGCACACTGGTAATACTAATACAATGAGTGAAGCTATTCAAATTGCCGTTGAAAGTAATGTAAAAATTGGAGCTCACCCATCTTACCCAGATAAAGATGGATTTGGAAGAATTCCAATTAATATTTCAAATAAGGATTTAACAAAATCTTTAATCTCACAAATCAATTCCTTGAAGCAAATTTTAAATGATTTTCAAATAAATTTAGATCATATCAAACCACATGGCGCACTTTATAATTTAAGCGCAAAAAATTATGATTTAGCAATGCTTTTGATAGAAGTTATAATCCAAAATTATGACGATGTCTTTCTGTATGTTCCCTCTGGAAGTTTGATTGAGAAACTAGCTTTAGAAAACAGTGTAAAAATAAAAAAAGAGGTTTTTTTGGACAGAAACTATAACAGTGATAATTCTTTGGTTTCTAGAAATAATGATAATGCTATAATTAAATCATCTAAGCCCATGTTTGACAGAATTGAAAATATAACAAAAAATGGTTTTTTACTTTCTCATGATGGAAAAAAAATTCATCTGAAAGCCGATACTTTCTGTATACACGGAGATAGTCCAAATATTGTTGATTATCTTAATGAATTAAATGATACATATGATGGGAAAATATAAAATTAACTTTTTTCATTACAGTCAAAATACAATCCTTGTAAATTGGCCACAGTCTATTTCTATTGAAATTTCCACTGATATTAATACATTTTGTAAAGCTCTTTACAATGAAGAAAATATAATTGAATATAGAAAAGGATATTGTTCATTGTTAATTCAATTTAATTCGGAAAACATAAGCTATAATCATTTTCATGTTTATCTAATCAATATTTATAAAAATCTTAAAAAAATTAATATTGTAAAACCTTTAGTGTGGGAGGTTCCAGTGTGTTATGATAATAGCTTTTCATTTGACATGAAAGAGTACTCAAAAAAAATTTCCTTAACCAAGAATGAAATAATCCAATTACACAGTTCAAAAACTTACTACTTACATATGTATGGCTTTCTGCCTGGTTTTATGTATTTAGGGGGGTTGGATAATAAATTGCAAATTTCTAGAAAAACTATCCCTAGTAGAAGGGTTCTTAAAGGTTCTGTTGCAATTGGGGGAAGTCAAACAGGAATTTACCCATCTGATTCACCGGGTGGCTGGTATGTGATTGGAAATACACCTATTAATTTGTTTGACGCATCAAATTTAAACCAACCAGTGGCTATCCCTGATTCAAATTATGTGAAATTTATACCTGTTTCAATTGAAGAATATAAATTGATAAAGGATGAGGTGGAAAAATCTGAATATAAGTTTATTAAAAGGGAATTCTATGATTGAGATTTTAGATTCAGGGTATCACATAACAATACAGGACAGAGGAAGATCTGGTTTCTCCAAGTATGGTGTGCCATTATCCGGAAGTATGGATTATATCTCTTCGAATAATGCTAACTCCATTATCGGTAATTCAATTGATGAGCCGGTATTTGAAATAGCGATGATGGGTGGAAAGTTTCTTTTTACAGAAGAAGTAGATATTTGCATCTCTGGTGCAGTTTTCGAAGTAAAATTAAATAATAATTCAATCGATAATAATACCATAATTCAGGCGCAAAGAGGGGATATTTTAAATTTTGGAAAAGCATTGAAAGGATTTAGAATTTATTTAGCAATTTCAGGCGGTTTTGATTCAGAATTAATTTTGAAAAGTCGTAGTTATTTTGAAAATATTACGTCTTCATCAGTTGTGAAAAAAGGGGATACATTTGATTTATTGAGAAATAAAACAAAACCTAGTAATTATATTAATTATCCTGAGCTAATTTTTGAAAATATTATCGAGGTTTCAAGGGGGCCAGAGTTCAATCTAATCAGCGGAAATGATTCAAGGTTATTGCAAGAGCAGTTTTTTACAGTTTCAAGTAATAATAGAATGGGATATTTTTTTGAAAACGGACTAAGTTCAAATAATTTTTCAATTATTACTACAGCGGTAATCCCAGGAACCATACAATTGACCCCGTCAGGAAAAATGATAGCCTTAATGAAGGATGGGCAAGTAACCGGGGGTTATCCTAGAATATTACAGATGAACTACAATTCAATAAGTATTCTGTCTCAAAAAAAACAAGGCGATAATATCAGATTCAAACTTGTAAATCTATCATAAATATTTCATTATTTTTCTGAACAAACTTAATTTGTTCTTGTAAGGTGCATATCTAAGATTGTTATCAAACAAAGTAGATCTCTTAACTACAGATTTTTTATGAGAAAATAATTCAAAACTAGCTTTTCCATGATAGGAACCAATTCCGCTACTCCCAATACCACCAAAAGGCAATCTATGATTAGCTAAATGTACAATAGTGTCATTTATAGCTCCACCACCAAAAGGATATCTGTTAATTATTATTTCATTAAACTTTTTATTGTTAGAAAAAACATATAGGGCAAGTGGATTAGGATTTTTATTTATTATATTATCTATGTCTTCAATTTTTTCAAAGCTTAAAACAGGTAGTATTGGCCCAAAAATTTCTTCTTTCATTATCTCTTCATCCATTTTTGGACTGTCAATTATAGTTGGCGATATATATCTTTTATCTTTATCATATTTGCCTCCGTAGATTAACTTATTTTTATTAATTAAGCCAATGAGTCTATTAAAGTTTTTTTCATTTACAATTGCAGTGAAATCGTCAGTTTTTTCAAGTTGTTTCCCAAGTGTTTTTTCTATTCTATTTATTAATTCTTTTATCAAAGTCCCTTTAATTGATTTATGGGCAACTAGATAGTCTGGTGCAACACAGGTTTGACCAGAGTTTAAAAATTTACCCCAAACAATCCTCTTACTTGCTAATTTAAGATCTGAATCACCATTGATAATCGCTGGGCTTTTACCTCCTAGTTCTAGTGTGTAGGGTGTGAGTTTCTTTGCGGCTGCCATTGCAACAATTCCACCTATTTTTACATTACCAGTGAAAAATATATAATCCCATTTTTTTTCTAACAATTTTGATGCTGTTTTCGAGTCACCTTCGACAACACTCATAATTTCTGTAGGAAAAACTTTTTCTACTATTTTTTTAACTAATCTAGAGGTGTTTGGGGTGTGTTCGCTAGGTTTTAACACAACACTATTTCCAGCTGCGAATGCAGACATTGCTGGAAGTAGGGCAAGTTGAAATGGATAATTCCAAGGAGAAATAACTAAAACTTTTCCATAAGGCTCAAAAATTATGTAATCTTTTGATGGGAAGTTAATTAGCGCAGGCCTTATTCTTTGTGGTTTTGACCATATTTTTAACTTCTTTATAAATAGTTCAATTTCATTTAATAAAAAACCTATTTCAGTGGCATAGGTTTCAAATCTGGGTTTTTTTAAATCTAGATCTAAAGCTTCATAAATATATTCTTCATTTAGCTTAATTTCATTTTTCAGGCTTTTCAAGAGGCGAACTCTTTCATCAGGGCTTATCCTAGAGTGAGAATTTAAAGGAATCGATATTTTTTCATTTATTATTTCTGATTTCATAATTTCTTATTTAGTAGCATTCCATATTTTCGTTTCTCTAACGGGTGCATCGATTATTATTTTTTTTCCATTAACAGGATGTTCAAAAATAATTTTTTTTGCGTGTAAATCAATCCCTCCATCATTATTACTTCTATCATACCCATATTTTAAATCTCCTCTTACAGGGCAACCCATAGCGCTAAGCTGACAACGTATCTGATGATGTCTTCCCGTTACTAGTTCAATTTCAATAATAAAATATCTTTCAAGCTTTTTTAAAACCCTGTAGTGAAGTACTGCTTTTTTTGCTTTTAAGGTTTCTTTTTTGAAGTAAGTTGATTTATTGGTCCTTTCATTTTTTCTTAACCAGTGGATTAAAGTGTCCTCTTGTTTTTCAGGATTATTTTTTGTGACAGCCCAATAATATTTTTGAACCTTACCATCTTTAAATATTTTGTTTAGCCTGGATAGAGATTTTGAAGTTTTAGCAAACATCACGACACCGGATGTTGGTCTATCCAATCTATGCGGTATTCCAAGGTAAACATTTCCAGGTTTAGAATATTTGGTTTTGAGAAATGATTTTACAATTTCTGAAAGAGGTTTGTCACCTGTTTTGTCTCCTTGAACAATGTCTCCACATCTTTTATTAATTGCTATAATGTGATTATCTTCAAAAAGAACTTGTAGGTTATTTTTATTAGAAATTATATTTTTCAAATCTAATATTGCTCATTTTCATTTGGAAAGCTGCCAGACTTGATATCATCAGAAAAGTTTGAAATAGCGTTAATCATTTCATCGTATAGATTCATGTACCTTCTCAGGAATCTAGGATTAAATTCTTTAGTCATTCCAACTAAATCATGAAGAACAAGTACTTGACCATCAACATGACTTCCTGCTCCAATTCCAATAATGGGAATACTTATTTCTTTTGCTACTTTTTTTGCTAACTTACTTGGTACTTTTTCTAAAACTATTGCGAAGCATCCTATTTTTTCAAGTAAATGTGCATCTTCAATCAGCTGTTTGGCTTCTTTTTCCTCCTTGGCTCTTACGGTGTAAGTTCCGAATTTATAAATAGACTGAGGGGTTAGGCCAAGATGACCCATTACAGGTATACCTGCTTTTATAATTCTTTTTATTGAATCTTTAATTTGTTTACCACCTTCTAATTTTACAGCATGAGACCCGCTTTCCTTCATGATTCTTATTGCTGACTCTAGGGCAGCCTGTGAATCACTTTGATATGTTCCAAAAGGAAGATCAACAACAACTAATGCTCTTTCAACACCTCTAATAACCGATGATGCATGGTATACCATTTGATCTAGTGTTATTGGAAGGGTTGTCTCGTGACCTGCCATTATATTACTAGCTGAATCTCCAACCAGAATAACATCAATACCTGCTTTATCAACTATTCCTGCAGATGTAAAGTCATAGGATGTTAACATAGATATCTTTTCGCCATTCTCCTTCATTTCTTGAAGGGATTTTACGGTTACTCTTTTGTATATTTTCTTGTTCATTAATTCTAATAAATAAGTAGTTTGTAAAAGTAATAAATAATATCATTTGCAAAATATTTTTTCAACTACTAATTAATTCTTCCCTGAACAAATAAAGAAATAAGACATTATGTCATTAAAAACTGACAAAATTGACATAAAAAACAAATGGCATAATGATTGACATTTGTTAATTGAATTTAAAAATTAAAATTATGAGCAAAATAATCGGAATAGATTTAGGTACTACAAATTCTTGTGTTTCAGTAATGGAAGGTAATGAGCCAGTTGTAATTCCTAATGCTGAGGGAAAAAGAACAACACCCTCAGTGATAGCATTTGTTGAAGGTGGTGAAATAAAAGTCGGAGACCCTGCAAAAAGACAGGCGGTGACAAACCCTACCAAAACTGTTTATTCTGTTAAAAGATTTATGGGAAATAAGTTTTCTGAGTCCAAAAAAGAAACAGGAAGAGTTCCATATAAAGTTGTAAAAGGTGATAATGATACACCAAGGGTTGATATTGATGGCAGACTATACACTCCACAAGAGTTATCAGCCATGATATTACAAAAAATGAAAAAAACTGCTGAAGACTATTTAGGCACTAGTGTTGAGGAGGCTGTTATAACAGTTCCTGCCTATTTTAATGATTCACAGAGACAAGCAACAAAAGAAGCTGGTGAAATTGCTGGATTGAAGGTTAAAAGAATTATTAACGAACCAACATCAGCAGCTCTAGCATATGGTCTAGATAAAAAAGGCCAGGATCAAAAAATAGTAGTTTTTGATTTCGGTGGAGGTACCCACGATGTTTCGATACTTGAGCTCGGTGATGGAGTATTTGAAGTTCTATCAACGGATGGTGATACTCATTTGGGTGGAGATGATGTTGATGAAAAAATTATTGATTGGTTAGCTGATGAGTTTAAGAATGATGAAAGTATAGATTTGAAAAAAGACCCCATGTCTTTACAAAGGCTTAAAGAAGCCGCTGAAAAAGCTAAAATCGAATTATCATCTTCAGCTCAAACCGAAATTAATTTACCATACATTACTGCTACAGATAGTGGTCCAAAGCACTTGGTTAGAACTCTAACTAAATCAAAATTTGATCAATTAATTGATGATTTAGTAAAAAGGACTATTAACCCTTGTAAAACAGCCCTCAAGGCAGCAGGGTTAAGCAAATCAGATATTGATGAGATTATTTTAGTTGGTGGTTCAACTAGAATACCAGCAGTTCAAGACGCTGTAGAGAAATTCTTTGGTAAAAAACCAAGTAAAGGAGTTAATCCAGATGAGGTTGTTGCGGTTGGTGCAGCAATACAGGGTGGAGTGTTCACTGGTGATGTTAAAGATGTATTACTATTAGATGTTACACCTCTATCATTGGGTATTGAAACAATGGGCAATGTAATGACAAAATTAATTGAGGCCAATACAACGATACCAACTAAGAAGTCTCAGGTTTTCTCCACAGCAGCTGATAATCAGCCTGCTGTTGATATTAGAATTGCACAAGGAGAAAGACCAATGTATCCTGATAATAAGGAGATAGGAAGATTTCAGTTAGCTGATATTCCTCCGGCACCAAGAGGTGTTCCTCAAATTGAAGTAACCTTTGATATCGATGCAAATGGTATTTTAAATGTTACTGCAAAGGATAAAGCTACAGCGAAAGAGCAAAATATTAGAATCGAAGCCTCTTCAGGTCTAACTGAGCAAGAAATTGAAAAAATGAAGAAAGATGCTGAAGCAAATGCTGAAGCTGACGCAAAGGCGAAAGAAACTGTTGATAAGTTGAATAGTGCTGATGCAATGATTTTTCAAACGGAAAAGCAACTCAAAGAGTTTGGTGATAAATTATCAGATGATAAGAAAAAACCAATAGAGGAAGCCTTAGAAGAGCTAAAAAAATCATACGAGAGCAAAGAATTAGAAAAAATAGATTCTGATCTTGAAAAGATTAATGAGGCTTGGAAAGCGGCTAGTGAGGAGATGTACAAAGCTCAACAGAATCAACAAGGTCATACTGAGCAATCAGCAGACAATAATTCTAACGCAAGTTCAGATAATGTTGAGGATGTAGATTTTGAGGAGGTAAAAGAATAAATAATATTCTGTAATTCTAAAAAAGGGCGCTATTGACAGCGCCCTTTTTTTTATGTAAATTTGCAAAAAAATATTTTGAGTAAATCTGAAATTTTAAAAAAGGTAAATGAATTGAGTTCCAATACTTTAATGGAAACTCTAAAAATCACTTTTACCGAAATCGGAGATAACTATGTTGTGTGTAAAATGCCGGTTACATCAGAGGTTCATCAACCAGCAGGAATTTTGCATGGTGGTGCAACTGCTGCTCTTGTTGAAACTGTCGGAAGTTTTGCATCTAGATATTTTATAAAAAACAAAGATTTATCTGTAAGAGGAATCGAGATTTCAACAAATCATGTGAAAAGTATTAGTGAGGGTTTTGTTTATGCAAAGGCAACGAATATTCATTTTGGAAGAACAATGCAGATTTGGGAGGTAAGAGTGACAGATGAGGATGAAAATTTGATTTCACTTGGAAAACTAACAACATTAGCAATAAAAAAAAATAAAATATGTACATAAAACAAATTATTAGAGACGATTCGGATCGTTGGATAGATTTTTTAAAGTTATTTTTCACACTTGTTATAACTGTATTAGTTACAACTCTTTTTTCAATACCTCATTTCATTGGCATAAAAAATAAAGTAATTAGTGATTCTGAGTATGAAATGAGTGATATGCAGGCCATTTTAGAACTAAATTCTATGGATATCACTGCGCAAATGCAAATTCTCGAATCAAATTATAACCTTTTTTTTGATGTTATTAGGATTTGTAGGTATGCTATTGTCAGTAGCTATATGCAATAAATTAATAAATCGAAATTCTTTTTTATCTCTGACTACTTCAAGAAATAAAGTTGATTTTGACAGAATTTTTTATTCATTTTTTTTGTGGTCCTCGATTTCTGCTTTTATGATTGCATTAGGTTATATCACAGCGCCAGAAAATTACATCATAAATTTTAATCTAAAACCATTTCTCATATTATTTGTCATAGTAATTATACTGATACCGATTCAAACATCTGCTGAAGAATACTTATTTAGGGGTTATATGATGCAAAGTTTAGGCTCAATTGTAAGAAACAGATGGTTTCCATTAATTGCTTCATCAATCGCTTTTGGGCTGTTACATTCAGCTAATCCTGAAATTGCAAAGTTTGGTAATGTTGTATATGTATTTTATATAGGTTCAGGTCTTTTTGCTGGAATTATGACTTTGATGGATGAAGGTATTGAATTAGCCTTAGGTTGGCATGCTGCCAATAATATGACAGCTGCTTTATTGGTTACTGCTGATTGGACAGCTTTGCAGACACATTCTGTACTCAAGGATATATCAAATCCTGAAATAATGCCATTATCAGATGTATTGATTCCTGTTTTGGTATTTTTTTCCAATAATGTTATTAATTTTTGCCAAAAAGTATAATTGGACTGATTGGAAGGGTAAATTATTTGGTAGTATCTAAATTTTCTCCAACACTATTGATGACTCGTAGAATGAAGCCGCAGCATTTATAACTGCTCTAAATTCTTGATATCGTCCCTTATTATATCTAAGATTTTTATAAAATTCCTTTATTAAAATATTAATTTGATTGTTGTTTAACGTCGCATTTGAATTGAATTTAGCTGAAATGCTTCCATCAACAGAAATAAATTCTTTTGATTTAATTAATTCACTATAATCTGAAATTTTGTAGCCTTTGGGAATTTCAATGTTAATCTCATATTCATAAGAGTTTGGAAAATTTATTTCTATTTCATTTATCCTTTTGTTGTCATTAAATAAGTTACTTTGTAATCCTATGACTTTTCCAACTTTTAAATAAACCAATCCATCTACTTCTTCAACCAAGTCAGTGGTTGTTATCGTTGAGCTTATTCTTAATGGAGTATTGTAGAAATTACTAGAGACGTCAAAATTTTTTATATTGTAATTAGTAACCTTCTTATTATCTAATCCACTAATAGTAAAAAAATCGATTAAAAAATCTGTTTCTTCATTTTCTGAAAGTGAAACATAGTTTCTGTTCATTATTGCCCAATAACCACTAAAAGACCTATTTTCTTTGATCTTTAATTTTTTTAAATTTTTTGGAATTGATACTTCAATCTTCTTTTTTATTTCACTAAAATTTTTGTCAGACTGTGTGATTTCGCTGAAGTAATAATCAAGATTTTTATCTATAAATACACCATAGTTTCCTAATAAGTCATCTGGTGCCTCTGAAACTCTATATTCAATTCTATTTGGACTTATATATTTTTCAGAGTTTGGTAAATAAATAACAAATTCCCTTAATTGATTTGGATCAAATAATTCTGGATCAAATTTTAAAAAAAATCTATTACAGCTTATCGCTACCTCAAAATCAATTTTTGCAGCTTTTAACAGATTAGTATATACTTGAATTATACTAAAGTCATTAGAAATTTTATTGTCAAATATGTAGTTAATTTCGTTTAAATTAGGATCATCATCATCAGAAATGATAAAATTATCTTTTATATACTCATCTATTTTATTACTTACTTTTATTTCATCCAATGGAATCGAAATGTTATTATTTTTGATTTCTTCGAACAGTTCCCTAGCTTTGGGGTTTATTGAGCCTGGAAAAAAGAGTTCACGCAAATTTTGAACTAGGTTATTCCAGTATTCTGATTGTAAAACGTCCTCACGATTTTCATAACATTGATATGATACTTTTATCTTATTTGCAATAGGTGTTGAGTATTGCTCATTAGATGTAGCATCTAGGTTTTTGAAATTTATTAGTTTACTCTTTTTTTCCGTCAATTAAAGTATCTTCTACAAGTGAATTGAAAGAATTGTAAATTTTTATATTGGATTTAAATTTATTTTCAATTAAAATAAATTTTGAAGATAAAATAGGATGAGACTCTTCAATAATTTTATTTCCATTAAAATTAAAATCCTTTTTAACAGTGTAAATAACCTCAACAACGTCCTGCTCTTTGATTCCAGGAATTTTATAATAATTATAGTTCTCACTGGATGTAGACTCATTAATCATCTTTTTCATCTTATCAAAATCATAAGTTACAGTACTGTCGTTATTTATAATTTTTGACTTAACATCTACAATTTCAGAAATATTGATTTTGGATATGAAGATCTCATTATTGGAATCATCTGTTATTTTATTGATTTTTGTTTTCATATGATGAGTTTCATAAATATATACCTCATCACTAAATTTAGAATTAAAATATTCAACATAATGATTGCTGAATATACCTTGTATATCATGGTAAGATGTTTCGAAATCATGTGTCTTATTGTCCCAACTTATATTCAAATAACTTTGAGAAAATGAATTTAAACAAACAAGAATTAAGAAAAATCTTAGTAGCAAAATTTTTTTTTCCATGGATTAAACAATATTACTAGTTTGATATTACCTAAATTTACTAGACTTATAAATATACTTTAATAAAAGATTATGAAGAAAATAATTATTTTAATTTTTATGACAACATTTTCATTGAATTCACAAATTTTAAATGAAAAAAGAACGAGCCAACAAGATAAATGAAATTCTTGAGCACAGGTTTGATAATGTTCTTCCTGAATTAATGGATAAAACAGAAATTGACATGTGGATTTTGATTTCTAGAGAATATAATGAGGATCCTGTACTGAAAACGATGTTACCTGCTGAGTGGCTCAATGCACGCAGAAGAACAATTATAGTTTTTTATAGAGACAAATTAAATGATTCACTGGACAAATTGGCTGTAGCAAGATATAACTTTGGTGATAATATAGTTTCTGCTTGGGATAAAGACAAACAGCCAGACCAATGGAAAAGATTAAATGAAATTATTGAAGAAAGAAATCCACAAAAAATAGGCTTAAATTATTCTAAGTATTTCAATATAGCCGATGGATTAGACAAAACAGACCATGATGAGTTTATGGCAAATATTTCTGAAAAGAATAGGGAAAAGGTTGTTTCTGCTCAAAAATTGGCAACAGCATGGATAGAGACTAGAACCAATGAAGAAATGGAAATTTACCGTCAGATAGTTACAATCACAAAAGAAATAATAAATCAGGCATTTTCACTTGACGTTATTCAAATAGGTAAAACAACAACCTCAGACCTGGAGTGGTGGATGCGTCAAAAAGTTACAGATATGGGGCTAAACACATGGTTTCACCCCTCGGTGGATATTCAAAGAAAAAGTGAAGCAAATGGCGAACATCTCAGATCTTTTTCAAATAGACCTTCGGAAAATATTATTCAGAAAGGGGATTTATTACATTGTGATTTTGGAATTACGTACCTGAGGCTGAATTCTGATTGTCAACAAATGGCATATGTTCTAAATGATAATGAAGATAATATTCCTTTCTACCTATCGGAAGCTTTTAACAAAGCTAATCTTCTTCAAGATATTTTAACTTCAAATTTCATAGAGGGTAATTCAGGAAATCAAATTTTATTGAACTCCCTTTTTGAAGCAAAAAAAATTGGATTAAGGCCCTCAATTTATACTCATCCACTTGGTTCTTATGGACACTCCTCTGGACCAACTATAGGAATGTGGGATGCACAAGGAGGCGTGGTGGGAACAGGAGATTATCCATTGAATGTTAACACTGTTTATGCTATCGAATTGAATAATACTTCTTTCATTGAAGAGTGGGGTCGTGATATTAGAATAATGTTAGAAGAGGCAGGTTTCTTTGGCGATAAAGGCCATAGTTATGTTAATGGTAGACAAACAAAAATTAAAATTGTAAATCCCAATAGTATATAAATTAAATAATTTATAAATTGCAAAATCACTTATTAAAAGATGAAAAAAGTTATACTGTTTATTTTATTATTATACAGTTCAAATATTTTTGCTCAGCAAGTTTATGGAGTTCAAAGAGGTCAAAGAGGATATATACCTCCCCCCAAATATGAAGCATCTGTTTATATTACAACACTAAATGCTTATGAAGAACTAGAAAAAGTTTTACCTAAATCAATTGAGGTTTTTTCTCTTGATGATTTTGAAAAAGAAATTTTCAAGGGCTTATTGCTAGAAAAATTCGAAAATTATAACAAAATAGTTGAAAATACAGACTCATCAAAGCAAGCAAGGCAGGAAGCATTAAAACAGTTGGAAATTGATTTTGTAAAATCATTAGCTGTTATTTTAACACCTGATGAGATTACAACTTTTGTTGATATGGATTTTTCTGGAAAAGAAGAAAAAAAGAAAAGAAGAAAAGAAAAGAGAAAGAAGAATAATGATGAATAAAAATACAGTTTTAGGATGGGCAACCTTTATAATGATTTTTTTCGGATTAGTTCTAATTGCCTTAGGCGTCTTTAAGTATAATGAAATAGCTGGTTGGGGATTCGTTTCAGTGGGAATGGGTTTCTTTGCAATTGCTTGGGTATTCAATGCTTTGAAAGGTAGGGTTTAATCATTAGACCAAACCATTTTTATATTAGCTCTTAAGTAAGGAGATTTCTTTTCCATTTTAGTTTCTTTGAATCCATAAGTTCTGTACAGGTGAATTGCATTATCCAGTTTTTTGTTTGAATAAAGAATAATTGAACTGCAGTTGTTATTAGTAGAATATTCAATACATTTTTTTAATAATTTTTTTCCTATACCCTTATTTCTATATTCTGGCTTTACAGCCATTTTAGTTAATTCAAATACTAATTTGTTGTTTGTTGGCATTAGCGCTACAGTTCCAATTATATTTCCTTCGGATTCTGCAAAAAAGATTTTCCCACCATTATTTATAATATATTTTTTGGAATTTGATAAAACCTCGTAGTCATAATCTTCGACTTGAAAAAAGTATTCCAACCATTCAATATTCAAATCGTAAAAGTCTTTTTCAAATTTATCTTGAAAGTTTATAATATTTATTTCCATCTTATTTAATATTACTTAATATTAATATCTTTAGAAAAGATTACAAAGTTATAATGAAAAAATTAGTTGAATGTGTGCCAAATATCTCTGAAGGAAATGATTTATCAGTTATAAACAAAATTGTTGAAACTGTAGAAAAATATCCAGGTATTAAATTATTGAACGTTGATCCAGGAAAAGCTACTAACAGAACTGTAATAACATTTGTTGGGGATGCTGATATTATTGTTGATGCAGCATTTAAGTTAATTTCCAAAGCTAAAGAGCTGATTGACATGCGAAAACACTTTGGCGAACACCCAAGAATGGGTGCTGTTGATGTTTGTCCATTAATACCAATTTCGGGCATATCAATGGAAGAGACAATAGATTTAGCACATAAACTTTCACAAAGAGTAGGTGAGGAGTTGTCAATTCCTGTGTATTGTTATGAAAATGCAGCAAAGGAAAATAAAAGAAAAAATTTAGCTAATTGTAGAGCAGGCGAATATGAGGGGCTAGAAAATAAATTTAAAGACAGTTTATGGAAACCGGACTATGGACCATCTGAATTTAACGATGAAGTAAGAAAATCAGGTGCTACAGCCATTAGTGCCAGGGACTTTTTAGTAGCTTATAATGTTAATTTAAATACAACTTCAACAAGACGAGCAAATTCTGTTGCTTTTGATTTAAGAGAAGCTGGAAGGATTAAAAGAGAAGGAGGAAAGCTGACCGGAAAAACAATTACAGACAAAAAAGGTAACCCGAAAAGAAATCCAGGTTATTTTAAGAATCTAAAAGGAATTGGTTGGTTTATTGAAGAATATGGAATTGCACAAATTTCCTATAACATTACAAATATAAATACCACACCCCTACATGAGGTTTTCGATAAAACTTGTGAAAGGGCTCAAATCAAAGGAATGAGAGTAACTGGTTCTGAATTGATAGGTCTAGTTCCAAAAAAAGTATTGATTGAAGCTGGGAAATATTTTTTGACTAAGCAAAAAAGATCAAATGCAATTCCGGATAGTGAGATAATTCATATTGCTGTTAAGTCACTTGGACTAGATGAACTAGCACCATTTGAACCGAAGTCAAGGATTATTGAATACATGATAGACGAAAAAAATAGAAGCTTATCAAAAAAATCATTACTTAATTTTGCTAATGTTACTTCTAGTGAATCTCCAGCACCAGGGGGTGGTTCAATTTCAGCCTATTGTGGTGCTCTTGCTGCTTCTCTGGCTGTTATGGTTGCAAATTTATCAGCCCATAAAAGAGGTTGGGATGATAAATGGGAATTCTTTTCAAAGATTGGAGAGGAGGGTATGAAAATACAATCTCAACTAATTGATCTGGTTGATGAAGATACAGAAGCTTTTAATTCCATAATGAATGCTTATTCATTGCCAAAAGATAATGAAGAGGAAAAACAAATCAGAAATAATCATATTCAAAATGCTACAAAAAATGCAATTGAGGTTCCTTTTAAAATCATGGAGGCATCATTTAAATCAATTGATATTATCAAAAAAATGGCATTGAGGGGAAATCCTAATTCGATTACTGATGTTGGAGTTGCTATGCACTGTACGAAAGCTGCAATTAATGGGGGTTTTTTAAATGTTAGAATTAATTGTAAAGACCTTGATGATAAAGATTTTGTTGAGAAAATTATTTCTAAAGGAAATAAAATTCTTGAGAAAACGAATATAGAGGAAAATAAAATTTTAGCAATTGTGAACAAAGTTTTATCTAGTTAAATTCTTCCCCCTTGATTAAGACTTTTTCGATTAAATTATCTCCAATATAGTAAGGTAAATCATCAATTGAATCTATTTTGTCAGTGATTAACAAGTTGGCAATTTTCCCTTTACTAATCGATCCTGTTTTGTCTGAAACACCCATTGCATAAGCACCGTTAATAGTTGCAGCATTAATTGCTTGCTGTGTTGTCAACTTTAATTTATTACAAGCTAACGATAGTATAAAATTCATATTTCCAGTTGGACAGGAACCTGGATTATAATCACTCGCTATTGCAAAAGAAATTCCATTAGATAATAAATCTCTTGCATTCGCATAATCGATTCCTAAAAAGAATGAGCAACCTGGTAATAACACAGGCATCGTTTTACTATTTTTTAGAGCATTTATATCATCTCGAGTCATAACTTCGAGATGGTCGACACTTAAAGCCCCATTATCAACACCAGCCCTGATACCACCAATTGAGTTGAATTGATTTGTGTGGATTTTTACTCGGATATCTAGTTGATTTGCCCTTTTACAAAGTAATTTTGTATCATCAGATGAAAAATAGTTTTGTTCACAAAAAATATCAACAAAGTCAACTAATTTTTTATCTACAAATTCTGGGAGCATTTTATCAATGACCAGATTAAAGTATTCCTCTTTTTTATAATTTTTTGGAACTGCATGAGCACCAAGGAATGTTGATTTTATTTCTATTGGTAAAGAGTTTTTTAGTCTATTGGTAACTTCAAGCATTTTTAATTCAGAATCATAACTTAACCCATATCCAGATTTAATTTCTAATGCCCCAGTTCCTTGACGAATTAATGATTTAATCCTTTTTTTTGACTCTTGAAACAAATCTTCTAATGAAATAGATTTAATTTGATTGGACGATTTTAAGATTCCTCCCCCATTTTTTGCTATATCTTCATAAGTAGCACCTTTTATTCTTTGCATATATTCATCCGACCTATTTCCTGTGAAGACAGAGTGTGAATGGGAATCGCACCAAGCAGGTAAAACAATTTTATCTTTTGCATTTATTGTTTCAATATCCCCAAAATTTGGTATTTCTGACATTTTTCCATAGTCAGCAATAACACCATTTTTTACAAACAAGAATGCATCTGAGATTGAGGGTAATTCATTCATTCTTTCTGGTTTCACAAACGAAATATCTTTACTTCTAACTTGCGTAAGTTGTTTTATGTTGATAATTAATTTAGACATAAATTGTATACTAGACCATACTTTTTGGATCAACTAACTGATCGTATTCTTCAGCAGTTAAGTATCCCGATTTAATTGCTTCCTCCTTAAGAGTTGTGCCATTTTTATATGCATTGTTAGCAATCTCAGCAGCTTTGTAATATCCAATTTTTGGATTTAATGCTGTTACTAGCATTAATGAATTATCTAATTTATCCTTGATAGACTTGAGGTTAGGAATTATCCCCTTAACGCAATTTGAATTAAAACTATTAACAGCATCTGCAATTAATTGTGATGAATTTATAAAATTATAAATAATTACAGGCTTGAAAACATTAAGCTGAAAATGACCTTGGCTGGCTGAAAACGTAATTGTAGTATCATTTCCGACAACCTGACTACAAACCATTGACATTGCCTCACATTGGGTTGGATTAACTTTTCCAGGCATTATTGAGCTTCCTGGCTCATTGGCAGGTAAAATTATTTCACCAATTCCGCTTCTGGGTCCAGATGAAAGCATTCTAATATCATTCGAAATTTTATTTAGAGCAACAGCGATTTTTTTTAATGAACCATGACAATCAACGAATGAATCATTCGAAGACAATGCCTCGAACTTATTTTCCGCTGACACAAAGGGGTAATTTGTTTCTTTAGCAATTATTTCAGCTACTTTTTGTGAATAACCTTTGGGTGCATTTAATCCAGTTCCAACTGCAGTGCCACCAAGGGCGATTTCCAAAATAAATTTCAGGGATTTTTTTAAGCTTATAATACCATTTTCAATTTGTTTGGAAAAGGCTGAAAATTCTTGACCCAATGTAATAGGTGTGGCATCCATCATGTGAGTTCTGCCAATTTTTACAATATCTTTAAACTCTTCAGATTTTTTATCAAGAGATACCTTTAAATTTTCAATCGCTGGAATAGTATCCATCAAAATTATTTTATATGCAGCTAAGTGCATTGCTGTTGGAAAAGTATCATTTGATGATTGAGATTTATTTACATCATCATTAGCTTTAACATATTTTTCATCATTTAAATCTTTTTCTAGTAGTTGTTGACATCTATTTGAAATAACCTCATTAACGTTCATATTTGTTTGAGTGCCCGATCCTGTTTGCCATACAACTAAAGGAAATTGGCCATCATGTTTTCCATCAACAATTTCATCACAAACAGTTGAAATCAGTTCCATTTTTTCTTTACTTAATATTCCACATGAATGATTAGTTATTGCAGCTGCCTTTTTAACAATTGCAATGGAGTGAATTACTTCGATTGGCATTGAAGCCTGTAGGCCAATTTTGAAGTTATTTCTAGACCTTTCAGTTTGAGCACCCCAAAGTTTATCAGCGGGAACTTTAACATCGCCTAGAGTGTCTCTTTCAATTCTGTATTCCATGGTTAGCAATTATTATACAAATTTACACATTAAATACAACTAAACACAAAATGTATCATTATTGAACTTTTTTAATGAAAGAATGTTAAAAATTATTTTAATTTAATATTATCTATAAAGATTCTATGCTTTATATTTACATCAGTAATACTAAACTATGTTTGAATTTGACCAATATTTAGGTTTTTTAGCATTTCTAACTATTTTGACAATAGGTTTTTGGTTATTTTTTGTATTACTGCTATTTGTTATTCCTTATTGGGTTTTTGGTGCTTTAAAAGAGAGAATCGAAGAGTTTGTTGAAGAAAGAAAAAATAAATAATAGTTTAAGAGCCAAAACCACCATCTTCGAACCTTGCATTTCTCATTTGTCTTCTATTTTGATTTTTCTTTTGGTTAAACCTGTAAGTAAAATTTAGTGTTGCAGATCTTTGACTCCATCTGAATTCAAAGTTATTGTAAAAGTTTTCATTGAACGTTTCGTTTCTCCATCCTCTTTGGTCCAATAAATCTTTAATATTCAAGGTTAATGTGGCTTTTTCTTTTAATAATTCTTTACTGAATGCCAAGTCTATTGAAAAATCACCATCACTTTTACTGACAGCAGTTTCATTAGGCCCTCTAACATTCATTCTTGTCTGCCAATCAATTTTCCCTGGTAAAGTTAGTTTGTTGTTAAGTCTAAAACTCCAACTAACATTTTCGTTATCATAAACAATATCATTGTAAGTACCTTCAACTTTATTCTGAAACAAATTAAAGTTCGTATTGATGTTCCAATTTCTTCCCTTTCTGTATGAAAGGTTTAATTCAAATCCGATTCTTTCATTCGTGGACAAATTGATTGGCGTTCTTACAACGATAGGCACATTAACTCCATTTATTTCTGCATATTCACCCGTTTCTTCAATAATTGTGTTTATTGAATTGGTAGATTTTTGAAAGTAAGCTGATGTATTAACAGTAAATGAAGATTTATATCTCTTTATGTATCCAAAATCAATATTATTTGAGTAAGTGGGATCTAAATATGGATTTCCCTGCCAAATTAGTATTGGACTTATTTTGGTTGGAAAAGGATTAACAAATCTTGACCAAGGTCTTCGTATTCTTCTATTATATCCAAAGGTTAAAGTTTCTTCCTCAGTTATCTCTAAACCAAAATTAAATGTAGGGAATAAGCCAATTTCATTAATTTCAGTGTAATCTTGAATGGTAAGCTGATTTACATTTTTCAGTGTATTCTCCACCCTCAAGCCAAGAAGAAAAGAATATTTGTTTTCAACTTTAACCCCATACTGAGTGTATGCTGAACTGATTCTTTCTTTGTATTGAAATATGTTACTTTGGTCAAGATCTTCGACAAGTATATTGCCAACATTGTCAAAAACCTTGTAATCAGTGATATCATCTTCACTTTCTACTCTAAATCCTGCTTCAAATTGACGGTTTTCTCCAATTGGTAAAACATAATCAGAACGAATGAAAAATGATTCAGATTGAATATTTTCATCTACACTTTCATTTGCAACACCGTTTTCATCAATTAATGAATTCTCCCATTCTTTTGAATTTTCATATTGTAAATCAATAGTGATTAGTTGACCTTTATCATCTAATTTTTTTTCAAAATTTAAATTGTATTCTCGATTATTGTCAATATCATCCTCAAAATCATTTTGGGTTATTGTATTTAGAATGTTAGAATTGGAGTCCAATTCTCTGATAGTATTTGATTCTAAATTATCTGAACCGTAGTTGTTGTAGAAAAATGAACCTAAAAGTGATGTATTATCCTCTATGTACCATTCAAAACCATTATTTATAAAATATCCGTTACTTGCCCTTTCTCTTATTCTATCTTCACTGAAAAAAGTACTAGGCTCTGAGCCGTTGAAATATTCCGTAATACCACTTGAGCTTCCAGGTCTGATTCTGTCATATAGACTTGACGAATTAAAGAAATTAATTTTACCATTTCTATAATTTATGTTAGATGATATAGAACTTGATTTGGGTTCACCGATATTGGCACTTAATGAACCATTTAATCCAAGTTTTTTGGACTTTCTTAGTATTATATTTATAATACCACCGCTTCCTTCAGCCTCATATCTTGCTGAAGGGGATGTAATAACCTCAACCTTTTCTATTGCATCAGCTGGTAATTCTTTTATGAATGATGAGTTAATACCAACTAATCTAGATGGTTTTCCGTTTATAAGGATTCTAGCAGCATCATTACCTCTTAAAAGTATATTTCCGTCAATATCAGTTGAAACAGACGGAATATTGTCTAGCACATCAGTTCCTGTACCACCTCTTACAGTTAAATCCTTACCGACTGTATATATTTTTTTATCCAATCGAATCTCAACAGTTGTTTCCTCTGCAATGATTTCAACTTCACCAAGTGATGCATAATCTAGTTCTAGTTTTATTTTACCTAGATCTAAGTTGTTATCAAGTTCAACCTCATTCAAGGTTAAATTTTTAAATGAAATATATTCAATTAAAATATTGTATTTTCCAGCTTTAGCAGGAATAGAAAATTTACCAAAATCATCGCTAATCCCTCCAGTAATAACATCATTATTTTCAGTATTTAATATTGTAATTGTAGCATATTCCAAAAGCTCGTCGTTGTCAAGACTGGAGATAACACCAGATATGATAAATTCTTTTGGTTGACTAAATTTATATGATTGGGAAAAGTTTAGGTTAAAAGTTAGTACAATTATTACAGCAATTAGATGCTTTTTCATAGTTTGTTTTTTGTCTTAAATACAAATTCATCAAAACATATGCCACTAAGGGATAATTATCATACATTAACGATTTGCTAGAGCATTATATCAATATTTTCTTTGGGTCTTCCAATTACGGCTCTATTTTTTGATTCAATAATAGGTCTTTCCATCAATTTTGGTTCAGTGCAGAGAAGATTTATAATTTGACTTTCAGCAAGTATTTTTTCTTTAAATTTTTCTTTCCATATTTTTTCGTTTTTTCTGATTAATTCTAGTGCTGAAATATTCAATTTATTTAGTAATATTTTCATTTTATTTTCAGAGATTCCCTCTTGCATATATTCAACAATTTCAAATAAAACATGTTTTTCGGTTAAATACTGAACCGCTTCTCTTGATTTTCTACATCTTGGGTTATGATAAATTTTCATTTTTATTAATTATTTTGATTAGAATGAAACATTAAAAAAGATTTTAAAAATTCATTAAGATTTCCATCTAACACTGATTCAACATTTCCTGTCTCCATTCCAGTTCTTAAATCTTTAATAAGTTTATAAGGGTGAAGAACATAATTTCTTATTTGACTTCCCCACTCAATTTTCTTCTTTTCAGACTCTATTTCAGATCTTTTTTCATTTTTCTTCTTTAATTCAATTTCATAAAGCTGAGATTTTAGCATTTGCATTGCCCTAATCTTATTGTCTAGTTGAGATCTGGTTTCAGAACATGTTATCTGAATTCCAGTAGGTTTATGAGTTAGTTGAACTTTGGTTTCGATTTTATTAACACTTTGTCCACCAGCACCACTAGATCTAGAAGTATTTATTTCAATATCAGACTGATTGATTTCAATATTAATAGAATCATCAACTAGAGGATAGACATATACTGAAGCAAAACTAGTATGTCTTTTTGCATTGGAATCAAATGGGGATATTCTCACCAGCCTATGAACACCATTTTCGCCTTTAAGCCATCCGAATGCATATTCACCTTCGAATTTTAGAGTAACTGTTTTGATACCAGCTGATTCACCATCTTGTTCGTTTAATTTTGATACTTTAAAATCATTTTTTTCTCCAAACATCAAATACATTCTCATCAACATCTGAGCCCAATCACAACTTTCTGTACCACCAGCCCCTGCAGTTACCTGTAATACTGCGTCCATATTATCGGATTCATCAGATAACATAGTCTTAAACTCAAGTTCCTTTAGGAATTCTTCTGCTGAGTTATATTGATTTAATAATTCTTCATCGCTACATTCATCATTTTTATTAAATTCAAATAAAATTTCTAGATCAGAAATATTTTCACCTGATTTAGTAATATTATCAATCCAATTTTTTAAAAATTTAATTTTTTTTAGAACTATTTGAGCTTTTGAGGAATTATCCCAAAAATCAGATTTGAGTGTTTTGTTCTCTTCAATTTCCAGAGAGGATTTTTTATTGTCAAAGTCAAAGATACCCCCTTAACGCATCCAGGCGATTTCTAAGTGATTGTATTTGTTCTTGGGTTATCACGGGGTAAAATTAATACTAATTAAACAAGATGAGAATATTTTTATTAAAAATTTATATTGTGTAGATTTATAAAAATTTAAAAAATGTATAAAGTAAGACTAACACTCGCTTTTTTTATCCTTTCAATTGCTCTTTCATTTTGTAACTCAAATGAATTAGAAAAATTCAAAGGATTTTTTAATTTTTCTTATGATGAATCTAAGGATAAAATATTCCTAGAAGTTGATAAACTAGATTATGAGTTTCTTTATATTGGTTCATTGGCCTCGGGTGTTGGTTCAAATGATATAGGCTTGGATCGAGGTCAACTGGGACTAGAGAAGTTGGTCAAATTTGTAAAAAAGGGTAATAAAATCTTGTTGGTTGAGCCTAACTTATTCTACAGGGCTCAAACCGAAAATATCAGTGAAAAAAAAAGTGTTGAACAAGCTTTTGCAAAATCTGTAATTTTCGGATTTGAAATAGTTGAAACTAATAATGGACACCACCTCATTGATTTTACCCCCTTTTTATTATATGATAGACATGGGGTAGCTAAAAAACTGAGAGATTTAAAACAGGGCTCATATAAAGTTGATAAATCCAAAAGTGCGATTGAAATTTTCAATACAAAAGCGTTTCCTGAGAATGTAGAATTTGAGGCTTTATTAACTTTTTCAGGTGAGGCAAAGGGCAGTATGATAAGAAGTGTTGTTCCCGATCCTGACAATGTTTCAGTTGTTCAACATCACTCCTTCATAAAACTTCCCGACAACAATTATAAGCCAAGAAAATTTGATCCTAGAAGTGGTGCTATATCAATTTCATTTATGGACTATTCAACACCAATTGATGAGCCAATCACAAAAAAATTCATCATTAGGCATAGATTAGGAAAGAAAAATCCAGAATTAGAAATCTCCGAAGCAGTTGAACCAATTATTTATTATTTAGATCCTGGGACACCCGAGCCAGTTAAGAGTGCTTTATTAGATGGTGCAAGATGGTGGAATCAGGCATATGAATCAATTGGTTTTAAAGATGCTTTTCAGGTTAAAATGCTTCCAGAAGGTGCAGATCCATTGGACTGCAGGTATAACGTTATTCAATGGGTTCATCGCTCCACAAGAGGATGGAGTTATGGTGCTAGTGTAGTTGATCCAAGAACTGGTGAGATTATTAAAGGTCATGTAAGTTTAGGTAGTCTTCGAATAAGGCAGGACTACATGATAGCTCAGGCATTAACCAATGAACCTTTTGCCTCAGAAAATAATAATAATAAAATGAAGGAATTAGCTGTAGCGAGAATAAGACAGTTGAGCGCTCATGAGATAGGTCATACAATTGGATTTGCTCACAATTTTGCAGCAAGTACAAATGACAGGGCCTCAGTTATGGACTATCCTCATCCGTTGGTAAATTTAATTGATGATGAAATTATTTTTGACGATGCTTATGATACTGGAATTGGAGATTGGGATAAAGTTACTGTTGCATATAGCTACAGTGATTTTAGAGCAGATCAAAATGAGGATTTTGAGTTAAATAAAATATTGGAAAATTCAACTAGTGATGGTTTACGATTTATTAGTGATTACGATGCAAGATCAATTGATGGCTCCCATGCATATGCACACTTATGGGATAATGGAGAAACCGCATATTCTGGATTAGATAAAGTAATAGATATTAGAAAAAGGGCAATTGAAAATTTTTCTGAGTATAATGTTCCAGAAGGCACCCCAAATTCATTGTTGGAGGACGTTTTTGTTCCATTGTACTTTTTTCACAGATATCAGACTGAAGCTGCTGTAAAGTTAATTGGAGGTATGGATTACAATTATTCTCTGATTGGGGATAATCAGAAAGACTACTATCATATTGAAAAAGTTAATCAAATACAGGCTTTAAATTCATTAATGAAAACATTACAACCTGATTTTTTAGCGATTCCAAAGGATAAATTACAATTGTTTCCGCCAAGGGCATTTGGATACCCAAGAACAAGAGAATCATTTAGGTCTAACCTGGGTGTCGCCTTTGATCCTTTTTCGGTTGCTGAAACATCTGCTGATATGACCTTAAGTTTAATTTTAAGGCCAAAAAGACTAAACAGATTAATATTACAGCATTCATTAGATAATTCAAATCTGAGCCTTGATGAACTATATGCTTTAATATTAAAGAAAACGACCTTTTTGAAGCCCTCTAACATTACAGAACCAGAAGACTCCTACCTCGGGGAGATTCAACATATCGTTAATACTACTTTTTTAAAGAATGTTTTTAAAGTTATTAATAGCTCAAGCAGTTATTCTCAGGTAAGAAGCATAAGTAATAAACTTGTAAGAAAAATTTCATCAGAACTATCGTCAAAAAGAAGAAAGGACTATAAACTTTCAAAATATTACAGTCATTATATTGATATGATAAGTAATTTTCATAAAGATCCTAAAGAATACGAAATCATTAATTCGTTAAAAATACCTGACGGTTCCCCAATTGGAACAGATAATTGCAGCCATTACGAATAAAATGATAGACTTAAGAAGTGATACGATAACGAAACCATGTGATAGAATGCTTGACTTTATGCTCAATGCTAAAGTTGGAGATGATGTATATGGAGAGGATCTAACGGTAAAAGAGTTGGAAAATAAAATTGCTAATTTTTTTGGAATGGAAAGTGCAATGTTTTTTCCATCTGGTACAATGGCTAATCAAACTGCTGTAAAAATTCATACAAATCCAGGTGATCAGGTTATTGCTCATGAATATTCCCATGTCTACAATTATGAAGGAGGTGGAGCTTCTTTTAACAGTGGTGTGTCGTTCAAGCTTCTACAAGGTCAAAAAGGTATGTTTAATCCAGATCAATTAAAATATGCAATAAATCCAAAGAATTTTTATCACTCACCACTCACAAAATTAGTATCATTGGAAAATACCACAAACAAGGGGGGTGGACACTGTTGGGATGTAAAACATTTTGAGGAAATAAAATTCATATGTGATGAAAATGGGCTTGGATTACACATGGATGGTGCTAGGGTATGGAATTCAATAGTTGCCAAAGACAACAATCCTAAAATTTATGGAGATCATTTTGATACCATTTCTGTTTGTTTAAGTAAAGGGCTTGGTTGTCCAGTCGGTTCTGTATTAGTAGGTAGAAAACATTTTATTGATAAAGCATTAAGGATTAGAAAAATTTTAGGTGGGGGAATGCGTCAAGCAGGTTACTTAGCAGCAGCAGGGCTGTATGCTCTTGAAAACAATTTACAAAGACTCGCTTTTGATCATCAAAGAGCTAAGGAGATTGCATCTGGTCTTTTATCCAAGAATTGTATCAAGAGTGTAAATGAAGTAGAAACAAATATTATAATATTAGAGCTTGATGATTCTGTAGATAAGCAAACAATTATTGATTATTTTACAGAAAAAGAAATATTATTTGACTGGAATTCTATGGGGCTCAAAAAGATAAGAATTGTTACACATTTAAATTACACTGATCAAGAACATAAACTTTTACTTAAGGTTGTCGATAACTTATAGAAGATAATTTAAAAATCAGCTCAAAAACACTTATTTTTGTAATGCTCTTAGATAATTTTTTTCATTGATGAAAAAAAATAAAAATGTAGTTAACAATTTATTGGAGCTTGTGGGAAATACCCCTATGGTGAAAATTGATAATCTAACCAAAGACTTTAACGGTACTATCCTAGCTAAGCTTGAATCTGCTAATCCTGGTCATTCTTCAAAGGACAGAATTGCTTTGTATATTGTTGAGAGTGCTGAAAAAAAAGGTATTCTTAAGCCTGGTGATACAATTATTGAAACTACATCAGGAAATACTGGATTTAGCCTAGCTATGGTGTCATTAATAAAAGGATACAAGTGTATTTTGGCTGTATCTTCCAAATCCTCAAGTGATAAAATCGAAATGTTAAAGGCAATGGGTGCTACTGTTTATGTATGTCCTGCTAACGTGTCAGCTGATGATCCAAGATCGTATTATGAGGTTGCAAAAAGGCTTCACAGTGAAATTAAAGGCTCAATATACATTAATCAATATTTTAATGATTTAAATGCAGATGCACATTACTCATCAACAGGGCCAGAGATTTGGGATCAAACTCAAGGAAAAATAACCTATTTAGTAGTTTGTAGTGGAACTGGAGGTACAATCTCTGGGACAGCTAGGTATCTTAAGGAAAAAAACCCAAATATCAAAGTAATTGGAGTTGATGCATATGGGTCTGTTCTTAAGAAATATCATGAAACTGGAGAATTTGACGAAAATGAAATATATCCGTATAGAATTGAAGGACTTGGGAAAAATTTAATTCCATCTGTGACTGATTTCGAAATTATCGATAGATATGTAAAGGTTACCGATGAAGATAGTGCACATTCCGCAAGGCAACTTGTTAAATATGAAGGTATTTTCGTTGGTTACACAAGTGGGGCGGCCTTTCAAGCTGTTAAGCAACTTAATCATGAAAAAGAATTTAATGAGTCAGACGTAGTAGTTGTAATTTTCCCTGATCATGGTTCAAGGTATTTGAGTAAAATTTATAGTGATAAGTGGATGGAAGATCAAGGATTTACTGATTCAAAAAGAGAAATTAATAATAACGATATACAATATATTAGAAAATAATGAGAGACCTATTTGATAGAATGCGCCAGGACAAAGGGCCACTAGGAAAATGGGCTGATATTGCTGAGGGATATTTTGCTTTTCCTAAGCTTGAAGGTCCCATTTCAAACAGGATGAATTTTAATGGAAAAGAAGTAATAACTTGGAGTGTCAATGACTACTTGGGATTAGCAAATGAACCTGAAGTGCGAAGAGTTGACACAGAAGCTGCTGCTAAGTATGGTTCAGCTTATCCAATGGGTGCTAGGTTGATGTCAGGCCACACAGATTTGCATGAGAAACTTCAGAATCAATTAGCTGATTTTGTTAATAAAGAGGCTGCATATGTGTTAAATTTTGGATACCAAGGTATATTATCAACTATTGATTCTTTGGTAAGTAAAAATGATGTCATTGTTTATGATATTGATTCTCATGCTTGTATTATTGATGGGGTTAGACTTCATATTGGAAAAAGGTTTACTTATCAACATAATGACATGGGTAGCCTTGAGAAAAATTTAAATAGAGCAACTAAAATAGCTGAAGAGACTAATGGAGGTATATTGGTTATTTCAGAAGGGGTTTTTGGAATGAGGGGCGAGCAAGGAAAATTAAGGGAGATTGTTGAGCTTAAGAAAAAATTTAAATTCCGATTACTTGTTGATGATGCTCATGGTTTTGGCACCCTAGGCAAGACTGGTGCTGGAGCAGGCGAGGAGCAAGGCGTTCAAGATGATATTGATGTCTATTTTGCCACGTTTGCTAAATCTCTTGCCAGTACAGGAGCGTTTATTGCATCTGACAAAGAAATTATAGATTTTTTAAAATATAATATGAGATCACAAGTTTTTGCAAAATCTTTACAAATGCAATTAGTTGAGGGTATTTTAAAGAGGCTAGAAATGTTGAGAACCAAACCTATATTTAAACAAAAACTTTGGGACAATGTAAACAAACTCCAATCTGGATTAAAAGAAAGAGGTTTTGATATTGGTACCACTCAAAGTTGTGTAACTCCAGTATATTTAAAAGGTTCTGTTCCTGAAGCTATGGCATTGGTAAAAGATTTAAGAGAAAACTACAGGATATTTTGTTCTATAGTGGTTTATCCGGTAATTCCAAAGGGATTGATTTTACTTAGGCTTATTCCAACTGCTTCACACAACTTTGATGATATTCAGGAGACTTTGGAAGCTTTCTCCTCAATCAGGGAAAGATTAGTCACAGGAGTCTATAAAAAACTTTCTGAAAGCCTGAGCTAACTAAGGTTAAGCTTATAGGTTGATCTAGTTTTAATCAGTTTAGGATTGAAATTTTTCCATATTTTATCAATTGAAATATTATCTGTCAACTCAGGTGTTCGCCTACAAATTTGTATCCCCTTACCTTTAAGTGTTTGAATAAACGAATTAAATATTATTGCGGTAACTCCAAGTTTCTGATAATTTGGATCAATTCCAATAAGATATAAAATGACATCTTTATTAAATTTCTTTGCCCACAATAGATTTAAAAATCCAAAAGGAAACAATTTTCCATTCATTCTTTGTAAAGCCTTGGCAAATGAGGGCATTATAATAGCAAAAGCAACAATTTCCCTATTTTCATTTTCGACAAACTTTATATATTCAGGGTTTATAAACTTTATGTATTTTTCTTTCATAAATTCTTTTTGCTCCTGATTTATTTTGACAAATGAGGAAAGTTTGGCATATGATCTATTAAACAGGTCAAACATTTCATTTGTTCTTTTCATTACCTCGCTTGT
This sequence comes from uncultured Bacteroidota bacterium, assembly GCA_902526075.1. Classification (GTDB taxonomy): domain Bacteria; phylum Bacteroidota; class Bacteroidia; order Flavobacteriales; family Flavobacteriaceae; genus MED-G13. The sequence goes on from CABZJM010000009.1 coordinate 52,482, forward strand.
AGATGTAAAATTGACTTCATTTAATTTATTTCTGGTTTTTACAATCCTACTCATCTTTTCATAGTAACCTGTGTCAATGTCCTCGAACATAAATGTTTTTTCATGGAAGTTTTTTTCAGTAATTAATCCATATTTTTCATAATGATTTACATAATAACTGTGATTGTACGCTGTTATCATGGTTCCGATTATCTCAAATCCACTAGTAAGCACCCCAACTTTGTCCAAGTTGCTAAAACCCATTGGACCCTCCATGTATTTAAGTTTATTTTTCTTACCAGACTCTACAACTTTATCTAAAAGCAATTTACTTACTTCAAAATCATCAATAAAATCAAACCAGCCAAATCTAATTTTACTGGTTTTTTGTTCATTTACCTCATACCAGTTAATAATAACCGCTATTCTTCCAACAATTTCATCATTTTTTGATGCCACATATAATTTAACTTCAGCATTTTTAAGATTTGGATTTAGATCTTTATTGAAACTATTCATTTCCTGTTCAATAATATGAGGAACCCAATATTTTGAGCCTTTGTACAATTTAAATGGAAACATGACAAACTCTCTTAACTCTGAATCGTTAGAAACTTTTATAATATCAATCATTTTATTGCATTTAAATTAAGTCTGTAGCTCAATCCTAGGCCCACATTAAATATTTGTGGAGTATCTTTAAAGTTTACACTAACACCCGAATCAATTTGAAGATTATCAGTAAATAGAAATGCAACTCCGAAATTCACTTTGTTTTCAGCATAATAATCACTTTTTATTGCATGGGTTTCGATAAATCCAATCATACTTTCACTAAACGCGTGGGTTAACGAAACAATATATTCGAAATCATTTTGTGATGAACCAATTCTCTCAAAGATTAAATTTGTTGTGATAACGGATCTGTATGTGATATTGCTTTGTGTAAAAATTGCTGCTGATGGACTAATACCGCTCAAATTCGTATTTGTGTATGGATTATTTCTTGAATCCAAATTTATTCCAACGTATGCTGAAATTGCTGGAATGAGATTTTTCCATTCAAATTTTTTATCTGCAAAATAACTGTACACGTTGGGTTTTTTAACTTCACCCTTTGTTGGGTCATAAATTAGATATTTAGCTCCAATTTTAAATTTTTTGAAGTTTTTTCTGTCAAAACTATTAGATGGTAAATATCGATTATCGGTAAAATTATCTGTCTGATATACTCCATCTATTATGAGCTCTAGTTTATCTATTAGAAGCCCGTATCTAATTTTAAAGTCTGCTCCAAGGCCTTTAACCCTGTAGTTTAATAATTGATGTTCCTCATTAGTGTAATAAAAACCGTTTTCAAGTTGTAGTATATTTTTACCTACAGCGAAAGCGCCAGATGAGCTGCCCGGTCTATTTGAATTAATTATTTCAGTAAACTGTGAGTAACCGAGGTTAAATTTTAAAATAAAAATA
>CABZJM010000010.1 GCA_902526075.1 uncultured Bacteroidota bacterium
AAAGCAAATAATTAAATGAAATTAGAGAATTTAATATATCAGATAAAAAATAAGGATTCTTTCTTATGTATAGGTCTTGACACAGACATTAATAAAATCCCAAAATATTTATTAAATGACGATGATCCTATTTTCACGTTTAACAAATCAATCATTGATCACACACATAGATACTGTATTGCATATAAAGTAAATACTGCATTTTACGAGTCTTTGGGGGCTAAAGGTTGGGTGTCAATGAAAAAAACTGTTGATTATATAAATAATAATTATCCTAAAATATTCACAATAGCTGACGCAAAGAGAGGAGATATTGGAAATACAAGCAAAATGTATGCTCAATCATTTTTTACAGAAATGAATTTTGACAGTGTGACGATAAATCCCTACATGGGTTCTGACTCTGTAAAACCATTTTTGGAATTTGAAAACAGAATTGCAATTTTACTTGGTTTAACTTCAAATACTGGAGCCAATGATATCCAGCTTAAAACCACTAATAATGATGATTTCATCTTTATGGAAATGATAAAATCATCTAAAAATTGGGGAGATAAAAACAACATGATGTACGTTGTTGGAGCAACCAAATCGGGGCACATTGAAAAAATAAGATCAATTATTCCCGACCATTTTTTACTAATGCCTGGAGTTGGAGCGCAGGGAGGTGACTTAAATGAAATTTGTAAATATGCTCTAAATGATAATATTGGAATAATTGTTAATTCATCAAGATCTATTATTTACGCATCAGACAATGAAAAATATGCGTCTGCTGCGGCTGAACAAGCGATGATTCTTCAAAATAAAATGAAGGTAATATTATCAGAAAGAAAATAGAATTCATGAAATTATCTGTCCTTTCTTTTTCGCTTTTTTTTTTCGCTTTTTTCACATATTCACAGACAAGCGAATCTGATTACATTCAGGTATTAGGTATCGTACAGGATGCTGGGTATCCACACATTGGTTGTGAAAAAGATTGTTGTAACGCGGTTAGTCCAGGCGATTATTTTGTCAGTTGCCTTGGGTTAGTTGATAAAACAAATAATAAAAGATACTTATTTGATGCAACCCCCGATATACATAATCAGCTAAATTTACTTGAGAAATTTCCTGATGCTAATCTTGTTGATGGTATTTTCTTAACCCATGCACATATTGGACATTATACAGGATTAATGTACTTAGGACGTGAGGGGCTAGGAGGTAAAAATATAATAGTCTATGCACTCAAAAGAATGTCTAAGTTTCTCACAAAAAATGGCCCTTGGGAACAGTTAGTCAAACTAAATAATATTTCAATTCAAACAATATCCAACAAGGAATTTGTAAAACTTTCAGAAAATATTTTTGTTATACCTATCAGGGTCCCACACAGAGATGAATATTCTGAGACCGTTGGTTATAAAATAATTGGAAAATCAAAAAAAATACTTTTTATTCCTGATATTGATAAATGGGATGAATGGAAAAAGAGTATTATTGAAGAGGTAAAACTTGTTGATTATGCTTTTATTGACGGAACTTTTTATAATGGTACAGAGCTTAATAGAGATATGAGAGAAATACCTCACCCCTCAATAGAAGAGACTTTACAATTATTCTCTAATCAACCTGTTGCTGAGAGAAATAAAATATATTTTATACATATTAATCATACTAATCCTATTTTGGCAAATAAAAATGGTATTAGGGATTTGGTTGAGGGTCTAGGTTTTAATATCGCGCAGAGGGGCTTAAAATTTAAATTGGATTAACAAATCAAATATAAAACTATTTCAAATTTTCATAAACTTTTATCCACTGTGCATTGTATCTTTATAATTAATGAATTGGAGCTGTAGGCACACTTGGAGAAAAGCATCTGTAAATACTTTATGGTGTTTATTAGGATGTAGTATCGGGGATTTTGGAACTATTTTTTACTTTCAAAATATTGATCATAGCCTTTTAACATGGCAAATAATGACTTTGGCCATCATAAATGGATTGTTGACCAGTATTTTACTCGAAACCTTCATATTGTCAAGACAAATGATTTTAAAGGAGGCCTTTAAAGTTGCAATTGGTATGAGTTTTATAAGTATGATCGCTATGGAACTTGCGATGAATACAATAGATGTTATTCTCACTGGAGGGGCTAAATTGACATGGTGGGTTATTCCGATTATGTTATTCGTTGGATTTATAACTCCACTCCCTTATAATTACTATCGATTAAAAAAATGGGGTTTTGGCTGTCACTAAATCTATTTAATACCGGGCTGTTTTAACTCCCAATTTTCCTCAAGCTTTTTTTCGTCTACCATTTGTTTTACTTCAAGTAATAATCTTTTTGCATCATAAATTATTCCGTCTTTGATAGTAAATTTTACCCCACCAGACCTTATTACCTCATTTTTTTCGTTTAGTTTTATTGCCCCTGTTCCATACAAAGATTTTAAATTTTCTAATGGGTTTTCATCTGTAATTACAAAGTCTGCATATTTTCCAACTTGTACACTACCAATCTTATCGTCCATTTTCAGTGCTTCAGCTCCATTCAATGTAGCTGCACGAATAATCTCAAGCGGATGGAATCCAGCTTCTCTAAGAAGTTCAAGCTCTCTAATATATGCAAACCCGTATAGTTGGTATATGAAACCTGAGTCTGAGCCTACAGAAACTCTACCGCCTCTATTTTTGAATTCGTTGATAAATTTCATCCACAACCTATAATTTTCTCTCCATTCAACCTCTTGCTCAGTACCCCAATAATGCCAATATGATCCGTGAGAAATTCTGCTTGGTTCGTAAAATCTCCACAATGAGGGGAGTGTATAATCTTCATGCCATTCAGCCCTTCTAGCTCTATGTAAATCGCGGTTAGCCTCATATATATTAAAGGTAGGCACGATAGTAAAGTCAAGAGAAATAAGTTCATTCATCACATTATTCCAATGATCAGAGTAGGGTTCAGCAGCTTGTGTCCATAGTTTTCCCGCTTCTTCAAATCTGTGTTGTTCATTTTGGTAATTATAATTTGGGGGGTAATTCTGAACAGTCCTATCATTAAACAATGCCTCTGGTAAACCATACCAATGCTCCATTGATGTTAACCCTGCTCTAGCAGAATTTAATACATTCCATCTGGCTACACTTAGCTGAGCATGGTGCATAGCAGAGCCTAAACCTAATTTTTTATTCTCATCTAATGCGGCTTTCATTATTTCAGGTTCAGCTCCAAAAAATTTAATTCCATCAGCTCCTTTTTTTGCATTTGCTCTAACCCAAGTTCTTGCCATTTCTGGTGTACTTATTGGTAAATCATTAAGAGGGTTGAAGACTTTACTTTTCTGTCCAAAACTAGTGTAGGCAAAAATTCTAGGAGCTACAATTTTATTTTCGGTACTCAATTTTTTTAAATTGACAGCCCAGTCAACTCCTCTTCCTCCTGGTTCTCTGACAGTGGTTATTCCATGAGCCATCCAGAGTCTAAAAACATAGTCATAATCTGCACCTTGTCCTGTACCTCCTATATGACCATGCATGTCAATAAAGCCTGGAAGCAAAAACATTCCGTTTGCATCTAATTCAAATCCACCTTTCATGAGTTTGGGTCTAGATGAATCTTTTATTTCAACTCCGGGGTATCCTACACTTTTAATATTAACGATAATATTATTTTCAACAACGATATCTACAGGTCCCCTGGGTGGGGAGCCATCTCCATTGATTAAAGTTACACCTCTAATTATAAGTTGGTCATAGGGTCCGTCACCTAAATATTTTTCCTGAGAAAATCCATTAAATACAAATAAGAGAATAAATAAAGAAATATATTTTTTCATTTTAAAATTTAATTAGTTGGGACTGAAATATTGTTGCCTAAAAATATTGCATTTAGAAATAACTTATTAGTTCCATACCAAGTTCCTCTAAAGTTTGGATTATCAGCAAATACTACAACTCTACCAGATCCAGCTTTAGAAATAATTGTTCTTAGTTTTATTTATAAATACATTATTATTCTTGTACACTGGAATAGAATTATCGTTATAGCCAAAAGCAATAGGATGAGTTAAATCTATATCAGCTTTTAAAATAACACCACCTATTCTTTCCCTTCCGATAAACTCTCTTGCATCAACATAATTTTTTCTTGGGTGAGTTGAATCTTTTTTTGACTCAACTAAACTTTCATTTATAAGTTTTTTGCTGATAGCCCAACTTGAACCCCCAGCTATTGTAATCAAAGTGTTTCCCTCCTCAACCCATTTTTTTATCTTTTTTACTTCATCTTTTCCTAATTGATTATAGGAGCCTGAAACCATTATCAGAGTCGTATATTTTTTTAATGATATTGCTGAAAATTGACTAAGTTTTAATTTAGTTAATGGTAGACCGATTCTTGTGTCTAACAGATGCCAAACCTCCCCTGCCTCATATGAATTTACCCCTTCACCAATTAATAATGCAACCTTAACAGGCTTATTTATTCTAAAATTATTACTTCCTAAATCAATTCCTTTAAGACTATAACCAGATTCTGAATTATAAACAGGAATCTCAAATCTATTTTGCATTTCAATAATAATATCAAATAGTTTTTCAGAGGACATATTTTGTTTACTAACAGGAATTAATACTGAACCATAATTAAATTTCTTAGACGAATTCGTTCCGTTCACTTTAATTGTAAACGGCTTGAATGCTGAATATGTAACAATTCCATTTTTTTGTAAGTGATTCAATGCGGCAGGTGAGTTATAATCATCCCAGTCCATTACATAAGCATAATTAGACATCTTTGGCTTTAAATTTTTTACAAAACCTTTGATAGTCTTTATTTCGGATTCACCAAAAAAACTTTTAAGCTCTTTTGATTTCATATTATATACATTCGATACGCTCCAAGCAGAAGCATCATAGAACACACTGTCAACATATTTACTATGTGTCTCAAAGAAATTTTTGACCATTCTAGATTGTGGTTGGTTGACAGGAACAACAAATTTACCTTTGCTGTAGTATACTTTGATTTTATGTAATAATAATTTGTCAATAAAGGCTTTATTTCTGTTTTGATCATACATGTCACCAAACTCATAAGCTTTTACTTTTTCGTTTTTAAACTCTGTGACTGAAGAATTAAAGAATCTCATTTGATAATCTCTTAGCAGTTCTTGGTTATCAACTGCGGCCTCAACCGTGGCAATACTTGATAAATATTGGTTTCTAATTGTAAATCCAAAAGACATTGTTCCGTAGTTGGTTTCCTGTAAGTGCCCCCTTGAACTTGCCTGTTCAAATAGTATTGCTACAGCGCCTTGAACATCAGGATATGAGGAGCCATAGCCTGGATAAGTTTCATCAAATGATTCTTTGGTGTAGTAAAAGGAACCAATACTATCGAGTGCTTTAACATAGTACTCAGCAAAAATCGGACTTAAAACACTGTAGTTTTCATCGGGAATCATAGGTTTTACTGATGCATTTCTTTTCATTGGTTCAAAGAAATAATTACTATTCGTACCCATTTCGTGAAAATCAGTAACAACATTTGGATACCAGCTGTGATACCATTCTAATTTACCTCTGCTTTCCGGATTAATTCCTAATAACCAATCTCTGTTTAAATCAAACCAATAGTGATTTGTTCTGCCTCGTGGCCATGCTTCATTATGCTCAGCATCATTACTATCTGCAACAAGATTAATTGATTTATATTGATTTGCCCATTGTGAATGCCTATCTCTTCCATCTGGGTTGATTGTTGGATCAATAAAAATAACCGAGTTTTGAATTAATCTTTTGACTTTATTGTTTTCGGATGCAACCAGCGTGTAGGCTGCTAGTATTGCAGCTTCAGCACTAGATGGTTCATTGCCATGCACACCGTATCCTAAATTTACAATTATCGGTAAGCTACTATCAATTTTTGTTTTTGTCCCAGGAACAGTATGCTTAAGATGTTCATTCTTGATTTTTTCTAAATTATTTAAATTTTCTGTTGATGAAACGGTAAGCATAATTAAATCTCTACCTTCATGAGATTCACCGTATTTTATGATTTGAGCTTTTTCAGAAATATTCGACAAATATTTTAGATAAGCCACAATTAGATCATGACGAGTGTGTTCAAAGCCAATTTCATAACCAAGATATTCTTCAGGGCTTTGAATATTATTATCATACGGGCCGTTATTTTCAAGGAAATAATCCTGAGCTGTAGCTGTATATAAATTAAAAATAAAAGCTATAAATATTGTTGTTAATCTCATAATTTTAAATTTTAGGCGAACTGTAAATTTAATAATTAAAATTTATTGATTTGTTTTCGATGTATATTTTTAATTTTACCCAATGCGATTGATTTTACTTTTTATTGTTTTTTTATTTTTTTCATGTAGAAGTGAAAAGAGATATGAAGATTTCAATTTAACCGAATATCAAAGGGAGGTTAATAATTATTTTAAAGACGCTTCTGTTTCCCCGCTCAAGACTAAAGATCTAAAAAATTTTAAAGGACTTGATTTTTTTGAATTTGATTCGTCATATGTTGTTTATGCTAAAATTCAGAAGACACCCAATAGCTTACCTTTTAAAATGAAAACAACCACTAATATGCCAGCTGATTTTAGAATGTATGGAAAATTAATATTTAATCTCAATGATGAGCAACATTCATTAACAGTTTATGAAAATCTTGATTATATAGGTGTGGATGGCTATAAAAATTATTTATTTCTTCCATTTCTTGATCAAACAAATGGATATGAAACTTATGGAGGTGGTAGATATATGGACCTATACCAATATGATAATGATTCCATACTAATCAATTTCAATCGGGCATATAATCCTAAATGCGTCTACGATGAAAATTTTTCATGTCCGATTGTTCCAAGAGATAACTTATTAAATCTAAGAGTTGAAGCAGGGGTTAAAAACTTTGTCAAAAATTATTAAAGCTATCTGTTGGTGAGATAAAAACTGATAAAAACAGCTAAAATTCCAATTAACACGGAACCAATAGTATAAACGGAGAAATTAAAAAGTTCTCCATTTTTTATAAGTTCTAAATTCTCATTTGCAAAGGCTGAAAATGTGGTAAATCCACCACAAAACCCAGTGGCTAATAAAAGTGTTTGATTTGATGTTAGTGTGTTTTCCTTTTGGGCATATCCTAATATCAGTCCAATTAATAAACAACCTAGTATGTTAACAGTGAATGTACCATAGGGTAAAACTTTTGAGTATTGGTTCATTGCAATAGTAACTAAATATCTCAGACCACTTCCCAATCCTCCACCAAAAAAAACTAACAAAAAACTTTTCATAAAATTATTGTAAACAATTTACTTTAAATTGTTTAACCATCATTACATATAAAGAAAAAAAATTTTTACTTTAGTTGCCCAATTTAAAACAAATTTTTCGCATGAAAATTAGATCACTATTCTTAGCATTATTTTTATCTTTTTTATTATTCAATTGCGCAGATGAAAAAGGAAATTACTATACCCCAAAAAGTGCAGATTCCTTTGAATTTAAAGTCGACCAATTTGCCGATCTGGCTATTTTAAGGTATCAAATTCCAGGTTGGGAGGAACTCACTCTGAAAGAAAAAGAATTGGTTTATTATCTAACTCAGGCTGGTCTGGCAGGCAGAGATATGATTTGGGATCAGAAGTATAGGTATAACCTTGAAATAAGATCAGCTTTAGAAAATATTTACAGAAACTTTAGTGGTGATAGAAATTCTGATGAATGGAATGCATTTGAAGTTTACATAAAAAGAGTCTGGTTTAGTAACGGTATTCATCATCATTATTCAAATGATAAGATGAAGCCAGGTTTTTCTAAAGAATATTTTGATAGTTTATTGGCTTCCTCGAATACAACACTTGAAGGAAATCCATATGATGTTATATTCAATGATGTTGATTCAAAGATGGTAGATAAAAGAAAGGGTGTTGATAATGTTTTAGAGTCCGCTGTAAATTTTTATGGACCTAATATAACAATGGATGACGTTACTAAATTTTACAGCTTAAAAACCCAGCCTGATCCGACCAAGCCTTTGTCTTATGGTTTGAATTCAAAGTTGGTAAAAGAAAATGGTGTTGTTAAGGAAATTGTTTACAGTGAAAACAGTCTTTACTCTGAAGCTATTAAAGAAATTATCAAATGGATAAATAAAGCGGCTGATGTAGCAGAAAATGAACCACAAGGAGATGCTCTAAGAATTTTAGCAGAATATTATAGAACAGGTGATTTAAAAACATGGGATGACTATTGTGTAGCTTGGACGAAGGCGACGGAAGGCAACATAGATTATATCAATGGATTTATCGAAGTTTATAATGATCCTATTGGACTTAGAGGTTCATATGAAAATATTGTTCAAATTAACGACTTTGACATGTCAAGAAAAATGTCTGTACTTTCAGAAAATGCACAATGGTTTGAGGACAATACAACATTGATGGAGGAACATAAGAAAGCAAATGTTGTTGGCGTAAGCTATAAAACTGTAAATGTTGCTGGTGAGGCTGGAGATGCATCACCAAGCACACCTATTGGGGTTAATTTACCCAATGCTAATTGGATTAGAGCCTCAGTAGGAAGTAAATCTGTATCTCTTGGAAATATAAAAAATGCATATAACAACGCAGGTAGTTCAGGAAGATTAGAAGAATTTGTTAATGATGAAGAGGAGCTTGAGCTTGAAATGAAGTATGGAGCACTTGCCGGCGATATGCATACTGCTTTACATGAGGTGATTGGTCATGCATCTGGCCAACTGATGCCTGGCGTAGGAACTCCAAGTGAAACTCTTAAGACATACAGATCAACAATGGAAGAGGGTAGAGCTGACCTATTAGCACTGTATTATGTATACAACTCAAAAATTCAAGAACTAGGACTAGTTGAGGATTGGAGAGCAGTTGGAAAAGCTTCTTACGATGGATACATTAGAAATGGAATGATGACTCAACTAATCAGACTTAATCTTGGGGACGATGTTGAACAGGCTCACATGCGAAATAGAAAATGGGTTAGTGAGTGGGTATATGAAAAAGGATTAGCAGATAATGTTATCGAAAAGGTTTCAAGAGACGGAAAAACCTATTTTAACATTAATGATTATGATAAGTTAAGAGAATTATTCGGACAATTGTTGAGAGAAACACAAAGGATTAAATCAGAAGGTGACTATGATGCTGCTGAAAAATTAGTTGAAGGATATGGTGTAAAAGTTGATCAGGATTTACATGCTGAAATACTTAAAAGAAATGAAAAATTTAAGGGTGCAGCTTATGCAGGATTTGTAAATCCAGAACTAGTACCAGTTTATAATCAAGAAAATGAACTTATTGATATTGAGGTAAGATATGTGGATGATTTTGCATACCAAATGCTTGAGTACAGCGAGGAGTTTGGATTTTTGGACTAAATAAAAGCAAATTTAATAGCTGCGATCATTGCGATAAAGCTAATAAACGCTAAAAGAACCCATAGACTGCCTTTGTAGTATTTTTTGTGAAGTTTAGCGTCTTTTCTATAAGCAATAATTACAATTATTGTGAATGAAATTGCAAAAACCACCGCAAAAATTATTTGTCCTTTTGAAAACATCTTGTACACTAAACTAAAGAAATATTGCTAAAAATTAAACTAAAATGAAAGATAAAATTCAAGCTGTGAAGGAGTTTCACAAAGCATTTAAACTTGATTACTTAGAGCAGCCTAAAGCTAATATCGGTTTAGAGAAAAATAAATTAAGATTTAATTTAATGAATGAAGAAAATGAAGAATATTTTGAAGCCGCAAATAATAACGATATAGTTGAGGTTGCTGATGCACTCGGAGATATGCTTTATATTCTTTGTGGAACCATAATTGAGCATGGCATGGAACATAAAATTGACGAAATCTTTAGAGAAATTCAAAATAGTAACATGAGCAAATTAGGTGCTGATGGCAGTCCAATTTATCGTGAAGACGGAAAGGTACTTAAAGGGCCTAATTATTTTAAACCTGATATTGAGGGAATATTAAATTCCTAAACTTTATACCTCCAACTATGATGATCTGCGAGTTGGTTGGTTTGAATGCCTACTAAATTTGACTTGAGCTTTTCTGCGTAAGAATTATCCAGTTCATTCAATTCAAATAATTCTCCTTTATGTTGAAAGGCATTAATCTGGCTTACTACCGCAGCAGTTCCTGCCCCAAAGATTTCTTTTAATGAACCGTTTTTAGCAGCATTTTTTAATTCGTCAACTTTTAGCTTTTTAATTTCCACATCAATTCCATTATCCTTAGCAATTTGAATTAGACTTTTTCTGGTTACTCCATCTAAAATTGTGTCAGTTGTAGGTGCAGTTATTAAAGTGTCATTAATTCTAAAGAAAATATTCATTGTACCGGCTTCTTCTAAATAATTATGCTCATTTGCATCGGTCCAAATAACTTGATCAAAGCCTTCATCATTTGCAAGTCTGGTTGGATAAAATTGGCCAGCATAATTCCCGGCAGCTTTGGCATAACCAACTCCCCCTGAAGCAGCTCTACTAAATTTATCTGCAACAAGTACCTTTAATTTTTTTGTGTAGTATAAAGTTGCAGGAGCACAAATAATCATGAACTTATAGTTTTTGGAAGGAACTGCCTGAATCGCGTAGTCATTTCCTATAACAAAAGGTCTAATATATAATGATCTTCCGTCTCCGTGTTTAACCCAATCCCTTTCAATATTTACTAATTTAGTCAATGCATCATAAAATAAGTCATCAGGAAACTCAGGAATTGCCATCCGAACGGCTGACTTATTAATTCTTTCAAAATTTTGATCAGGTCTGAACAACCAAACCTCATCATTTTTATCTTTGTAAGCTTTCATACCTTCAAAGATTGCCTGACCATAATGCAACACACTTGCCGATGGCTCAATGGAAATAGGTTGATATGGTTTAATTTTTGGATTTGCCCATTTCCCATCTATAAAATCACATTCAAACATATGATCAGTAAATACAGATCCAAAAGAGAAATTATTAAAATCTAAATCATTAATTTTACTTTTTTCAATTCTTGTAATTTCGATTTTTTGACTCATAATAAATCGGATAAAAGTTCACGCAAAATTAATCAATTAAATTATATTTACTTAAACTTTATTTGCAAATGAAAATATTAATTACAGGTGCAACAGGTTTGATTGGAACTCAAATTATTAAAGATGCATTAAGTCAAGGGATAGAAGTTAACTTCTTAACGACTCAACGAATTAAAACTGTAAATGAAAATAAATTAAGGGGATATTATTGGAACCCAGAAAATTCCATTATAGAAAATTTAGAATGTTTTGAAAAAGTAGATACTATAATCCACTTAGCAGGATCCAGAATAGACAAAAGGTGGACAAAAAGTTATAAAAAGAAAATTTTACAAAGTAGGGTAAAATCACTAGAATTCTTATTTACTATCATAAAATCAAATAACTTTTCTGTAAATCATTTAGTTTCTGCCAGTGCAATTGGTTGTTATCCCTCATCTGAATCAAAAGAGTTTGATGAAAATGATTCCATAAAAACTGACAATTTTATTTCAAAAGTCGTTAGTGACTGGGAAAGGGCTGCCAATAAATTTAGCTTAATAGGTATTCCTGTTTCGATTATAAGAATTGGATTGGTTGTGTCAGCAAAAGGAGGGTTTTTTAGAAAAACAGTTGAATCCATTTTTTTTTATAAAATTGCTGTAATTTTCGGGGAAGGAACGCAGTTCCAATCTTGGATACACATTAAAGATATTTCAGAAATATTTTTATTTATATCAAAAAATAAACTTCTTGGAATTTATAATGCAGTTGCTCCAAATCCACTAACCAATTTTGATATTATAAATACTGTAAAGAATCATTTTTATGAAGTTTTACGAAACAAGAATTTTGAAACTTTTTTAGGGAAATGGTTTTTTCGTACTGATTATGCTGAATTAAAGAAAAATTTTCTTGTATATTTTACTTTGAAAGTACCAAAAAAAATTTTTCAATTAGTTCTTGGAGAAATGCATTCAATTTTATTTTATAGCAATAAAGTTTCGTCAAAAAAAATTCAAAGTGCAGGTTATAATTTTAGTTATACCAATTTTGAGAAGGCAATTAAAAATTTAGATTAGTGTCATTATGGCATAAATTATATAATGGCAGTAATTTTGCAATGATCAAATAAAATTAGACAAATGGCGAAGAAAAAATCAAAAAAGAAAGTTAAAATTGATAAGAATACAGAACCAGTCGAAAATTCAATTGACAAAGTTGATTTAGAAGAACAGCTCAAAGAGGAAAAGGATAAATTCTTAAGGCTCTTTGCGGAATTTGAAAATTACAAAAGAAGAACTGCCAAAGAAAGAATTGAGCTTTTCTCGACAGCAAGTGAAGAAGTTATGGTTTCGTTATTACCAATTTTAGATGATTTTGATCGTGCATCAGCTGAAATAGAAAAGGATAAAGACAATGAGATTTTCAAAGGGATTTTATTAATTAAAAATAAACTTATTGATTCTTTGAAATTAAAGGGTTTAGCTTTAATTGAAGTTAATAAAGGTGAAGAATTTAACGCAGATGACCATGAGGCAGTAAGTCAGATACCAGCGCTAAGTAAAGAGATGGTAGGAAAAATCATTGATGTTGTCGAAAAAGGGTATAAGTTAGGTGAAAAGGTAATCAGATATCCAAAAGTTGTAATAGGGAAATAGTTATGAAGGAAGATTATTACAACATATTAGGGGTAAGCAAAGGTGCTTCAGCATCTGAAATTAAAAAGGCATATCGAAAAATGGCCATCAAATATCATCCTGATAAAAATCCAGGTGATAAAGCTGCTGAAGAAAAATTTAAAGAGGCTGCTGAGGCATATGATGTGCTAAGCAACCCGGAAAAAAAATCTCGTTATGACCAATTTGGTCATCAGGCTTTCCAAAATGGTGGCGCTGGTTATGGAGGAGGAATGAATATGGATGATATTTTTAGCCAATTTGGAGATATTTTTGGAGGTGCTTTTGGTGGTTTTGGTGGTTTTGGTGGATCCCAAGGTAGACGAGTGATGAAGGGAAGTAATTTAAGAGTCAGAGTAAACCTCACACTTGAAGATATATGTAATGGAGTTGAGAAAAAAATAAAAGTTAAAAGAAAGGTACTAGCGCCAGGAGCTACTTTTTCAATATGTCCACATTGCAATGGTACTGGTCAGGTAACTAAAGTAACTAATACAATTTTAGGCAGAATGCAAACTTCAACAACATGTCCTCATTGTAATGGTTCTGGGCAAATTTTAGATAATAGGCCAAGCGGTTCCGACACAAATGGTATGATAATAAAGGAAGAAACTGTTAAAATACCTATTCCTGCGGGAGTTGTAGATGACATGCAGCTAAAAGTTACAGGAAAAGGAAACGAAGCGCCTGGAAATGGTATCAGTGGTGATTTGTTAGTGGTCATAAACGAGGTCCCTCACAAAAAACTTCAAAGAGAAGGTGATAATTTACACTATGAATTATATGTCAGTATGCCTGATGCAATTCTAGGATCTAACAAAGATATTGAAACAGTTTCTGGTAAAGTTAGAATTAAGATTGAGGCAGGTATGCAATCCGGAAAAATTCTTAGACTTCGTGGAAAAGGTGTACCTAGCATAAATGGTTATGGCACAGGTGATTTACTTGTTCACGTAAATGTTTGGACTCCAAAAACACTTGATAAAAAACAGAAACAGTTTTTTGAGTCAATGAAAGGAAATGAACATTTTGAACCAAAGCCTGAAAATTCTGAGAAGTCATTTTTTGACAGGGTCAAAGACATGTTTTCTTAATTTTTTATTAAATATTTATTACAAAATAAATTACTTGATCAATTAATATTATATTTAGGTTTCGGCAAAATATTTTATGAAAAATCTTCTTAGCATTGACTCAGTTTCAAAAAATTTTGGATCATTTACTGCACTAAACAATGTTTCCATTAATATTCCTGAGGGATGTATTTATGGTTTATTAGGTCCAAATGGAGCTGGAAAAACAACTCTGATTAGAATTATAAATCAAATTTCATTGCCTGACACCGGCAAAGTACTTTTTAATGACCAGGAACTAAATGCTAGCCATGTTAGGCAAATTGGATATCTACCCGAGGAACGCGGCTTATATCCCAAAATGAAAATTGGAGAGCAGGCAATTTATCTAGCTCAACTCAAGGGAATGGATAGAAAAACAGCAAGATTAGAATTGAAAAAATGGTTTGAAAAGTTTGAGATCTCTGATTGGTGGAACAAAAAAGTTACAGAACTTTCAAAGGGAATGGCGCAAAAGGTTCAGTTTATTGTAACAGTACTTCATAAACCTAAATTATTGATATTTGATGAGCCCTTTTCCGGATTTGACCCCATCAATGCCAATCTGATAAAGGATGAAATCTTAAAACTCAACAAAGAAGGTGCTACTGTGATATTTTCAACTCACAGGATGGAGTCCGTTGAAGAGCTATGTGAAAATATTGCCTTAATAAACAATTCAAATAAAATTTTGGACGGAAATTTAGATAAAATTAAGAAAGATTTTAAGACAAATACTTTTGAAGTTGCAGTAAACAGCCCAAACGTTAAAAATCTTGAGAGTAAATTGAAATCGGAGTATGAAACTTCTGCTCCAACATTCAGAACTATTGGAGATAACTTGAGGATTAATATAAGATTAAAATCTGGTCAAAATTCCGAAAAGCTTATAAGTTTGCTAAACAGTAATTCCCAATTAATTCACTTTAAGGAGGTAATACCCAATGTAAATGAAATATTTATTAATTCAGTTCAAAACGATTAATATGGAAAAATTTTTGATTATAACGTCAAGGGAGTATTTGAATAAAATAACTAATAAAACTTTCATTCTATCAACGCTCTTTACCCCTTTGATTCTTGTCGGACTCATTTTTCTAATAGGTTGGTTTGCTAGTATAAACAATGACCAAGTTAACAATGTTTCTGTTGTTGATAATTCTGGGTATATTTTTGATAAATTGGAATCAACTGAATCAATAAAATATATTCAATTAGAAAATTTTGACTTAGAGGAAGCTAAATTAATTTCAAAAACCAAATCAGATTTTGGGTTGTTATTTATTAAGAATTTTGAATCTCCCAAAGAAATTGCTGAAACAATTACTTTCTACTCTGAAGATGCCCCATCTTTAACTGTGATTGGTAATATTGAAAACCAACTAGAAAATATTTTAACGAACAAAAATTATAAAATTAATAATATTGATATTAACAAGATTAATAAAAACAAAGTATATGTAAGTTTATTTCAAGAAACATTTCAAGGAAAAAAGACCACCAAGGCTGATAGTTTTATAGGTCTTCTTTTTGGTATGTTTTTAGCTTTTTTGCTGTACATGTTGATTTTCGCCTATGGAGGGATGATTATGGCCAGTGTTATCGAAGAAAAAAGTAGTAGGATAATTGAAGTTATTGTATCGTCTGTCAAACCATTTTATTTGATTTCAGGAAAAATAGTAGGTACTTCTTTAGCTGGGATTACTCAATTTTTTGTTTGGGGTGTATTATTTTACGGATCTAGTTTCGTAATATCTACAACATTTGGTATCACTTCAACATATGATAATAATGAGTTTATGCTAGCTGCTGACAATAGCGCCATTTCTGACGCCTCACTTAATATGTTATCATCTTTCTTTAATTTACCTTTGGCAAATATTTTAATTGCCTTTATATTTTATTTTATTGGAGGTTATTTTCTATTTTCATCAATGTTTGCTGCTATTGGTGCTGCTGTTGATAATCAAACTGATGCCCAACAATTATTGTTGCCTATTACTTTCATCGTAATAATCGCTTTATATGTTGGTATTTTCACTGCTGAAAATCCTGACGGAATAGTCTCGGTGATTTTCTCAATGATACCCTTTACATCACCCATAGTAATGATGATGCGAATTCCTAATGGTGTTCCAATTTCTGAGCAAATAATTTCTTTATTAATTCTATACTTAACTGTAATTTTGATTATTTGGATTGCAGCTAAAATATATAGAATTGGTATATTGATGTATGGAAAAAAGCCTTCCTATAAAGAGTTAATTAAATGGCTTAAATACTAAAATTATGTCTAAAATTCTAATAATTGAAGATGAACCAGCAATTAGAAGGGTTCTTGTAAAGATTCTCTCAGAGGAGGACAAATCTCATGAAATTGATGAAGCTGAAAACGGTATCGATGCAATTAATCAGATTAAGAAAAATTCTTATGATTTAATTATTTCAGATATAAAAATGCCAAAGGTTGATGGAATGGAGGTCCTGGATTATTCTAAAAAAAATACTCCAGAAACTCCAATTATAATGATTTCTGGTCATGGAGATTTAGATTTAGCTGTTGATTCTATGAAAAAAGGAGCTTTTGACTATATTTCCAAACCCCCAGACTTAAATAGATTATTAACAACGGTCAGGAATGCATTGGACAGAAAACAACTTGTTGTAGAAAATAAATTACTGAGAAAAAAAATTAGCAAGAATTTTGAAATGATAGGAAAAAGTAAGGCAATCAACGAAATTAAAGATTTAATTGATAAAGTTGCTGAGACTGATGCTAAGATTTTGGTTAATGGACCTAATGGTTCAGGAAAGGAACTTGTTGCTAAATCAATTCATAATCTAAGTAAAAGAGCTCATCAGCCATTAATTGAAGTAAATTGTGCTGCAATCCCAAGTGAATTGATCGAAAGTGAATTATTTGGTCATGTAAAAGGATCATTTACAGGTGCAGTAAAAGATAAGGTTGGAAAATTTGAGGCAGCTCATAATGGTACGATTTTTCTAGATGAAATTGGAGATATGAGTTTATCTGCTCAAGCAAAAGTATTAAGGGTTCTTCAAGATAACTGTATTCAAAAAGTTGGTGGAGCAAAGGATATCAAAATTGATGTTAGAGTCATAGCTGCAACAAATAAAGATTTAAAAAAGGAAATTGAGAATGGAAAGTTTAGAGAAGACTTATATCATAGATTAGCAGTTAT
The DNA here is from genome assembly GCA_902526075.1 of uncultured Bacteroidota bacterium. Taxonomy (GTDB): domain Bacteria; phylum Bacteroidota; class Bacteroidia; order Flavobacteriales; family Flavobacteriaceae; genus MED-G13. Next base: position 17,084 of record CABZJM010000010.1, read on the forward strand.
AATAATCGATGTACCTCCTCTAAACTCAAGAAAAGATGATATCCCACTATTAATTGATCACTTTGCAAAAAATATTGCTGACTCTCAAGGAAATGAGGTTAAAAAGTTTTCTGATAGAGCAATCGATTTAATGAAAAAATACGATTGGTCAGGAAATGTAAGGGAATTAAGAAATGTAATTGAAAGATTAATTATTCTGGGTGATAAAGAGATTTCCATAAAAAATGTAAAAGATTTTATAAGAATTTAGATGAGGCTGATTTTTATTTTTCTAATATCTCTAGTTACTTTTGCCCAGACTGATGAGAAAGTATTCAAAGATATTTACGCAAATTCTTTGACCCAGGGTAAAAGTTATGAGTGGTTAGATTACCTTTCTAATCAAATTGGAGGCAGATTATCAGGCTCATTAAATGCGGAAAGAGCAGTTAATTGGACTAAGTCAGAATTAGAGCTTTTAGGTCTAGACAAGGTTTGGCTTCAACCAGTTATGGTGCCAAAATGGGTTAGAGGTGCTCCTGAATTTGCTTATATCGAAACATCTCCAGGAAAGACGACTAAGGTTAATGTATGTGCGCTTGGAGGTTCAATTTCAACACCTGTAACCGGACTCAAAGCAAAACTAGTGGAAGTAAAAAGTTTCGAGGAGCTTGAAAGTTTAGGAAGAGATAAAATACAAGGAAAAATTGTTTTTTATAACAGACCAATGGATGCCACTGTAATCGATACCTTCAAGGCTTACGGTGGATGTGTAAATCAAAGATATGAAGGAGCAGTAAATGCAATAGAGTACGGTGCAGTTGGGGTTATAGTCAGGTCCATGAACCTAAAAATTGATGATCTACCACACACTGGAAGTATGACTTATGGTGAAATCCCTGTAAAGGATAGAATTCCCTCTGCTGCCATTAGTACTCTACATGCTGATTTGCTAAGTTCTATGTTAAAAATGGACAAGGATATACAATTCTACTTTAAACAAAACTGCAAACAGATGGACGATGTTCTTTCACACAATGTTATTGGTGAAATAACTGGATCTGAATTTCCAGATGAATATATCGTTGTTGGTGGTCACCTTGATTCGTGGGATATTGGAGATGGGTCACATGATGACGGGGCAGGATGTGTTCAATCCATGGATGTGTTAAGATTATTAAAAGTTTCAGGAGTTACACCTAAGAGAAGTATCAGGGTAGTTTTATTTATGAATGAAGAAAATGGTTTAAGAGGAGGGAAAAAATATGCAGAGGAAGCTTTTAGAAAAGGGGAGAATCACATTTTCGCTTTGGAAAGTGATGCAGGTGCATTTACCCCTAGAGGCTTCTATTTTGATGCCGATGAAAGCAACTTTGCTCAGATATTGAGCTGGAAGACTCTTTTTAAACCTTATCTTATTCATTTTTTTGAATTAGGAGGCAGTGGGGCTGATATAGGACCTCTAAAGACACCTTACAATGTTCTTAGTGGGTTGAAACCAGATTCACAAAGATATTTTGATCATCATCATTCTGCTAATGATGTTTTTGAAACCATTCACAAAAGGGAACTTGAACTAGGAGCTGCGACTATGACAGCTTTGGTATATCTCATAGATAAATACGGAATTATTAACAAGGTTAAGCTTTAAGACTTAAAAGAATTAATTGTTTTTCTAATTGAAATTAATCTGCTTAATATTTCTTTTAGACTTTTAATTGGAAGCATATTCTTGCCGTCACTTAGTGCATTTTCTGGTTCAAAATGAGTTTCAATAAATAATCCATCAACTTCATTAACAACACCTGCGCGGGCAATGGTTTCTATCATGTTCGGAAAACCACCAGTGACACCTGAGGTATGATTAGGTTTTTGCAATGAATGCGTAACATCTAGTACTGTAGTTGCATATGATTTCATTGTAGGTATTCCCCTAAAATCTACAATTAAATCTTTGTAGCCAAACATGGTACCTCTATCGGTAACCATTAAATTTTCATTTCCAGATTTGATAATTTTATTAACCGCAAACTGCATACTTTCAGGACTCATAAATTGCCCTTTTTTGAGATTTATTATTTTATTTGTTTTTGCTGCAGCTACCAATAAATCCGTTTGCCTTACTAAAAATGCAGGAATTTGAAGTATATCAACATATTCAGCTGCAAGTTCTGCATCATTTTCACTATGAATGTCTGTAATAACCGGTACGTTGAAATGATCTCTAATCTTTTTTAATATAATTAATGCTTTTTTGTCTCCAATTCCAGTGAAACTATCAATTCTACTTCTATTAGCTTTTTTAAAGCTTCCTTTGAAAATATATGGGACTTTTAATTTATCGCATATTTTTACACAATTTTCAGCAATTTTTAACGCCATTTCTTCACCTTCAATTGCACATGGCCCCGCAATCAAAAAGAAATTATCGGATTCTAAATTCTTTATATTCGGTATAACTTTTAAATCCATAATTAAATTTTTCACAAATTTATCATTAAATATATGAACATAATGGTTTCTTTTTAGTTAATAATTTATAAAATATATTAAGCCTTTTTTTCTTAAAAGGTCAAATTTTACCAATTTTAGCCAAAATTCCGTATTTTCCCTACTGTTAATGAAAAACATCAAATTTAGATTTTTATTTATTTTTTCCCTGTTAAATCGTAATCAATTAAGTATAAACATTGATAAGTTCTCAATTTTTTAAGATTTTTTTAACAATGTGGCATATATTTTGTGTATTTTTGGTGTATAACAAATTAAACACTATATAATTATGGAAATGTTAAATTTTATTTTAGCCGGAACGATTGAGCCTGGTGATTTCACTGGTTTTACGTTCTTTATCGGCTCTGTTTCTATGTTAGCAGCGACTGTTTGGTTCTTAATGCAACACGGTCAAGTTGACAAGAAATTTAAAGATTCAATGCTTGTTGCAGCACTTATTACTGGTATTGCAGCTGTGCATTATTTTTACATGCGAGAGCAGTGGGTAGCTGGTTTAGGTTCCCCAACTGAATTAAGGTACATAGACTGGATTCTAACAGTACCATTAATGGTAGTTGAGTTTGCTCTTTTAACAGGTGTAGGAATGAGAAAATTATTCTGGTTATCTGTCGTGATGTTAGTTACTGGGTACTTCGGTGAATCAGGGGTAACAGGTGTTGGTAATGCTGCCATTTGGGGTGGTGTTTCCGGTGCTGCTTACTTTTGGATGGCTTATGAAGTTGGATGTTTATCTCTCTTCGGAGGTCCATCAGGTGCCGTAGGTAACGCTCTTACTGGTGGTTCTGGAAAAATCCCAGAAGCTGGTAGAATGTTACAATGGTTTGTACTTGTTGGTTGGGCTATTTATCCACTTGGATATATGGCTGGTACTGACGGATGGTACAACTTTGTAGCTATTGATGAAGGAGCGATGAATATCATTTACAATGTAGGTGATGCCATTAACAAAATTGGTTTCGGTATGGCCGTATGGTATGCTGCTAAGTAATAGCTAATTTTAGTTAATTACCAACTAATAAGAAAAGGTGAAGATTAATCTTCACCTTTTTTTTTTATATTTATTTAATAAACTAACCAATGAATGTAATAGTTAAATCAAAACTTGCAGGACTAATTCTTGCTTTTTCAATCATATTTTTTGGACTTGAGAGCTCTTATTCAATATTATTATTCCTTTTTATTATGCTTTCTATTGGTATCCCTCACGGATCAGTAGACCATATTATTGCATTTATTAACCCAAAGGCTAGAAAGTTTGAGAGTAAACTGACATTTTATGTAGTATACTTATCACTTATTGTTTTTAATATTATACTTTGGGTCATATCTCCTTTTTTAGGTCTTTTAGTTTTTTTAATCGTATCATGTTATCATTTTGGCGAAACTCAAGTTATAGGTTACAATCCAACCGAAAATAAAACTTTAAATTTTGTTATCGGCGCAAATATTTTGTTATCCTTGTTCCTAAACAACATTATTGAATTACAAGAGATATTATATATTTTACCGCAATTTGCAAGCCTAGATTTATCTGGATTTGATAGTGTTTTATATCTTTTAATTTCCGTAGCTATTTTAATGCTATCAATTGTGAATTTTGAAATAAAAAGAAAAGTTCCTCTGTATGCTGAAATTACAATTCTTTATATGGTATTTTTTCATACAGATTTATTAACGTCTTTTGCGTTGTATTTTGGTTTTTGTCATTCATTGCCAATGTTAATGTTAGAGTTCAAGGAATTTAAAACGGATAGCTTTATTAAATTTTACCTAAAAACTTTACCGTTCACAATACTTTCAATAATTTTTGGTTTCTTATTATATCAATTTAATAATGACTTACTTACAAGTGATAATTTAATATTATTTGTTTTTATCATTATTTCAAGCTTGACTCTTCCTCATGTGTTTATTATGAAGGATTTTGTAAAGGATAAATAAATTTATAATTAATGTTTTCCATAAAAACTTACAACGATAGCTATAAAGTTGACTGGAATAATTTTATAGATATTTCTAAAAACTCAACTTTTTTATTTAAAAGAGAATTTATGGATTACCATGCAGAAAAGTTTGAAGATTTTTCTTTACTAATATTTTACAATTTTGAACTTATCGCATTATTTCCTTGTAATATTCGAGAGGGTAAGGTTTTTTCTCATGAGGGGCTAAGCTATGGAGGAGTTATAGTTAAGAGTGATATTAAATTTTTGATGTACCTAGAATTATTTACTTACTTGCTCAAGTACTTTGACAAAAAGTCAATAAATAAGCTTTACATTAAACAAATTCCTTCCATTTACAATTCCAATTTTAACGGAGAACTTGATTATTTGTCATTTATTACTGGAGCAAAAATATACAGGAGAGATATTATTTCTGTTATTGAAATGAAAAATGAAAATAAAATTTCAAAAGATAGAATTCAAGGATATAAAAGGGGTAAAAAGAATAAATTAGAGATAAAAGAAACTGATGATTTAGATGAGTTTTGGAATTCTATATTAACACCAACACTATTGAATAGACACAAGGTGAATCCAGTTCACAGTTTAGAGGAAATAAAAAAACTTAAAAGTTTCTTCAATAATAATATTAAACAATTTAATGTTTATCACAAAGACCAAATAGTTGCTGGAACTACAATTTTTCTTACAAAGAATGTTGCTCATGTACAGTACATCGGGTCAAACACAGAGAAAAATTCACTTGGCTCACTTGATTTTCTATTTTACAACCTGATAACTGAACATCTATCTAGCTACAAGTACTTTGATTTTGGTAATTCCCATGAACAATATGGTATGAAGGTAAATAATGGGTTGAATTATTGGAAAGAAGGATATGGTGCTAGGTCACTAACACACGATTTTTATGAAATTACCACTTCAAATTTTTATAAATTAAATAATCTAATTGTTTAGAAAAAAATTGTTGAGGGCCAAATTTTAATCTTTATTTATCCATAGAAGCTTCCTAAAGTGTAGATTTAATAAACTAAAATGGATTATGTAAGTTATAAAATAGGAAATTGAAACGCCAACAAAGCCATATTTACCAACAAATAAATATGTCAATGCCACAAATACAACTGACCATTCAAGTTGAAAAAATATAAAACTTTTAGTATCTGCTTTAGAGATCATTATATTTCCTAAAACCCAACAATTTATTTTAATTATGTCTCCCATTAGGTGAAAGAAAATTATGGTATTGATTAACATAAATTCTTCTGATAATAAAATATTTATGATTAGATCTTTTGTAATGTATACACCGGCAGTAATTATTATGATAATTGGAATCACTATTTTCCAAATTTTAAAAACCTCTTTTTTTAATTCATTGTTGTTTAGTTTAGAAAAAGTAGGTATTAAATAAAATTTAAAAGTTGTAATTAAAAATAAAAGATATATTGCTGAGATTCTCCACATCGCTTCCCAAGATCCTGCATAATCAGATCCAAATTCAGCAAATATAAAATCTCTAACCATAAACGTCGAAATTATTAAGCATGTAGGTCCAACCATAGCCATTACAGAAAAACCTGATAATTTCTTCAAGTTTTCATAAACAAATTGTTTAAAAATCCATCCTGTTTCAAATGGTTTGAAAATGAAAAAGAATATGATATTAATCAAAAGTGAAAATATTTGATTAATTGCAAGTGCATAAAATGCACCAATTATTTCCATTTCTAAGACCAGAATTACAAGAATTATAGCAGATGCTATGTTTGAAAAAATATTAACTAATACAAAGAGTTTAATTTTATTGAGACCATTATAAATTGATAAAAAACAAGTGTGTATAGAAGCTGATATTATCGAAAAAATCAAAATTAAAAAGTAAAAATTTTCACTAAAATTAATTTGAAGAAAATCGGTAATTTGATCTTTAAATGCTAAAATTAAAACCGAAAAAATTAATGAACTTGCGAAGTTAATTTTAAAACCTGTTCCAATAATATCACTAAGTTTAGTTTTTTTATTTTCATACTCAGAAACATATTTGACTATTCCATTTTCAATTCCAAATGAACCAATTGTGTTTCCTAATCTCAGAAAATCTTTAAGTTGTCCCATCAAAAACATACCATTCGTACCTAAGTAAACAGCAACAATCTTTGTAGATATTAGTCTTGCTAATAAGCTAATAGCTGTACTTAACCCTGATAAAAATGAAGTTTTTATAAAATTCATTATTTAATTTTTGAAATCTTCCCACTCTGGAAAATCATAATTTAATTTATCTTTTAATGCCATAACATCTTCATAATATATATCCTTTAACATTTTTCTATACTTGTTTGAAACTATTTCTTTTTTTGATTCGAAACTAATCCAATTTTTGATTACAATTTTTATTAGACTTTTGATTATTGTTCTGATTTTTTTTGGTAGAAAAAATTTACCAATCATTGTATATTTCATTTTTCCAATTGAAGATTTCCTCAAAAAATGATATATGGTTGGAAAAATAATTTTGTTGGTTTTATTTGATTTGATAAATTTCACACTTTGCATCCTACTTACTCCTAAAAACTCAAAACAAGAGTTTAATATATTCAATCTTTCTGAGACAAATTTTTCAAATGTCACTATTTTTATATTTTCTCTTCCAAAATTTTCAACAAATCTTGAAATCCATTTATTATATAATCCAAATTGATAATATTGTTTGGGGAAGTCCTCATATTCTTCAAAATCTAAATATCTTTCATCTTCGATTATTTCATCAATCCTTCTTTTTTCTTTCCCCAAACCTCTTAACCAATTACTATGTGATACGTATCTATCGATCGGATTCCTTAGAATAAAAATAAATTTAGGTGATTGTTGAAAATTATTTTTTACATTTCTTATAAAGCTTTCATAATACATATATGATGTTGTAGATTCTCCTTTAATTTTGACATCTTGCTTAAACAGATTTAAATATCTTGAAATTTCTTGATTTTCAAATTTGTTAAATAATTTATGGTTCCAATAAACTGGCTCCTTTTCATTTGACATAGAAATATCTGGGTGCGTGTCTAATAATTCATGTAGACTAGTTGTTCCTGATTTTGCCGCTCCAGGAATAAAAAAATTCGGTTTAAAATGTTGTTCTATTTTTCCCAATTAGCAATGTATTTTAATGCAATACTTTTATAATTATGATGGTCCTCAATAAACTTTCTTGCATTTTTAGAAATATTTTCCAAATGTATTGGATTTTCTATTAGCCATGATAATTTATCTACAATTTTTGTAATATCTGGCAAAGCATTAATGGCAACTGTATCCTCTTTTATTTTGTAGTATTCTGACCATTCAACCTCTGCACCAGTAAATACAACTTTGCCTAAGGCCATGGCCTCTAGGGCATTGTAACCTTGATCATAAGCATACACTTGGTCAAGAAGAATATCACAATCTTCAACGTTTTTAATATATGATGAATAAGGATTATCAATAGTTCTAATAATCTTTATTTTATCAGAATATTTTTTTTCGATGATTGATAAAGATTTTTCAAAAAACTTGTTCCCTTTTTTTATTTTATTTTTAGAATTAATTGCATGCAAAATGTGAATTTTATCTCTTTTTGATGAATTGGTATTTTTTAATTTATCGATATTAATTGGATTAGGTATCATTCCCAAATATTTTTCTTTTCCCTTGTATGGAATATGATAATCTAAATCTGAACTTATAATACCACTCACAATATTTTTTACATATTTACTAAGTCTCGAATAACTAGGACTCAAATACTTTAGTGTTTGTCTATATTCTTTTTTTTGAAATGAATTCTCAAAATATGGGGTTAGTATTGAATACCTAAATTTTTTTTTATTTGCGTATGTAAGGCTAACATTGTCAACACCACTCGCCAATAAAAAAATTTTGTAGTTATTCTTGACCAAATTTTTTAGCAAAATTTTTTCCATCCATGGTGAAGTTTTAAAAGCTCTTTCATTAATTAGCTGAACCACATCAAATTTTTTGAGAGCCTTGATTTTAAATAATGATTTTATAAAAAGTTCAATTTCATTTAAGCTAATTCCGGTAATTCTATCAACTATTTTGGCAATTATTTTTAGAAATTTTTTTTCAAAAAATGAAGATTTGATAAGAATGTCTGCTTCATAACTTTTAAAACCATCACCATTGCCCAATAAAACGACTTTGTGTCCGTTCTTGACTAAACCTTGCTTCAAAGAGTTATGAAGATTACTGTATTCACCGATAAGTAGGATTTTCATTATATTGTTATCACTTGTTTCAAATATATATTTTTAATGCCGATTCAGTCTGACAAAAAACATAATTTAGAGATATTAATTTCTACAACGAAAAAAAACAATTTAGATTTTATCGAAAATATTTTTTTTGAAAACTATCAGCATAACTTTCCAATTATTATAGTCAATCAAGCAGGAAAAATAAAGGATTCCAACAACAAAAATATTAGGATAATCAATACCGATTCAAAAGGGCTTTCAAAAAGTAGAAACATGGCAATCAAATGTTCTTCAAAAAAATTCTGTTTACTAGCTGATGATGATATCATCTATAAAAATGGATTTTATAAAACTATTGAAGATTCTTTCGAGGAAAATTTAGATGCAGACATAATAACCTTTATGATGGTTGATGAAAATGGAAAACATTTTAAAAAATATTCAGAAAATGTTAAGCATAATTATAAAAGTATTAGAGAGGTAAATTCAGTTGTAATTGCATTTAAAAGGGAATCAATAATAAAAAATAATATACAATTTGACAGTTTATTTGGACTAGGGGCTACTTTTGAGACTGGAGAAGAATATTTATTTTTGAGAAATTGTATTGAAAAAGATTTGACTGTATTATTTTGCCCAAAAATAATTTTAGAACATAAATCTACCTCATCTGGAATATTGGCATTTAAAGACAAAAATATTTTTGCTAGGGCTGCAATTTTTCATAAGTTTTACGGAAATTTATCATACCTTAAGCTGATTCATCATATTTATTTATTAAAGAAAAAAAATATGATTAGCTGGAAACAAGTTTATAGCAAATTCTTGGTTGGATTAGATGGAATTAAAAAATTTAAATCGGTATGAAAACTAAAATTGACGATGTGGTTTTTATTGATATCCCTAAAATAGTAGACCCACAGGGAAGAGGTAAGCTTTCGTTTATTGAAAAAGATGTAATCCCATTTTCAATAAAAAGAGTTTATTATTTATATGATGTTCCAAGTGATGCATATAGAGGAGGCCATGCTCACAAAAAATTAATACAATTAATGATTTCCCTTAGTGGAAGTTTTGAGGTTTTATTAGATGATGGAAAAAAAAGAAAAAAAGTTATGTTAAATAAACCAGACAAAGGCTTATTGATTCCTAAGGGAATATGGAGGGAGATGGATAACTTTTCGTCAGGTGCAATTTGCATGGTTTTGGCATCTGAAAATTTTGATGAGTCTGATTATTTTCGTGATTATGATCAGTTTAAACAGTTTAAGCATTCTTGATTTTACACAAATAATTTAGCCTGTATAGATCAAATAAAAATAAATTTGGGTCTTTACTATGTAAATTTCTGTTAAGTAAATTTTTAAACAAATCGGTTATTTTAACAAAGACGTTCTTCATCAGTAGAATGTCTAAAATTATATATGCCCTCAAAATAGAGATGCTATGTTTTTTAATTATTTTGTTATTGTATGAGCTAATAAGATTCTTGAGTGCATGATGAGTTTTTTTTATAAAAATTTGATTTTCATCAATATTATCTATTAAAACAGGATTATCAATATGTTTTATATAAATTCCCATTTTCTTAATCAATGAACCAAAAATATAGTCATTTCCATAGGAAATAGAATTAATTGAAGATAAAATATCAATTAACACCTCTCTTTTACACATAAAATTACATGATGATATATACTTATAAGGATTTTTATTTCTAATATCACATCTGATTTCCTCTCTTGACTTACCAAATTTATATCTTAAACTAAAATTCTCATTTTTTGGTTTTTTGTATATACAACCACCAATTATTACCGTTCCCTTATTTAATTGATCGATATAATTTTTTAAGAAATTATCTTCGTTTGGTAAAGTGTCAACATCCAGAAATATCAACCATTGGTATTGGGATTTTTCAGCTAGTAATAATCTGTTATTAATTCTTCCGATATTTTTTTTTGATTCAATAAACTTTGAATTAGTTAGAAGATTGATTTTTTGATTCAAATCATTCTTAGATGAGAATGATCCATCATCAATACAGATAATTTCAAAATCTATTTTTAGAATAAGCGCTTGTTTTTCTAATATACTAACAAGTGGATAGGCATTATAATCAAAACATGGAATTAAAATAGATATCATTCGTAAACAGTTTCAATATTGAGGTCTTTTTGATGGATTTCGTCAATTTTTCCTTCCTTACATCTTAAAATTCTTCCCTTGAATTTATGTAGAAGACTGAAATCATGAGTTGCCATAACTATAGTATTACCATTTTGATTAATTTCCTTTAATACATTCATTATTTCAATACTACTTTTGGGATCTAGATTTCCTGTTGGCTCATCAGCTATAATTATCTCAGGATTATTTAATAAAGATCTTGCAATTGCAACCTTTTGTTTTTGACCCCCAGAAAGTTGACTTGGAAACTTGTTTGATAAATCTAAAATATGGACTTTTTGTAAACAAGATTCAATCTTGTATTTCTTTTCATTTTGCTTTCTCCACCCAGTTGCATTTAAAACAAATTCTAAATTTTTATATACAGTTCGATCTTTCAAAAGCTGGAAGTCTTGAAATATAACTCCAATTTTTCTTCTAAGAAAAGGAATATTCTTTTCACTAATGGTCTTGAGGTTAGTATTTGAAATGTTAGCTTCTCCATCTAAAATTTTATTATCTGAATACATTGATTTCAAAATACTTGATTTTCCTGAACCAGTCTTTCCTATTAAAAAAACAAACTCCCCTTGGTTAACAATTAATGTCAATCCCAATATTTTTAAATCAGAGTCTAATTGAATTTCTACATCTTTATATTCTAAAACTTTTTTATTCATTAAAATTTTAATTATAGATTAAGTATTTAATCCTCATTCTCTTATATATATTTAATTTTTCTTGCCATGATTCAATAATCTTATGCTCTACTTCTCCTTTAATGATTTGATTTTGTAAATCTTTAGTTCCTGACAGTTTAATAAAATAATTATTAAAAAAATCTTCTTTATTCGAAGTGTCATTGTATGCATCTAAAATAAAAGATATATTTAATTTATTGAGTCTTTCAATATTATTTAAAATCTTTCCAAAGCATAGTTTATCTTCGTGTTTTGGATATTTAGATCCACTATTTTTTACAGGTATAAATTCATATTCATTTTTATTTTTATTTAAGAAGGGACTGCCATAAATTTGAAACTGTAAGTCTGTTCCTCTTCCAGCACTTACATTTGTTCCTTCAAATAAACAAAGTGATGGATATAAATTTACAGATTTATTGTTTGGTAAATTTGGGGATGGGATAATTGGTAAATCATATTCTTCATTTCTGTTATAATTTTCGAGTTTTATCAGGATTAATTCTGATTTTACTTTATTATCTAACCAACCTTCATTATTTATCATTTTTGCATACTCTCCGATTGTTAATCCATATACAATGGGAACCTCATGCATTCCTACAAAACTTTTATTTTCTAATTCTAAAACCGGACCATCAACATAATGAGCATTGGGGTTTGGCCTATCAAGAATAATCAGTGGAATGTTATTTCTTGCTGAAGCTTCCATTACATAGTGTAATGTAGATATGTGAGTATAGAATCTGACACCTACATCCTGAATATCAAAAATTAAAATATCTATGTTACTAAGATCTCTATCATCAATTTCTCCGTATTTTCTGTTTTTTCCATGTAATGAAATAATTTTTAGACCGGTTTTATTATCAATTTCATCATCAATATTAGCACCGTTTGGCTCCGTTCCTCTAAAACCATGCTCAGGGGCAAAAATTTTTCTTACATCAAAATCCAATTTAATTAATGAGTCAACAAGATGGGTATGACCTAAATCTTTTCTAAAAATAACCGAGGTGTGATTAGCAACAATTCCAATTCTTTTGTTTTGCAGTAGATTTTCATATTTTGATATTTGGTTAGCACCGACAATAACATTAGATTTATCATAGTTAGTTTTATTGTTTGGATATACGATTAAACTAAAATTAAGTATTAATATTATAAACAGAATTGGATTTTGAATTTTGAACATTTTTTATCAAAAAGAATTTTAAGTGCTAGACCACATAAAAATAGTATATCAGCTCCAATTATAAAAATAGGAGTAATTGCAATTGCTGTTGGAATGATTGTAATGATAATTTCAGTTGGAGTTGGTTATGGAATGCAAAAAGAAATTAAGGATAAAATTTCATCTTTTGAAAGTCACATTACGATTCAAAGTTTTAATAATACAATTAACGAGAATTCTATAAACCCTATTTCTCCAGAACTAAATTTTATAAATTATTTAAAGTCAATTCCAGAAGTAAAAAATATTGAAAAAATTATTTCAAAATTTGGAGTAGTTAGGACATCTCAAGATTTTGATGGATTATATTTTAAGGGAATTGATAAGAATTATGATTTTAATAGAATCAAAAAATATATAATTGATGGGAAAACCCCTTTGTTTTCAGAAAATTTTTCTAATGATGTTTTAATTTCAAAAACACTAGCAGACAAACTTGATTTGAAACTGGACGAAAGTTTCCAAATGTTATTTTCAAGGTCGGATAATCAAAATCCTTCAATATTAAAATTAGTAGTTGTGGGTATTTATGAATCAGGTTTTGAGGAGTTAGATTCAAAATTTATTTTTGGGGATATTAAACAGATTAGAAGAGTTTCAAAATGGAAAAAAAATCAAATTGGCTCCCTTGAAATTCAACTTTATAGCCAAAGAGATTTAGAATCTACTAGTGAATCTATATTTTTAAACTCACCATCAGATTTTGATGTTGTTACTGTAAAGGAAAAATACTATTCAGTTTATGAATGGATAGAGCTTTTTGATAAAAATATTTATGCAATAATATTTATCATGATACTGGTTGCATCAGTAAATATAATTTCTGTTTTGTTAGTTTTGATTATTGAAAGAACAAATATGATTGGAATTTTAAAAGCCTTAGGTGTATCAAATAAATCTCTTCAGAAGTTTTTTATTTACACCTCTTCCTATCTAATTTTTATAGGAATATTAATTGGGAATCTAATAGGATTATCAATTCTTTATATTCAGCATAAGTATAAAGTTATTTCATTGGATCCAAAAATTTATTATGTTGAAAGTGTTCCTGTATTTATTGAGTTTTATCAAATAATTGGCCTAAACATAATTGTATTATTTTTGTGCATTATTTCGATTTACACCCCAAGCCTATTAGTTTCAAGGGTCAACCTAAAAGATTCAATTAAATTTAATTAAATAGCCTAATTATATGGTACATTAAATTATATTTGCAACTCGCAATGGGTTACTTCAATAATTTAACTGAATCAATAGGGAATACTCCAATGGTAGTATTAAATAATATCACGAGGGATCTACCCTGTAAAGTGTGGGCTAAATATGAAACTTTCAACCCTGGAAATTCTGTGAAAGATAGGATTGGATTAAATATGGTATTACATGCAGAAGAAAAAGGATTTCTAAAGCCAGGTGGAACAATAATCGAAGGTACATCCGGAAACACCGGGATGGGATTGGTAATAGCAGCTATAGCAAGAGGATACAAATGTATTTTTGTAACCAGTGACAAACAATCACAAGAAAAGGTCAATATATTAAAAGCTTTTGGAGCTGAAGTTGTAGTTTGTCCTACTAACGTTGAACCCGATGATCCAAGATCATATTACTCTGTTTCAAAAAAAATATCAGAGGAAACAAAAAACTCATGGTATGTAAATCAGTATGATAACCCAAGTAATACCATGACTCATTATGAATTTACAGGGCCAGAAATTTGGGATCAAACAAATGGTAATGTTACACATTTTGTAGTTGGGGTTGGTACTGGCGGAACTATTTCTGGTGTTGGTAAATTTTTAAAAGAACAAAACCCAAATATAAAAATATGGGGAGTAGATGCATATGGTTCGGTTTTAAAAAAATACCATGAAACAGGAAAATTCGATAAGAGTGAAATATACCCTTATGTTACCGAAGGTATTGGAGAAGATATGATTCCAAAAAATATCAATTTTGATATTATTGATGGCTTCACAAAAGTAACGGACAAAGATGCTGCTATTTTTTGCAGAGAACTATTAAAAAAAGAAGGTATGTTTTTAGGGAATTCAGCTGGTGCTGCGATTAAAGGAGTATTGCAATTAAAAGAAAACTTTAAAGCCGAAGATTTAGTGGTCGTTCTATTCCATGATCATGGAAGTCGGTATTTAAAAAAAATATATAATGACGATTGGATGAGTAAAATGGGTTACATGTAAATTAATTTTCAAAAATCTATTTTTTTTCTCATCTTGTAAACTTCATTCAAAAACACATCATGAAAAAATATTTATTTCTTTTTTTATTATTACTTAGCTCTGTAAATCTAAGTGCTCAAGAAAAGGGTTTAGATCAGCGAATTGACGAAGCATTTCAGCCTATTTCAGATTTTTTTAGTTCAGTAATATTTTTTGAAATATCAGGTTATCCCTTCGTAATATTATTACTAGTAGCAAGTGCTTTATTTTTTACACTATATTTTGGTTTTCCCAACTTAAGATATTTTTTGACAGCAATCAATGTTGTTAGAGGAAGGTACGATAGTGTAGAAAAATCTGATTCGAAATCAGAAGATGGTGAGGTTTCTCATTTTCAAGCACTAGCAACAGCGGTTTCAGGAACTGTAGGAAATGGTAATATCGCTGGAGTCGCCTTAGCGATTGCGTTAGGTGGACCTGGTGCAACTTTTTGGATGATTATTTGTGGATTATTAGGAATGTCCACAAAATTTGTTGAGTGTACACTCGGGGTATATTACAGAGATGTTGACGATGATGGGGTAGTTTATGGTGGACCTATGTATTACATAAGTAAGGGATTGAAATCAAAAGGCTTTAAAACTTTAGGTACGATCGCGGCATCACTCTTTGCTGTTTTCTGTATTGGAGGTTCTTTTGGTGGTGGCAATGCTGCTCAATCAAACCAGGCTACAATAGTAATAAAAAACTTATTTGGTTATGAATCGACTTTTGCTGGAGCAATGATAGGAATTGTTTTAGCTGTTCTGGTAGGTATAATTATTATTGGTGGTATCAAAAGAATTGCCTCTGTTACTGAAAAAGTAGTTCCATTTATGGCATTGCTTTATATTTTAGCATGTATTTATATTTTAGGTATTAACTTCTCATTTATTGATGATGCTTTTATATTAATTTTCAGTGAAGCTTTTAATCCAACCGCTGTCGGTGTAGGAGGAATAATTGGAGTTTTGATGGTTGGCTTTCAAAGAGCTGCCTTTTCAAACGAAGCCGGAGCTGGTTCAGCTTCAATAGCTCATTCGGCAGTCAAAACAAAATACGCAGCATCTGAGGGGTTAGTCGCTTTGCTTGAGCCATTTATTGATACAGTAGTTATTTGTACAATGACAGCTTTAGTTATAATCACATTTAATTCAAACGGTGCATTTGTTTATGGTGGAGATGGAACGGGTGCGGTCTTAATTGATGGGGTTGTTTATGAGGGGGCTGCTATAACTCAAATGGCCTTCGCTGAATATATTCCAGGTTCAGATATATTTCTTACTGCTGCAGTTGTATTATTTGCAGTTTCTACTATGATTTCTTGGTCATATTACGGATTACAGTCATGGAAGTTTTTATTTGGAAGAGGTTATGTTGCTGATTTAACTTACAAGTTTTTATTTTTAATGTTTGTTATTATAGGAGCTGCCGCTAGCATGAATTCGATATGGGCCTTTTCAGACGCTATGATTTTTGCTATGGTATTTCCAAATATGGTAGGTCTATACTTTTTATTCCCAATTGTTAAAGAACAACTAAAAAAATATTTAGAAGCAATTAAAAGTTAATTTTTCCGTATAAAATCTTTTGTTAGATTATTTTTAGTTTATATTTGCAACAAATTTTAAAGAAAGGAGGTTTGTAATATGCTAATAATACCTATCAAAGACGGAGAAAATATCGACAGAGCATTGAAGCGTTTCAAAAGAAAGTTTGACAAAACCGGAACGAAAAGATCATTACAAACCAGAAAAGAATTTGTAAAACCTTCAATAAAAAGAAGAGCTGTGATTCAAAAAGCTCAGCATGTACAAAGACTCAGAGACCAAGAAGATATTTAAAATATCTCCAATCCTACTGAAATAAATACTAATAATTTTTAAATTTATACTTATTTGAGTTATGGAATTCAATTCATTTCTTGATTATTTACTGTTTGAGAAAAAATACTCTCAAAAAACTATTGTTGCTTACAAAAACGACTTAAATACTTTTTATGATTTTAACTTAGATAAGTTTGAACAAAAAGGGATAAAAAAAGTTAATTATTCTCAAATTAGATCATGGATTGTTTCTCTTGTAGCCGATAAAATTTCTAATTCTTCAATAAATCGTAAAATATCATCTCTGAACAGTTATTATAAGTTTTTACTCAAGACGGGAGATATTAAAACAAACCCTTTAAATGAACATAAATCTTTAAAAACAAAATCTACAATTCAATTACCATTTTCTGAAAGTGAGATTTTAGATGCCTTAAATTATAAAAATTTTAAAATCTCCTTTGAAGGATATAGAGATTATCTTGTATTAGAACTTTTGTACACAACAGGGATTAGAAGACAAGAGTTAATCGATTTAAAAATTCAAAACATAGATTACCCCAATAGAAGAATAAAAGTTTTAGGCAAGAGAAACAAGGAAAGATATGTGCCACTTATTGACTCATGTATAAACTCAATTAAAAAATATATGGAATTCAGGAATAAGCTAAAAAATATAAAAAGTAATGACGCACTTTTTTTAACTTCAAAAGGAAAAAAAATTTATGATAATCTGGTTTACAGAATCACCAAAAAATATTTTTCAGGTTTTACAACTAAGCTTAAAAAAAGCCCACATATCCTTCGTCATTCTTTTGCCACCCATCTTTTAAATAATGGAGCCGATTTAAATTCAGTTAAAGATTTATTGGGGCATACAAGCCTTGCCGCTACACAGGTTTACACAAATAGATCAATCGAAGAAATAAAAAAAGTTTTTAAGAAATCTCACCCCCGAAACAAAGGTTGATTTTTGTTTGATTTTCTGATTAAAAAAAAATATAATTTGTTTTGATTGAAAAAATAAATATTTACATTTGCAATCCGCTCAAAGCGGGCTTTTTTTTGAAAAAACTACAAGCCGATGTAGCTCAGCTGGCTAGAGCAGCTGATTTGTAATCAGCAGGTCGTGGGTTCGAGTCCCTCCATCGGCTCAGTTCTTTAAAATACTTAATTCGGGGAGATACTCAAGCGGCCAACGAGGACAGACTGTAAATCTGTTGGTTTTTACCTTCGCAGGTTCGAATCCTGCTCTCCCCACAATAATGCGGGAGTAGCTCAGTTGGTAGAGCGTCAGCCTTCCAAGCTGAATGTCGCCGGTTCGAACCCGGTCTCCCGCTCTAAAAAATCACTAGCCGGTGTAGCTCAGTGGTAGAGCGCTTCCTTGGTAAGGAAGAGGTCAGGGATTCAATTTCCCTCACTGGCTCATCTGTAAATTAGCCTTTTACTACTTCCTTATTTATTCACTCACTGAACTTATAGTGAACTTATAAGGATTTTTTTTTCATTTTAGGCTTATTCTGTATGTAAAGCCTTTTCCCTTAAGCATTAAACATTTTATTTAAATCTTGTACTAAACCTAAATCTGTATTATCTAGACTTTCTAGGGTCTCTTTCATAACCTTTTCTCTTTCTGTTACATCATTCCCTTTGTTATCTAGAATGGTTATTTCAACCTGTTGAGGTCTCTCTTCAGTATTTAAATCTATGACTTGAGATTGTAGCTTTGGTATAGCATACTGCAAACAAACTTGTATGAGCTTAATCTTTTCAAGCTTTGATAGTGTATCAATATCTAAACTTTCCATAGTAACATCTATAATGTCCCCAATCTTGCTTCTTAAATCACTTGTTAATCTGTTGGGTGTGCCTTTTATTCTACCACCAGTTTTATATCCTTTTGCCATAATCTATTAATATCTACTTTACATACTTAGGGGTTCAGAGATGTGAACTGGATAGGTAATGTTACAGAATAGAACCCCCTTGTATGACCCTGAAATCACAGGTTTGGAATATATTTATTTCTTGTATAATCAAACTTTATAAATGCTGAAACTCCTCTTTGAATATCTATTGGATATATCTTGGTGTACTTAGAAACCATATCTAAACTATGTATGAGCTGATTGGCTCTAATTACCTTTTCATTTTCCTCTTCTGTTGAGGTATATCTGGTATAATCTTCCAAAGAAACTCCAGTAACGAAATCATCTTTATCTACATATACATTGGCTTGAATACTCTCGTATTGCTTCTGTATTGAATAAAGTTTTGTGATATGAATGTCTAAAAGAAAATGTAGCTTCTCAACTGCTATTTCTTGTTTAACTATATCGCCTTTCTGTTGAACTACTTGCCTGTTGAACTCCTCAACCATATCTGACAGAAATTTCTTTCTATCTATCTTATCAGTATCGATATGCTTAGCGCACCATTCAAGACCGACTTCAATAACTTTGATTTTACTTTCTGCATCTTTTACTGCTCTATTATAAGCTGATACATCTTCATAGACTTTCATCTTTACAAATTCTTTTGATTTCATATTTATTATATTTGGTTAATGTTAAATACTTTCTTTTTTGGTTATCTCCCTTTAAAATGGAAACGACTTGCAAGAGTTTTATCCTTTATAACTTCTCCTTTAATGGGTTATGTCTTTGTTATTACTGATGCTTTATATATTGGTTGTTGTGTTGATGAAGAAAACTTCATTATAGGTTCAGTAGCTCACATAGTATCAGTTATTATTATTAGCTACACCCTAAAACCTTTTGTAGTCAAAGACTAAAGCTGACTAACCTGTTTGATAAACTCTTCTAATAGTTGCTCGTTTGAACTATGTTTTCCTATGGCTCTAGACATCATATCTAAGTGCTTTTTTTGAACCTTTACATTCAACTCGATATACTTGTTTTTCCTAGCCTTTTTTAAGGCAGTAACTTGCTTATCGTTATATACTTCGATATCTGACTCATTCCCTCGAAATCTAAATAATGTCATCAGCCAGTGCTTTGAGGGTTATCATTCTGACTAAGCTACTTTTAGCTAGACCTTTTCTTTGCGCTTCTCTGACTATTTTGTCATAGGATTGCTTCTTGAACTTTACTAATATTTGTTCTTCCATTTAATAATATAAATTGTGATAGCTGAGGGACTTCCCTATATGTTTTGTAAAGTATCCCATACCATCTGTTAAACTATGAGTATCTCTTAAATACTCCCTATTAATTCTCATATAACTTGCTAGAGAATTTTTACTTAAATAATTGCCTTTATAGGCAAAATGAATATTGTTACTGAGCCTATGTACATATCCAGTATCCTTATCAATATCTGGTTCAATACACGCCCATACAAAATCTATGTTGTTACGCTTAATTAGGTTATTCATATACCAGTCAACTTGCTTAGAATGTAACTTATCACTGGTGGTATCATTATAGATGCTATACTCATCTTTTACTGCTTTGTTTACTTTAAATATGTTTGAATCATATCTTCTGTATCTTATAATATTATGATGTGTAAAACCCATACTAGCTAAACTTTTACCATACTCAATTCTATTTGCTACATTCATACCTTTAAGTTGTTTAAGGATACAAGAACGCCCTTTGCATAAACGCCTATATACTATTAACAAGCTATCTATATAATTTTGCATTTTTGTTTATGAAATATTACTGGAAATATACTCTCAACAGAGAAGAATCTGTTAATAAGTTTTTTCAAACCTAAATTTTGCAACTCTCTATTAGAGCTATCTTGTCTAACTATGAATTGTGTACATTGTGGTGCTGAATGCTCCGATAATAATTTTGATGCTTACCCACTATATCCAAAAGATAATGTCGTTTGTGGCAAGTGTGTTTTTGAAGTAATCTTTAAAAAGAATGATTGTAGGGTAACTGGTATTAAATACTGGAAATATGACTGGAGCTACTATCCTTTAAAGCCTGTTTAGTTACGCTTTATTTTACTACTCTCTATTTGCTCTTTTCTTTCTTTTATTAAGTCTTTTAATTCTTTTGAGTAGGTTACTTTTCCTCTGACTGCATTACCATCATCATCTATATCATCAAATACAACATCATTCTCTTTATTCATTAATCTTTGATACTCTTCCTCTTTACGCCAAGACCAGTAGGATAGGGGTATTTCTAGAGCTTCTAACTCATTCTTTTTAACCATAGGACTCAAACCATCTAGCTTAATTAAAGGACGCTCTAAGCCTTTGTATTGAAATGTCTGTTTATTGCAATATTTAACCAGTAGCTTAAGCACTTTATTGATGCTGTAAGACTTCAAAACTTCTACTTGTAAAATATCCATTTTGTATTGTGGAATCTTAACATAACGCTCGATTAATTTCTTCTTTCTATGTCCTAATGATACTGATAATAATCTTTCAGCACCATTACCACCATACACAATACTTAATTCTCTTGTAAAAGTATGTCTTGTATGCTTTAGCTTACCATTTATACCGCATAACTTCTTTAGCTCTTTTGTGTAAGTACCTTGTAAGTTCTTCCATTTCTTTTTACCACTTTTGGAAAAGTAATCTATATTGTAGAGCTTCATAGGGTCATCCCCTTTATATAAAAGTTCTGGTCTGTTAATGCTTATCATATGCTTTAACAACCTATGAATAATTAGGGTAGGATAGTGGTTGAAGAGAATTCTAATACCTACTGACTTTCTACTTGTTTTCTTTCTGTAACCCCTTATATAAACCTTTTTATCAGTAGCTTCAAACCTATTTGGAATCTTACTTAATAGATGCTTTACATCTTTAAAATTAGGGTCACCATCAAAAGTGTATTTATTAACCAGATTTGTGTAATTAGGTATGTAATGCATAATGTCTTTGGGGTCTACTTTATTTCCCTTTTCATCTTCTAGCCAGTTCTTATCCATTATACATATATCAGCACCATCTACACCCCTTAAGCTAAACGCTAAAAGCCAGAATAGGTATGCTTCCAGCCAATATGTGTTGTTGCCTATTTTTAGTATGCCTTCACTTAATTCAGACCTCAACAAGAACTTATTTTGTTCTGTTTGACTATCATCAGCAACTTCAAACTTATTCTTGAATACTTGAGCATCACTAGTGTTAGGATTTACAAAGGATGCATAGTTGAGGCTTTCTAGATATCTGTTCTTTGTTTCGTTGTTTGCTCCTTTATGTTTCTGCAATAACTCTTCTATTGTAGATATATGGTGACTTGATAATCGTAAGTGTGACCATCTTAATCTTTGATATTGTATTGCACCAGAATCATACAGGGCGGTTTGAACTGCATTAATGTGTTTTATATGTTTTTCAATAGCATCACCAGTAATAAGGTTTCCCTTTCTATTACGCCTCTTGATTTTGCAGAACTTCTCAAATGTATCTAATACTTCACCATCTTTAACAATATTTAATATCTGGTCAAATGCCTGTAAGTGATTTATCTTGCTTTTATGTAAGTCTAATAATATGGATGGCTTTTTTGCTTCAAAGTCTTTTAACCATTCTACATACTTAAGATACTGCTGGTGATAATCTTGTTTTATCTCTTGCTTCTTTTTATTCCACGCTATCATAGGAATGGTGATAGGGGTAGCCTTAACTGATTTCTTACCGCTACCAAACTTATGAGTCAAGTAAAGTCTTTTCTCAGATTTACTGGATGGTTGCCATCTTTCATTAAATCCTATCCTTAAGTTGTGTTTAGAGCTTTTTTGTCTTGTGACCGCTTCCATAAAAATATTACCTTTTACAGAGTCACTGAACTTTTACTGAACTTTTAACGATTTGTTTATTTAACCAGTAAACACTATCTTTACTCTGTATATCCAATGTAAATATACAAAAAAAAGTAATATGACAAACAGGATGCGGTTACTTGGTAAGGAAGAGGTCCCGAGTTCAATTCTCGGCATTGGCTCATCTTTTAGAGCTGTTATATAATCTTCCATTTATTTTGTTATGGTTAAAAATAGGATAAATATAATTTTGTCTTTTTTTTTGTACTTTTCTTTAGTGAAAAAGCCAAAGTCAAAAACAATCAATACTATGAAAAATTTAGTTTTATTTTCTCTTATTTTTTTATTTACAAATTCAATTTATGCTCAAAAAATAAAAAAATCTCATTTGAAATCATTAGATAGAAGGGCAGAGTTAATTCAGCTAAAACCCATTGATAAAAATGATTTAATTTACATTGGTGATATAACTACAAATAAGGGGAGAGATAAGGCAAGAATGAAGCAGGAATTTGTGAAATATTTTGGGTTAAACGGATTTAAACTAACTACTGATAAAAAAAGTGCAAAATTAATAATTGAGGGTGGTTATAGTCATGACTTAATAGCGCCAAGCCAAATCTTAGGTTTTGATATCAATATTAGTAATAATGAAGGATTATTAGTTGTTACCTATTCTAAAAGAAGTAATAGTTTTGTGGGTCCAGTATTTGATACTGCAATTGTTTCATACCTTGTTAGTAATCTGAACCTTACAGATTAAAATCGTATTAAGAAAGTTTTTTCCTTGCTAAGTAAGAGGTCCCGAGTTCAATTCTCGGCATTGACTCTTACTTATTTTCAAATCTACCCCAATTACCACCACCATCATAGTCATTTTCATCAGATTGATTAAGTAGCTTTTCGTCTTTTTCCCTTCTTCTTCGTTGATCATCGTGAGAAGATTTAATCATCCAGAGTAATCCAGACATGTAAAGCAGGAATATTATAAATCCGATTATAAACATTAATGGGCTTAACATATCTTATTTTCTTGAGTTATAGTCTCTTCTTCTTTGACGTATTGCAATTGCAAAAAGTAAAATTGTTCCAGGCCAATGAGCGGTATATTGAGCTTCAGCTGAATTTCCTGATAATCCAAGGCCTACAGAGTATAAAAGGCATATAAATGCTAAAATTACGGGATAATAAATTTCAATTATTTTTTTCATTTTAATTTAATTTTAAGATAACTTCTACCTATAATTAGGGCAGCAGTAATTATTATTATATTTTTTATTATGTATTGCCCCTCAAGTGTTGGCAGAAAAGGGTTCCCGTCTTGAAAGGTTATATCTGGTAAAATCACCAACGGTAAAAAAGTTCCTGCCATCTGCAGAAACATCAAGATAACAGCGGCAAGTGTTGTGTTTTTACTTAAAAAACAAACTCCAATTGCCATTTCCCAATATCCTATGACTATTGACCAAGTTTTGGCTGATAAAAATGGCATCCAAAAAACAGTATCAACTATTAATTCAGTTGCTGGGGAAAGATCAAGTACTTTTAGGATTCCAAACCAGAAAAAAATAATAAATAGTGGAATTCTGATTAAATAATCATTAGTATTAAACCTTTTTAACATGCTTAATTATTTTCCAAAGCTGGTTTGTGACTAAAAATATTTTTAGCCCTTAGATCATTTCTAATATCATTTAACACAACAGCTAAATATTTTTTTCTTTTCTTATCACTTACAAAAGGGACCGACCAAAATTGTTTGGTTTTAAACCAAAGTGATGGTTTCCATCCAAATACAAAAGAATAAACACCCATTACTAATCTTAATTTTACCGAGTTAAAGTAAAGTGTTTTTACAGGAAGAGCCGGAGCTCCATGAGTAATATAAGTGCGCACTTTTTTATCCTTTAGGAATGGTTTTGGATATGCATAAGTTTTTGTAATATTCACGAACTGATATGCAAATCCTGGAGTTAGTACTTCATCGAAGAAGACTTCCATTCTTGGAGTTAATCTAAACCACCATACAGGTGAAATTATATATATTCTTTCACTCCAGAGCACTAATTTTTTATATTTTTCAATCAGTTTTGTTCGGGGTCTAGAAAAACTGTCTCTATATAAATCAATTACCTCTAATTCTTGACCAGACTTATCTATTTCATTAAAAATTGTTTTAAAAATCCCATTGTAACAAAATGATTTTTTATAAGGGTGACCAATAATTATGAGGTTTTTCATTAAGTTAATTTTAATATATTCATCAAATCATGTGCCACTGTAAAAATATTTATCTTAATTTAATAACAAACTAAGTTTAATTCATTACATAACGGCATAAATATTGTAAGTGTTTGGATATGAACAAAATCGAAACTTTGCATTCAAATGTTTTTTCCAAAAAAAATGTAGAATTATTTGAAAAAAACATTATGTTTTTGGCAGTTGGAGGTTTTATTATACACCTGCTTTTGATATTTTTTGAAAATTTTTATGCAGTAGATTTATTTTCATCTAAAACAAATTTATCAAGTAATCCAATTTCCGCCCTATACACGCCATTCACCTTCATTCTTGTTTATGAAGCGTTTCTATTGATACATTATCTACCAAGGTCTTTTACAACGTCAGTTGCAAAAGAATATGAAATTATTTCTCTTGTTTTAATTAGAAAAATTTTTAAAGATTTACCTGAACTAAGTTTAGACAGTACAACTATTTTAAGTTTGAACAATTTACAATTAATTTATGATCTACTTGCGGTTATTGTAATCTTTTACTTGATTTATTTGTTTAAGAAAACATGGGTCAATATCCCTAAACGAAAAACAAATAAAAGCTTAAATAAATTTATTAGTTACAAAAAGCTAATTTCAATTTTATTAGTTCCAACACTTATTATACTTTGTTTTATTAATTTTTATGAATGGGTAATACAAGTGTTTATCGCAGAAGAAAATGTAACGAATTTAAATGGTTTCTTTATTGATTTTTTTACAATCCTGATTCTTGTAGACGTATTTATTCTTTTGATTTCATTTCAGTTTACGGAGAGATATTCTCAGCTCATCAGAAACACAGGCTTTATAATTTCAACCATTTTACTAAGGCTTTCTTTTGGTGCTGAGGGACTTTACAGTATTCTATTACTTATACTTGGGGTTGTTTTTGGACTTGTTATCTTAAGGATATACAAATTGGCAGAAGAAACATATTAGCTTTTAATGAGAAATTCCATCAGGTTAGCTTATGACCATTTGACAAAAGATAAAGTAATGTCCTTTCTAATTGATAAATTTCATGATAAAATTGATTGGGGCAACAGATATAATTCAAATTATCCCCTTTCTATTGCGAACCTTATTATTGAACAGCAAATAAGTTTCAAAGCAGCGATAACTGTTAAGAAAAGATTTGCAAAAATAGTTGATAAAAAATCTCAATCTGAAATAATTAAAATTTCAACTACTGATCTTCAGTCTATCGGGATTTCCTTCCGTAAAGCAGAATATATTAAAAATGTTTTCCGTTTTTTTAAAAATAAAACTATTGATTTTGATAAAATGTCAGACAAAGAGGTTATTGATTGTTTAGTTGCAATTAAAGGCGTAGGAGAGTGGACAGCTCAGATGTTTTTAATATTCAATTTATTTAGGCAAGATATTTTTTCTCCCAAGGATTTGGCATTAATCAATAGCATAAAGAAAAATTATCTGATGGAGTCAGTTGGAAAAGTTGAAATTGAGAAACTAACAAGAAAATGGGCCCCTTATAACTCGATTGCATGTCTTTTGCTCTGGGAATCAGTAGAAAATCAGATTTTTTTCAAAGACCATAAGTAGTTGGTTTTTATATAATTAAAGTTCTAAATTTCTTTATTTTTTTTTACAGATTAGGCTCTTCAAAAAAAATTAACAAATAAATTGGTTAATTATATATAAAAATTTTATATTTGCGCTCATTTTAAAAGCAACTAAAATATTATATTATGGCAAAGGAAAATTTTGATCGTTCGAAACCGCACTTAAATATCGGTACTATCGGACATGTAGATCATGGTAAAACTACGCTCACAGCTGCTATTACAACAGTATTAGCTGATGCTGGTTTATCTGAAAAAAGAGATTTTGATACTATTGATAATGCCCCTGAAGAAAAAGAAAGAGGTATAACTATCAATACTTCACACGTTGAGTATGCAACTGAAAATCGTCATTACGCTCACGTAGACTGTCCAGGTCACGCCGACTATGTCAAAAACATGGTAACTGGTGCTGCACAAATGGACGGGGCAATACTTGTTGTTGCTGCTACTGATGGGCCAATGCCACAAACTCGTGAGCACATTCTTCTTGGAAGACAGGTTGGTATCCCAAGAATTGTTGTATTCATGAACAAAGTAGACATGGTAGATGATGACGAGCTTTTAGAACTTGTTGAAATGGAGATTCGTGAATTATTATCATTCTACGAATATGATGGTGACAACGGACCTGTTATCGCTGGTTCTGCATTAGGAGCTCTAAATGGCGAGCAAAAGTGGGTTGACACAGTTTTAGAATTAATGAAAAATGTTGACTCATGGATTGAATTACCCACTAGAGAGGTTGATAAAGACTTTTTAATGCCAATTGAGGATGTATTCTCAATTACTGGTAGAGGTACTGTAGCCACGGGTAGAATTGAAACAGGTGTTGCCAATACTGGTGACGCAGTTGATATCATTGGAATGGGTGCAGAAAAATTAACTTCTACTGTAACTGGTGTTGAGATGTTCCGTAAAATCTTAGATAGAGGTGAAGCTGGTGACAACGTAGGTATCCTGCTAAGAGGTATTGAAAAAACTGATATCAGTAGAGGAATGGTTATCTGTAAACAAGGATCTGTAACTCCACATAAAAAGTTTAAAGCAGAGGTTTATATTCTTAAAAAAGAAGAAGGTGGGCGTCACACTCCATTCCATAATAACTATAGACCTCAGTTCTATGTAAGAACTACTGATGTAACTGGTACAATTGAGTTACCATCTGGAGTTGAAATGGTTATGCCTGGTGACAACTTAACAATTACAGTTGACTTAATACAGCCAATTGCAATGAACGTTGGTTTACGTTTTGCTATCCGTGAAGGTGGTAGAACTGTAGGTGCTGGTCAGGTTACTGAAATTTTAGACTAAAAAAAACCCATAATAGACGTTAAGGTATTTTGTTTGTCGTCAAACAAAATACCTTGACTTGTGTTTACGGGTTTAGCTCAGTTGGTAGAGCACTGGTCTCCAAAACCAGGTGTCGGGAGTTCGAGTCTCTCAACCCGTGCAAAAAAAATATAATATGACAGGAATTGTTAAATATGTTAGAGAGTCTTTTGAAGAATTAAAGTCACATGTTAGTTGGCCTAGTTTTAATGAAGGATTGAATTTAACAGTTTTAGTTGCTGTATTTTCAGTGATTTTTTCACTTATTATTTGGGGATTAGATTCTATGTTTAGTAGAGTTATTAAAGAATTTTTTAATCTTATAAGTTAGATAATTATGTCTGATAAAAATTCGCTTTTTAAATGGTATGTTGTTAGGGCTGTTAGCGGTCAAGAAAATAAGATCAAGACATATATTGAAAATGAGATTACCAGGGTTGGTATGGATAGCTTTATTGAGGAAATTCTTGTGCCCTCTGAAAAAGTTGTTCAAATTAGAAACGGTAAAAAGGTTACAAAAGATAAAACCTATTTTCCGGGTTATATAATGATTAAGGCTAACTTAACCGGTGAAGTACCACACATTATTAAGTCTGTAACCAATGTTATTGGATTTTTAGGTGAGACAAAAGGTGGAGACCCTATTCCATTGCGACAAAGTGAAGTGAACAGAATGTTAGGTAAAGTCGATGAGTTATCCCTGCAGGAAGAATCTGATATTATTATTCCATTTATTCATGGTGAAAATGTTAAGGTTATAGACGGACCATTTAACGGATTTGATGGAACGATTGAAAAAATAAATGAAGAAAAAAGAAAACTTGAGGTTATGGTTAAAATCTTTGGTAGAAAAACACCATTAGAGCTTAGTTATATGCAAGTTGAAAAATTATAAATGTTACATAATATAAAATGATACTATAGCTTCCAATAATAGGATCTTAGAAACTTAAATTAGTAATATGGCAAAAGAAATAGGTAAAGTTCTTAAGTTACAAGTAAGAGGAGGTGCTGCAAACCCATCTCCACCAGTAGGTCCTGCATTAGGAGCTGCAGGTGTAAACATAATGGATTTTTGTAAGCAATTCAACGCTAGAACTCAGGATAAACCAGGGAAAGTTTTACCTGTGGTGATAACGGTTTTTAAAGACAAATCATTTGATTTTGTTATTAAAACTCCTCCAGCCGCCGTTCAACTTTTAGAGGCAGCAAGAGTTAAAAAAGGATCTGGAGAGCCAAACATTAATAAAGTTTCTAAGGTAACGTGGGACCAGGTCAAAGCAATCGCTGAAGATAAAATGGTTGATTTAAATGCATTTACTGTTGAATCTGCGATGAAAATGGTTGCTGGAACTGCTAGATCTATGGGTATAAATGTTAAGGGAGGTAAAGCCCCTGAATAATTCAAATAAAATGGGAAAATTAACTAAGAATAGAAAATTATCGGAAGCAAAAATTGATAATACTAAGTTATACAATTTAGACGAAGCATGTTCATTGCTTAAAGATATTACTACAACAAAGTTTGATGCATCTGTTGATTTAGCTGTAAGGTTAGGAGTTGATCCTAAAAAGGCTAATGAAATGGTTAGAGGTGTAGTTTCTCTTCCAAATGGAACTGGGAAAGACATGAAAGTTCTTGCTTTAGTTTCACCTGATAAAGAAGATGAGGCTAAGAAAGCTGGGGCTGACTTTGTTGGTCTTGACGAATATATTGACAAGATCAAAGGTGGTTGGACTGATGTAGACGTAATCGTAACTATGCCTAGTGTTATGGGTAAGCTAGGTCCATTAGGTAGAATTTTAGGACCTAGAGGCTTAATGCCTAATCCAAAAACTGGAACAGTTACTATGGATGTAGCAAAAGCGGTTTCTGATGTTAAGGCTGGAAAAATCGATTTTAAGGTTGACAAGGCAGGTATTGTTCATGCTCCGATTGGAAAAGTTTCTTTTTCGACTGATAAAATTGCCGGTAATGCAAGTGAATTAATTCAAACATTGATAAAACTTAAGCCAACATCAGCAAAGGGTACTTACATAAAAAGTATTTTTATTTCATCAACTATGAGTCCTGGTTTAGCTATTGACCCTAAAATATAATTGTAATTATGACAAGAGAAGAAAAATCAGTAGCGATTAACGAAATAGTTGAAGTATTAAAGTCAAATCAAAACATTTATTTGGCTGATATTTCAGGCTTAAATGCTCTTGAGACATCAAATCTAAGAAGAATGTGTTTCAAAGCTGGTGTAAAATTATCAGTTGTTAAAAATACATTGCTTGAAAAAGCAATGGACGGTTCCAAAAAAGATTTTGGTGAGTTAAAAGAGACGCTTAAAGGTAATACTTCAGTTATGTTTGCTGAGGTTAGTAGTGCTCCTGCAAAGGTTATTAAGAATTTTAGAAAAAAATCTGAAAGACCGATATTGAAGGGTGCTATGATTGAAGAAGATATTTATATTGGTGATAGCCAGTTAGAAACATTATTTGCAATTAAGTCCAAAGAAGAATTAATTGGGGATATAATAATGTTATTACAGTCACCAGCAAAGAATTTAGTTTCTGCACTTTCATCAAGTGGAGGAAGACTTTCAGGAATTCTTCAAACATTATCAAACAAATAATTTAATATAATAAAGTAAAATAAAAACAGAAAAATGGCAGATTTAAAAACTTTCGCAGAACAGTTAGTAAATTTATCAGTAAAAGAGGTAAGTGAGTTAGCTGACATTCTAAAAAATGAATATGGTATTGAGCCAGCGGCAACTGCAGTTGCAGCTCCTGCAGCAGCAGGTGCTGGTGCAGCCGCTGATGCAGGTGAAGAAAAATCAGAATTTGATGTAGTTCTCACAGCAGCAGGTGGATCTAAGCTTGCGGTTGTAAAATTGGTTAAAGAGTTAACAGGTTTAGGTCTAAAAGATGCTAAAGAGCTTGTTGATGGCGCACCAAAGACAATCAAAGAAGGAGTTAGCAAAGACGAAGCTGAAGGATTCAAAAAATCCTTAGAAGAAGCTGGAGCTGAAGTTGAACTTAAATAAGCTCAACTTTAATCAAATTAAGGCATAGTTATAGATTAGTATCTATGACCATGCCTTTTGGTGTAATTAAACGATTTTTTCAATATTCATTTTTAAAATAAAAACTATATGTCAACCAAATTAGCTGAAAGAATAAACTTTTCTTCAATTAAAAACGCTAGTCAGTATCCTGATTTTCTCGATATTCAGATTAAATCCTTCAAGGATTTCTTTCAATTAGAAACCAAATCAGATGAACGTGGAGAAGAGGGTTTATATAATACATTTCAGGATAACTTTCCTATTACCGATGCTCGAAATCAATTTGTATTAGAATTCTTAGATTATTTTGTTGATCCACCTAGATATTCCATTCAGGAATGTATTGAAAGAGGATTAACATACAGCGTGCCACTCAAAGCTAGATTGAAGCTTTATTGTACAGACCCTGAACACGAAGATTTTGAAACAATTGTCCAGGATGTATATCTTGGTACGATTCCATATATGACACCAAGTGGAACTTTCTGTATTAATGGTGCGGAAAGAGTAGTCGTTTCACAGTTACATAGGTCGCCTGGTGTATTTTTTGGCCAGTCTTTTCATGCAAATGGAACAAAGTTGTATTCAGCTCGTGTAATACCTTTTAAAGGGTCTTGGATAGAATTTGCAACTGATATTAATAGTGTAATGTATGCATACATTGATAGAAAAAAGAAGCTTCCTGTTACTACGCTATTTAGAGCTATTGGTTATGAAAGAGATAAAGACATTTTAGAAATATTTGATTTAGCAGAGGAGATAAAAGTTTCTAAAGCAAATCTAAAAAAGTATTATGGCAGGAAACTGGCAGCGCGTGTCCTTAATACTTGGCATGAAGATTTTGTTGACGAGGATACAGGTGAGGTTGTTTCAATTGAAAGAAATGAAATTGTACTTGACAGGGACACAGAGGTTGATAAAGACAATGTCGAGGAAATAATCGATTCGGGTGTTAAAACTATATTAATTCACAAAGAAATTACTCAACAGGGTGAATACGCTATTATTCACAATACACTTCAAAAGGACCCTACAAATTCAGAAAAGGAAGCTGTTGAACACATTTACAGACAGCTCAGAAATGCTGAGCCACCAGATGAAGAAACTGCCAGAGGAATTATCGATAAATTATTTTTCAGTGACCAAAGATATAATCTTGGTGATGTGGGTAGATACAGAATGAATAAAAAACTTGGTTTAGATATCGGAATGGATAAACAGGTTTTAACAACTGAAGATATAATAACCATTATAAAGTATTTAATAGAACTTATCAATTCAAAAGCTGAGATTGATGATATTGACCACTTGTCAAATAGAAGGGTTAGAACAGTTGGCGAACAGTTGTCATCCCAATTTGGTGTTGGTCTAGCCAGAATGGCAAGAACAATCAGAGAAAGAATGAATGTTCGTGATAATGAGGTATTTACACCTATTGATTTAATTAATGCGAAGACTTTATCATCTGTTATTAATTCATTTTTCGGAACAAATCAGTTATCTCAATTTATGGATCAAACTAACCCACTTGCAGAAATAACCCACAAAAGAAGGTTATCCGCACTAGGTCCTGGTGGTTTGTCTAGAGAAAGAGCTGGTTTTGAAGTCCGTGACGTTCATTACACTCACTATGGTAGGTTATGTCCAATTGAAACTCCTGAAGGACCAAATATTGGATTAATTTCATCATTAGGTGTCTTTGCGAAGATCAACAATATGGGATTCATTGAAACTCCTTACAGAAGGGTCAAGGGTGGCGTCGTTGATTTAAAGTCAGAGCCAGTATATCTCAGTGCAGAAGAAGAAGAAAACAAGCTAATCGCACAATCAAATATAAGCGTTGATAAATCAGGTAAAATACTAGACGAAAAGGTTATTGCAAGGCAAGAGGGAGACTTTCCTCTTACAGAACCTTCCAATGTACATTACACCGATGTTGCACCAAATCAGATTGCATCAATTTCCGCATCTTTAATTCCTTTTTTAGAACATGATGATGCAAACCGAGCATTAATGGGATCAAATATGATGCGTCAAGCTGTTCCATTATTATTACCACAGTCCCCAATAGTAGGCACTGGTTTAGAAAAGCAGGTTGCATCTGATTCTAGAGTTCTCATTAATGCCGAGGCAGATGGTGTTGTAGAATATGTTGATGCTAATGAGATTACAATAAAATATAACAGAAATAAAAACGAAGTTTTAACAAGTTTTGAATCCAATACTGTAACATATAAACTTACTAAGTTTAAAAAGACAAATCAGGGTACTTGCGTAAATTTAAAATCTATTGTTTTCAAAGGAGATAAAGTTACTCAGGGTCAGGTTTTATGTGAGGGATACGCAACAAACAATGGTGAATTAGCCTTAGGAAGAAACATACAAGTTGCTTTTATGCCATGGAAAGGTTATAACTTTGAGGATGCTATTGTAATTTCAGAAAAGGTAGTAAGAGATGATGTTTTCACATCAATTCATATTGATGAATATTCCATAGAGGTTAGAGATACGAAACTTGGTAATGAAGAATTAACCAATGATATTCCAAATGTTTCTGAAGAGGCAACAAAAGATCTTGATGAAAATGGTATGATTAGAATTGGAGCTGAAATAAATGCAGGTGACATTCTTATAGGTAAAATTACACCAAAAGGTGAAAGTGATCCAACTCCGGAAGAAAAGCTATTAAGAGCTATTTTTGGTGATAAGGCAGGAGATGTTAAAGATGCTTCTCTTAAAGCCCCACCATCTCTTAAAGGTGTTGTCATTGATAAAAAGTTGTTTGCTAGGTCAGTTAAAGACAAAAGGAAGAGAATTCAAGATAAAGAAGATCTAAAGTTATTGGAAGATTCGTACGATCTAAAGTTTTTGGAGCTTAAAAATATTTTAGTTGAAAAACTATACAGCGTATTAAACGGTAAAACATCCCAAGGTATATTTAATGATTTAGGAGAAGAAGTTTTTCCAAAGGGTAAAAAGTTTACTCAAAAAATGTTGAATTCTGCTGATGATTTTGCCCACTTAGTTTCAACAAAATGGGTTACAGATAAATCAATAAACGAGATTGTTTCTCAAATTATTCACAATTATAAAATAAAAGAGAACGACTTACAAGGTTCATTAAGAAGAGAAAAGTTTACAATTTCAGTTGGTGATGAATTACCATCAGGTATATTAAAATTAGCTAAGGTATACATTGCAAAAAAGAGAAAGCTCAAAGTAGGGGATAAAATGGCAGGTAGACATGGTAATAAGGGAATTGTTGCCAAAATTGTAAGGGAAGAAGATATGCCTTTCCTTGAAGATGGAAAGCCTGTAGATATTGTATTAAATCCGTTAGGCGTACCATCCAGGATGAATATAGGCCAAATCTATGAAACTGTTCTAGGTTGGGCAGGTTTGAAGCTTGACAAAAAATACGCAACTCCGATTTTTGATGGTGCGTCAATTGATGAGATTAATAAAATAACTGATCAAGCTGGTTTACCCAAATTTGGTCATACATACCTTTATGATGGAGGTACAGGTGAAAAATTTGATCAAGCTGCAACAGTGGGTGTAATTTATATGCTAAAGTTAGGACACATGGTTGATGATAAAATGCACTCCAGATCTATTGGTCCTTACTCATTAATTACACAACAACCACTAGGAGGTAAGGCTCAGTTTGGTGGTCAAAGATTTGGTGAGATGGAAGTTTGGGCATTAGAAGCCTACGGTGCTTCAAGTACTTTACGTGAAATTTTAACAGTAAAGTCAGATGATGTTATTGGAAGAGCAAAAACTTATGAGGCTATTGTAAAAGGTGAATCCATGCCTACACCGGGATTACCTGAGTCATTCAATGTATTGATGCATGAGTTAAAGGGCTTAGGATTAGATATAAGATTAGAAGAATAATAAATTTATATACAAATTATGCGTAGAAAAAAAGATAATACTGCAATTAAATTTAATAAAATCTCCATTGGTTTAGGTTCACCAGAATCTATTTTATCAGCCTCTAGAGGAGAAGTACTAAAACCTGAAACTATAAACTACAGAACACATAAACCTGAGAGAGATGGTTTATTCTGTGAAAGGATTTTTGGACCTGTAAGGGACTATGAGTGTGCATGTGGTAAGTACAAGAGAATTAGATATAGAGGAATCGTGTGTGACAGATGTGGAGTCGAGGTTACTGAAAAAAAAGTCAGAAGAGACAGGATTGGTCACATTAATTTAGTAGTTCCTGTAGCACATATA
>CABZJM010000011.1 GCA_902526075.1 uncultured Bacteroidota bacterium
GTAATAATTTGAAAATATTGATTAGTGGAGGTGGAATTAAAAATAAATTTTTGATGAATCGAATAAAAGAATTATCTGAACAGAATCTTGAAATAATTTCTGAAAATATTACAGATTTTAAAGAGGCATTAATATTTGGTTTTTTAGGCGTTCTAAGAATCCGAAATGAAAATAATTGTTTAAAATCAGTAACAGGGGCAAATATTGACCATAGTTCTGGAAAAATTTTTCAATAATTTATTGATACATGGCATAAAATTTGACTTTTTCTTTATATTGTAACCTAAATCTTACAATGGAAATATTTGTTTTAGCTGTTTTCGTAATTGGATATTTTGCAATTACAATTGAGCATACTATAAAAATAGATAAATTAATTCCTGCATTAGCAGCTATGGCATTTTCTTGGGCCATAATTGCACTCAGCATAAATAGTTTTGACACTTGGTTTAACCCAGCCACACATTCCCTTGTTGATGGATTTGGAAATCTTCCCCTTGACGAGAAAACACACTTAATGGAGGAAACATTATTACATCACCTTGGAAAGACAGCTGAAATATTGGTATTTCTTATTGGAGCGATGACTATTGTAGAAATAGTCGATTATTTCAATGGTTTTAGCGTATTTCAAAAAATTATAAATTTTAAGACGAAGAAGGCAATTTTATGGGTATTTAGTGGATTGGCTTTTATCCTATCAGCAATTATAGATAACCTAACTGCTACTATTGTCTTGATTTCTATTTTACAAAAAGTTGTTTCTGATAAAAAATTAAGAATTTGGTATGCTGCTCTTATTGTTGTGGCTGCCAATGCTGGTGGAGCTTGGTCTCCAATTGGTGATGTCACTACAACTATGCTTTGGATTGGCGATAAGGTTACAACTCCAATGCTAATACAATATTTATTGATACCTTCAATTGCCTGTGCAGCAGCAGCAGCAGGTGTTGCCTCTATTTTACCTGTATTTAAGGGTCAAATTAAACTTAACCCTGTTAAAGATGAAGGAAACAAATATTCACTTACAATGTTGATTTTAGGTCTAGGTTCAATTATATGCGTTCCAGTTTTTAAAATCATTACACATCTACCCCCTTATGTTGGCATGATGCTAGCTCTTGGTGTTGTTTCCATATTTGCAGAAATATATAGTAACAGAGAATTTTCATTGTCTCAAGCAACTGGACCTGATCCAGATGGAAATGCCAATGAATCAAGTCATCATGAAAGCCCTGTTCATAAATCTTTAACTAAAATAGAAATGCCAAGTATCTTATTTTTTCTTGGTATTTTACTAGCAGTTGCTGCACTTGAATCTTTAGGCCTATTATTCGTTTTTGCTACAATACTAAAGGAAACTATTTCATTAGATTTATTAATGGTTTTATTTGGTTTTGCTTCAGCAGTTATTGATAACGTCCCCCTTGTGGCTGCTAGTTTAGGCATGTTTACAGAGTTTGCTCCTGATGATCAATTATGGCATTTCCTTGCATATTGTGCCGGAACAGGTGGTAGTATGTTAATTATTGGCTCAGCGGCCGGTGTGGTTGCAATGGGTATGGAAAAAATTACTTTTGGTTGGTATCTAAAGAAAATTCTTTGGATTGCATTAGTTGGATATTTTGCTGGAATTGTAGTATTCATGCTAATGAGAAATTTAATCTAATAATTGGAGTATAATTCTCTTTTGGAATGGATGTTTAATAAGCTTCCAATGTATCAAAACATTGGTGATTCAGCTTATAAAAAAGATCTTTCAAATATTATCCTAATTTGTGAACATTTAAATAACCCTCAAAATAATTTTAAATCAATACATGTTGGTGGAACAAATGGTAAGGGTTCTTGTTCACACATGCTAAGTTCAATATTACAAGAGTCAGGATATAATGTAGGTCTGTATACATCACCTCACTTGGTTGATTTTAGAGAAAGAATAAGAATTAATGGTCATATGATTTCAAAAGATTCAGTTTTTGAATTTATGAATCATAATCTTGATTTTTTTAAATCAAATAATGTTTCATTTTTTGAAATGACCGTTGGACTTGCTTTTAACTATTTCAGTAAGAATAAAGTTGATATTGCAATAATTGAAGTTGGAATGGGGGGAAGGCTTGATTCTACAAATATTATCATTCCCATTCTCTCAGTTATAACGAATATCAGTATTGATCACACCAAATTTTTAGGCTCTAACGTCTCTCATATTGCCAGAGAAAAAGCTGGGATAATTAAAGAAAATATACCAGTAGTTATTGGTGAGACGCAAGATGAAATTAAATCAATATTTATTGATGTTTCCAATTCAAAAAGTGCTGAAATAGTATTTGCTGATGATTTCATTTATGATAATTATGATTGTGATTTAAAAGGAAATTATCAGAAAAAGAATATAAAAACAGTTTTAAAGGCATCAGAAATATTACAACAAAATTGCTATAAGATTAATGATGGTCACATTATTGATGGTTTAAAAAAGGTATCACTTAATACTGGTTTAAAAGGAAGGTGGGAGGTTATTCAAAATAAACCTTTAATAATTGTTGATACAGCACATAATACTGCGGCATTAAATAACGTGATTTCACAATTATTAATGTTAGATTACTCTTTGCTTTACTTTATAATTGGTTTTAGTGATGATAAGGATTTAGATAAAATTTCAAAAATATTTCCTCAAAAAGCAGAATACTATTTTGTAAAACCAAAAGTTGATAGAGGTCGAGATTCTCAAGAAGTAAAGCAAATTTTTCGTTCAAATAATAGAAACGGAGCTATAAAAAACTCGGTTAATGAAGCACTTAATCACATTAAAAAAAGTTGTGATATTGATGATGTAATATTTATTGGTGGTAGTACCTTTCTTGTTTCAGAAATTTTTCAATAAAACCGTGCTTGAAAAATATAGTTTGATTTTTTTGTCAGTTCTTTTAACTAATTTATATTTGCAGACCAACACCCTAGGGCGCGTAGCTCAGTTGGTTCAGAGCACTTGGTTTACACCCAAGGGGTCAGGGGTTCGAATCCCTTCGCGCCCACATTTTAACCTCAACTTCTGGTTGGGGTTTTTTGATTAACATGTATTTTTAAAATTCTTTTTCTCTCATCTTTTACCTTCTTATCTTTAAGATGACCCCATATTTTATCTCTCGCATATTTTGATGTTTCTTTTAGACTTACAATGGGTGCAGGGTAATCTTTACCGACTTTAAACATATAAAATTTTGATTCCATTTCACTCATCAGCCATGGTTCATGTATGAATTCTTTAGGAATATTTTTAAGCTCTGGAATCCATTTTTTTATAAAAACTCCTTCAGGGTCATGATCTTTTGAGTTCTTTACTGGATTGTAAATTCTGATTGTATTAACCCCAGTGGTACCTGCCTGCATTTGAAATTGGGTATAGTGTATTCCAGGTTCATAATCCAAAAATTGCTTTGCAAGAAAGTAAACTCCGTCTCTCCAATCTTGATCTAAGTTGTGAACAAAAAAAGACACCAACATTGCTCTCA
Organism: uncultured Bacteroidota bacterium; assembly: GCA_902526075.1. Classification (GTDB taxonomy): domain Bacteria; phylum Bacteroidota; class Bacteroidia; order Flavobacteriales; family Flavobacteriaceae; genus MED-G13. The sequence goes on from CABZJM010000011.1 coordinate 3,522, forward strand.
TTCTAAAGTTAATCCAGCCGGTTTGCTTAACCGCTCTAATACTCGCATCAACCAAAGGGAAGCCCGTAAGTCCAGTCATCCAAGCTTTTATGTATTTGGGATTTTTATTCCTTTCTAATGTTTCAAAGCCTTTATTTATAAATTCAGTTTCGTATGTACAATCAACTTCAAATTTTTGTATGAAGTGACAGTGCCAGTGTAATCTTGAAACTATTGCATTAATTGATCTTAAATTTTTCTTTTTTTTCTTTAACCCTATTAAATGTTGATATACCAATCTAACATTTAAATTTCCCCATGAAATGTAGGGTGAAAGCCTACTACATGATATTCTACTTTTTTCTGGTTTTGAGATATTATATGCATAATTTTTAACCCTTTCGTTACTAAATGACATCAAGTATTTCCACGCCATTGTTTCACCAGCAGGTTGAAACATATTTTTATTTTTATTGATTTTAGTCAAGAAAGATGTGGGTAGAGTAAAATTATTTTTAAAACCTATTTTTTCTTGTTTATCAAAACTGTTATTTATGATTTCACTATGCATAAATATATGCCAGTTTTTATTCCAGTTTTTTCTGTTTTTAATTCCTCTTATTATTCCGTCTCTTTGGAATTCAGTCCAATTGATTCCATTATCCGCACACAAGCATTTAATTTTTAAATCTCGTTTCCAGCAAGATTTAATTCCGGACTCTCGATAACTGTAAATACCCTCAATTTTAAATTGCTTAATCAGGTCTTCAAAAATTTTGATACTTTCGCCGTAAAATATTTTTACTTCTTTATTAAATTCTGACAACTTACGATTAATATCAATAATTGAATCAAATACAAATTGTAGGTGCCTATCGCTTGTGTCAGGATACTTTATAAGTTCAGAGTCAAAAATGTAAATTGGAATATATGGTGATTTCATTGATTCCGCAACATGAAACGGTTCGTGATCAATCGTTCTTATATCTCTTTTAATCCAAACAATATTAATTGAAGGTCTATCCACAAACTAATTATAATTAATTTTGAATTAACATCAATAATTAAACCAATGATTTAAGATTTAGTTATTTTTTTCTCTTTTCCCAAATTTCGTGTAAAGGGGCTCCTTTACTAGTTTTCCCTTTATGAATCCAATTTCCATTATCAATATTAAAATCAAATTCTAGGTTCATCCCAACCCTCGAATTATCTCTGGAAAAAAACTCAATTTTTTCTAAGTATTTTCCATCAATCGTTGTATATGTTCCACCACCAGTACCCTTAAATTCTTTTTTTTCAGTATCAAAAGCAATCCATTGAAATCTAGTCCCAGAAAGAATTTTCATTGTTTTTCGGGGTCTGCCAGTATTTCTAGTTTGTTTTTCTCCATTTCTATATCTGCCAGACATAAGCCAGGCACCATTTAGGTCTCCTGGTTCTCCATCATCAACTCTTGAAAAGTGCCAATCTGATTCGGGAATAGATAATTTATCATTTGTTATACTTACTTCAAATGTTACAACATTTCCCACTCTTTCTGAGTTAGCGGTATCAAACTCAACAACTTCAGTCATCATATTACCATCTAATTCCCATGTTCCGCCGTTTGAATATATAAATTCACCTGACTTTGCATTAAACATTGCAATTGATTGAAACTTTTCTGAGAATATAACAACACTTCTAATTTCAGCTCCGTTTTCATGCTGATAATATCTTTCCCAAGCACCTAAAGGGCTTTGAGAAAACATTTGAATGCTTATGAATAATGATAATTCAAAAAGCAAACTTTTACAGTTGATAAATTTTTTACGCATAATAATATTAATTTTCTGTTAATGAAATTAAGAAAGCATATTCCATTGCTGTTTCTTTATATGCTTCAAATCTACCAGACGCGCCACCGTGTCCTGCATCCATATTGCAATACATAAGTAAAGGCTCTTTATTAGTTCTTCGATCCCTTAATCGAGCAATCCATTTTGCTGGTTCAAAATATTGAACCTGTGAGTCATGATAACCAGTGGTTATAAAAATTGCTGGATAATCTATTTCTTCAACCCGATCATAAGGGGAATATGATAACATATAAAAATATGAATCTTTGTCCTTTGGATCTCCCCATTCGTCAAATTCAAATGTCGTCAAGGGAATGGTTTCATCTAACATAGTAGTAACGACATCAACAAAGGGAACACCAGCTATTATTCCTTTAAAAACCTCAGGCTCCATATTCGCCACTGCACCCATTAATAGACCCCCTGCGCTACCACCCATTGCAAATATTTGATCCTTATCAACAAAATTATTTTTTGCTAAAAATTTAGCACTATCAATAAAATCCCAAAAAGTATTTTTTTTATTGAACATTTTTCCATCCTCATACCATTGTCTTCCTAAATATTGACTTCCTCTGATATGAGCAATGGCATATACAAACCCTCTATCCAATAAACTTAACCTGACTGAACTAAATCCTCCACTATTTGTTGAACCATACGAGCCATATCCATAAAGTAAAAGTGGATTTTCACCCTCAATGTATGTATCTTTTCTGTAAACCATTGAAACGGGTACCTTTTTTCCGTCTCTTGCATCTGCCCACACAAGTTTAGACTGATAATTATTTTTATCAAAATTTCCACCCATTACTTCTGATTCTTTCAAAATCTTTTTTTCTCTAGAATTCATATCGTATTCTATGGTTGAATTAGGTGTAGTCATAGATGAATATCCATACCTAAATTTATTAGAACTAATTTCTAGGTTGACGCTTGAGTAGGCTGAGAATACGTCCTCTTCAAAATCGATATAATGACTTTTACCATTACTATTTGAAATTACATTAAATCTTCTCTGACCATTTTCTCTTTCTGTAATCACCATGAATTGATCAAATACTTCAACACCCTCAAGAAGTACGTTTTCTCTATGTTTAATAAATTCTTTCCAGTTTTTTGAAGATGTATACTTTTCATCGCATTGCATTAATTTAAAATTTTGAGCACCATTTTTATTTGTCCTTATGTACCACTTGTCACCAAGGTGATCAACAGAATATTCTAAACCGTCTATTCTTTTTTGAAAAACTTTTAAATTTTCATTTGGGTTATCAGCAGATAAAAAGCTAATTTCATCCGAAATGGTTTTACCACTTACTACAATAATATACTTTCCTGATTTTGACTTGTAAGAATATAAATTAAATTCATCGTCAGCTTCAAAAAAAACTTCTTCATCATTTTTATCAGATCCCAAATTATGCTTCATAACTCTTTCAGTTCTTAAGGTATTTATATTTTTTTGGTTGTAAAATATTGTCCTATTGTCATTGGCCCAAGTAACTCCTCCAGACGTATTTGAAATAGTATGGCTACTTTCTTCACCAGATTCCAAATTTTTAAAGTTAACAGTATATAACCTTCTGCTTACTGTATCAACTGAATAAGCCATAATTTTATTATTAGGGCTAATATCAATTCCACCAATCCTAAAATATTCATGACCCCTGGACATTTTATTAGCATCAATAAGTACTTCCTCCGGATTGCTTAAATTATCTTTTTTTCTACAGTAGATTGGGTATTGTTTGCTTTTTTCGTATCTCGTATAATAATAATATCCGTTGTCAAGGTAGGGTACACTTGTATCATCCTCTTTAATTCTCGCCTTTATTTCTTCAAATAATTCATTTTCTAGATTTTTATAATCCTTCATGTATGTATCTCGATAATCATTTTCAGCATTTAAATAATCAATAACATCAGGATTACCTCTTTGATTAAGCCAATAAAATTCATCATTTCTTTCATGGTCGTGCATTTTTAATATTTTGTCAACCTTTTTTGCCATTGGCTCTACAAGTTCATTTTTTTTCATATTGCAAGAATGTAATATAATTATTATTAGAATAAAATATTTTTTCATAATCGATGACTTAAAAACCAATAAACATTGGTGTATTTTTTTTATATTCTTTGTATTCTGAATATTTTTTTGAGCTAATACCCTCACTGAATTTAGCACTAAAGTAAAAAAGAACCACTAAAAGTACACACCCAACAATTGACCAGTTTAGAAATTCACCGTTGGCAGATACACTAAAGAAATAAAATGTAATCCATATTAGTTGCTCACATGTGTAATTTGGATGTCTTGAGTATTTCCATAAACCTGTATCAATAAATCCTTTTTTATAATTGCCAATTAGCTCTTTGTTTTTTTTTATTAATTCATATTTTTTTGTTTGATATTTATGCTGTTGCTCATCAGCAACAGTTTGAATAATAATTAAACAAAACATTATCGTAGCTACTAACAAATCTGTAATTGTAATTTCAGAACTCCCTTGCCATGCAGACAATATTGGAAGTGAAAAAAGAAATATAAGCCCCATTTGATAAAAGCAGATAAAGAAGAAATTAAATAATGACCAGTTTAATTTTATTTTGAATGCGGTAATATCTTTTTGTAGAACCTCCCATCTATAGTCTTCGGCTCCTTTCCATGGAACCAAAGTAAAACCACCTTTCCTTGCAAAATTAAATGAAAGCCTAACCCCCCATATTGATACTAGAGTAGACATTAAAACCAACCTTTCGTTCATTCCAGATGAATATGCGAAGTACCAGCAATAAACTATGGGAATTGTACTCCATAACCTGTCTACTTGACTATAGTTTTTTGTTAATTCTCCTGCAACAAAACTATATGTTGCTGCTCCCAAATATAAATAGAACATACTGTAAAAAGCTTCATGCTGATCTGTAGAAAAATCAAATTCAAACAACTCAGAATAAACAACTAAGTAAACTGCTACACATATTGTTGTAATCAATAAAATTATTTGCTTAATCATTCAACTAATTTATAAAAATAAGCATCATTTTAACTATTTTTGTAACCTAAATTAAATCGTTTTGAATTCACAAAACATACTTTATATTTTCATTGCCCTTGTAATATTTAATTTTCTATTTACAACAGTAATTGAATACTTAAACGACAAAAATTGGAAAGATGAAATCCCTGATGAACTTAAGGATTTTTATGATTCTGGTACTTACCTAAAAGCAAAAAAATATAAAATCGAAAGAGGAAGACTATCGTCTATTAGTAGCTCCATAAACATAATTTTCACTCTTTTAATGTTATATTTTTATGGCTATGGATTTATAAGCGACTATGCCATATCACTTTCTGATTCTGTTATTGTACAGTCATCTGCTTTTTTCATGATATTCCATTTTATTAACTATATTTTGGGAATACCATTTAGTTACTACGCAACATTTGTTATTGAAGAAAAATTTGGATTTAATAAAACTGATTTAAAAACATTTATTTTAGATAAAATAAAAAGCTTAATTATGTCTGTCATGCTTATAATTGGCTTAACATCGATAGCAGTTTTAATTATAGGGTTCATTAATACTGGCTTTTGGTTATGGCTGTGGATTGGTTTATCGCTATTTATGCTTTTTTTAAACATGTTCTATGCTGATTTAATTGTCCCCATTTTTAATAAATTAACTCCATTAGAAGATGGAGATCTTAGAAAAAAAATTGAAGCTTATTCAAAAAAAGTCGGTTATTCTCTAAAGAATATTTTTGTAATTGATGGTTCTAAACGTTCATCTAAGGCAAATGCTTTTTTTAGCGGACTTGGTCCGAGGAAGACAATCGCTTTATATGATACTTTAATCGAAAATCATACCGATGAAGAATTAGTTTCTGTTCTTGCACATGAGGTTGGGCATTACAAGAAAAAACATATTTTATATTCTATGATTATAACAATTTTTCAATTGGGTATTATGTGTTATTTATTTGAAATCTGTATGCAATTCGATTTAATTGCCAATTCATTAGGATCCTTAACTATGAATTTTCACATTGGAATTATTGCATTTAGTTTTTTGTATTCACCGATTGGCTTAATCACTGGAATTTTTATGAATATTTTGAGTAGAAAAAATGAATTTGAGGCTGATGAATATGCAAAGGAGACCTATAATGGAAATGCTTTAAGTTTGGCTTTAAAAAAACTCTCAGTTGATTCTTTATCAAATCTTTACCCACACCCCCTATATGTTTTTATTCATTATTCACATCCACCTTTAATAAAAAGGTTAAAAGCATTAAATAAAAAAAACCCCACTTTCGTGAGGTTTTAATTTTTTTGATTAATCTTCAATTTCATCAATAGGGTCTGTTTCATAAGCCGTAGATATGTCCTTTCGGTCATAATAGTTGTATGCACCCTTAATCATTCCATCATCATTAAACCACAATACTGTGTGATTTCTGATAGTATACTCTTCACCTGAAAATGACTTGTAAGAATAAGGAGACCATCTCATTAAAAATTGACCTTGTTCACCTGATGTTGCAAGAATAATCGGAGGGTCCTCATCACCACCAGAGTCCATTTTCATTTCATCCCATAAACTGAAAACATAATTGAAGCCTTGTTTAGCTTCTTCTTTTCCTTCAAATTTTTCACCATTTGGAAAAACCCATTCCATGTCATCTGTAAAAAGTTCTAACATTGTGTCAGTATCTTTATTTTCAAATGCAGTTTTCATAATTTGAGCTTTCTCCTCAAGTGGTGAATAATCAATAACATTTACTCCGTTTACTCCACAATCACATTCTTCACATGATGTAAATAATAAGGGAAGTATCATTATTAATAATAGAATTTTTTTCATTTTGTGTAATATTAGATTAGTAAAATGTTAAGATATAAATTATTTTTTTTCAAAATATCCTTTTAATTTATTTTTCTCAACCCTATTGTAATCAAAATATTGACCGTGAATAGCAATGTAAATACCATTTTCAAGAGTTTGTACAAAAGATAATGCACTTCCAAGGTTAAAAAATCCGTCAGAAGAGCTACCGAAAGCATAAGGTATCATTGCACCTGTTAAAACAATAGTTTTATCTTTTATTTTTTTTGCAATTTTTTCCGCCGTGTTTACCATGGTATCTGTACCATGTGTAATTATAATCTTTGAAGATTTCGATTTTTTGCATTCTAAAATTATTTTTTCAATATCTTTTTGAGTCATTTCAAGACTGTCAATCATCATTAGTGTCTTAACATTAACATTTAAACGACACTTACTTCTTTCTAACATTTCTGGAATATGGGTTTTTTCAAAAAATAAATCTCCACTGATGTGATTATAGCTTTTGTCAAATGTCCCACCGGTTATTAAAATCTGGATCATTAATTATTAAAATAAATTACGTATATGATATCAAATATTCTTCTTGCTATTTCATATTGCTTAGATATGAGCCTAATGAATCCTTAAATTCGATTCCATCAATCATTCTATTTTTTGAGAGCTTTTTAAAAGAGGAAAGCCCCCATATTAATATTTCTTTAAAAATATTTTGATCATCTTTTTTTATATCCTTGCAATACTTATTTATCAAATTATCAAGTGGAGTTATTTCCTGTAAAATTGATGTATATTCAATATTTGTAAATTCATCTGCAATAAAAATTTCGACTTTATTTCTAAAAAACCAGGATAAAATATCATCGTACTCTGTCAACTCATTTGGTTTTTGCAGTGTTGGAATCTTTGGGAAAAATTTAAGAAAAATGTTTTGTATTGCTTTATCTATCAAATTGAAAGAAATTTGATCTGCACCTTGCTCCTCACCTTCATAAACTAACTCAATTTTTCCGGTTATTGAGGGTATTATACCCGTAAAGTCTGATAATCTTATTGATGTATTTTTCTCATTATTTATTAGCATTCTTCTTTTGGCAGTACTAATTAAATTCTCATAAGCTGTTATACTCATTCTTGCACTTACCCCACTTTTGTTATCTACAAACTCACTTTTTCTAGCTGTAAAGCTAACTTCTTCAATTAAATCAAGTGCAATTTCAGGCACATAAATTCCATTAATATCAATTGTTGCTTCCTGTTTTGTTATCCTTTTCGCGATATTTAAGTTTAAAGGATAGTGGGTAAGAATCTGCGATCCAAGCCTATCTTTTAACGGAGTAACAATACTTCCTCTATTTGTAAAATCTTCTGGGTTTGCTGTGAAAATAAATTGAATATCTAGCGGAATTCTTAATTTGAATCCTCTAATTTGAATTTCCTTTTCTTCTAAAATTGAAAACAAACTTACTTGAATTCTAGCTTGTAAATCAGGAATTTCATTAATAACAAAAATAGACCTATTTGCTCTAGGAATCATTCCATAGTGAATTACATTTTCATCTGCGTATGATAATTTTAAGCTTGCCGCCTTTATTGGATCAATATCACCAATTAAATCTGAAACAGTAACATCAGGTGTTGCAAGTTTTTCAAAAAAACGTTCACTTTTATAGACCCACTCAATTTCAGTATTATCACCCTTTTCTAAAATTATATTTTTTCCAAAATTAGAAATTGGTTTTAGAGGGTCATCATTAATTTCAGAGCCCTTTATAATTGGAATCCAATCGTCAAGTAGATTGACCATCATTCTTGCTAATCTGGTTTTTGCCTGTCCTCTTAATCCAAGAAAATTTATATTATGTTTTGATAATATTGCTCTTTCCAGCTCTGGAATTACAGTATTTTCATATCCAAAAACATAAGGAAATGACTCTTTACCATTCTCTAAAATAGAAGATAAATTTTTACATAATTCGTCCTTAATTGAAATTGGTTTATATCCTGTCTTTTTTAATTCAGCTACTGATTTAATATTGGGTTTTTTCATTAAAATTTCCTTATTCTGTTATTTTCATAATCTTCAAATATCATTTGGCCCAAATTATCAATTCCTGTGTAAAATGCTTTACCACAGTTAACCGTTGTAAACTCCTTGACAAATTGTTGCAAATAAGGATCTGAGGCTATCATAAAGGTAGTAATTGGGATATTTAATTTTTTTGCTTTTTTTGCCATGTCATAACATTTATTAGTTATTTCAGGATCCAATCCTGCACTATTTTTGTAATAGGTACCATCTTTGAGTTTTAAACAACTTGGCTTCCCATCCGTAATCATTAGAATTTGTTTATTATTACCTCTTTTATTATTTAAAATATCCATAGCCAACTTGAGCCCTGCAACAGTATTTGTATGAAATGGTCCAACCTTTAGATATGGTAACTCTTTAACAGAAATAATTTTAGCATCATTTCCAAAAACTAAAATATCAATTGTATCTTTTGGATATCGTGTTAATATCAACTCAGCAAGTGCCATTGCTACCTTTTTAGCAGGTGTTATTCTATCCTCGCCATAAAGAATCATGCTATGGCTAATATCAATCATCAAAACAGTATTCATTTGAGAACTTTTATTTGAATTTTTTACAATAATATCGTCTTGAATAAGATTTAGATTATCATTTCCAGTGCGGGTGTACATGTTTTTTAGACTTTCACTGATGAGTATTTTATCAATATGATCTCCAAATTGATATTTTTTAAAATCGTAAGAATCGTAAGTATCAGAACCAATATAGTTGGTTTTGTGATTACCTGTTTTAGATTTTTTAATTTTACCAAATATTTTGTCAAGAGCAAACTTTCTAAGTGCCTTTTCCATTTTGGATGAAATTTTGGTAGAATCATTATTTCCTATTAAATCAAATTGTTTAGTGATATATCCTTTTTGCATTAATTCATCTATGAAATCATCCACATTGTAATCCTCCTCTGATAGAGAATATTCTTTATCTAGCTGTCTTAACCAGTCAATTGCTTCATCAAAGTCACCGGAAGTGTGTAAAATTAACTCTTTGAAAATATTAAAAAATCTTTCAAAGGGAGATTTCTTTACATCTTTAAATATTGCAAAAGACCAGCCATTTAGGGGGATAGAATTCATAGTTTTTATAAATTAGTTTACAAAATAAATGCCATTTTAAATAAATTATTTAAATATAAAGCTTGTAGATGTTATAAATCATATTTTATGGTTTTAACATAGAATTTATAAATTTAAGCCTAAAATTAATATTTATTTAATTTGATTAATTTAGTATAAATATTCGAAATCTTTACTTAGAAAAACACTAAAATATACATAAATACACATAGGGTTTTTAAAGCATTTTAGAATTTGGGTCATTAACTCAGTTGGTTCAGAGTGCTACCTTGACAGGGTAGAAGTCACTGGTTCGAATCCAGTATGACCCACAAAATTTATAATAAAAATTATTGTAGATTTGCATAAATTAAATTAACTGATATGAAAAATTTTGTTTTAATGATGTTAACTCTAATGTTAGCATCTTGTAATGGTAGTGTCCAACATCCAGAGTTTGAAAATAACGTAAAACTTGGACAAAAATTCTTCCAACTTCACGGAGAAGAAAATTATGAAGCAATGGTAAATATGCTTTCAGATGATCTTCAATGGACTAGTCCTAAGTATGGAGAAGGTATGATAAATAAAGAAACCCAATTAGGTTACATTAAAATGTACCAGGATTTATATGATAATATAAATTTTGAAGCGAATTATTGGTTGCCAGGTGTTGATACTCTGTCTTTACAAAATGATGGTAGTATTAGAGTTTATGGCTCATGGACTGGTGTTCATACTGAAACTGGTAATGAATTTAATCTCGGTTCTTATCACACAATGGCATTCCAAGACGGAAAGATTATTGGAGGTGGGGATTGGTTTGATTTGACCGGTTTTGTTCAAGAATCAACTAAACCAGTAATGACTGAGTAAATTGTTATTGTCTCAAATTATTAAAAAAGGCGCCATTTGGCGTCTTTTTTGTTTCAAGCATATTATGAATATATTTATTATCTATATCTCATTATTCTGTAATCTTATAATGGTAGGTGTTTCTTTGATTACACACTTTGTTACATATCCCTCTTTTAAATTAATTAAACCAAGTTCTTTTTTTGAGTTTCACAAAAGCTATACTAACAAAATGCTTTTTATTGTTGCCCCTGTAATGATCCTTGAGTTGATTAGTTCATTGTTACTAGTGATTTTTGATATTAGCGATAATAATACTGAGATTGGTTTGTTAATTTCTCTAATGCTAATATGGTTTTTGACCTTTTTTATTATTGTTCCAATACATAATAAACTAACATTAGATTATGATAAAGATTTAAATCAAAAATTGATAAAATACAATGGTTTACGAACGATACTCTGGATAATAAAGCTAATATTATTTATAGGATTTTGTGATAATCTGGCCGCTAATTTTCATTAGCGCAAGCTCTGAAAGCTTTGTATTATATTTTGATGAATTTTTTTGTAATTCAGCTCTCTGTAGTTTAAGTTGTGCATCTCTAAATTGTATTGAGCTTAATTGACCTAAGTTGTATTGTTCAAGGTTTCTTTCAAAGTTAAGTTTATTAGTCTCCAAGTTCTTAACCTGAACTTCAAAAATAAATAGATTATTTGTATGGGTTTGATAAAGGTTATTTAATTCATTCAAAAATAAATTTATTCTTCTTTCTTTTTCAATTTTTGAATTCTCATAATTTATCTTTGCATTCTTACTAGCAATTATTTTTCTACCAGAATTAAATATATCCCATGATAAATTAATACCACCAGAAAACCCATCATTAATATTCTTATTAAAAAAAGCATATGGGTTGTCATTTATACTTTCATTCCAGCCGTAGGAACCAACCAAACCAATGGTTGGTAAATATGTTGACTTAGTTGCTCTCATTTCATTTTTAGAGATTTCTATATTTTTGTCATCTATTTTTAGTGAGGTGTTATTTTCTTGAGCATCCTTGTAGGCGCCATTTAATTCATTAAAATTTAAAAAATCTACATCTGTTTCAAGATCATAAGATTTTTCTGAATCAATATTCATAATCAGATTCAAATCTCTTTTCACGTTGGATAAATTGCTTATCGTGTTTAAATAGTCAATGCTATCATTTTTAAAATCTACTTCAGCGTTTAAAACCTCAAGACTTGTAGATTGACCATATTCTAACCCTAATCTTTTTCTGTTTAATCTAGTCCTGGATATATCTAAGTTGCCCTTGTATATATTTTGTTCTTCGATTAAACGGCATGCTTCATAATAAACAGTGTATAATTGAAAAATTGTGTTTTCAATTACTTCCATAACCTCAAGTTTGGACTTATTAAATAATTCTTTAGATTTTCTGTAATTATATTTCCTACCTGTGCCATCAACTATTGTAAAATTTAATGAGATGTTGGCAGAATTAGAATCACTTTCGATATTATCAAGAGACCCCTCAAGACCTGAAGGAGTTTTAATTTCAACGTTTTGATTCGATTTTATTAAACCAGCGCCAGCATTAATTTGAGGCAGATATCCGCTATTTAAAAAACTAGCATTATTGTCACTTATTTTTTCAAAATTTTCAAAAATTTTAATATTTAAATTATTTTCTAGCGTGATAATAGTGGCATCTTTTAGATTTAATAATTCCTGGGCATTAAACTTTAAGGATAGCAAGGAAGTGACTATAATTAAAATTTTATAATTCATTGCTTTATATTTTGTTCAATTACTGGGGCTTCAATATCTCTTTTTGCTATTTTTTGGCCATAGTACAACCAATGTAGACTAACCTTAATCGAATTTGTAAGTGATAATAATATTGGTAATAAGATTAGGGTTAAAAGAGTTGCATAGCCTATTCCATATGCAATAGAAATAGCCATTGGTTTTAATAATTGAGCCTGAAAGCTTTTTTCTAAAATAATAGGGGCAAGACCTGCAATGGTAGTTACTGATGTAAGAAATATTGCTCTAAATCTTTCCCTTCCTGCAATGTAAAGAGATTCGTCAAAACCCATTCCCTCTTTTAAATTTGAGTTAAATTTTGAGATAAAAACAAGCCCATCATTAACCAATATCCCTATGAGGGCAATTATTCCAAGTAGAGATATTACATTCACTGGAAAATTATGAAATAAGTGACCCCATGCAACTGTTGTTAAACTAAATGGAATTAGCATCAATAATAAAAATGGTTGGCTGTATGTTCTAAATGTAAAACCGATAACAGAAAAAATTAAAAATAATGCTAAAGGAAATACTGTGTAGGCCGATTTGATTGTTTTATTAGCTTCTCTGTATTGACCTTCAAAGGAAACATCAATGGATGAAAATTTAGTTGTTATTTCAGGAATTAAACTACTTTGTAATTCAAAAACAATGTCGGCAGCGCTAATATTTGAATCACTCAAATTAGCATTAATTTGAATTTCTCTTTTACCATCTAGATGGTTAATTGCAATGTCACCTCTTTCTATCTCATAGCTTGCAATTTCTCTAAGTGGTATTCTACTACCAGCTGGTGTAATTATTTTCATATCATCAAGTGTCATTATTGACGATCTAGCAACTTTATCAAACCTAATCCAAATTTTTACTTCGTCTTCCCCTCTTTGAAGTCTCTGAACCTCATTTCCAAAAAATGCAGACCTGACCTGACTCATTACATTAACCAGGGTTAAACCAACTTGATTTGCATCTTCTTTGAGTTTAATATTAATTTCTTGAGTTCCTTCCGGGTCATTGTGAGAAACATCTGTAAGGTTTGGGTTACTTTTAAGACTTTCAACAAGTTCAGTTTTTGCATTTTTAAGTTCAGAGACATTATTACTCATTATAGAAATCGAGACCGGGCTTCCTCCAAAATTTGCAGCATCATTAACAATGAATTTTTCAGCACCTACAATTTCTCCTACTTTTTCTCTGATTAATTTTGCTAATAATGACGCCCTGAGGGATTGTGGTCTTTTCTCACTATCTAACATATAAACTTCAAGAGATGCAGTTGAAGAGCCGCCAACATCTCCAAAGCCAACTATCATAGACATATTATCAGCGGACAATCCTATATTTTTATTTATATACTCAATAAGTTTTCTTTCGTCATCTTTCATGTAAATACCTTCGAGCTCTTTACCTGCTTCGATAACTTTACTTTCAACATAAGAAATTATCGAGTCGGTCTTTTTTTCATTTGTTCCATAGGGCATTTTTAAGTCAACTGTAACAATATCACTGGCAATTGTTGGAAAAAAGTCTAGTCCTATAATCCCACCTTGTACAGAACTAATTGTTAGCATTAAGGCGACAATAAATCCAGACAAGCAAAAGAATCTATACTTTAAAGAGAATTTTAACATTGGAGTATAGATAATATCTCTTAGCCAATTCATAATTTTATAGCCTCTTTGGTTAATTTTTCTCATAAATGCAAAAAAATCAAAACCATTAGAACCTTTGTTTTTATTACTATCTTTCAATGCCTTGGAATTTGCCAAATGAGCGGGTAATAATAAAAGTGCTTCTATTAATGATATTAGAAGTGTTAATATTACAATCATTGCAACTTCCCCAAAATAATTACCAACATCACCGTCAAGTAATAGTAATGTTGAAAATGCAATGATTGTGGTTACAATTGCTGAAACAATTGCGGGTAATACTTCTAATGTTCCATCCACTGCCGCTTGTTTGGGTGACTTACCCTTTTCAAAATGTCTGTAAATATTTTCTGCAATAACAATTCCGTCGTCAACCAAAATTCCAATTACTACTATCATTCCAAATAGAGACATTAAATTTATCGTAATGTCAAATTGTTCTGCGAATATTAACATTCCTAAAAATGAGATAGGTATACTGAATGCTACCCAAAACGCAAGTCTGATATTTAAAAAAATCGATAATAAAATTAGTACTAGTAAAATTCCTATACCCCCATTTTCTAAAAGTAAATCAGTTCTTTGTTTAAGAACAATTGAATAATCTCTTAGTAAAGTAATTTTTAATTCATTATTTTTTTCATTAAAATCATCTATGTAAAGATTTATTTTTTGTGCAGAGTCTAATAAATCTTCACTGTTTGTGCTTGACACAGAAATAATAACTGCCGATTTCAGGTCAACAAAACTTGAATTTGATGCTTCTGTAAACTGATCTCTAATCACTGCGATATCACCAAGCCTAATAATTCCTCCCACGTTGTTATTTTTTATGACAATTTCATTCAGTTCATTTGCATAGTAATTTTTATTATTAGACCTTATTAAATATTCTTCATCACTTGTCTTTATGTTTCCACCGCTAATAAGTATGTTGGAGCTTTTAATCGCCTTTGAAATATCAGCAAATGTCAATTCATACTCAATCAGTTTTTTGTCGTTCACAGCAATTTCAATTTCCTCGTCTGGAAATCCGGATACTTTTATTTGTGATATCCCATCAATATCCCTTAAATCGTTTTCAATTTTTTTTGAAATATTTTTTAAGGATAGTAAGTCAATATTGTTACCTGTCAGCGAAAATATTACCGTGGCCTCTTGCTCTTCAATTTTTGATACAATGACTGGCTCCAGGTCAATCGGAAAAGAAGAAACCTTATCAACTGCATTTTTTACTTCTAATATTATTGCATCAATTTCATAATCGGTATTAGTTTCGATTAATATGCTACCTGAGTTTTCTCTAGACGTTGATGTAACCCGTTCAATCCCAGCGATACCCTCAAGATTATCTTCGATTTTTAAAACTACTCCTTCTTCAATTTCACCCGGAGAGCCACCAGGAAGAGCAAAATTTATCGAAATATATTTTGGTTTAATTAATGGAAAAAAGGATGATTTTAAGGCCAGGGTACCAGCAATACCAAATACAATAAAGAAAATGATTAGAATATTAACGGGGATATTGTGATTAACAAAATATTTAATAATTCCTCTCACCTTTTAACAACTTTAATTTTCATTCCTTGATAGATGCCACTAACATTGGATGTAATCAGTCTAGTACCATCCTCAAGTCCTGTAACAATAACATTCTCTTTGTTGTAGAATAGTGGTTGAACATTAACTTTTGATATTTTATCGTACTTATTTGCAATAAAAACATAATTGTCATTTATCAATAGTGATCTAGAAATTAGTTGACTGTTAGGTATTACTCCCAATGGAACTTTGACCTCAACAAACTTGCCTTCAAACAAATTTCTATTTTTGAACTCTATGAATATCCTAACAGTTTGTGTCATTTCGTCAACTTTTCTGTTGATTCTTTTGATTTTACCCATTACTTTATCTTTGTTATTCCCAGAAATAATTGAAACAATTTGATTTAACTTAATTTTTTCTAAGTGATTTACAGGAATATTTACACCAACTTCAAAATTGTTTGGGTCTATGAATTCACCTAATATTTGATTTGGGACGATAAATGCGCCCTCGGAAATATTACCTTTTACCAGAATTCCATTAAAAGGGGCTTTAATGTCGTATTTGGATAACCTCTCTTCCAAATTCTTTACTTTATAATATGTAGATTCTATTCCTCTACCGACCAAAAACAAATTTTCTTTTTCACTGGTTGATTCAGGAATTTTTGAAATTGGTTCTTCAACAGAAAAATTATCAAAATAGTTTTTCCAATTATTAAAATTTTCAGCGTAATCTATTTTGATATCTGGTAAAACGGATGCAATCAAGTTTTTTAATTCGCTTCTTGATTGTTTAACTTTGGAGTTAAATTCATCAGAATTAATTTCAATTAATATTTCTCCCTCATTAAACCTTGCTCCCTCTTTAAAACTTTTGTTTTTACTTTTTTTCTTTATTCCTTGAACTTCACTAATTATGCTTATTCTGTTTGAAGACTGCAATTTACCGTTCCTTTTAATTTCTATTTTGTTTGAACCATTTTTAACCACTTGAATGTATACTGATGTAAGTGAATTGTTGTTGTAGGTTGGTTCTGATTTATTTAAGTCAATAATAAGATCAGAGATGAAAATTCCTGTGATTAATAATAATAAACCTAAACCAATTGAAACTAAAGATTTTCTCATGAACTACTATGTGCAAATTTAGTACCAAATGGTTTGCATTTTTTTTTTCTTGTTGTTAATTATTACTTAAATTTTGATTTACTTAGCAATATGACTTTTCAAAAAGAAATTATCATTGGTCCGTATAAAAGAGGTTTTCATATTATAACTAATCTTGTTGTCAATGAATTACCGGTAATGTCAGGAATTGTGAATGTATTTATTAAGCACACATCTGCAAGCCTAACAATAAATGAAAATGCTGATTCATCTGTTAGAGAGGATTTTGAAACTCATTTTAACATCATGGTTCCAGAGGACAGGGATTATTTTAAACACACACTAGAGGGATCAGATGATATGACTTCACATATAAAAAGCAGTTTACTTGGCTCATCAGTAAATTTTCCAGTGAAAAATGGTATACCTCAACTAGGTACATGGCAAGGAATCTATCTGTGTGAGCATAGAAATGAGGCTTCAAAAAGAAAACTAATCATTACACTCGTGGGTAATTAGTTAACAGATGAAATCAACAATTTTTTCAAGTTGCATTCCTCTTGAACCTTTTATGAGAATATTTGAATTGATAATATTGATGAAATCTTTGTTGTTTAATAATTCTTTATAATCTTTACAACTTATGAATTTTTCTGTAAAAATTGTTTTAGAAAAAATTTCTCCGATCAAAAAAACTCTTTCAATTTCTAAAGTTTCGCAATAATCTACAATTTCTTGATGAAATTTATTTTCATATTTGCCAAGTTCAAACATATCTCCTAAAATTAGAATCTTATTTTTCAAATCAGATTTATCAAATGATTTAATAGCTAAAGTCATACTCGTAGGGTTTGCATTATATGCGTCAAGAACTATTTCGTTACTATTTTTTTTTACTATTTGAGATCTGTTATTTGAAGAAATATAATTGGATATACCCTCTTTAATTTTCTCAATACTAATTCCAAAATATGAACCAATCGAAACTGCTGATATAATATTTTGTATATTGTAACTACCGAAAAGCGTGCTTTCAATAGTCATATTTTTTATATTCAAAATTATATTTGGGTTCTCTGAGATTACTCTGTAGCTTAAATCAGATTCTTTTTGACTAAACCCATATTTATTTGTATACTTAGATAGAATTATTTTTTGTTTTTCATCATCTGAATTATAGAATATAAAGCCAGAATTAAAAATTAGATAATCGTATAATTCACTTTTTCCCTTTATTACACCCTCTTCACTTCCAAACCCTTCTAAGTGTGCTTTTCCAAAATTTGTAATATATCCGTAGTCAGGTTCGGCTATGTTTGAAAGCAATTTAATTTCGCCTACATGATTGGCGCCCATTTCAATAATTGCGAATTCAGTTTCATTTGAAATTTCTAAAAGGGATAGTGGAACACCAATATGATTATTAAGATTTCCTTTCGTACAGTAAGTTCTAAAATGTGTCTTTAAAACTGAATTAATTAGTTCCTTACTTGTAGTTTTACCGTTACTGCCAGTGATTCCAATTATTTTAGTTTTTAATTTATTTCTATGAAAATTTGCAAGTTTTTGTAGGGTTTCTAAGCAGTCTTCTACATAGATGTATTTTTTGTTATTTTGAAAATATTTCTTTTCATCTACTATTGCAAAAAGTGCACCGTTCTCAATTGCAGATTTCGCAAATTCATTTCCATTAAAATTTACTCCCTTGAGAGAAAAAAATATGCGATTGTTAATTGTATTTCTAGAGTCAATAACAACTCCACTTGATTTTGTGTATAACTTATATAAATCTTCGATAGACATATAATAAATGTATAAAAAAAGCCCTAATTAATAATTGAGGGCTTTTTAAAGTATCAAATATTTTGATTTAATTTCTTGACCTTTTTTCCATGTCTAATGACTTCCCTCCTAATCTTGACATAACACATCTAAATCCAATAAAGTCGGTTGCTTGATCCTGGTGATAAAACCTTCTTTGTGCTGGGTCAAGCCAATATGCTCTATCTTTCCATGATCCACCTTTATAGACCCTCACTTGATCACTAATCAGTGTGGTTTCTCCGGTATCATTAATAGCGTTTAAATCTGGGGATTTATACATTGTTTGGGTTTCACCCTCTTCATTATAGGCTCTTGTTGATCTAACGTCTCCATCTCTGTAGTCAATATTGTAACTCTTATCAAATTGGGTTCTGTTTTTTAGGTCTTGGTCTTCTAAATCCATTGTCATAATTTCACCTTCTCTTACTACGGCAACCCTCTTGCCATTAGAAAGTGTTTTATATTGTGTTTCCTCAGCTAATACCACTTCATTATTTGCGCCATCAATAACAAACTTTTTATAATCGTTTCCTCTGTAGTAATTGAAGTCATTAAACTCATCATCTACAATTGGTCTGTAAACATCAGCAACCCATTCAGCAACATTTCCTGCCATATCATAAAGTCCAAATGCATTGGCATTGTAGGAAGCAACTCTGTTAGTAATATCAGCTCCGTCATCAGACCATCCAGCAATCCCACCATAGTCACCATCACTATTTTTGAAGTTTGCTAACTGATCACCTAGATTTCTTCTTTGACCTGTTCTAGTATATTGTCCTTGCCATGGATATTTTTTTCTTGCCTGATATACGTTAAACTCTCGAACTTCTTTAAGACCTAAAGCGGCATATTCCCATTCAGATTCTGTTGGTAATCTAAATTTAGGAGTAATCAAACCTGTTTCCCTGTTGGCTGAAGCAGGAGCCACTGAGTCTTCAGACACCCCAGCAATATTCGCCATTCTATTGGATTCTTTTCTACTTGAATTTCCTCTGAGTAATTCAGACCAACCTTCAATATTATCATCCCCACCAAAACTTTTGTTAGGAATTTGAACATAGGCATCTTGATTAAAGTTACCAGATTTGATCAGACTGTCATTATTGGCTATTTTTCCGCCTTTATCAGTAAGAGTTGCTCCTTTCGAAAGCCATCCACTGTTTTCTAGAATCAATTCTTGGTATCTATCAGTTCTCCACTCAGCATATTCATAAGCTTGAATCCAGCTAACACCTACAACAGGATAATCAGAAAAAGCAGGATGTCTTAGATAACTGTTTACCATTTCTTCTGCATAACCAAGCTTATTTCTCCAAACAAGAGTGTCAGGAAGCGCACCTGAATAAATATTGAAATTTTCATTTCTTTTCAACCAATCCAAATATTCTAAATACATAACATTGGTAACTTCAGTTTGATCCATGTAAAAGGATTGAACATGTTGTTGGTTAGGGGAATTATTCCAATCTCTCATTGGATCATCTTGAACACGGCCCTTTGTGTAAGTTCCACCCTCAACTAAAACCATGTTTGGAGGAGTCTCTTGTCCTCTATAGTTTGTATTGTATTGAAATCCGCCTTTTTGGTTGTTAATTGCCCAACCTGTAGCGGAGGAAACATTTCTATTATTTGAAAATTGAGATTTGTTACAACTTTCGAATGAAAAAAGCATAACAAAGCTGAACAAAATTGCAGCGTAAAATTTAAATTTTCTTTTCATAGTAAATCTTTTTACTCTTCTAGAGCTCCCAAATATAATAATTAATACTCATTTCACAATATATTTGAATCATATTGATTTCTTTAAATTAACGGAGAAGCTATGATTATATTATGTTATTTTTGCTTTTTCTAACACTTTGATAATATTATATACACTACAACGTTTTGTAACTTATGAGAATTATTGTATTTATTACTCTCATTTTAATTTCTAGCAATTTTTTTAGTCAATCTTCTCAAATTGACATTAATTGGGTAGGAGATGAGCAATATAATATTGCAAATAAGTCTTTGATTGTCCCAAAATCTAAAGATTTTAAAAACAACTACAGTTATGGTGATTTTTACAGAATTGTTAAACAATGGGAAAGTGACAGGATAATTAATGAGTCATCTGTTGAAATTTCAAACATTATTTACTCAGATATCGACATTAGTGAGTTTAATGGGCTTAAAAAAATAAATTTTTCCAAAGAACCCAGTTTTAAGTTTAATTCATCGGTTTCAAAAAATATAACATTCTCTTTTCTTGAATTAGACCCTGTAATTTTCGAAGACGGTAAATACAAGAAAGTTGAGAGTTTTGTTGTTAATTACAGATATTCAGAAAATTCTAAAACAAATAAAAATTCAACTCAGTCATCCGTCATGAGAAATGGTGATTGGTACCAGTTCTTTGTAGACGAGTCAGGAGTTCATAAGATTGACAGAAATTTCCTGGAAAATTTAGGGATTAATACAGAATCAATCGATCCTAGAAAAATTAAAATTTTTGGACATGGCGGAGAAATGTTATCCATGCAAAACACGGAAAATTTTATGATAGATCCCGTAGAAAATTCAATCAAAATTATTGGTGAAGATGATGGAAGTTTTGATTCTAATGACTATATCCTTTTTTATGCATCAGGTCCTAATGCTTATAACTCAGAAAACAATACAAATCTTAACCTCTATGAGGACAAAATATCTTACTTTTTGTCTGTGGGGTCAGAAGACGGTTTAAGAATCAGTGAATTAGTTGAACCTGTCGCAGAGACATCCTTTTTGATTGATTATTATACAAATTATCAATTTCATGAAGTTGATGATTATAATCTTGCAAAAATTGGAAGAAGATGGTTTGGTGATAGATTTGACTATGAAAATGTAAAAACATTTAGTTTCAACATTGATAATTTAATCGTTGATCAACCTGTAAACTTGAAAATTAGTGCTGCAGCAACTTCAGAAATTGTTACATCAATGTCAATTGAATTAAACGGAACACAATTATCAACAATGGTTTTTGGTTCGATCGGTGATCCCATTTTAGCTACTGGTGATAGTTTTTCTTCAAATATTAATTTGAACTCATCAGATGTAAATATTACATTAACCTACAATAACAATGGAAATCCCGCTTCATCTGCATTTCTGGATTATATTTCAATTGAAGCTATTTCTGGTTTAAACTTCAACGGGGGACAATTAACCTTTTACAATGATGATTTAGGTTTTGAATCTGAAATTGTAAGTTATCAAATTTCAAACAGCAATAATATTTTAAGTGTTTGGGATATCTCTGATATATCAAATATTTTAGAAATATCCCACAATCAAGAAAGCAACTTAGTATTTAAATCGTTTTATTCATCTACAAATAAGTTTATTGCATATGATGGAGTAGATTTTTATACTCCTACAATTGAGGACAACCCCCAAATTTCTAATCAAAACATTAAAGAAAATATTTTCCTTAATTCTTTCAATGAAATTGAACCTATTGATTACATAATTATTACAAGATCAGATATGTTATTTGAGGCAGAAAGATTAGGCAATATTAATAGAGATGTAAATGGGTTAAATGTTAAAGTTGTTGAATTGCAAAAGATTTACAATGAATTTAGTTCAGGTAATCAGGATATTTCAGCAATTAGAAATTTTATTAGATATGTTTATAATAATTCTAACAACAATAATTCCCTAAAATATTTATGTCTTTTCGGGGATGCATCCTATGATTACAAGGATAGAATTCCAAATAATACCAATATAATCCCTTCATGGAATTCTTTAAATAGTTTTAGTCTATCTAGCTCTTATGTTTCAGATGATTTTTTTGGAATGATGGACTTAGGTGAAGGAACTATGACAAACTCCAATAAACTTGACATAGCAGTTGGAAGAATTTTAGCTGATTCAAATAGTAGAGCTAAGGATTTAGTTGATAAAATTGAAACTTATTATAGTCAAAATTCATATAGTGATTGGAGAAATAAAATTATTGTTGTTTCGGATGATGTTGACGAACCATGGGAAAATATAATTCAATCAACATCAAATGATATTGCTGATTTAATCACTGAAAATAAACCCTTTTTTAATGCAAAAAAAATATTAGCTGATGCATTCAACCAAGAAACATCGTCAGGTGGGGAAAGATATCCAGAGGTAAAAAGTCAACTAATAAATGGTATGAAACAGGGTGCTCTTGTCATAAACTATTTTGGGCATGGTGGAGAAGATGGATTAGCCAGAGAAAGAATATTTGATAAAATTGATGCTGTCGATATTACCAATGATAAGTTTAATTGTTTTGTTTCTGTAACGTGTGAGTTTACAAAGTTTGATAATCCAAATCGTGAAACTGCTGGTGAATACTTATACTGGAACAAAAATGGTGGATCAATCGCATTAATTACTACAACCCGTCAAATTTTTGTTTCTGTTGGTGTGAATTTTAATTTAACCCTTGAAAATTATTTATTTTCATTAAATTCTGATTCATATACATCAATGGCAGAGGCTTTGAGATTGACTAAAACGGATCCCTCAATATCTAATTCTGATCAAAGAAGGCTTGTGTTTTTTATCGGAGATCCGGCAATGAAACTATCAGTTCCTGAACCTCAAATAATAATTACCCGTATTAACGACATTCCAATAGATGAATTTGAATCTAATATTCGTGGTCTTGATTTGGTTAACATAAAGGGAAATATCCTTGATTTAAATGGTCAAGTAATTGACAATTATCAGGGAGAATTAACTGCAACAGTATACGATAAAGAAATAGAAAGATCGACTTTAGGAAATGATGGTACAACGGATAACTCTGGCAATCCAATTTTGTTAGATTTTAAAACTCTAGGGGAAACCTTATTTAGAGGAAAATCAAGCATTAGCAATGGTGAATTTGAATTCAATTTTGTAGTACCAATAGATATTGGAATGCAAGTGGATTTTGGAAAATTTAGCTTTTATTCAAAGCAAAATAATAGTTTACAGGACAAGAACGGATATGATCTATCGGTATTGATGGGTGGCCTTAACGAAAATGCAGATGAGGACAATATAGGTCCAGAAATTGAATTATTCATGAATGATGAATCGTTTATTAGCGGAGGTATTACTAATGAAAATCCAAATTTGATAGTAAAGCTATTTGATGAGAATGGAATAAACACTTCTAGTGGTGTTGGTCATGATATTAAAGCAACTATAGACTCAAATCAAGAAAACTCATATATTTTGAATGATTATTATGAAGCAAATATTGATGATTTTCAAAACGGAACAATAAATTTTCCATTAAGTGACATTAGCCCCGGAAGTCACACACTTAGATTAAAGGCATGGGACGTCTACAATAATTCATCTGAGTCTGAAATTGAATTCACAGTATTTGATGAGGATGAAGATCTAGTCATTGAAAATGTACTTAATTATCCAAATCCCTTCATTGATTATACTGAATTTTGGTTTAATCACAATAGTTCAACTCCTTTGAACGTTACAATACAAGTATTTACTGTTTCTGGAAAACTTGTAAAAACAATTTTAGGCACAACTGAATCATTTGGCAACAATAGTTTTTCAAGGGATTTCCATTGGGATGGTCGCGATGATTTTGGTGATAAAGTAGCAAAAGGAGTTTACATTTTTAAATTGAATGTAAGATCGGAATCATTAAATAAAAGTGTATCAAAAATTGAAAAACTAGTAATACTTTAAAACAGTATATTTGCTTACAATATGAAAATGAAAAAACTTGTTTTATCTCTGGCTTTAGCTTTTATTGCTATTAATATTAATTCCCAAATATCTACTGAAATTATTCCAACCCCAAATGATAGCAGGGTAATTACAACCGGTGTCCCATTTTTGTTGATCGCATCTGATGCTAGAGCTGCGAGTATGGGTGATATGGGTGTTGCCACCTCTGTTGATACATATTCTCAATTTTGGAATCCATCAAAATATGTTTTTTCTGAAACAAAATCTGGATTTGGTTTAAGCTACACACCCTATTTAAGTAAGTTGGTTAATGACATATCGCTAGGAAATTTAACATATTTCAATAGGATTAATGAAAGAAGTGCGTTTGCGGTAAGTTTACGTTATTTTTCTCTTGGAGAAATTGAAATAATTCAGGATGAATTTTCTCAAGCATTAATCGAAAAGCCAAATGAGATGACAATGGATATCTCCTATTCTTTGAGATTAGCCGATCAGTTTTCAATGGGAGTTGCCCTAAGATATTTAAGGTCTGATCTCAGGATTCAGGCTGTTGACGAAACTGCCAAAGCTGCTAGTTCATATGCAGTAGATATTTCAGCTTATTTTCAGGGTGAGGAACAAAGTTATGGAGATGTTGATGGAAGATGGAGAGCAGGTATGATTATTCAAAATCTTGGTCCAAAAATAAAGTATGATGAATCAGGAAGTGAAACTTTTTTACCTACCAATTTGAGATTAGGTGCAGGCTTTGACTTTTTATTAGATCAGTACAATAAAGTTTCTGTCACAGCAGAGTTTGCAAAGTTATTGGTTCCAACCCCTCCGATACTTGGATATGAATATAATTTCACTGATAACAACGAAAATGGTGTTTATGATGAAGGCATTGATGAATTAGGTGAGCAAACCACTGGTGATCTAGTTGTATATAATGGACAAACTACAGATGTAGATTTTCTACAAGGTGTTTTTCAATCCTTTTCAGACGCACCAGGCGGATTTAGTGAAGAATTAAAAGAATTTACATGGGCAGTTGGCGCTGAATATGTCTATGATGATTCTTTTGCTTTAAGAGCAGGTTATTTTAACGAAAGTGAAGACAAGGGTGCAAGAAAATTTTTAGCACTTGGTGCAGGTTTTAAATTCTCTGGGACCAGAGTGGATTTATCGTATCTTTTTTCAGCTTCCAGAATTCCAAGCCCTCTTGAAAACACATTGAGATTTTCCCTCACTTTTGACTTCGGTTCTAATAGCTACTTAGAATACTAGTTTTTCTCTTAAAAATATATTATTTTGCCTTTTGCAATGGACATTCTTTGTCTTATTTTTGTGGACTCAACAATAACCTATGAAAAAGATCACGAAAGACACATATTTATCTTGGTATGAAGATATGCTCTTTTGGAGAAAGTTTGAGGATAAGTTAGCTGCTGTTTATATACAGCAAAAAGTCAGGGGCTTTCTTCATTTGTATAACGGACAAGAGGCAGTCTTAGCGGGTTCATTGCACGCAATGGATTTATCTAAGGATAAGATGATAACGGCCTACAGAAACCATGTCCAACCTATCGGTATGGGTGTTGATCCAAAAAAAGTTATGGCTGAGCTTTACGGTAAGGCTACCGGAACTTCCCAAGGCTTAGGAGGTTCAATGCATATTTTTTCTAAAGAGCACAGATTTTACGGGGGACATGGCATTGTTGGAGGACAAATTCCTTTAGGTGCAGGTATTGCCTTCGGTGATAAATATCATGGAAGTGATGCTGTAACTCTTTGTTATTTTGGTGATGGAGCTGCTAGACAGGGTTCATTACATGAAACTTTTAATTTAGCAATGCTCTGGAAATTGCCTGTTGTTTTTATCTGTGAAAACAATGGGTATGCAATGGGTACTTCTGTTGAAAGAACCTCGACCACGACTGATATATGGAAATTAGGATTAGGCTATGAAATGCCTTGTGGACCAGTTGATGGCATGGATCCTGTGAAGGTTGCCAAAGCTATAGATGAAGCTATAATGAGGGCAAGAAACGGAGATGGCCCTACATTTCTAGAAATGAAGACCTATAGATACAGAGGTCACTCAATGAGTGATGCCCAACATTACAGAACAAAGGATGAAGTCGCTGACTACAAAAAAATTGATCCCATCACTAAGGTTAAGGAGATTATTTTAAAAAAGAAATATGCATCTCAAAAACAACTAGATGAAATTGATACAAGTGTAAAAGACTTGGTTAAGGAATGCGAAAAATTTGCAGAAGAATCTTCTTACCCTGAAAAAAATATCATGTATGATTCAGTTTATGAACAAAAGGATTATCCATTCTTAAAACATAAAATTTAATTATGGCTGAGTTGATTAAAATGCCTCGTTTGAGTGATACCATGGAGGAGGGTACTGTTGCAGCCTGGTTTAAAAAGGTTGGGGATAAAGTGCAAGAAGGTGAAATTCTAGCTGAAATCGAAACCGACAAGGCAACGATGGAATTCGAGTCATTCTATGAGGGAACTCTTTTGTACATTGGAATAAAAGAAAATGAAACTGCTAAAGTAGACGCTCCACTTGCTATCATTGGTGACCCAGGTGAGGACATTAATTCTATTTTAGGAGATCAAACAAATAAATCTGAAAAACCAAACGAGATTGAAGATTCTGAACCACCTAAAAAGTCTTCAAATGATTCTGAAAAAACTGTTGAAAAACAGATAAATGATGATGTTCATGTGATCACAATGCCGAGATTGAGTGATACAATGGAGGAGGGAACTGTTGCTTCGTGGTTTAAGAAAGTTGGAGAGGAAGTAGAGGAAGGTGAAATTTTAGCTGAAATTGAAACCGATAAGGCCACTATGGAATTTGAATCTTTTTATTCAGGTACTCTTCTTCATATTGGTTTAAATGAAGGTGATTCTGCAAAAGTAGATTCTTTGTTAGCTATTTTAGGACCAAGTGGAACTGAAATATCACAGTATTTAAATAGTGCTGTAAAAATCGCAACCGAGGACAGTCAAAAAGAAGAATTAAAAATAGAACAAAAGACTGAAAACAAAATTGTTCAAGAGATAGATACGTTTGAGAAAACACCCGAGACTATAAAATCCGGAAGAATTTTTATTTCACCCCTTGCTAAAAAATTAGCTAACGATAAAAATATTGATATTTCAACTGTTCAAGGCTCTGGTGAAAATGGAAGAATTATAAAATCTGATATTGAAAATTATAAAGAACCTGCAGTTGAAACGGTCGCTCAGCCTATAATTTCTTCATCTGATAAACAAGAGTTTTCAGAAGTTAATCATTCTCAGATGAGAAAGGTAATTGCTAAAAGATTGTCAGAGTCTAAATTTACAGCGCCACATTATTACTTAAATGTTGAGCTTGATATGTCGGAAACAATTGCATTTAGAAAGCAATGTAACACAATTCCTGATACTAAAATTTCTTTTAACGATATTATTATAAAAGCATGTGCAGTAGCACTTAGAAATAATCCAAGTGTTAATTCTCAATGGTTTGACGATCGAATCAGATACAACAATTTTGTTAATATTGGAGTGGCTGTTGGAGTTGATGATGGTTTAATCGTTCCAGTATTAAAAAATGCTGATAAAATGAGCGTTGCTGAAATCAGTGCAACTGTAAAAGAGATGGCTGGATTAGCCAGAGACAAGAAGCTTACTCCGGAAATGATGGAGGGCAGTACATTTACTATTTCAAATTTAGGAATGTTTGGAATTGAAAGTTTTACATCAATTATTAATCCTCCAAATTCTGTTATTCTTTCTGTAGGTGCAATAATTCAAAAGCCCGTTGTAAAACAAGGTGAAATCGTAGTTGGTAACACGATGAAATTAACTTTAGCATGTGACCATAGAGTTGTAGATGGGCTGACAGGATCTAAGTTTTTACAGGCACTAAAGCCACTTATTGAGAACCCACTATCAATGCTAATTTAGCAATATCATAAAATGTCAAAGAATATCATAATTACTGGTACAAGTTCTGGAATTGGCTTTGAGCTGGTCAAGATGTTTTCAAAAGGTAAAAATAGAGTATTAGCATTGTCAAGAAATAACTCCAAATTAAGAGATTTGAAATTGGATGGAGTTGATGCAATAGATTTTGATATTAATAATCCTGATGTGGTTAAGCTTAATGAATTTTTAAATTCTGTAAATAGAATAGATGTACTAATAAATAACGCAGGCTACCTTGTAAATAAATCTTTTGAAGATACTACACTAAATGATTTTCATAATATTTACTCAACAAATGTTTTTTCAGTTGCTATGTTAATTAAAAGAACAATTAAATACATGCACGAGGGCTCAAATGTCATAAATATAAGCTCAATTGGTGGCGTACAAGGAAGTGTAAAGTTTCCAGGTTTATCAGCATATAGCTCCAGTAAAGGAGCACTTAATATCCTAACTGAAATGTTGGCAGAGGAATACAAAGAAAAAAAGGTACATTTTAATTCCTTAGCCTTAGGATCTGTTCAAACCAAAATGTTAGAAAAAGCATTTCCAGGATTTAAGGCATCCACATCTTCTGAAAACATGGCAAGATATATTTACAATTTTGCGACCGAGGGTTATAAATTAATGAATGGTAAAGTAGTTTCTATTTCTTCAACAACCCCATAGATGTATAAAGTCTTCAAAAAGATTCCAGAAACTTCTTCAGAATATGTAAAAAGTATTATTTTTTATGAAAACCTTACAATAAAATTGAAGAGATCAAGAAAAACCAAGTATGGTGATTTTTCTGTAAAGAAAAATGGATTATGCATGATTACTATTAATGATGATTTAAATCAGTATAGGTTTTTAATTACCCTTATTCATGAAATATCTCACTACATAGTTTATAAGAACTATGGACCATATACAAAGCCTCACGGAGTTGAGTGGAAAAATATATTCAAGAATTTATTGCTTCCGATAATAAATCCTGAAATTTTCCCGAATGATGTATTAAGACCTTTAGCTATCTATGCTAAAAATCCAAAAGCATCATCAGATACAGACTTAAATTTAAGTTTGGCTTTAAATAGATACAATATGAATCAGTGTGACTATGTATTTAACCTTTCTAACGGCTCTGTTTTTAAAGCCTCAAATGAGAGAGTTTATGTAATGATTAAGAAACTGAGAAAAAGATATGAGTGTATGGATATATTAACAAAAAAATTATATTTGTTTAGTCCAAATGTAAAGATAAAGGAGATAACTAGTGAGTGATAAAAATAAAATTAGAGTCGCAGTTAGTGGTTATTTTGACCCAATTCATGTAGGACATTTGGAGTATTTAAGGATGGCAAAAGAGTTAGGTGATTCTTTAGTTGTGATAGTCAATAATAATTACCAATGTAAACTAAAAAAGGGTAAGCATTTTATGGATGAAAATGACAGAGTTGAGATAGTAAAAGCATTGAGATTTGTTGATGATGTTTTTCTGTCAGTTGATAAAGATAAAACTGTTTGTAAATCTCTTGAATTAATAAATCCTGATGTTTTTGCTAATGGAGGTGATAGGGCAACAAGTGAAGTTCCAGAAACTCCAGTTTGTAAAAAATTCAATATTAAAATGGTTGATGGACTAGGAGATAAGATTAGAAGCTCATCATCTCTTACAGGTTTAAACGAATTAAGCTAGCTATTGTTCAAGTACATTTTTCTAACTTTCTTGTATAAATTGGATGAATAAACAAAATCAGTAACCGCCTGATTATCAGTCTTAAAAATATTACTTTTACTTCCATTCCACTCAAGCACTCCATTTTTTAGAAAAATAATTTTTTCTCCAATCTCCATAACAGAATTCATATCATGGGAATTTATTATTGTGGTAATATTTAATTCTTCAGTAATTTCCTTAATTAAGTTGTCTATTACAATCGCCGTTTTTGGATCTAATCCTGAATTTGGCTCATCACAGAATAAATAACTAGGGTTATTCACAATAGCTCTTGCTATTGCCACCCTTTTTTGCATTCCTCCGGATGCTTCACTCGGCATTTTTTTATTGCTGTTTTCTAACTCTACTCTTTTTAGCACTAAGTTTACTCTGTCAAGCATTTCATCGAAGGGCATGTTTTTGAACATTCTTAAAGGAAACATGACATTTTCTTCAATTGTCATTGAATCAAATAATGCGCTCCCTTGAAAAACAGTACCTATGCTAGATTTTAATTCCATTTTTTCATTCTCATTCATCTGCTGAAAATTACTTTTATTAAAGATAATTCGACCCTCATCATGTGGGTGTAGACCAAGTAAACATTTTAAAAAAACAGTTTTCCCAGATCCTGTTTGTCCAATAATTAAACTTGTTTTTCCCTTTTCAAATTCACAAGAAATCCCTTTTAAGATGGGTTTATTATCAAATGATTTTTTTAGGTTTTTAACTTTTATCATTATCCGAGAAGCATTTGTGTTATCAAAAAATTAAATACAACAATCGAAACACTAGTCCAAATAAATGATTTAGTGCTCGCTTTACCAACCTCCAGAGCACCTCCTTTCATGTAATAACCATGAAACGACGGAACTGTTGCTAAAATGAAAGCAAAAACAAAACTTTTAATAAAAGCATATGTCATATGAAATGGAATGAAATCTGTTTGGATGCCTTCAATAAATGCACTCATAGTGCTGTAGCCTCCGTAAACACAAGCTACCATCCCACCTAACATTCCTAAAAACATTGCAATTGAAATTAAAAATGGGTAAAGAAGCAATGCAATTACTTTTGGAAAGACCAAATAATTAATTGAATTTATCCCCATCACTTCAAGAGCATCAATCTGTTCTGTAACCCTCATAGATCCTATACTTGATGTAATAAATGAACCCACTTTTCCCGCCATTATTATTGAAATGATGGTTGGGGCAAATTCAAGAATTATAGTTTCCCTTGTTGCATATCCAACTAAGTAGTCAGGGTAGAAAGAACCTGTTGTGCTTAGTGCTAGTTGTATAGTTATTACACCTCCAATAAAAAAAGAAACAAATGAAATTATACCCAATGAATTTACAACTGTGTCCTCTGTATCTTTTAAGATTAGATCCTTCATAACCCTCCACTTGGTGGGTTTTTGAAACATCTTTTGTAACATTAATATATATAGTCCTATGTTGTGTAAAAAAGTCATTTTTCTTCTTTGGATAACAAAATTTAATTTACAATAAATATTAACAAAATATATTATAAATCGCTATTTTTGGGGACATTAAAATCAATGTAAAATTATAATAATTAATTAACTACTAATGATAAAACGGTTTTGTACTTATGTCCTATTGGTTTTTTGCTTTCACACAAATGCTCAATTTCATTCACATAGTCATAATCACAAGCACGATGGTTTACACCATTGGGAGATTCCAAGTAAAGATCCGGATAGAATTATTTTAACATTTAAAGGGGATCCCGCAACAAAAAGAGCTGTAACTTGGAGAACCGATTCATCGGTTAAAAAAGCTAAAGCTGAGATAGCAGTTGCTGCTGTAAATTCAAGTTTTGTTGAAGAAGCTACAACTTATTTTGCAACCACTGAAGAATTTGATTTAGGTATTTATAAATCAAATAAATCTTTGATTGTTAACTATCACAGTGTAGTATTTGAAAACTTAAGCCCAAATACGCTCTATGCATACAGAGTTGGAAATGACGAAAATTGGTCTGAGTGGATTCAGTTCAAAACTGCTAATGATAATTACAGCCCTACCCAATTTGTATACTTTGGAGATGCACAAAATGATATTTTAAATCACTGGTCAAGGGTTATCAGAATGGCTTATCAAACTGCTCCAAATGCATCATTTGTAATTCATGCTGGAGACTTGGTAGATTCCGCACATAAAGACAATGAGTGGGCACAATGGTTCAAAGCTGGTGGTTTCATTCACAGCCAATGGACTGCAATTCCGGTTGTCGGTAATCATGAATTTCAAAGATTTGACGGATACGAAGGCTCATTACCTAGAAGATTATCGATCCAGTGGAGGCCGCAATTCACACTTCCAGTTGAAGATAATTTAGACAGTATACTTCATGAAACTGTTTACACAGTTGAATATCAAGATATACTTATTCTTGTGCTAAATTCAACGGGTCATCTTGAAAAGCAAACTGATTATATCAAACAAAAGTTGAGCAATACAGATGCAAAATGGAAGATAGTTACCAATCACCATTCTGTCTTTTCACCCGCAGAAGGTAGAGATTTCGAATATGCAAGGAAAGTATGGAAGCCATTATTTGAAAAGTACGGGGTTGATCTTGTTCTAAATGGTCATGATCACACATATGCTAGAGGACATGTGCCTGTAAAATCTCAAAATATTGATCAATCTGGAAGATTTAAAACTTTATATGTTACATCTGTAAGCGGTCCTAAACAATATAAAGTGGATAAAGAGAGTATTAAAAATTATGGTCTTGATGGATATAAATCCGATAAAATTGGAGAACAAACTCAGTTTTTTCAAGTAATTAATGTAGAGAACAATAAATTAATTTATAGTGCATATACCGCTGTTGGAAAACTGTATGACAAAGCAATCATTTCAAAAGATTTTTTAACCGGAGAAAAAACCATTTCAAATTCAATTAAATAAACCGAAAAAGTAAAGTTTTAATTTTGATTAATATCGGAGTTAAGTTTATTTACATAATACAATATGCTTTCTTTTCCAATATATTTTGTGCTTGAGGTAAGAAATATTTTAGGTAGAAACTCCCAGTTTTCAAGAATTACTTTCTTGTAATTATTTACCTTATTTTCGATACCATCTTTAGGGTTCCCGTCCTGTTTTAATTTATCGATTTTTGTAAAAACAATTGAGAAAGCGATATTATTTAATGTCAACCATCGCATAAATTCAATATCAATCTTTTGTGCTTCATGTCTAACATCAACTAAAATAAAAGCAGATACTAGTTGGTTTCTATTCAAAAAATAATTTGTAATTAGTTTTTGAAAAATTTTCTTTTCTGATTTTGAAGCTTTAGCATACCCATAGCCAGGAAGATCTACAAGGTGCCAAGAGGAATCAATTAAGAAGTGATTAATTAATCTTGTTTTCCCTGGTTTTGAGGAGGTTTTTGCTAGTTTTTTATTATTAGTCAACATATTTATCAATGATGACTTGCCTACATTACTTCTGCCAATAAAAGCATACTCTGGCAAATTACTTTTTGGGCAATCTTTAGCATTCTGATTGCTAATTACAAATTTTGCACTTTTAATATTCATTACTTATAGACAATTTTTGAAGAAAGCCAATCAATAAGTAATGCATTAAACTGATTTGGGTGCTCCATCATAGGTGCATGGCCACATTTGTCAATCCAAAAAAGATCTGAATCAGGAAGGAGCTTATGAAATTCATCAGCAACTTCAGGTGGTGTTACATTATCATTTTTTCCCCAAATTATACACGTTGGAAGCTTCATTTTTGGCAAATCATCAGCCATATTATGTCTAATTGCACTTTTAGCCATTGCTAATATTTTAATCAACTTATATCTGTCATTAACAGTTTCATAAACCTCGTCAACAAGTTCTTTGGTTGCGGTTTTTGGACTATAAAATACTTCTTCGACTTTTTTCTTGATTACATTGTAATCACCTCTTTTAGTGTATCCGCTTCCCATACCTTTTTCATATAGTCCCGAGCTTCCCGTTAAAATTAAACCTTTGGCTTTGTTGAAGAGTTTGGTGTAATAAAGCCCAATATGACCACCTAAAGAATTACCCATTAAAACAAATTCTTTAAGTTTTTTATGAATTATAAATCTGTCTAAAAACTTTGCTAATTCTTTGACAGAAGTCTTAAGTATAGGTAGATCGTAAATTGGAAGTACAGGCATTATGACTTTAAAATCTCTTTGTCTAAAAAAATCCGTAATATGATTAAAATTACTTAGGTTACCCATAAGACCGTGAAGGATAATAATTGGGAAACCTTCACCTTCTTCAATGTATTTATAGCCGTTTTCTTCTATAAGATTGAAATCCATTTCCTGACTTTAAATCAAAATTAATCAAATTTATTCAGAAACACTCAATTAACACGATTGATTAACAATTAATGAACAATATGTGTTGATTAATTATAATATATTTGTAACCACCTGTATATCAAGTATTTAAGCACTAATTTTCTATTTTTTAAATCATAAAAATTGCTTAATCTTTAATTTTATTAACAATGTGGTAAAATGTGGTAAAATGTGGTAAATTTTTTATTAAATTTGAGATTACATAACTGAGAAGGATTTTGAATTATTTAATTGGAACATACGAGTGTAAAATTGATGTCAAGGGAAGGCTTTTAATTCCCTCTGCATTTAAAAAACAGCTTGCACCTGTTATTCCAAAAGGTTTTGTTTTAAAAAGAGCCGTGTTTCAAAATTGTCTAGAGTTGTATCCTTTAGATCAATGGGAAGAGTTAATAAAAAAGGTAAACTCACTTAATAGGTTTAAGAAGAAGAACAATGATTTTATAAGAAGGTTTACAGCAGGCGTAAAATTTATTGAACTAGATGGCAATGGACGGTTATTGATACCTAAAGATTTGATAGAAATTTCAAATATTAATAGGGAGGTTACTCTCTCAACTTCTGTTAACATAATCGAAATATGGGATAAATCCAGTTATGAAAAAGCAATTGCAGATTCTAGAGATGATTTTGCCCAACTGGCTGAGGATGTAATGGGTGGCGATGAAGAGTGATTATCATTTACCTGTATTGCTAAAAGAGTCGATTAATGGTTTAAAAATAGATGATGGAGGAATATATGTTGATGCAACCTTTGGGGGAGGCGGTCATAGTTTAGAAATATTAAAAAGTCTTTCCAAAAAAGGAAGATTAGTTTCTTTTGATCAGGATCCAGATTCGATAAATAATTCTTATGATGAAAGTAATTTTTATTTCGTTAATGAAAATTTTAAATACATGAAGAGGTTTTTAAAAAATTTAGGTTTTTCAAAAGTTAACGGTATACTAGCTGACCTTGGAGTTTCTTCTTTTCAAATTAATACTCCTGCTCGAGGGTTTTCTTACCGATATGATGCAGCACTTGATATGAGGATGAATAAGAATAATACACTTGATGCGATGAAAGTCATAAACACCTATAACCATGAAAATCTTAGTAAAATTTTATTTGAATATGGAGAAATAAAAAACTCAAAAAAAATATCAGAAGAAATTATTAAAGCTAGAACGTCAAATAAAATAAATACAACATTTGATTTGAATAAGATACTAAAGCCACTTTACCCTGAGAGGTATTTAAATAAAAACCTTTCTAGAATTTATCAAGCCATTAGAATTGAGGTTAATAAAGAACTTGATGTCCTTAAGTCATTTTTAGAACAGACAAGCGAATTATTATTACCTGGCGGCAGATTATGTGTTATT
Organism: uncultured Bacteroidota bacterium; assembly: GCA_902526075.1. Lineage (GTDB taxonomy): Bacteria > Bacteroidota > Bacteroidia > Flavobacteriales > Flavobacteriaceae > MED-G13. The sequence continues at coordinate 39,323 of CABZJM010000011.1, forward strand.
TCATACCATTCCTTAGAGGACAGAATGGTAAAAAGATATATAACTAATGGAAATTTTTCAACAACTGCTGAAAAAGATCTATACGGAAACTTATCAGTACCCTTTAAAAAAATTGGAAAAATGATTAAACCATCTGCTGAAGAGTTAAAAGAAAATATTAGGTCAAGAAGTGCAAAATTGAGAATAGCCGAGAAAATTTAATTAAATGAAGAATAAGCTATTTAATATCATGAGAGGGTCCTTTTTAGTTGATCAAAAATCAGCTTCAAATTGGATTTATATTTTCCTTTTTCTAATTCTTTCATTGGTTATGATATCATCCTCTCATTCCGTCGACCAGAAGGTCTATAAAATAGCATCATTAAATGAAGAAATTAAATCTCTGAGATCTGAATTCGTAGATACAAGAACAAGATTGATGATTTACAAAATGGAATCATCAGTAAAAAATAGATTATCTGAGCAAGGAATAAAATCATCAAAAACTCCTCCAGTTAAAATTGTAATAAATGTCAATAACTAAGAAAAAAATAACGAACAGACTCTATGTAATCAGCTTTCTTCTGATCGTTATTATCTTTTCTATTGTTTTTAAAATTATTGACTTACAATTTTTTAAAGGTGACTATTACATAGATATTTCCGAAAAAAGAGAATTTAAAAATATAGAAATCCCTGCGAACAGAGGTAATATTTATTCTGATTCCGGAAAACTTCTAGCAAGCTCAGTACCTAAATATGATATTAGATTTGATGCCCTAGCGCCAAGCGACTCGAACTTTAATAAATATGTTGACGATTTGGCATTAGAACTCGCTTCATATTTTGGAGAATCATCAGAGATATATTCTAACAAACTAAGGCAAGCAAGAAAAGATAAAAACAGATATTTATTAATTGCCAGAAATCTGGGTTATCTAGATTTTAAGAAATTTAAAAACTTCCCATTATTTAAGCTTGGAGGATTCAAAGGTGGATTTATAACTGAGCAATATACAAAAAGAGATTATCCTATTGGAGGAATAGCTCAAAGAACTGTAGGTTACGAAAGGTATGATGATTTCGGAAATGCTATGAGGCCAGGGCTAGATGGTGCATTTGGGCCAAAATATCTAAAAGGTGAAAACGGAATTAGATTCTCTCAAAAAATAGGACTTGGTCAGTGGAAGCCTGTATTAGATTATAATGAAAAAGAACCTAGAGATGGTTACGACTTACACACTACACTAAACATAGAAATTCAAGATTTAGCTCATCATGCACTATTGCGTCAATTAGAATTTTATGAAGCAGAACACGGCAGTGTAGTGGTAATGGAAACTAAAACAGGTAAAATTAAAGCTATTTCAAATTTAGGAAGAACCTCTGAGGGTAAATATTATGAAAAGTTGAATTATGCAGTTGGTGAATCTCATGAGCCTGGGTCAACATTTAAGCTAATGGCAATGGTTAGGGCTCTAGAAGACAAGGTAATTGACACCTCAGATATCGTTGACACCAAAAATGGAATCTTAAGTTTTTATGGAAGAAAGGTAAGGGATTCTAAAAAGGGTGGTTACGGAAAAATATCAGCCGCAAAAGCATTTGAAGTCTCTTCAAATACTGCCATAGTCCAAATCATTAATGATAATTATAATGAAAAACCCGAACAATTTGTTGAAGGGTTATTTGATATGAAAATCAATGAACCCCTTGGTCTACCAATACTTGGAGAAGGTCAGCCAAAATTTACACATCCAATAGATAAAGTTAATTGGGATGGACTTGACCTGCCATGGATGGCTTTTGGATATGGAATATCATTGACCCCTTTACAAACCCTTACTTTTTATAACGCAATTGCTAATGATGGGGTAATGGTAAAGCCAAGATTCATAAAAGAAGTAAAGCAATTTGACCAGGTAATAGAAAAATTTGATACTGAAATTATTTCTAATTCAGTTTGCAGTCAAGAAACCATTGACAAGGTTAAAAATATGATGAAAAATGTTGTAGAAAAAGAACATGGTACTGCACATAATATTTATTCTGAAGATTTTTCAATGGCAGGAAAAACTGGTACATGTCAAACTGAATATTGGAAGTCAACAGGTTTATACATTTCATCATTTGCTGGTTACTTTCCAGCTGAAAACCCTAAATATTCATGTATTGTAGTAATTCACAAACCAGATAATAAAAAAGGCTACTATGGAAATATAGTTGCGGCTCCTGTATTTAAAGAAATCGCACAAAAGATATATTCAAATATTCCAGAAGTTGAGAGCTATGATGAAATAAAATTTGAGTCTATTGAAGTTATAAGTAATCAAGAATTTGTTTCAAAGCTAGAAAATATGATAATGCCTGACATTTCTAAATATGAATTAATGGATATCATTCCGATGATTGAAAACAACGGCTATAAGTTGTCAATTAAGGGGAATGGAAATAAAGTTATACAGATAACAAAGTCTGGAACAAAATTAAAAAAGGGTCAAACAATAAAAATAAATTTGATTTGAAACTGATAAGGGAAATATTATATAAAGTAGAAATTAATTCTGTAATAGGAAATACTTCTCTAACTATAAATAAGATGGAATTTGATTCAAGGTTAATAAATGAAGGAGATATGTATGTTGCTGTAAAGGGTGTTAATGTTGATGGTCATGATTTTATTCCAAATGCAATTCAAAATGGGGCAAATTGTATTATATGCGAAAAAACACCCGACCAAAAAGTTGATGATGTAGTATATGTTAACGTTTCTTCATCTAGAAAAGCTCTTGCTATAATTTCATCTAACTATTATGATAATCCCTCTTCAAGATTGAATTTGATCGGCGTAACAGGAACAAACGGAAAAACAACCATCACCACATTACTATTTAACTTATATATGAGTTTGGGTATTAAGTCAGGTTTAATTTCAACAGTAAAGATTTCATTTGATGACAAAACTATTCAAGCTAGTCAGACTACTCCAGATTCACTTTCAATAAATCGTTACTTATCTGAAATGGTAAATTCAGATGTGCGCTATTGTTTTATCGAGGTAAGCTCACATGGGATTGATCAATGTAGAATTGAAGGATTGGCTTTTAAGGGAGGGGTTTTTACAAATCTAACTCATGATCACTTAGATTACCATGAAAGTTTTGAGAATTACAGGGATACAAAAAAACAATTTTTCGATTCCTTAGGCTCTGATTCATTTGCTTTAATCAATAATGATGATAGAAATGGATTGATAATGATTCAAAATACATTAGCAGACACATATACATACTCTTTAAATTCCATCTCAGATTTTAAAGCAAAAATTCTAGAATCCTCTTTTGATGGAATGTTGTTGAAAACTAATAATTCAGAATTTTGGTCAAAGCTAGTTGGAAAGTTTAATGCATACAATATTTTATCTGTATTCGCAATTGCTTCAATTTTAGGATTACCAAAAGATGAGTTGCTTAAGGCCTTAAGTTCCTTGGAGGCTGTTGCAGGAAGATTTCAATTTTATAAGAAAAATAAAATAACTGCAATTGTTGATTATGCCCATACTCCGGATGCACTTAAAAATATCTTGAAATCTATAAATGAAATTAAGACCCCTAAAAATAATATAATAACAGTTGTTGGATGCGGAGGTAATAGGGATAAAACTAAAAGACCAGTAATGGGAGATATTGCAAGTAATTTAAGTTCTAGGGTAATTTTTACTAGTGACAATCCAAGATATGAAGATCCTGAATCAATAATTGAAGAGATGTTAAAAGGTGTAAAGTCTACAAATACGAACAAGACTATTTCAATACCAAATAGAAAAGAAGCAATAAAAACAGCATTTCAATTTGCTCAGTCTAATGATATTATTCTTGTCGCCGGAAAAGGCCATGAATCATATCAAGAGGTCAAAGGTGTTAAAAGTGATTTTGATGACTTTAAGATAATTAAAGAATTATTAAACCAAAAAAATTAATTTATGCTCTACTACTTTTTTGAATTTCTAGAAAATCAATATCAAATCCCAGGCGCATCATTATTCATGTATATTTCATTTAGAGCTGCAGCTGCAATTATTACTTCATTACTTATTTCAACAATTTTTGGTAAAAGAATAATTGATTTTTTAAGAAAAAAACAAATTGAAGAATCAATTAGAGACCTAGGGTTAGATGGTCAAATTGAAAAAACTGGCACTCCAACAATGGGAGGTTTAATAATAATTATTTCAACAATTATTCCAGTACTTCTTTTTGCCAATCTCAAGAACATATATATCATTTTATTAATCGTGACATTGGTGTGGATGGGAATTATAGGTTTTGTTGATGATCATATTAAACTTTACAAAAAAGATAAAGACGGTTTAAGAGGTAAGTATAAAATTATTGGTCAAATAATTTTAGGATTGTTTGTCGGTTTTACTTTGTTTTTTCACCCTGAGGTTACAGTTAAAGAACAGAGCCCGTTTGGCATAGAATTACAGTCAGCTGATAATTTGACTGAATATAAATCTACAGAGACTACAATTCCTTTTGTCAAGGATAATGTTTTTAATTATTCGGATTTAATAACATGGATTGATCCAAGTTTGGAATCATATACATGGATTGTGTTTATATTTTTTGTTGTACTAATTATTGCAGCTGTTTCAAATGGAGCTAACTTAACTGATGGTTTAGACGGACTTGCAGCTGGTTCATCTGCAATAATTATCCTAACACTGGGTGTATTTACATGGGTTTCAGGTAATATTATTTTCTCCGATTATTTAAATATAATGTACATCCCCAGAGTTGGTGAGATAACAATATTTATTGGTGCTTTTGTTGGTGCCTTAGTAGGGTTCTTGTGGTATAATACTTATCCAGCCCAAGTTTTTATGGGTGATACTGGAAGTTTGACAATCGGAGGGATAATAGCAGTGATATCAATCGCGGTTAGAAAGGAATGGTTAATACCGTTAATCTGTGGAATTTTTCTTGTAGAAAATATCTCTGTTATCATGCAGGTTTTTTATTTCAAGTATACCAGAAAAAAATATGGTGTAGGAAAAAGAATTTTTTTAATGTCCCCTTTGCACCATCATTTTCAAAAAAAGGGATATCACGAAAGTAAAATAGTAACAAGGTTTTGGATTGTAGGAATAGCTCTAGCAATTCTATCAATCATAACTCTTAAAATTAGATAATTGAATAATATTTTAATACTTGGAGCAGGGGAAAGTGGATTAGGTAGCGCATTGCTAGCTAAGAGAAATAAATATGATGTGTTTGTTTCTGACTCTTCAGAAATTTCCAATCAAGTAAAAAATAAACTGGTTGAATCAGGTATCGATTTTGAGCAAAATTCACATAAAAAAGCCAAGACTCTGAAACCTGATTTTATAGTAAAAAGCCCGGGTATTTCTGATGCAAATGATATTATTAAATTTTTTACATCAACTTCTGTAAAAATAATTTCTGAAATTGAATTTGCTTCCCTTCATTGCAACTCGAAGATTATTGGAGTTACAGGAAGTAACGGAAAGACAACAACTACAACATTAGCTTATAAATTAATTTCAGAGGGTGGTTATAATTGTACAATTTCAGGAAATATCGGCAACAGTTTTTCAAGTGTCTGTGAAAATGATACTGATTTTAGCATTGTAGAAGTAAGTAGTTTTCAATTAGATGGAATAGAAAGTTTTAAGCCACACATTGCAATACTAACAGCAATCACACCAGATCATCTTGATCGCTACAAAAATTTTGAAGCGTACGTTGAATCAAAATTTAAAATAATTAAAAATCAATCTGAGAAAGATTATCTAATCTATGATTCCGATTGTGAGATAATAGATAGCTATATAAAATCAAACAAAATTAAGTCAAAGTTGCTCCCTTTTTCAATAAAAAAAAAAGTTGATCAAGGAGCTTACTTTTTCAATAACAAAATAAATATTATAACTGAAAAAAATAAAATTAATATGCCAACAGAAAACTTTTTAGTAAAAGGAAATCACAACATAAAGAACGCAATGGCTGCTGCAACGGTTGCAAACTTATTGAAGATCAGAAAAGAGACAATCAGAAAAAGTCTTGAACATTTTCAGGGTGTTGAACATAGATTGGAAAATGTTTTAACCATCAACAAGGTCAAATACATAAACGATTCAAAAGCTACAAATGTAAATGCCACATATTATGCGCTTGAGTCTATGGAAGCCCCGACCGTTTGGATTGTTGGAGGTGTTGATAAAGGTAATGATTACTCAGATTTAAAAAAGGTTGTAGGTAAGAGAGTAAAGGCGATTATTTGTCTTGGTTTAAATAATATGAAAATAATGGACCAATTTGAAAACATGGTTGAATATATAATTGAAACAAAATCAATGGATGAAGCGGTTAGTACAGCTTATAAAATTTCATCAACAGGGGATTGCGTATTACTTTCTCCAGCATGTGCAAGTTTTGATTTATTTGACGATTTTGAGGAAAGGGGTAGACAATTTAAAGCAGCTGTAAGAAAATTATAATGAATAATATTTTTGAAAATATAGAAGGAGATAAAACACTGTGGGCAGTTTTAATATTACTTGCTGGTTTTTCATTCTTGCCTGTATATAGTGCGGCAAGTAATCTTGCATATGTTTCAGCATCAGGAAATACTTTTAATTTTTTATTTAAGCATTTTATTCACTTATCCCTAGGATTTACTTTTATGTATTTTATGCAAAAGATACCATATCACTACTTCAGGGGAATATCAATTCTTATGATTCCTGTAGTAATTGTTTTACTACTATACACCCTTTTCCAACCAACTATCTCTGATTCATTAACTAATACTAATAGATGGATTAAAATACCTTTTGTAGGTTTTACCTTTCAACCATCAACTTTAGCTGGCGTAATTTTAATGATTTATGTTTCAAGGTATTTAGCTAAAATTAAAGATATCGAAATTCGTTTTAGTAAGACTATTTTACCGCTTTGGACTCCAACATTATTAATCTTATTATTAATTCTTCCAGCTAATTTTTCAACTACAGCAATAATATTTTGTATGGTGGTTTTATTATGTTTTGTCGGAGGTTATCCGATAAAATATTTACTAGGTATCATTTTTTCTGGAATTTTAGTTTTATCAATTTTTATTTTAACTATAAGAGCATATCCTGGAATTTTTCCAAATCGAGTTGATACATGGAAAAGCAGAATTGAAAATTTTGTAAATAAGGAAAATAATACAGAAAACTATCAAATCGAAAAGGCTAAAATAGCAATTGCAACTGGCGGTGTCAGAGGTTTGGGTCCTGGAAAAAGTGTTCAAAAGAATTTCCTTCCACAATCGTCATCAGATTTTATTTTTGCAATTATTGTTGAGGAGTATGGCTTAATTGGAGGCTTATCACTTTTATTAGCTTACGTCTTATTTCTTCTTAGAGTGATAATAATTTCAAACAAAGCTGATAGTGTGTTTGGCTCATTGTTAGTAATTGGTCTCGGTATTCCAATAGTTTTTCAAGCACTGATTAACATTGGTGTTTCAGTTGAGTTGTTTCCGATTACTGGTCAGCCACTACCTTTGATTAGTAGTGGTGGAACATCAATATGGATGACTTGTATCGCAATAGGAATAATACAGAGTGTTAAAAACGGATCTAATAAAAAAATTATCAATTCTGATGAGGATAACCCATTAGAAATATTAAGAGAAACGATTTAAATGGAAACAAAGAGAATAATACTTTCAGGCGGAGGAACAGGAGGGCATATTTACCCTGCTATTTCTATTGCCAATGAAATATTATTCAGGGATAAAAATTCGGAAATTTTATTTGTTGGAGCAAAAAATAAAATGGAAATGAATATAGTACCAAAGTATGGATATAGCATATTAGGATTATGGATATCGGGAATTGATAGAAATAATTTTTTAAGGAATATTTTAGTTCCTGTTAAATTAGTCATTAGTTTTTTTCAATCATTAATAATAATTAAAAAGTTTAGTCCAAATGTTGTTATTGGTACAGGAGGTTATGCAAGTGGCCCATTATTATATGTAGCAAATCTTTTAAAAATTCCCACCCTAATTCAAGAACAAAATTCTTATCCCGGCATAACAAATAAATTATTATCAAAGAGGGTTAACACTGTGTGTGTAGCATATAACTATTTGGACAAATATTTTCCAAAAGATAAAATTAAATTGACAGGCAACCCCGTAAGATCAAGTATCGCTGAAAACTCTGATTCTTTTGATAAGGGAATGGAATACTTTGGTTTGGATCCCAATAAAAAAACTATGCTTGTAATAGGGGGAAGTTTGGGCTCAAGAGAGATTAATAAAGCTATTTATACAATTCAAGATTATCTAAAATATATTAATCTTCAAGTGATATGGCAATGTGGTAAGCTATATTTCGAGGAATACAAACAAAAAAATATTAATAGTGAAATCAGATTATATGATTATTTAGATAAAATCGATTTAGCTTATTGTGTTTCAGATTTTATTATATCTAGGGCAGGAGCAAGCTCAGTTTCAGAATTGTCTATTGTTGGAAAACCAGTAGTATTTATACCATCACCAAATGTTGCAGAGGATCATCAACTAAAAAATGCAAAGTCAATAGTTGAAAACCAGGCAGCTTTGTTGGTTGAAGAAAAAAATATTGATGAGTTAAAAAAAATAATTTCAGAATTAAACTCTTCATCTTTCTTGAGAAATAAATTATCAAAGAATATCAAAAAATCTGCATTTAAAAATGCAACAAAAGATATAGTTGATGAAATTAAAATATTAATGAATTAATGGATTTAAATTCAATAAATAAAGTGTTTTTTATTGGTATAGGAGGTATAGGTATGAGTGCATTGGCGAACTATTTCCTCAAAAAAAATATACAGGTCTATGGTTATGATAGGGAAGCTTCTATAATTACAGAAAACTTATCAAATTTAGGCTCTAACATTATATATAATTTTAATGATTTCAATGTAGATGAATTTAAGAGTGATATTGATAATACATTAGTCATTTATACTTCTGCAATTTCAAATGAACATCCGTTACTTGCAAAATTCAAAGAAAACGAATTTAATGTTTTTAAAAGAGCTGAAGTTTTACAAAAAATTTCTAAAAATAGTAAATGTATAGCTGTTGCAGGTACACATGGAAAAACAACTACATCAGCTATATTGGCACATATATTAAAAGTTTCTGACTTAAAATTCAGTGCTTTTGTAGGCGGAATTATGATCAACTATAATTCTAATTTTTTGTACAATGGAGAAGATTATATGCTAGTGGAAGCAGATGAGTTTGATAGGTCATTTTTAAAGCTAAATCCAAATTATGCATGTATTACGTCTTTAGATTCTGATCATTTAGACATTTATGAAGATTCAAATTCACTGATTGAGGCATTTGAACAATTCAAAAGCAACATAGTAGATGATGGTTTTTTAATTTCACATGAAGATGTAAAAATCAACTCTAAAAAATATGGAATAATTGAATCCTCTGATTACTCAGCTAAAAATATTACTAATAATAAAAGTTTCTCCCAGTTTGACCTCTGTTTTGATGGTGGTATTATAGAAAATTTAAAATTACACTTACAAGGCTTACATAATGTATTGAATTCGGTTGCTGCAGTTTCTATCGCAATTGAGCTCGGTATTTCAGATAAAAAGATCTTAGATGCTTTGGGTTCCTTTAAAGGTATTGAAAGAAGGTTTTCTTATAAAATTGATAATGAAACCATGGTTCTTATAGATGATTATGCTCACCATCCTCAAGAAATAAAACAGGTTTATAACACTTTAAAATTAATTTATCCTAATGATAATTTATTAGTTGTATTTCAGCCTCATTTATATTCTAGAACGAGAGATATGTTAGATGAATTTGCTGAGGAGCTTTCAAAGTTTGATGCTGTAATTCTCTTAGAAATATATGCTGCAAGGGAGAATCCAATCGAAGGAGTTAGTTCAAATGTTTTGCTTAAAAAAATTAAATCAAAATATAAATTTTTATCTGAAAAATCCGAACTATCTAGCCTAATAAAAGAGATAGGTTTTAAAGTAAATATAACATTAGGTGCTGGCGATATAGCAAATGAAGTTGAACAAATAAAAAGTGAATTAGAATATGCGATTTAATTGGGGTAAAATATTGTTGATGCTTATTCTAATTTTTTCAATAGGTGTTTTTTATGCTTCTAACATGAAAAATAACAGCAGAATTATTAATAAAATTCATGTGAAAATTACACCAAACTCGTCATATTTTATATCAGCAGATTCTATACGAAATATGGTAAATAAATACATTCTAACATCCAAAGATTCTATTTCATTATCAAGAATTGAATATGAAATTGATAAAAATACTTATATAGAAAAGTCTCAGGTTTATATGAAGATTGGACAAGAGTTAAATGTAGATATAAAGCAAAAGGAGCCTATTGCAAGAGTAATTACATCTGATAGTATTTTCTATCTAGATAAAAATTCAAATTTTATGAGTCTATCAAAATTAAAATCGTCAAATGTTCCTGTGGTTTTTGGATTTAATGAAAACTCTGATTTAAAATATTTAACAGAGATTTCCCTAATGATAAAAGAAGACGAGTTTTTAAATAAAAGCATATCTCAGATTTTCATCGAAGATGATCAGAAAATTGATTTAAAAATGAGAGGAAATAATACAATAATAGAATTTGGCAATAACAAAAGGTTGGTAAATAAAATTCAAAATTTAAAAGCGTTTTATAATAGAACTATTTCAAAAAATGAAATTGATAAATACAAAAAAATAAATCTACGATTTGAAAATCAGGTTGTGGTGGTAAAAAAATAAAGCTTATGAAAGAAAATATTATTTCAATTGGATTAGACATTGGAACGACAAAGATAGTTGCATTGATTGGGCAAACGAATGAATATAATAAAATGAAAATTTTAGGTGTTGGAAAATCAATCAGCTTGGGAGTTCATAGAGGTGTTGTTAATAATATTACTCAAACAATTCAATCAATTCAACAAGCTGTTTCTGAAGCTGAGGGACTTTCAGGAATTAAAGTTGAAGGTGTAACAGTTGGAATTGCTGGACAGCATATAAGGAGCTTACAGCATAGTGACTATATCACTAGGGAAAATTCAGAGCAGGTAATTGACGAAAATGATATAGAAAAATTAATTAATCAAGTACATAAATTGGTAATGCTTCCGGGGGAGGAAATTATTCATGTTTTACCACAAGAATTTAAGGTTGATGGTCAAGCTGAAATTAAAGAGCCAATTGGAATGTATGGAGGCAGATTAGAGGCCAACTTTCATGTAGTTGTGGGTCAAGTTTCATCAATAAGAAATATTGGTAGATGTATAAAAAGTGCCGGTTTGGATTTGGACGGAATTACCCTTGAACCATTAGCATCTGCGAATGCAGTTTTAAGTCATGAAGAAAAAGAAGCTGGAGTTGCTTTAATCGATATTGGTGGTGGTACTACCG
>CABZJM010000012.1 GCA_902526075.1 uncultured Bacteroidota bacterium
TTTAATTTCAAACCCTGACTTAGCGCAAACAATTTGTGTTACTTGTTTGGGTCTTGGTATTAAATGTAATTTAACCGGTCTTCATACATTAAAAATTAAAGAAACTGATAGACTTTTTGCATTAAAGAATGAGTTAAGTAAGTTTAATTTAAAAGTTAAAATCACTGATGATTCCATTTCTTTTGATAATGTTGATTTTTTAAAACCAAATGTGGTAATAGAAACCTATGATGATCACAGAATGGCAATGTCATTTGCTTGTTTAGCGACTAAAGTAAAAATTATAATCAAAGATCCTGTAGTTGTAAGTAAATCCTACAGTTCCTTTTGGTCAGATTTGGAGAGAATAGCTATATATTCTGAATAATTTTGTCAAATTACTTGACATCCCCTATTTCCACATTGTATATTTACAACTTTCAAAACCTTCTTTAATATGAGAATGAAACTATCAGATTTCAATTACGAACTTCCTAAGGAATTAGTTGCTGAATATCCAAATAAAAACCGAGATGAGGCTAGATTAATGGTAATAGACAGAAAAGACTATTCAATTCAGCATAGACAGTTCAAGGATATGATTGAATACTTTGATGAGAACGACGTGATAGTCTTAAACAACACAAAAGTATTTCCAGCTCGTTTATTTGGAAATAAAGAAAAAACTGGAGCTAGAATTGAAGTTTTTTTACTCCGCGAACTAAATGCTGAACAAAGATTATGGGATGTTTTAGTTGATCCGGCCAGAAAAATTAGAATAGGAAATAAACTTTATTTTGGAAGCGATAATAATCTTGTTGCTGAAGTTATTGATAATACTACATCAAGAGGAAGAACACTTCGATTTTTATGCGATGTTGGTTATGAAGACTTTAGGAAACTGTTAATTGATTTAGGAGAAACACCACTGCCAAAATACATTAACAGAGAAGTTGAGCCAGAAGATAAAGACAGATATCAAACGATTTATGCTAAAAATGAAGGAGCGGTAGCTGCCCCTACCGCCGGATTACACTTTTCAAAGCATTTGATTAAAAAACTTGAAATTAAAGGAATAAAATTTTCAGAGGTTACCTTGCATGTTGGTTTAGGTTCATTTTATCCTGTTGAAGTAGAAGACTTATCAAAACATAAAATGGATAGTGAAAGAGTTATTATCGAACAGGAATCAGCAAATTTGATTAATCAAGGCTTAGCAAATAAAAGGAGAATATGTGCTGTTGGAACAACTGTTATGAGAGCAATTGAAAGTTCAGTATCATCGATGGGAACTCTCAATGACTTTGACGGTTGGACAAATAAGTTTATTTTTCCGCCTTATGAATTCACAATCGCAAACTCTATGATAACAAATTTCCATATGCCAAAATCTACGCTATTAATGATGAGTTCTGCTTTCATGGGTAATGATTTTATAAAGAAAGCATATGAAGAAGCTATTAAAGAAAAATATAATTTCTTTAGTTATGGGGACTCAATGCTAATTTTATAAATATTTTGTCTCCCAAAAAGGATATCAGATCATTTAACGAGGATCAGTTAAAAGAAATTTTAATATCAAACTCCTTTAAACCCTTTAGATCAAAACAAATTTTACATTGGATTTGGAATAAATCAGTTCATCATTTTGACGAAATGTCTAACATTCCTATAAATCTAATTAAATTTCTTAAGGAAAATTTTGTCATAAATTTTATAAAGGTTCATCGAATGCAAAAAAGTTCTGATGGAACAATAAAGAATGCTATCGAGCTTTATGATGGCTATATAGTTGAGTGCGTGTTAATCCCAACCAAAGATAGGATTACTGCATGTGTTTCATCCCAGGTTGGCTGTAGCCTCAGCTGTAAGTTTTGTGCAACTGCAAAACTTAAGAGAATGAGAAATTTAAATCCAGACGAAATATATGATCAGGTTGTTTTAATACGTAAACAAAGTGAGGAGTATTTTAAAAGACCATTGACAAATATTGTTTTTATGGGAATGGGTGAGCCATTAATGAACTTTAACAATGTTTTAAAATCCATTAAAAAAATAACCTCTAGGTCTGGATTGGGTATGTCTCAAAAAAGAATTGTTGTTTCAACTTCAGGAGTCCCAAAAATGATAAAAAAAATAGCTGATCAAGGGGTTAAGTTTAAACTCGCAGTTTCTCTTCATTCAGCAATAAATGAAAAAAGAACTTCAATAATGCCCTTTAATGATAAAATGAATCTTAAGGAGCTGGAGGAATCCCTAAGCTATTGGTATAAGAAGACAAAAAAAATAATAACTTATGAGTATGTTGTGTGGAAAGGTATTAATGATACCGATGATGATATTTCAGCGCTAGTAGAATTCTGTAAAAAGACCCCAAGTAAGGTCAATTTAATTCAATATAATAACATTGATGATCCAAATTTTGTTCAAGCACCAGAGAATGTCTTGAATAAATACATTAAAACCCTTGAATTAAATAATATCAAAGCAACAATAAGAAAATCAAGGGGTGAGGATATTGATGCTGCATGTGGCCAACTTGCAAATAAGTCGTAAAACCAATTATTTTATTTACAATAAATAAAGAATAATTCCTTAAATTGTTTGATCCAAATAAATTTTATTTTGATTTCTAAAAGAACCATAGAAAAAGTTTTTGAAACCGCTCGAGTGGAGGAGATAATTGGAGATTTTGTTCAACTTAAAAAATCAGGTTCAAATTATAAAGGCTTAAGTCCTTTTACAGAGGAGAGAACTCCAAGCTTTATGGTATCACCTGCTAAACAAATTTGGAAAGACTTTTCAAGTGGAAAAGGTGGAACAGTTATAACTTTTTTAATGGAACATGAGCAATATACCTATCCAGAGGCCATAAAATATATTGCTAATAAATACAATATTGAAGTTGAAGAAACTAGTAGAACACCCGAGCAAATTTCTCAAGATAATGAAAAGGAAAGCTTATTTCTAATTTCTGATTTTGCAAAAAATTATTTTAAAAATAACCTTTTTGAGAAAGAGGGTAAAACAATTGCGTTAAGTTATTTAAAAGAGAGAAAGTTTAAAAAGGAAATCATTGAAAAATTTGAGATAGGTTATTCTGTAAAAATTAAAGATAATTTTTCTAAAGCCGCTATAGATTCAGGTTACAAGTTAAATTTTTTAGAAAAAACAGGATTGACAATTGTTAAAGATTCTGAAAATATTGACAGATTTAGGGGTAGAGTTATTTTTCCAATTAAAAGCATGTCTGGTCGAATTTTGGGTTTTGGAGGTCGAATTTTAGGTTCTTCAAAAAATCTTGCAAAATATATAAATTCACCTGAAAGTTTAATTTATCAGAAGAGTAAAGTTTTATATGGAATCTATGAAAGTAAACAATCTATTGTTAAAAATGATAATTGCTTTTTAGTTGAAGGATATACTGATGTTATTAAAATGCATCAATGTGGAATTTCAAACGTTGTTGCTTCTTCTGGTACCGCCCTTACTGAAAATCAAATCAGGCTAATTAACAGATTAACAAAAAACATAACAGTTGTATTTGACGGAGACGCTGCTGGATCTCGAGCTGCTTTAAGAGGAATTGATCTGATTTTAGGACAGGGAATGAATGTAAAGATCTGTAATCTGCCTGAAAGTGATGATCCAGATTCATTTGTTTCTGAAAGAAGTTTAAAAGAAGTTGAATCATATTTGTTAGAAAATTCAAAAGATTTTATAGTATACAAAGCATCTTTATTATTAACAGATACTCATAATGACCCTGTAAAAAAAGCTGGTGTAATTCGGGATATGGTTGAAAGTATTTCCAAAATCTCCGATCAAATTAAACGTGAATTATACATTAAGGAATGTTCCTCTCTAATGAATATTAGTGAGCAGGTTTTATATAGTACTCTTGCTCAAATAGTAAAAAAAGATTTTAATAATTTAAAAAAAAATCCACGTAAGGAATATGAGCCAATAAGTATAATAAAAACCGATAAAGATAAAAATCAAGTTGATGAGCTTTATGAGCTTGAGAAAAAAATAATCGAAATATTAATATTATACGGAAACTATTCAATTGACTATAAAGAAGAGGTTTTCACAGAAAATAGTGATGGTAATACAGATATAAAAATGAAAAATAGATCAGTTAAGGTGTTTGAAAAAATATATATGGATTTGCATACCGATGAAATGGAGTTTTCAAATGAAGATTTTAAAAATATTTATTATCAAATAATCGAGACTTTTAATGAAAATAAGGAGATAAACATAGACAAGTTCATAAAAGAACTTAGTGAAAAGCAGCAGCAAATAGTTGCTAATTTAGTTATGGATAATGAAAAATATTCTTTACATGATTGGGAAAAAAATAACATATACCCTAAATCTAAAAAAGCCACTCTTGCACAACTTACTGTTGAAACAATTTTGAATTTTAGATGCTATTTAATCGACAAAAAGGTAGATGGTTTTAAAGGGCAGGATAACACTAATCAAATAAATAATAATAACCTTGAGGAAGTGGTCAATTATTCAAAACTTAAGAAATTATTATCAGATAAGTTAAATAGAGTTTTGTGATTTTAGCTTATTTGGAATTTTACACACAGGAATACTGGTCATTTTGTGTTTATTTGCTATATGATGTTTCATGTAAATAATATATTTTTCTTTCATATCACTCTCAAATTCATCCGGTTTTATACCTCTTTCTAAACTATTCATTACTTTTTCTAAATCATCATAAGTTGTACCTATTTGCTCTTCATCTGATCTGTCATCATCCCATAATCCGTCAGTTGGTTTAGCTTCTAAAATCTCATTATTTATTTTTAGTTCTTTTGAAATTTCAAATACTTCACTTTTCATTAAATCAGCAATAGGGCTAATATCAACACCACCATCACCATACTTTGTGTAAAATCCAACTCCAAAATCTTCAACCTTATTACCTGTTCCCACAACTATTGAGTTATTAATTGTTGCATAGTAATATAAAGTCATCATCCTAATTCTTGATCTTGTATTTGCTAAAGCTAATTTGTTCATTGATAAGTTATTTTCAACTGATAGCTTAAATTGATTAAAAACTTTGGTTAAATTAATGTCAACTGATTCTACATTGTCAAATTTTTTCTTTAGCCATTGAATATGTCTTTCAGCACGTTGGTATTGTTCTTCCTTTTGTTTGATTGGCATATTAAGGCACAGAGTTTTTATTCCAGATAAAGCACATAGAGTGGAGGTTAACGCTGAATCAACACCTCCAGAAACTCCGACAACAAAACCGTTCAAATTATTAGTTTCTTTGTAATTTTTTATCCAATCAACTATGAATTTTATAGTTTCAATTTTTTTCATTTAACAGAATTAGCTTGAAAGTATATTATATTTGTATTTCAAAATTAAAACAAAACTATGTCAATTTCTTTGCCAAACTATACAAAAAAAATATTAATAATTTTATTTTTTTTCGTCTGTGTATATTGTGATAAAAAAGTTAGTTTAAAAGATAATAAGATAGATGTCGTGAGATTTGAAAAATTATTTTATAATTCAGACTCAGCGGATTTAAACCAAATTAAAAATAAGTATCCTTTCTTTTTTCCCGATTCGTACCCTGATTCGGTTTGGCTAAACAGACTTCAAGACCCAATTCAGCATGAAATTTTTAATGAAATTACAATACAATATGATTCAGTGATTTTTCTTGAAAGAGGTCTTTTCAAATTTTTTAAAAGACATAAAGAGTTAGTCGACAAATTCATAACACCAAAGGTTATCACTGTTAATACAGATATTGACTACAGAAATAAAGTTATACTTGCCGATTCTCTGTTATTAATTGGTTTAGATAATTATTTAGGACCAAATCATAAATTTTATGATGGGATTCCAGAATATATAAAAGAAGATTTTACAATCCCAAGTGTATTCTCTGATGTTGCAGAAAAGTTTGCTTTTGCCAACATACCAAGAATTGAATTTTATACATTTCTTGATAAAATTATTTACTTTGGAAAGGTTCTATATTACAAAGATTTTACCTTAGATATCGCAGACAGATATAAAATAGGTTATTCAAAAGCAAAAATGAAGTGGGCTAAAGAAAATGAATATTTTGTTTGGACTTATTTCATTGAAAATAATATTTTATTCAATCCTGATAATAATTTAGAAAGTCGATTTATTAATGATTCACCATTTTCCAGATTTTATCTAGAAATAGACAACGAATCGTCAGAAATGATCGGAAAATACATAGGTTGGCAAATAGTTAAGTCTTACATGAAAAATAATGATACATCACTAAAAAATATGCTAAATAAAAGTCCAATAGATATTTACAATAATTCAAAGTATAAGCCTCAAAAAAAATGAAAAATAAAAAATCTAAAATTGAAATTGCAGTAGAATTAGACGATAATAAAATACCCGAAAAAATCTTTTGGTCTGCTACTGATGCTGGAATAGAAAACAGTGAAACAAAAGCAACATTTCTATCTGTTTGGGATTCGTCAAAAAAAGAAAGTTTAAGAATTGACCTTTGGACCAAGGAGATGCCACTAGATGAAATGAAAATATTTTTTCATCAAATTCTAACTAGTATGTCATCTACATACATGAGAGCTACACAAGACGAAAAAATGTCACAAACCATGCTAGATTTTTGTGATTACTTCGCAGAAAAATTAGGGTTAAAAAAATAATGGTTTTACCATTCATTTTTTTTATTTCCATCCAGTCTTAGAAAGATTGATAATAGTAGTGTAAATGCTATTAGACTAGAACCACCATAACTCAAAAAAGGAAGTGGAATTCCTATAGTTGGTGTAAGTCCTAGAACCATTCCAATATTTATTAAAAAATGAACAAATAATATTGATGCAGTACAGTATCCATACACTCTGCTAAATTTATTTTTTTGATTTTCTGATAAATAAATTATTCGGGTAATTAAAATTGTATATAATAAAATTATGAATACACTACCTAAAAACCCCCATTCTTCGCCAATTGTACTGAAAATATAATCACTATGTTGAGCTGGAACAAAATTACCCATTGTTCTGGTTCCTTTTAAATAACCTTTTCCGAGGATACCTCCTGAGCTAATAGCTTTTTTTGATTCATTTAAATTATATAAAATTGTTCTTTCCATTTGCTTAATTTTTTCAGGATCTTTCTCTAAATTAAGCCATACCTTAATATAATTTTGTTGATGATTTTTTAAAATATTTTCATAAATGAATATTGTACCAAAGCATGTTATTACACATAATGATGATACAGAAATTATTTTAATAATTTTATTTCTTACTTTCTTTTTGAATGAGTAATAAAAAATAATTAACAAAATTGCTAGAAGAGCTGTAGTTGGTGCTGAAATTTTTAAAGATAATATTGAAAATATTATAATACCGAAGATAGATTTTACATAATTTTGAGAGATACCTTCACGATATAAAACAAAAAATAATGATAAGAAAACAATTGAACTGCCTGTATCATTCTGAAAAATTATAATAATAATTGGTATTAAAATGATTAGAAATAATTTAAACTGATCAATTGCATTTTTCAAATCCGTTTGAAAATCGCTAATATATTTTGAAACTGCTAAAGCAACAGTAATTTTAACAAATTCACTTGGCTGCAGATTAAAACTAGCTATTGAAAACCATGAAAGTGCACCATTTACCCTCTTTCCAAAAAAGAATAAACAAACTAAAATTACAATTGATAAAATATAAAAAATACTGGAAAACCTTTCGTAAAATTTTACCTCAATTGATATCGCAATAAATCCAAAAAAAAGAGAAATTAGAGAATAAAGAAATTGTTTACCATAAAGATTTGAAAAATCAAAAATATTTATTTCTTCACCCGAAATACTAGATGATAAAATATTTCCGATTCCAAAACCCAATAATAAAAAGTAGATTAGAATTATCACCCAGTCGAGTCTAAGTATATTTTTCCTCTGACCAATCACAATTTGTTTATATTAAAAGGTTTTTTAGAAAATGGTTTTTTATATTCATCATCTAAGCTTTTATTTATAACAAGTTTTTCAATTCCTCTATTACTGATGCTACCCTTTAAATATTTTTCAATCATTAGGCTTGAAATACGTCCAGCCCAAGTTGATCCATAATATCCATTTTCCACTAAAACAGCAATTGCAATTTGTGGGTCATTTTTTGGAGCGTACGCTACGAAAATTGAATGATCTGTTAGTTGAGTTTTTTTTCCATTTATTTTTGTAAAATTTTCGGCTGTTCCTGACTTTCCACAAATCTCAATGCCTGGAATATTTAAAAGTTTTCCAGTACCATTTTTATAAACTTTTGAAAGACCAACTTCTATAATATCAAAATATTTTTTTTCAATTTCAATTGTGTTTTTTTGTCTAAACCTTAAAGGTATTGAGTCCCCCTGAATTTGTTTAATAATATGAGGTGTATAATAGTAGCCTTTATTCGCAACTGCAGTAATCATATTTGCTAGTTGAATGGGGGTTACAAGAATTTCTCCTTGACCAATAGAATTTGAAAGATTAGTTGTTGGACCCCATCTAAAATCTGGATACCATCTATCATAAAATTCAGAGGTTGGAATCATACCTTTTTTCCCAATGGGTAGATCGTTGTTCAAATAATTTCCTAGACCAAAGCTTTTAACTCCTTCACTCCACATGTCAAAGTTTTTTGAAATATTATTGTCTTTACTTATTGTTTTTCTATAGGCATCAGCAAAATATGAATTACATGACTCAGAAATTGCATTATATATATTTCGATACCCGCCACCGCAGTGGCATTTCATGGATTTCTTATTTCTACCATAAATATATTCCCCTCCACATAAGATTGTATTTTTATCATTTATCACATTTTCTTGTAAAGCGATTAAACCTACAATTACTTTGAAAGGTGATCCAGCGGGAAATGTAGACAAAAGACCTTTGTCAATAAGTGGTTTGTAAATACTGTCTTTATAAAGTTCAAAATAGTTTTTGGATCTTTCCCTTCCCACAAGTAAATTAGGGTTGTAAGGCGGAGCAGAAACCAACGATAATAATTCGCCAGTGCTTGGTTCGATAGCAACTATTGCTCCTTTTTTATTTGACATTAATAGCTCTCCATATTCTTGAAGTTCAGAATCAATTGTTATAATTAAATCATTTCCAGCTATTGAATTTTTATCATTTAACCCATTGTTGTAGCTGCCAATATCTCTATTAAACCTATCCTTTTGTATAAATTTTATTCCTTTTTCACCTCTTAAATATTTTTCATAAGACAACTCTACCCCTTGTTTACCTATTATATCACCCTGTGAATAATAATTATCTTTTTCCAAATTAGACCTATTTACCTCAGCCACATATCCCAATACATTAGCACCAATTTTTGTGTTATATTGACGTAAATTCCTTTTCTGAATGTAAAATCCGTCAAATTTTCTAATTTTTTCTGCAAGAAAACCATAATCTTCTTTTGAAAGGTGAGCCAGAAAAACAGATGGTATTCTTCTAGAATACCGTGAAGTCCTTTCAATTTTATTGTCAAAATATGTTTTTGAGATTTTTAATAAATCACAAAATTCTAATGTGTCAAGTTCTTTAACTAGTCCTGGAATAATCATTACATCATAAGATGGTTGATTTGATACGAGTAAATTGTTATTTCTATCATAGATGTACCCTCTCTTGGGGTATGTTAAAACTTTTCTAATTGCATTATCCTCATAAATAGAATAAGGTTCTGAAGCATAAACTTGCAGATAAAAAAGTCTTAGTATAAAAACTACAGATGTTGTGATGACAATAAGAAATAAAAGAATCTTTCTCATTTAGCCCTTTTTATTATTAGTTCGAAAAGAATGTAAGTCGCAATAAATGTGAATATTGCTGTTTTCAAAGTATTTTTTATAACTAATGATATCTTAGAAATGTCAAATATTTCCATACTAAATAAAATCAAATGATGAATAAGAATAATTGAAAGAATATAAAATAAATTTTGCTTTAATTCAATAGAATTAAATTTTACAACTTGATGCTCATATGCCATGCCAAAATATAGCTTTAAAAAATAAGGTCTAAGAAATGCAATTGTCAAGCTGGCAGCTGCATGAATAGCATGTGTGTCAGAAAAAATATCAATAATTAGTCCAAAAAAGAATGCACAAAAAATAAAGAATGTTCTATTATTTTTTATCGGGTAGTATGTAATGAAAAATATGTATATAAAGGGATTAATTGAACCTAAGAAATTAACATTATTGAAAAATAAAGCTTGTGACAGAATTAAAATTAGCGCTAAAATTATATTAAAAATTATTTTATTCATCTAATGAGTTTATTTCTTTAATGTTGTTGTTCTTTAAAACATAAAGGTTTTCAATGTTAGTCATATCTGTTGCCAAAATTATCTCTAATTCAAGATAATTTTCTGAATTATCTAATTTAAACGAGTCTACATATCCAATTAAAATTCCTTTTGGGAAAATCAATGAATTACCACCAGTAACAATCGTATCCCCGATTAAAACATTTGCTTGTTTTGGTACATCTTTCAATTGAACTTTATCAATATTTATCCCATTCCATGAAAGGATACCAAAGTAATTGGATTTTTTAAATTTTGCATTGAGTAAAAAATTAGTATTCAAAATGGAAATAAATCTTGAATAGTTGGGAGATATTTTATCAATAATACCAACAACCCCAATAGATGAAATTACCCCGTTGTCAATCTTAATGCTATCCTTTTCCCCAACATTAATTGTTACAAAGTTATTGGAGTATGCATAACTATTTTTTATAACTGATGCCGAAGTTACATTGAAATTTATTTTATCTAAGTCTGATTCTTTTATTTGTTCATTTCTAGAGTTATAGACTAGAAATCTCAAATTTCTGTTTTCTTCAGCTAGTAATTTATTTTGATATTCTAAATTAAAATATTTTGAAATTGTCAATTTGGTTTCATAAAGAGATGAAAACAAAGAATTACTAGAGTTTAAAAATTTACTCTTATTATACTCGTTGAAGTTGATATTAATTGAAAGTGAAATAGTGAGCAACGAAAGAAATAAAATAAAATCCTTATTTCTAATTAAGAAATAAATAATTCGTTGCATATAATTCTAACTATTTTATAAGAACACTTTTATATTTCGGAATATTTTTAAGCACAATTCCAGTACCTCTAACAACTGCCCTTAAGGGGTCTTCGGCAATATATACTGGTAAATCTGTTTTTTTTGATAATCTTTTGTCCAACCCTCTAAGCATTGAGCCCCCCCCAGCTAAGTACATTCCAGTGTTGTAAATATCAGCAGCTAGTTCAGGAGGTGTTTTTGATAAAGTTTCCATAACAGAGTCTTCAACTCTAAGAATTGATTTTTCAAGAGCTTTAACTATCTCTCTGTATGAGATTTCAATTTGTTTAGGCTTACCTGTTAATAAATCACGACCTTGAACACTCATTTCATCTGGCGGATCATCTAAATCCTCAGTGGCAGCACCTATTTGAATTTTAATTTTTTCCGCGGTTCTATCACCAACATAGAGGTTGTGTTGCGTTCTCATATAATATATGATGTCATTGGTAAATACATCACCAGCAACTTTTAATGATTGATCACAAACAATACCTCCAAGAGCAATAACAGCTATTTCAGTAGTACCTCCTCCAATATCAATAATCATATTTCCTTTAGGTTGCATTATATCTACTCCAATTCCAATCGCAGCTGCCATTGGTTCATGAATTAAATAGACCTCTTTACCATTTACCCTTTCTGCTGATTCTTTTACCGCCCTCATTTCAACTTCGGTGATACCTGAAGGAATACATATTACCATGACTAGGGAGGGTGAAAAGATTTTATTTTTTAGAGTAGGAATGCTTTTGATAAATAGATTTATCATTTGTTCAGAGGCATCAAAATCGGCGATAACGCCGTCTTTTAGCGGTCTAATAGTTTTGATGTTCTCGTGAGTTTTACCTTGCATCAAATTTGCTTCATTTCCCACAGCTATAATTTTACCGGAAATTCTGTCCTTTGCAACAATTGATGGACTATCAACAACAACTTTATCATTGTGTATTATTAAAGTGTTAGCAGTTCCTAAATCAATTGCAATTTCCTCGGTTAAAAAATCAAAAAATCCCATAGGGTAAAAGAAAAAAAATAAAGTTAGTAATACTAAGGCCTGTGGTGTAAATCTATGAATAAAAAAACAATAAATCAATATCAATGTTTAAAATGTCTTACGCCCGTGAAGACCATTGTTATATTATTATTATCACAATATTCAATACTCAAATTATCCTTAATTGACCCACCCGGTTGAATAATAGAATTTATACCTTTTTTATGAGCTATTTCAACACAATCTGGGAAAGGAAAAAATGCATCGCTGGCCATACATGCACCATTTAAATCAAATCCAAACCTTTCAGCTTTTTCAATAGCTTGATTTAAAGCATCAACTCTGCTGGTTTGCCCTGTACCTGAAGCTAGAAGTTGTTTGTTTTTAACCAATACAATTGTATTTGACTTAGTATTTTTAGAAATTTTGGAAGCAAATATTAAATCTTCAATTTGATCCTCGTCAGGTTTTTTCTTAGTTGGGTAAGTAAATATTTCTTTGCTATCCGTAATATTATCATTTGTCTGAATTAAAGTTCCATTCAAACATGATCTTGTAAGTTTATTCTTTTGTGGGTAGGAATTCAGCTTTAAAATGATTCTATTTTTTTTTCCTTTTAGTATTTCTAATGCTTCAATATCAAAATCAGGAGATATAACAACTTCACAAAACAAAGAATTAATAGACTCTGCAGTATTTGAATCAATTTTAGAATTCGAGATTAAAATACCTCCAAATGCAGAAACCGGATCAGCCGCTAATGCGCTATCATATGCTTCCTTAACATTATTTCTTACGGAGATTCCACAGGCATTATTGTGTTTTAAAATTGCGAATGTAGGTTTACCATCATTAAACTCAGACATCAAATCCATAGCAGCATCAATATCCAATAAATTATTGTAGCTAAGATCTTTTCCATGAAGTTTTGTAAAAATCTCATTAATTTTTCCGGAAAATACTCCATCCTGATGGGGATTTTCACCATATCTTAAGCTAAGGATTTCAGACGAATTAAAATAATCAAATATGGCTTTATCATAGGTTGATGAATTTAGAAAAGATTTTCTTGCAAATTGATTTCTTTCATCTAAATTGAGAACACCTTGATTTTTAATATACATTTTTAAAAATGTCATATAGTCTCTTACAGATGAAATGCAAGCAACATCATTAAAATTTTTAGCTGCAGCTCTAATCAAAGCGATACCTCCAATATCTATTTTTTCTATTATTTCAGACTCAGTACCACCATTTTTAACCGTTTCTTCAAAAGGATATAAATCGACAATTACTAAATCAATATTTGGAATTTTATATTTGTTTTTTTCGTCAATATCATTTTCATTATTTCTTCGGTAAAGAATTCCACCAAATATTTTAGGGTGTAATGTTTTTACTCTTCCTCCAAAAATAGATGGGTAGTCAGTGATATTTTCAACATCTGTGACATTATATCCAAGATCAGAAATAAATTTGTAAGTTCCTCCAGTCGAATATAACTTGACTTCATTTTTAACTAATTCTTCAACGATTGGTTCAAGTCCATCTTTTGAAAAAACAGATATTAAAGCAGATTTAATTTTTATATTGTTCACTGTCTCAAAAATAATTAAATTGATAGTTGAATTATCTTTATTTTTGTGTAAAGAATCCAATTTTGTTAACAATATGTATAAAAGGTTATTATTATCATTTTTTTTATTATTAGCTTACAATCTTACTATTTCTCAGAACGTAAAGGGAAAAATTTTAGAGTTTATTGATAATAAAGAAATGCCGATTGTTGGTGCAAATATTATTTGGAGTGATAATTCAGGTGGAACTACTTCAGACATGGATGGAAATTTTATTTTATCCAATCCAAATAATTTAAAAAATTACATTGTAAGTTATGTGGGTTATCAAAATGATACATTAAGTATAAGCTCTTTAAACCCCAAGATTTTTTTAAGATCCGATACAGAATTAGAAGAAGTTTCATTAGAGTATAATTCAAAATCATCTTCAGTTTCTTTATTAAGCTCCGCAAATATTATAAATATTTCATCTGAAGAATTATTAAAAGCCGCTTGCTGCAATCTTGCTGAAAGTTTTGAAACAACGCCCTCAATAGATGTTAATTTTTCTGATGCAATTTCTGGAAGAAAACAAATAAATATGCTCGGTCTTAGTAGTCCTAATATTTTAATGTCTGTTGAAAATATTCCCTCTATCCGAGGGGCACTTCAGTCATACGGACTAACATATATTCCTGGGACTTGGATTGAAAGTTTGCAGGTTGCAAAAGGCTCAGGTAGTGTTGTTAATGGATATGAAAGTATTTCCGGACAAATTAACTCTGAGCTACGAAAGCCTTTAACAGACGATAAGTTTTTTTTAAATCTATTTGCAAATGCAATGGAGCGTTTAGAATTAAATGCTCACTACACTTCAAACCTTAATAATAAACTTGATCATGGATTATATTTTCATACCAATAAAAAAACTACTAGTGCGGATAATAATAACGATGGTTTTAGAGATAGTCCTACTGGAAAACAGTTGAATATTCTAAACAGGTTTCAATACACAAACCTTGAAAAAGGTTTAGTAGGATTTTTTGATTTCAATTATGTTTTAGATGAGAGAGTTTATGGTGAAAATGAATATATTGATGGGATAATTTTTGCTGAAAATCAAAATTATTGGGGAGGGAAAACTGATTCAGAAATTTTAAAGACAAATTTTAAATTTGGATATGTTGATCCGCTTATAACTTACAGATCTTTGGGACTTCAATTTGCATACACTGGAATTGATATGGGTTCATCTTTTGGAATCAGAAACTACGATACTAAACAAACAAGTATATACTCAAATCTTGTATACAATTCCATTATCGGGGATACAAGAAGTAAAATTAAAACTGGTATTTCCATTACATATGATGAGTATGATGAATTCATATTAAATAATAATCTTAGTCTTAATAACTTTGATATTTCTAGGATTGAAAAGTCAATTGGAGCATATTTCGAATATAACTATGATGATCTAGATAAAATAAATTTATCAGCAGGCTTAAGATTTGACAATCACAATAAAATTGGAAATTTTGTGTCACCAAGATTTCACATGAAATATCAAGCTTTTCCAAAGTCTACTATCAAAGTATCTTTTGGAAAAGCAACACGTGTGGCAAATATTTTTTCTGAAAACCAAAAATTATTTTACAGTTCAAGAGAAATTATTTTTACTGAAAACTCAACCACTACTGATTTTTCGACTATGAAAGCGGACCAGGCTTGGAATTATGGAGTCTCATTAATAAATAGTTTTAAATTATTTAATCGAGAATCTCAATTGATATTAGACTATTACATTACAGATTTTCAAAATAAAGTAGTTGCAGATTGGGAAACTCCATTACTAATTAATTTCTATAATTTGAACGGTAAAAGTTATTCAAATAGTTTTCAAGCTCAACTTTCTTTTACCCTATCAAATTTTGTTGATTTACAGTTTGCATATAAAAATACTGTTGCTAAAACAGACTATATTTCGCACGGAAGATTAAAAAATCCTTTGACCCCATCGGACAGACTTTTTTTTAATTTATCCTACAATGGAAAAACTAATGAAAAGGGTAGGAGTTGGAAATATGATTTTACATTTAATCATGTTGGAGAACAACGAATACCATCTACGGAAGATAATCCGCAGCAATACAGGCTGCCAAATGTTTCTGATAAATTAAATTTAATTAACACCCAGATTACCAGAGTTTTTAGTGATTCTTTTCAACTATATTTAGGTGTTGAAAATTTAACAAATTATAGACAAGAAAATACAATTATAGCATCTGACGACCCTTTTGGTCAATATTTTGATGCAACCTATGTATATGGCCCAATTTTTGGGCGAATGAGTTATATTGGATTGAGATATTATATAAAATAAATTTTAATAATCATGAAAACAAATTATCCGTTAGTTTTAATAACCTTATTTTTCTCAATTAGCTTTTCTCAAACTAAATCCAAAATGATTTTCGTTGATGGTGTTTGTGGAATGTGTGAAAAGAGAATAGAGTCAAATTGCTTGGCTACTAAAGGAATCAAGTTGGCTGATTGGAACAAGGAAAATAGAATACTTAAAGTTATTTATAACGAAAAAAAAATCTCTTTAGAAGAAATACACAAAAAAGTTGCTTTAATTGGTCATGATACAAAATTAGAAACTGCAACTGACGAAGCTTACAATAAGCTTGATATGTGTTGTAAGTATCGAGACGAGGAAGTTGTAAAAAATCATCAATAAAAAAAGGATATGTTTATTAGAACAGCTCCTTTTTTTATTTTGATATATTTTACATCATTCCAGGCATTCCGCCACCACCCATTGGTGGCATAGGGGCAGGTGTTTCTTCTTTAATATCAACAACTGCGCATTCAGTTGTTAAAATCATACCAGCAACAGACGCAGCATTTTCTAGTGCAATTCGTGTTACTTTTTTAGGATCTATAATTCCTGCTTTTAGCATGTCTACATATTCTTCATTTTTAGCATCATATCCAATACTGTCTTTACTTTCTAAAACCTTTGAAATAACAATACTCCCTTCACCACCAGCATTTTCTACAATTGTTCTTATTGGAGCCTCAATAGCTTTTTCAACAATCTGAATTCCTGTTTTTTCATCAGCATTTTCAGACTTAAGTTTTGCTAATTTACTTTTTGTTCTAACAAGGGCAACTCCACCACCAACTACAATACCTTCTTCAACTGCTGCTCGTGTTGCATGGAGTGCATCATCAACTCTGTCTTTCTTCTCTTTCATTTCAACTTCACTAGCTGCACCCACATATAAAACAGCAACTCCACCTGCTAATTTAGCAAGCCTTTCTTGAAGTTTCTCCTTGTCATAATCACTTGTAGTAGTTTCAATCTGTGCTTTTATTTGATTTACTCTTGCTTTAATTTCAGAAGCTTTTCCTGCACCATTTACAATAGTAGTGTTGTCCTTATCAATTGTAATAGTTTCTGCAGTACCCAGCATTGATAAATCCGCATTTTCTAGGGAAAAACCTCTTTCCTCAGATACAACAGTTCCACCGGTCAGAATTGAAATATCTTCAAGCATTGCTTTTCTTCTATCTCCAAAACCAGGAGCTTTAACCGCTGCAATTTTCAAACCACCTCTAAGTTTGTTTACTACTAATGTTGCAAGAGCTTGCCCTTCAACATCTTCGGCTATAATTAATAAGGATCTTCCTGATTGAGATACCGGTTCTAATATTGGTAAAATTTCTTGAAGATTTGATATTTTCTTATCAAATAATAAAATGTAAGGATTTTCCAATTCGGTAATCATTTTGTCTGCATTGGTAACAAAATATGGTGATAAATATCCCCTGTCAAATTGCATACCTTCTACAACATCAACATAAGTATCAGTTCCTTTTGCTTCCTCTACGGTTATAACACCTTCTTTACCGACTTTTTCAAAAGCAGTAGCTATCAAGTTTCCGACAGTAGAGTCATTATTCGACGATATACTTGCCACCTGCTGAATTTTTTCAGAAGAATTTCCAACTTCTTTAGATTGTTTATTTAATTCATCAGTAATACAAGAAACCGCTTTATCAATACCTCTTTTTAAATCCATTGGATTTGCACCAGATGCTACATTTTTAAGACCTTCTTTTACAATAGCCTGTGCTAAAACGGTAGCAGTTGTTGTGCCATCTCCAGCTAAGTCATTGGTTTTTGATGCAACTTCTTTTACCATTTGAGCACCCATGTTCTCTAATTCATTTTCAAGCTCAATTTCTTTAGCTACAGTTACACCATCTTTGGTGACCTGTGGTCCACCAAATGATTTACTGATGATCACATTTCTACCTTTTGGTCCTAGTGTCACCTTAACAGAGTCAGCTAGAGCATCAACTCCTCTTTTTAATCCGTCTCTAGCTTCAATATCAAATTTTATATCTTTTGCCATCTTAATTGTCTTTAATTATATTATCGCCAGAATATCTTTTTCTGACATTATTAAATAGTCTTTTCCTTCAAATTTTAATTCAGTGCCTGAATATTTTCCGTACAGAACCGTATCACCAATTTTAACTGTCATCGGGTTATCTTTAGTTCCAATTCCTGCTGCTACAACTGTAGCTTTTTGTGGTTTTTCTTTAGCATTGTCTGGAATTATTATTCCTGACGCTGTTTTAGTTTCAGCTTCCATAGGCTCCAACAGGACCCTGTCTGCAAGTGGTTTAATATTTAATTTCATAACTTCTTAAATTTGTTTAATTTTTTTCACAAATCATGCCATCCAAAATAATCTGACAAAATTACATGAATGATTAATTATTGACAATTAATCATCAGAATTATTTTCTTCAGAGGTATTAATTGGAAGAGGATCAACAACAATTTCCTCTGTATCTAAGGCTTTTGATTCAGAAATTGAGTCAGACTGAGTGAACGTAATATTGGATAGTAGGATTAAACCAATAAGAGTTGCACCCAAGTACCAGGTACTCCTGTCTAAAAAGTCTGTAGTTTGTTTTACACCACCTAATTGTTGAGTGCCTCCACCACCAAAAGATGAAGATAATCCGCCTCCTTTTGGGTTTTGAACCATAATTACTACAACAAGAAGAAATGCAACTATAACAATAAGTATGAGGAAAATTGAATATGAACTCATTTTTTAAGCTTTTTAATTTTTTTAATTTGGTTTGCAAAGTAACTGTTTTTTTCTGGAAATTTCAAAATTAATATTTTGTAAGATTGAATTGCTTTTTCGTAATTTTTTTGATTGAGATAAAGTTTAGCTAAAGTTTCCGTCATAAATCCTGATTGATTTGCTAAATCATCATTTATATCATTATCTATTTGAGTTTCATCAGCTTTAATCTTTATTTTAGGCTTTTTCGAAATAAATTTATCAACAGTTTGTGCATCTTTAGTTCTGTCAATCGGTTTTAAATTTGAAAGCTTTAACCAGTCAACAAAACTATTTTGCTTGGAAATCTGTGTAGAATCAGATATCCTGTTCTCTACTAAGGCAGAAGTTATTTCGTTCTTATTGAAAAAAACCTTATCATTTTGATTTTGAATACTTTTAATGAAATCAAAAAGAATTTTTCGATCTCTCGTATAAATGGCTGTTGATTTGAGAAACTTCTTGAATTTAATATCCTCATTTTCAGCTAGAGATTTGAGATAAATTGCTTTGCTTGGCTGAAAGTAGGGAAATTCGCGACTGATTTCCTGTAAAAAAAGTAACTCTTTCTTGGAAAGCTTTTCAGGCTGTTGTAATATTTTTATAAATTTTTTTTTATTCATATCACCACTTTGCTAAAGATGCGTTAAATACATCTTGAGTAATTCTCTCAAAAATTTCATCCAAAGCCGTATCTCTTTGTCCACCAATTAATTGAACATTTCCAGGGTAATCATAATAGAATGAAAACCTTTTTTCAAAATCAGCCTCTGAATCATTTTTATCATAAAATCTTATATTAACTCCAACGGTTAATCTGTTTTGAGCAGCGGTGTTATTTGCAGTTGCGGTTGTCGGTGAAATCCTATACTCAACTATCTCACCTTCATAAGTTAAATCCCCGTTTGATTTAACCAATTCTAAACTTGTTTGATTAATCAATAAATCAATAAGTTTATTTGTAAAGTCTCTCTCGATTCCAGGTTCAATAAGAGGAGCATTATTTTGAAAATAATTTACTTGAAATGTTTTAGTTTTTGGAGAAATAGAGGCACCGGTCAAACTATATTTTACACTGCAACTATATGTTAAAATCAATATTACAAATAACCTAAGAGCTTTCATTTTCTATAAATCAAATTGTTTAATTTTTCTGTATAAAGTTCTTTCACTAATACCTAATTCTTTAGCTGCTAATTTTCTTTTACCTGCATGTTTCTCTAGGGATTTTTTTATCAGCTCTAATTCTTTTTCCTGAATTGATAATGATTCAATTGCTTTTACCTCTTGAATATAATCAAAATCATCTTCAATCTTTTCATTTTTTCTGTCGGGTCTATTATTTTCAATATCTACAATCTCAACATTTTTATCTGTTGAATAATTGTCTTTTTGATAAACTTTGTTTATTAATTGCTCATTATTTTTTTTGAATTCACTGATGTTGGAGGTTTGCATCAGCTCAAGAGTTAATTTTTTCAGATCATTTAGATCTCCTTTCATATCAAATAATACCTTATATAGTATTTCACGTTCATTGTTAAATTCAGAGTTTTCAGATTTTCCAGAGATAACTGCAGGCAGATTTTCACTTGTATTTGGTAAATAATCTTTAATGACTTCTTTGCTTATTAATCTGTTTTCTTCTAAAACCGATAGTTGTTCGGCTACATTTTTTAATTGCCTAATATTTCCAGCCCAGCTGAAGTTTGTTAAAACGTGAATAGCTTCAACATTTAGTTTTATGGGGGGCATGCTATATTTTTGAGCAAAATCTGAACAAAATTTTCTAAAAAGCAAGTGAATATCATCAGGTCTTTTCCTTAACGGAGGTAAATTTATTTCCACCGTACTTAATCTGTAGTAAAGATCTTCTCTAAATTTATTTTTTTTGATTGCTTCATGCATGTTAATATTTGTAGCTGCAACAATTCTGACATTGGTTTTTTGAACTTTACTAGACCCAACTTTTATAAATTCACCATTTTCCAAAATTCTCAATAATCTAACTTGGGTTGTTAATGGTAATTCACCAACTTCATCTAAGAAAATTGTACCGCCGTCAGCTCCTTCAAAATACCCAGCTCGTGCTTGGGTTGCTCCAGTGAATGCGCCTTTTTCATGTCCAAATAATTCACTATCTATAGTGCCTTCTGGAATTGCTCCGCAATTTACGGCGATATATTTCGAGTGTTTTCTGTGGGATAGTTGATGAGCAATTTTTGGAATAACTTCTTTACCAACACCACTTTCCCCTGTAACTAAAAGTGAAATATCAGTGGGAGCAACCTGAATAGCCTTTTCTAATGCCCTATTTAACCCTATACTATTTCCTATAATTTCGAATCTTTGTTTTATTGCTTGTAATGAAATCATAACTTAATTATTTTTAGAAAAACTTATAGCCTTGCCCACAAGAGTGGCACTGGTACAATCATTGATTTTAACATTTACAAAATCTCCAATGTTAAAATTCTCTTTTGGAAAAACAACAGTTGTATTTTGTTGATTTCTTCCAGCCCAGTGTAAACTTGATTTTTTTGACTCTTTTTCGATTAAAACTTCAACAGTCTTGCCAATGAATCGTTTGCTTCGGTACATACTATGTCTTTGTTGTAAATCAACAATTTCACTTAACCTCCTGCTCTTTGTTTTTTCATCTACGTTATCTTCAAGTTTTTTTTCAGCAAGAGTACCAGGCCTTTCCGAATATTTAAACATGTATCCAAAGGAGTATTTAACCTTATCCATGAGTGAAAGAGTCTGCTTGTGATCATCTTCAGATTCATTTGGAAAACCTGAAATCATATCGTGACTTATACTACAATCAGGTATAATTTTCCAAATATTTTCTATTAAATCTAAATATTCTTTTCTGGAATGTTTTCTGTTCATTGCTTTCAGAACTTTATCACTACCACTTTGCACAGGAAGATGAATGTAATTACAGATATTATCATATTTTGCCATAATCTTAATTACGTCAAGAGACATATCCTGAGGATTCGAAGTAGAAAATCTTATTCGCATTTTTGGTTGTGTAAAAGCACACATCTCTAATAATTTTGCAAAGTTTATTGATGACGCCTTCTGAATTTCACTGGCTTTTGAAAAATCTTTTTTCAGCCCACCCCCATACCAAAGATAGCTGTCGACATTTTGTCCCAAAAGGGTAATTTCCTTAAAACCCTTGTGATGTAAATCATTTAATTCCTTAACAATTGATTGAGGGTCTCTACTTCTTTCTCTCCCCCTAGTAAAAGGAACAACACAAAAAGTACACATATTATCACACCCTCTAGTAATTGATATAAATGCATTAATTCCGTTAGAATTTATCCTAGTTGGAGTAATGTCGCCGTATGTTTCATCCTTCGACAAAATAACATTAACAGCTGATTTACCATCTTCGATTTCTTGAAGTAAATTTGGAAGGTCTTTGTATGCGTCAGGACCAACCACCATATCTACAATCTTTTCCTCCTCCAAAAACTTATGCTTCAGTCTTTCAGCCATGCACCCGAGTACACCTACCTTTACTTTGGTATTGGTTTTTCTTACCTTATTAAACTTTTCTAGTCTTTTACGAATAGTTAATTCCGCCTTTTCTCTGATAGAACATGTATTTACTAATATTAAATCAGCATTATACATATCATTTGATGTTTTGTATCCGTTTTTAGAAAGAATTGATGCAACAATCTCGCTATCACTAAAATTCATTGCACATCCATAGCTTTCAATATACACCGACTTTTTTGCATTTTTTTTGGGTGTATTCTCCAAAACCAGGGTATCACCATTATATTTATACGGGTTCCTTTCGATAATTAATCAAATTAATATTTGAACATACAAATATATATAAAATACGACAATTTGTCATGTTTTCAATTTTAATATTAATTTTGTGGCTTGATATTTGAAATATATATTTTGAAAAAAAAATCTACATTTGTACACCTAAAAACCAAAAATGGCAGATAATTTAGTTATAGTTGAGTCACCGGCAAAAGCCAAAACAATTGAGAAATATTTAGGAAATGAATTCAAAGTTGCTTCCAGTTTTGGTCATATTTCTGACTTGCCCTCAAAAAATATTGGTATTGATATTGAAAATGATTTTAAGCCTAACTATGAGGTTTCTTCAGATAAAAAGACTGTCGTTAAGAACTTAAAGGACCTTGTTAAAAAATCTAAGACCGTCTGGTTGGCTAGTGATGAAGATCGAGAAGGTGAAGCCATTGCATGGCATCTTTTTAGAACACTTAAATTGAATGCCGATAATACTAAAAGAATTGTTTTCAACGAAATAACTAAGACAGCCATTACCAATGCTGTTAACAATCCAAGGTCTATTAATTATAATTTGGTTGATGCTCAACAGGCAAGAAGAGTTCTTGACAGAATCGTTGGTTATGAGCTATCACCAGTTTTGTGGAGAAAAGTAAAAGGTGGTCTTTCAGCTGGAAGAGTTCAGTCTGTGGCTGTAAGATTATTGGTTGAAAAAGAAAGAGAAATTAGGGGTTACAACTCAACTTCTTCATATAAGGTAGAGGCTAGATTCAAGAATTCTAACGAAAAAGAATTTACTGCTAGATTATCAAACGAATTTAGTTCTATGGAAGATGCAGTAGCATTTCTGAGTAATTCAAACGGAGCAACATTTAGTGTTTCTGAAATTATAAAGAAGCCATTGAAAAAATCAGCTCCAGCTCCTTTTACAACTTCTACTTTACAGCAAGAAGCCTCAAGAAAATTATCATTTCCCGTTTCTAAGACTATGAGTGTAGCCCAAAGATTATACGAATCAGGTCATATTACCTACATGAGAACCGACAGTGTAAACTTGTCAACTCTAGCCATTGATGAGGCAAAAAAACAGGTTATTACTACTTTTGGTGAATCATATTCAAGTCCTAAAAAATACAATACAAAATCCAAAAGTGCTCAGCAGGCCCATGAAGCAGTTAGACCAACAAACTTTTCAATGCCTGTAGATAGTATCAAAGATTATGATCAAAAAAGATTATACAGTTTGATATTGAAAAGAACATTAGCTTCTCAAATGAAGCCAGCTGAATTGGAAAAAACTAACATTAAAATATCAAATTCAAAAGGTGCTGAAATATTTTTTGCTAGTGGAGAGGTAATTAAGTTTGATGGTTATTTAAAATTGTATCAAGTTTCCAAGGATAATGATAACGATGAAAATGATGGAATTTTGCCTGGATTTAATGAAAATGAAGTTTTAGAATTGTGTGAAATATTTGCTCAACAAAAATTTAGTAGACCCCCTTACAGATATTCTGAAGCATCTTTGGTTAAGAAGTTAGAGGAGTTAGGAATCGGAAGACCATCTACATATGCCCCAACAATTTCAACAATTCAAAATAGAGGTTATGTTGAAAAAGGATCTACTGAAGCAAAATCAAGGCCAGTCATAAAAATTAACATAGTTAATGGAGCTATATCAGAGGAAACATTGAGTGAAAAATTTGGTTCAGACAAAGGAAAACTAATTCCCACAGATATTGGAATGATAGTAACCGATTTTCTCACTAATCATTTTGAATATATAATGGATTATAATTTTACTGCAAGGGTTGAGCAAGATTTTGATAGTATTGCAGAGGGTAAAAAAGATTGGACAGAAATGATGAAAAAATTTTATGGAAATTTTCATCCTGTTGTTGAAGATGTACAACAAAATGCGTCGAGAGAAAGCGGTAAACGAGTGTTAGGATCACACCCTGAAAATAATAAAGAAATTAGTGTAAGATTGGGGAAGTTTGGACCTATGGTTCAAATTGGAACTGTTGATGATGATGAAAAACCTAAGTTTGCAAGTTTACCACAAGACCTTCAAATTGAATCAGTCACATTAGACGAAGCATTATCACTTTTTGAATTACCTCGTACACTTGGTCAATATCAAGGAGAAGATTTAGTTGCTAATAACGGAAGATATGGACCATATGTGAAATTTGGAAAAAAATTTATTTCCATTCCAGTGGGTAAATCACCAACATCTATAACTTTAGAAGATGCAATTATATTAATTGAGGATAAAATAAAAGCTGATGCCCCAATACATGTTTACGAAGGACAAGATGTTCAAAAAGGAAAGGGAAGATTTGGACCATATATTAAGTGGAATGATATGTTCATTAATGTAAATAAAAAATATGACTGGGATAATCTAACTATTAATGAAATAGAAGAGCTTATTAAGGATAAAAAGCAAAAAGAAATTGAAAAAGTCGTTCATAACTGGGTAGAAGAGGGAATCAAGATAGAAAAAGGAAGATGGGGCAAGTTTTATCTGATTAAATCTAAAAAGAAAATACTTCTTGATAAAAATCTTGATGTACAGGCAATGAGTATAGATCAGGCAAAAGAAATCTATAAGGCAAACTCTTCAAATAAAGTAAAAAAATAAAAATGGGTTCAGATTACATAACATCCTCATTCGATGATTTATTAAAGCCTGTAGATGAACATTTGATAGTACACAATGAATTGATGTCTCCACTAATTTTGGGGAATAGAATTAAGATCCACTCAGCGGAAAATGGTATTCCAGATTTAGATACAGGCATGATAGCGTTATTAGGCATTCCTGAGGAAAGAAATTCTGTAGATTATCTCGGTAATGAACTTAATCTTAATGAAATAAGAAAATCTTTTTATAATCTTTATCCTGGAAACTGGTCTCGTGGAATTTCAGATTTAGGAAATTTAATTTTAGGTAATAATTCTGAAGAGACATTCGGTAGACTAATTTCATTATTAACCATCCTTTTCAGTAAAGATATAATTCCAATTTTAATCGGGGGTAGTCAAGATTTGTTGTACTCTGTTTACAGGTCTTATGATTCTATCCAAAATACTGTCAATATAGTGAATGTTGATTCCAATTTTGATTTGGGAGATTCATCAAAACCTATAAATAATCTTAGTTATTTGGGTAAAATTATTTTGGAGGAACCACATAATTTATTTAATTATTCTAATATCGGATATCAAACTTACCATAATTCTCAAGAAGAAATTGATTTAATGGACAACCTTTTTTTTGAAGCATATCGTCTGGGTGAGGTTTGCTCAAAAATCAGACTAGTTGAGCCTGTAATGAGGGATGCAGATATAGTCAGTGTAGATATGAAATCTATCAGAGCGTCTGAATTAAGCTCAAGACAAAAGTTTTCGCCGAACGGATTTGATGGAAAAGAAATTTGTGCTATCAGCAGATATGCAGGGATTAGCAACAAGGTAAGTTCATTTGGTATATTCGAATATAAATCTTCTAATGAAGATGAGGTCACAGAGATGCTTATTTCTCAGATAATTTGGTATTTCATTGAGGGAGTCAATTGCAGAATAACAGATTCAGATTTTAGTGATGAAGATGAATACAACAAATTCACCGTCATTGTTGATGAATACGAATTAATTTTCTACAAAAATAAAATTACATCAAGATGGTGGATTGAAATTTTTGGTGAGGGTTCAAATACTAAACTAAAACAAACAACGTTATTACCCTGTACGATAGAAGATTATGAAACCGCTAAAAAGGGTGGTATTCCTGAAAGGTGGTTTAAAGCAATAAAGAAAAATATTTTATAGTTTTGCTTAATATTAAAATTTAGATAATACTATAATTTGTTTATTTGAATTTATATGGGTAAGTTTACCCCACTTTTTCAAAAAAGTAGATGGACAAATGAGAAAAATTTTAAACCTTTTTATCATAGCATTAATTGTTTTTAGTTGTGGTTCAAATGGCAACCTAACAAAAGCCAAAGGTGAACTTGTTGGTGTAAAAGGAAATAAATATTTTGCTGAAAAACCATTTGGGATGGTTCTTGTTCCTGGCGGCTCTTTTATTATGGGTAAGTCAGATGATGACATGCCATCAATTCAAGATGCTCCAACTAAAACAGTTACTGTTAGATCTTTTTACATGGATGAAACTGAAATAACGAACGCAGAGTACAGACAATTTGTTAGATGGGTTAGAGACTCTGTTATCAGAACGGCATTAGCCGAACAGTTTAGAGATAGAGATGATATAGGACCTGAAAGTGAATATTTCAAATATTTATACAAATCTGAAAAAGCTAGCAAAGAATCTGATGAAGATTCTGATTGGGACGGAAAAACTGATATAGACTGGGATGTCGATTTAGATTTCTTTGGACCAACATATGGAAATATCAAGTCATCCTACTCCAGAGATTCAATTTTTTTCAATGAAGATAGCGAGTATGCTGAGGTTGTTAGAAGATTTTTATTTGACGAGGATCAAATTTTTAATGATATGATATTCTCTTGGAAAGTAGACAAATTTACCTATGAGAATAAATATACCAATCTGTCTGGACCCAACGGATATTTAGCAAGGATGGATGAGCACAAAAGACTTGCAATTGAAAGTTTTTATGATGAAAACGGCAATTTATTGCCTGGAATCATTGATTTATCTGAACCTGGATCAATGTTAAAATTTAAAATATTAGATCAAACTCCAACAGGTGGTTTCTCCGATGAAGGAATTGAGTTTATTATTGATGATGAATTTATTCACTCTGAATATCCAATAACTAGGAGAGAAAATTATATCAAGGAAGTTCCAATTCCCATATATCCTGACACAACTGTTTGGATTAGAGATTTCAACTATTCTTACAATGAGCCGATGCATAATGATTATTTCTGGCATGATGCTTATAATGATTACCCTGTTGTTGGTGTAACATGGCATCAGGCTAAGGCTTTTTGTGAGTGGAGAACAAATACAAAAAATAATTATCAAAAAACAAAAAAGAAAAAGAGTTTAGTTCCTGAATTTAGACTTCCTACTGAAGCTGAGTGGGAATTTGCAGCAAGAGGTGGCCTTCAAGGAGCTATGTACCCTTGGGGTGGACCATATACTAAAAATGATAGAGGTTGCTTTATGGCTAATTTTAAACCTATGAGAGGTGATTATTCCGTTGACCAGGCACTTTACACAGTTGAAGCCAATGCCTATGATCCAAATGGGTATAATCTTTATAATATGTCTGGAAATGTTTCAGAATGGATTGATTCGTCCTACGAACCTGAAGCATATGAGTTTTCCTCAACCATTAATCCAAATGTAAATGATGAAGAAAACGAATTAAAGGTAGTTAGAGGAGGATCTTGGAAAGATGTTAAATATTTTCTTCAGGTAAGTTCTAGAGATTATGAAAATGCTGATCAAGCAAGAAGTTACATAGGATTCAGAACAGTCCATGATTATCTAGGTGCAGATATGACTGCGAATGCAATGACAAATGCATCAATTAGAAAACAAAATAATAGAAGAAGTTCTATCAGATAATAAAACAAAAAACAAATAACCAAAATTTATAAAAATGAGATTATTAAATAAAACACAAATGAATTTTGCCTACGGAATGGGTGCAGCTATAGTTATTATAGGTGCGTTAATGAAAATTACTCACTTTTCAGCTGGATTCCTAACAGGTAACTTAATGCTTACAATTGGACTTGTTACTGAAGCAATTATTTTTGCACTTTCAGCCTTTGACCCACCTGCAGAAGACTATGCTTGGGAAGAAGTATATCCAGAACTAGCTGGAAGTAAGTCTAGTGGGCCAAAAGACAAAAAAAGCCCTAAGGCCCTTATGAGTGAAAAAATTGATGATATGATCAAAAAAGCTCAATTAGATCAGAGTGTTGTTAATGGTTTAACCCAAAGTATCAAAGACTTTGAAGCCTCTGCAAAGGCTGGTGCTAACAACGCTGGTGAATTAGCTAAAATCAATAAAGAATTTGCTGACAATGCAAATAAGCTAACAACTCAAATGGAAAGTCTAGCGAAAAATTTAGAGTCTCTTAATAATGTGTATGGTGGGGTTCTTAATGCTATGAATAAAAAATAATTTTATTGAACTATTCAATCTGTTGAATAAACAATAATTAACTCTTAAAAACAAAATTATGGCAGGAGGAAAAGAAAACGCAAGACAGAAGATGATTAATCTGATGTATCTTGTTTTCATCGCGATGCTAGCCTTGAATATGTCAAAAGAGGTTCTAATGACCTTTGGAGAAATTGACAGAGAAGTAGTGAAGTCTACGAAATCACTTAAAGAAAGTAATAAGGCTGCAATTCAGGTTATAAAAAACAGCGCTAAGAATGACTCTCTACAGTGGTTTACAGCATACCAACCTATAAGTAAGATTTCTGAAGCTGCTAATGAATTGACTGAATTTATAAATAAAAATGATAATGAGCTCATCACACCTTATGAGGTTAATGAAGTTACATTTCAAAGCTTTAAGAGACCAATATTAGAAAAGGACAACGATTTTGGAAGAACAATTGACGGTTCGATACCTGAAATGGTCGGAGACTATGAGGTTATGGATAATTCAGCTTCCTATGACGAAATGCTTTTTACTGGGGATTATGTAAATGAGGATAACACAGGATACACTGCCGCTGCTCAGGAGTTTGTGAGACTCGTAAACAATTTTAGAGATACGGCAATTGAAGAAATTACTAACTCGGACATCTCAAGAGATACAACAAAAAATAAAATATGGAATGATTCGAAAACAGGTCTAATAAGATTAATCGAGCAGAGTTTTAATACTGATGTTGTTAAGGTAGGAAAAGCTGAGGATAAAATTAAAAGTTGGCTACATTTCAACTTTGAAGGTTTTCCTGAAATCGCATCAATCACTAAGTTGACATTAATGGAAGAAGATGTAGAAAACGTAATCCAGACTATGATTTCATCTGTTAATGAAATAATTCTTGGAGAAAATTTAACTGCATTGAGAGCTATTCCGTTAAACGTAAATGTTTTTTATGAAAACTCCAAGCTTGAAGGAAGTATTGCTTTGGGCAAGTATGACGAAACTTTCGTAGCTTCCACTGTTATGGTTAAAAATGGAAATGGTCCAATGAAAGAGTACAGAGCTTCCGATGTGATGGAAAATGGCGAAGTTGTCCTCGAAAAACTTAAATTAAACGTTGGTTCTGCGGGTGCTAAGAAATTAACCGGTAAAATTGTATTTATTAGAACCGAAAATGGTGAAGATGTGAGCAAAGAAATTCCGATTGATCACGAATATTTTGTAAATCCTCCTTTAGCTATCGTTTCAAATAAAGATATGAATATCGTTTATGAGAGCATAGAAAATACATTGAACATTAGTATGCCTGGAGTTTCAAATGAAAATATTGAAATTCTATCACCTCCCTCCATCAGAAAAGGTATGAATACCGGTGAATATATAATGGTTGGGGAAAAAGGTAAGAATGGAAAAGTTAGAATCAAGATAAAAGATAAACTTTCTGGAATAATATCTCCAGATGTAGTTTTTGATGTTGTAAGACTTCCTAAGCCATTGGCTATATTTTCAGGAACTAGCAGTAGGCTTTCTGCTCAGCAAATTGCATCCGGAAGGTTAACGGGTTCATTTAATAATGAAAGACTTGATAATGGCCTTAAATTAAATGTTGCAGAATTTAAAGTGAGGGTTGGTCTAAGAAACCTTGGTGTGGTAAGAAACACTGGTGGTTCTTTTAATGATAGGATTAAACAACAAATTCTAAGAGCAAGAAGAGGTGAAACAGTTACTGTTTATGATATTAAGCTTAACAGTGCAAAAATTGATAATGGTACGAGGTTTTTGAATCCACAAAATGATCTTGTACTAACTGTAAGATAAACTATAAATAATGAAAGTTTTTAATAAAATATTTTTATACATCTTTATTTTAATAGGTATTAATCTTCATTCTCAGAGTAATTCAA
This sequence comes from uncultured Bacteroidota bacterium, assembly GCA_902526075.1. Taxonomy (GTDB): domain Bacteria; phylum Bacteroidota; class Bacteroidia; order Flavobacteriales; family Flavobacteriaceae; genus MED-G13. The sequence continues at coordinate 30,680 of CABZJM010000012.1, forward strand.
ACTATAAGAAGGGAGTTAGTAATATACTAAATGCACAAAACCCCAATGATATTGGCATAAGATCTGCTTCGCAAATTCAAGAAGATAAGGATGATCCACTTGAATATGGTTATGTTAATGACAAAGATATCTTATGGTCAACAACTGTTTGGGAAATTATTGATTTGGATCAAAGGGTAAATTATCCTTTACTTTATCCAATTGATACAAACGTTGTTGGAAAAGAACGTAGGCCAATGCTTTGGTGGTTAAGACAGGAAATTGAAAAATTTAATATTCCTGTTTATGACCCTGGTTTTGATGAGGGTGAATTTTTAGAAAAAGTTCCTAATGATGATATTGAAAATATTTTTCAGATTAAGATTAACACCGATAAAGGTGATCAGAGATTGGAAGATGTTGTTTATGAGCTTGAAGAGCAAATAACATCTCAGGTTGAGAAATACGGATTTAACCCATATGAAGAAGAAATTTCTGCTCAACAAAAACAAGTTCTTGATTCTGACACTACGTTTGTAAAAATGTTCCCCTACGAAATCAAAGATTACTCTTCCTACAAGCTTTTATCCAGCAGAGATTTTAGTTATGAGCAATTTCTTGGATTCACAAGTCCAGATGGGGCGGTAAGATTTATGCAGCCTGATGGCATAGCTGATTTACTATCCCCTGAAGAGGTTGTTGAATACAATGCTGCATTAGAAGAATTGCTTTCAGAATTATTTTTTGAAGAAAACGATGATTTTTATTACAAAAATTTAGAGCTGGAAGACTTAAAACAATGGCTAATCAAAGGAATATGGTATTTTGATAAGAAATACTCAGAATTAATTTACAGGCCTATAGGTTTAGCCCCTGTTACAAAACCCCTTCAAAAAAATGATGACGACGACTTTCTAGGTGATCCCTTTGATAACACTTATGAACCGCCACCAGTAAATGGACCTGATTCAGATGGTGATGGAATTGGTGACCAAGATGAAATTGATGGTTTTGAAACAGACCCTCAAGTAGCAGATTCTGATGGAGACGGTTTTAATGACGGTGATGAGATTAATAAGTTTTTTACTGATCCTTTAAATTCAAATGAGTTTCCTTCAGAATCTGATTTAGCAGCTTTTGATAATCCCGATCCAGAACCTCAAACTGATACTGCAGCTCCAGTGATTAGTAAGCTAAGACCTATTTTCTGGGTATACTATCCACATGCAAGAGAAATTTTAAAGAAGGGTCAAGCATTTAATAACAGAAATACTTCTAAGTACGTTTCTTTTGATGATATTATAAACTCAAGAAGATTTGGTTCGGTAATTTATAAAGAAGAAAATGTTTATGAAAACCGAAAGATTGACAATTATATAAAAAATAATTCTTTTATGAGATTATTAGAATCTGAAAGAATAAAAGAAAAAATAAGAAATTTTGAGCATGATATGTGGAGTTGGTAGTATTACTATTAATTTCTAAAAAAAGCGATTTACCTAAGTAAATCGCTTTTTTTATTATTATAATTTAGTTTTTATTCTTGCCAATACTAAAAACCATCGTATATTTGTAGACCAAATCGCGGGGTAGAGCAGTAGGTAGCTCGTCGGGCTCATAACCCGAAGGTCGCTGGTTCGAGTCCAGTCCCCGCTACTATAAAAAGGCCCTTAGTTATTAGGGTCTTTTTTTTTATAGTAGTTCTAAAAGTCCTTTAATCTCTGATTCAAATTCATTCTTATAATCTATATACGCTTGTCCCGTTGCAGGCCCATTAAATCCTGTGCGAATGCTATTAACTTTTCCAGATTTGTCGATTATAATAGTAGTTGGATATGAAATTATATTTTCTAGCATAGGAATTTTTTCTAGAAAAATTTCTTTATCGGTGCTGCCGTACTGGGCTAATAAAATTGGATAGGGTATATCAAACTTATTAATCATTTTGCTGATTCTTTTCATAGCTCTTTCCTCAGTCTTAGCAGCTTCAACACTTAATCCAACAAAAGCCAAATCTTCATTTGGATTTTTATTTAAATATGAAAGAAAAAACTGAGTTTCATCTAAGCAGTTTGGACACCAAGTTCCTAATATTTGAACAACTACGACTTTATTTTTAAACTGCTCATCATTTAAACTTATGAATTCGCCATTTATATCTTTAAAATTAAAATTGATGGATTGAAATCCGTCTTTAAGTTTTGTTAGACTTTTTGAATTAGCAAGTTCATAATCATTGTCTTTAATCATCCAAAAGTCGGTTATTGAATCACTGTAATAATGTAAATTACCAAAAATAGTGTCTCCTTTTTTCACAGCTTTAATTAGATATGGATGAGCTCCATCAAAAGTTGAAAGAAGGATTGAATCACCGAAAGTAATACCCGAAAGATATCTGGTGTCACCAGTATTTTTTCTAAATGTTCCATAGATATTATTGTCTTTCTGAGTGAATATACCTAGTCCAGGATACGGATTTTCTGGTCTGAATAATGTTTTATATTTTCCATCAAAAGAGAAATTAGCGTCTTTGTCTGAAATAAATTTTGGTTTATCATTAATTATCGCATGAAATGAAGCTTCTTTTCCAGATTCCTCTTTCAGATACCTACCACTTAATGTTTCTCCCTTTGACTTAACAATTATTACAGCATCATAAGGCGGCATTAAAATTTTTATAGAATCTTGTACATATACTATATCATCATAAATAAGGGTTTCTTTATCATTTTCAACTTGCATTATTAATTTATCAGATTCATTAAGTAACACAAATTTAAACGGCAGTACTGAACCGTCTTTGGTTTTTATCTCAGCTCTATATTCTCCAAGTTTAGGTTCATCTATTATAAATGAACACGATTGAATAATAAAAAAATATAATATTAAAAGTTTTAATCCTTTCACGATTATCGATACTTTTTTAAAATTAATAAACATATTTTAATCTAATAAAAAAAGATTCTAATAAAAAAAGACCTGATTAAATCAGATCTTTTAATTTAATAATTAATTTATAGAATTTAGTTATTTTCTTGCACTGCTGTTTCGGTTTCAGGAAATTCAAATTCACCCTCATCAGCCTGAACATTTAATTCTATTGATCTTATTGTCAAAGGTTGGCCGGGCTGATCTTTTACCCCCTGTGACAATGAAAAAGGCATATATAATCCTTCAACTTCTTGATAGTCACTCATTTTAGCTTCCATTATCATTCCTTTTCCAGGCCCACTCATAACTTCCTCATGCATCATTATTGGAACAAAATTTTTTGTGTCAAAATAATATATCGAAACGTTTGGAACTTCCTTCCCATCAACAACCTTAGGCTTTTTTGTTAGTTTAACTTTGAAAGTTTCAGATCCATCAACAACTTCAGAACCAATTAATTCCGCAGTAAATCCGTTTTTTTTATAATTTAAAAAGGGGTCTGGAAACTCAGCAAGTTCATCTTTGACAATTTGAATATCTTCTTGTTCACTCTTTTCTGCTTTCATTGACATGAAATTTGTTGACCACAAAGTTTCTCCGTCAAACACTCCTTGTTTAATCTCTCGGCCCTGAATTGAAATTTTAGAATATGTTTTTTCAGATGAAAGGTATTGTTCAATTGGGATTTCCATTCCCATTTGACTCACAGTTATATTCATTTTTATTGAATTTACTTTAGCCCAGTTTTCAACACCACCAGTGTTTTCAATGTAATTTTCTATGATTTCATCAGCAGTTTGCGCATTTATCGCAAAGGAAAAGAATAATAAAATTGTGGTTAATAATAGATAGTTTAGTTTTTTCAATTTTATTTTTTTAATGTTATATCAAACTTAGATATTTGTATATAACATTGAAAATTATTTAAGTTAAATTTATCATAAGATTCTCGTAATGAATTCAATAAAAGTTTTTTCTCCTGCCAGTGTCTCAAACGTCTGTTGTGGTTTTGATGTTTTGGGATTTTCCATTGAGGGTTTTGGGGATGAATTAATTATTACTGAATCAAATTCAAATAAGGTAAAAATTATAAAAGTAAATGGTTATGAAGTTCCAATATCCAATGAAATGAATACAGCTTCAGTTGCAGCTCAGTCTCTGTTAGATTTTTTAGATATTCACAGTGGATTTGATATTGAAATAAATAAAAATATAAAGCCAGGCAGCGGCATTGGTAGTAGTGCTGCATCTGCTGTTGGAGCTGTTTACGGAATAAACGAATTATTAGGGAGTCCATTGAAAAAGCAAGACCTCTTAGAATTTGCTATGCAAGGGGAGTTTGTTTCAAGCAAAACTGCTCCTGCTGATAATGTTGCTTCTTCATTATACGGAGGTTTAATACTTGTGAACAATCGTGAAAATTACAATGTTATTGAACTTCCTGTTCCCAAAAACTTGTATGCCATTATTCACCACCCTCAATTAGAAATCAAAACCTCAGATTCAAGGGGGTTTTTACCTGAAAAAGTTGACTTAAAAATTGCATCAGAGCAATTAGCATCTATTGGAGGATTTATTCATTCGCTTCATACAGGGGATTTTGATTTAATGCGATTAATATTAAAAGACTACTTAGTGGAAAATTATAGGGCTGAACATGTACCTTTTTTTGATGAAATAAAAAATATTTCGGAAGCTAATAAAGCTATTTGTTGTTCTATTTCAGGATCTGGTCCTTCTATTTTTTCTTTGGTAAAAAGTTATAATGAAGCCGTAAGATTGAAATATAAATATGATGAAATATTCATTAAAAATTCGGTTGAATTCAATTCATATATTACCGGATTAGATTCAAAAGGAGTTCACACTCTTTAATTATATTTATCCAACTTTTTTATTTTAACAAATTCCCTTATTTACTATACTTTTTTTTTGTTTTTTTCAATTTTAAACACCCTTTTTTATGAAATGTACAAAAGTTAACAAATCAAATAATATATTGTACATAATTCAAGAATTATTAAATATATTTAAGAATTACACAACAAAAACTAAAAACAACTAAAAACTATTTATTATGATTTTTAACCTTTTTCTACAATCAACAATTGAAATTGATTTAACAGTATTGTGGGTAACCGTTGCTGGTTTTCTTGTCTTTTTCATGCATGCAGGATTTACATTACTTGAGTCTGGGATGACTCAATCCAAAAACGCTGTTAATATTGCCATGAAAAATCTTATGGCTATTTCAGTTGGTACTATTGTATATTGGTTTGTTGGCTATTCATTAATGTATGGTGAAACTGAAAATGGATTTTTTAGATGGTCTGGCTTTTTTACACAAAATGGACCCCCACAGGCACATGATTTATTTTTTCAGACTATGTTTGCTGCTACTTGTGCTACTATCGTTTCTGGTGCAGTTGCGGGAAGAACAAAGTATTCTATATTTGGAATTTTTGCTGTTTTAATAACTGGACTAATTTATCCAATTGCCGGTGGCTGGGAATGGAATACAGATGGGTGGTTGAATACTGCAAGCTTTTTGCCCAAAGACTCAATGGGTGAAACCGTTGAATTTATTGATTTAGCTGGATCATCAATTGTTCACGCGGTTGGTGGTTGGGCTGCCTTAGTGGGCGCATACATGGTAGGCCCGCGTTTAGGTAAATATGTTAATGGAAAAGTTGAAGCTATACCCGGTCATAATAAAACACTAGCTACTCTTGGAGTAATGGCATTATGGTTTGGGTGGTTTGGTTTTAATGGTGGATCCCAACTAGCATGGGGTGGAGACAATACAACCGCTGCCTCAACTATTGTTCTATTTACAAATCTTTCAGCAGCAGCTGGTGCAATTGGTGCTCTTATAACAACTTGGATATGGTATGGCAAGCCAGACATTGTACAGACTCTAAATGGTGCACTTGCAGGATTGGTAAGCATAACCGCTGGTGCAGCTAATATGGATGCTATTGGAACATTTTTTGCTGGTTTTATAGGTGGTGTTATTGTTGTATTTGCAATTGAGTTTATCGAAAAAAAATTAAAAATTGATGATGCTATCGGTGCATCATCAGTTCACGGAGTTGTCGGAGTTTGGGGTACAATTGTAATTGGTCTTTGGGGCATTGATGCTGAAGGTCCAATAGGTCTTTTTAACGGTGCAGGTGCAGAGCAGTTAATTACTCAGGTAATAGGTGCATTGGCATATTCCATATGGGCAGCTTCTTTTGCTTTTATTTTCTTTTGGCTGCTAAAGAAATATGTCGGATTAAGAGTAACTAAAGAAGAAGAAATAGAAGGATTAGATATAGCTGAACACGGAATAAGAGCATATCCTGGAAAAAGAAATAGATGAGTAAGTGGATTAAACTAACCTTGTGAGATATAACTCCTGTCGTAGGAGTTAGTTTTTAGTTTGTTTTTTTAAAGGGTTCCAGTTTGGGACCCTTTATCTTTTGGTTCTTATTTAATTAATACACTACCTTTGGTTTGTGCATAGATCAGGATTTATAAATATTATAGGGAACCCAAATGTAGGAAAGTCAACTTTGATGAATAATTTAGTTGGGGAAAAATTATCCATTATTACCTCTAAAGCTCAAACCACAAGACATCGAATTCTTGGAATAGTCAATGGAGATAACTTTCAACTAATTTTTTCTGATACACCTGGAATAATAAAACCTTCTTATGGACTGCAGGATTCTATGATGGATTTTGTTAAATCTGCATTAGAAGATGCTGATGTATTACTTTACATGCTAGAAATAGGGGAGAAATCTATCAAAGATTCTGAGGTTCACGATAAAATCCAAAGTGCTAAAGTTCCAACTATTATCCTATTGAATAAAATTGATTTATCTAATCAAGAAGATATAGAAAATCAAATTAGTATTTGGTCAAATAAATACCCAAATACTGAAATATATCCCATCTCTGCCTTAAATAACTTTAATACCGAAAAAGTTATCAATAGAATAATTGAATTGATACCTGAATCTCCTGCATATTTTCCTAAAGATCAACTAACAGATAAGCCTGAAAGGTTTTTTGTAAATGAGAAGTTAAGAGAAAAAATTCTCCTTTATTATAACAAAGAAATTCCATACTCAGTTGAGGTTCAAACAGAAGAATTTAAAGAAGAGGATTCAATAATTAAGATCAGGTCTCTGATTTTAGTTGAAAGAGAGTCGCAAAAAGGTATCATAATCGGTAACAAAGGAGTTGCATTAAAAAAAATTGGTAGCAAGGCTAGAATTGATCTTGAGAAATTTTTTGGTAAAAAAATATTTATTGAACTTCGAGTAAAGGTGAGTAAAAATTGGAGATCAAATTCCAATCAGCTAAGGAAATTTGGATACAAAAAGTAACAGCTATAAAATTTATTAACTAAGACATATAAATGTCGGGTATTTTTATATAAATAAATTATTATATTCAAAGCTTAACTTTAAAAAACTAACCCATGAAAAAAATAATTTTTTTATTGGCTCTTGCATTTATCTTTAACAATGCAATGGCTCAGATGACTTGGATGACTGCATATAAGGTTGACCCTGTTAAAATGAAAGATGCTAAATCAGCTATCGGAAAGAAGACAAAGAAATACAATTCCAATGCTGATGGTGAATTAATTTACACATATGAAATCGTTGCTGGAGATAGAGCTAATTATATTGTAAGATCAGGTTTTGCACAATCTATGGCACAATTTGATTCCTATGGAAGTCAAGGTCTAGATTATTGGATGGAAAATGTCGCTCCACTAATGAATAATGTTGGAGGCACTGAATACTTTTCTCATGCCACCGACGCTAGTTTTGATGATGCTGAACCTGGAGAAAATAGAATTTGGAAGGTTCTACACTATAATGTAAAGAGAAATTCTGGACCCGATTTCTGGAAATTCAGAACAAGAGTTGCTAAAGCCGCTGAAAAGGTTACAAACCTAAGCCTACATGTTTGGGCAGGTTCTCTTGGAGGTCCTAGCGGGCACGTAATGGTTGGATATGGAAATACTGATATGTCTGGTATTGATAATGAAAGTGAAACATGGCCTAAAGTTATAGAGGCTTACAATGAGCTTTTTGATGATTCCTTCCAAGCTGATCAAAAGGCATTTAATAATAGCTTAGAGATGTGGGGTAATTTCTCAGAAGTATGGAGATGGTTGCCTGAATTAAGTTCACCAGCTGTTTCAATAAACTAATTAGTTCATTATAAAAACTTAAAAAATGAAAAAAATAATTTTATTACTTATGTTAACTCCTTTGTTTGTTTTTGCACAAAACAACCCAAATGGTGAGTATTGGCAAATAAACAGATGGGAGGCTAAAGATGGAATGGCTAAAGAATTTGAATCAGCTGTTGTAAAAAAGACTAAAAAATTTAATAATTCTCAGGAAACAGCAATTTTAACATTTCGAATTGTCACTGGTCCCGATTCAGGAAAATATATGCGTGTCGTAGGTCCAAAAAGTGGAGATTTTTTTAACGAAGGTGTGTCAAATTCTCAAGAATATACATATTGGATGAAAAATGTTATGCCTTATGTAAAAGATCAATCTGGGAACAAAAGAACTGCACGAATTGGTGCATTATCCTATAATTGGGATAATTCTGAGGCGCCAAAAAAGTATATAAAATTTACTACAGTGAGATTAAACCCGGGTGAAGAAAAGGATTGGCTTAATAGAATGCGTAATGATGCTAAACTGAAGTTAGCTAATGGTTTTACCGGTATAAGAGGTGTATTTTGGCTTGTTTCTGGTGGCCAATCTGAAATGCATGTAGTTGAGCCATACGATTCTCATGGTGTAAGTATGGGGAGTTATAATGATGAAAACTTTGATTATATGGACGATTATAATGAAATGTTTGGATGGAGATCACTTCCATGGGATTCTATGAAAGCCGATATGGCTGTTAGGGATTATGCAGGTGAAATTATCGAAACATTAGAGTTTATTCCGGAAATGTCAACTTCTATTGAATAGATTAAAATTAACCATTCAATTTTGAAAAAGAGCGGTACTAGTACCGCTCTTTTTTTTAGAATTAATTTAGTATTACATTTGTTGACCCGTTATTATGAGTAATATTATTGCAATAGTAGGAAGACCAAATGTTGGTAAATCAACATTTTTTAATAGACTGATCCAGAGAAGAGAGGCAATTGTAGATTCTGTTAGTGGAGTTACTAGAGATAGACATTATGGAAAGGGAGACTGGATTGGTAAAGAGTTTTCTGTTATTGACACTGGTGGATATGTGGTTGGTAGTGATGATGTTTTTGAATCTGAGATAGATCACCAGGTTGAATTAGCAATTGATGAGGCAGATGTAATTCTGTTTATGGTAGATGTTGACAGTGGCATAACTTCAATGGACTCAGAAATTTCAGACTTGTTAAGAAAAGTTGATAAACCAGTGTTTTTGGTAGTAAATAAGGTAGACAATTCCTCTAGAATAAATGATGTAAATGAGTTTTATTCACTAGGATTTAAAGAACTCTACCCCATAGCAAGTTCTAACGGTTTTGGAACAGGTGAGTTATTAGACGATGTTGTTAAATTGTTTAAAGATGAAAATGAGGTCTTAGATGATGTACCTCGCTTTGCTGTGGTAGGTAGGCCCAATGCTGGAAAATCCTCGTTTATTAATGCACTAATTGGAGAAAATAGAAATATAGTTACTGAAATACCTGGTACAACAAGAGATTCGATAAATACAAGATACAACAGATTTGGTTTTGAGTTTGATCTTGTGGATACTGCTGGAATTAGAAAAAAATCTAAGGTCAAAGAAAATCTTGAGTTTTATTCTGTAATGAGAAGTGTTAGAGCTATTGAAAACTCAGATGTATGCATTATATTATTTGATGTTTCAAGAAGTTTTGATACTCAGGTTAAAAATATATTTTGGTTATGTGAGAGAAATAAAAAAGGTATTGTACTGATTGCCAACAAATGGGACTTAATTGAAAAAAGTACAAATTCATCAAAACAGTATGAAAATATTATCAAGAAAGAAATTGAGCCATTTACAGATGTTAATATAATATTTGTATCAACCATACATAAACAAAGAATTCATAAGGCGATTGAGACAGCTGTTAAAGTTTTTAGGGGTAGATCTGAAAAAATAAAAAC
>CABZJM010000013.1 GCA_902526075.1 uncultured Bacteroidota bacterium
AAATTTCATAATGTAGATGGGGAGCACTAGATCTTCCAGTACTTCCAACATAGCCAATTAAATCACCTCTTTTGACTTTTTGATATCTCTTAACATTAAATTTATAAAGATGTGCATACAAACTAGTATAACCATATCCATGGTCAATTCTTATGTGATTTCCATATCCTGATGATCTATTGTCTGCTCGAGTAACAGTTCCGTCGCCTGTAGCATAGACTGGAGTTCCTTGAGGAGCTGTAAAATCAATTCCGTAATGATGTTTTCTAGCCTTTGTGAATGGGTCAATTCTATATCCAAATCCTGATGCAATTCTTGTCAGGTCATCATTATTTACAGGTTGTATAGCAGGAATAGATTTTAAAAACTTTTCACGGTTCATTGCAAGTTTTGCAATTTCATCTAATGATTTTGATTGTATGGTTAACCTTTTTTGAATTACATCAATTTTTCTATTACTTTCCTTAATTATATTTGAATATTCAAAACCATCAAATTTTTTATATCTGTTAACACCCCCAAAACCTGCTTTTCGTTTATCTTCACTTATCGGAGACGCCTCAAAATAAATTCTGTATATCGAATTATCTCTTTCTTCAATATTTTGAAGAACACTTTCTATATTTTTCATCTTTTCATCTAATTGAGAATATTGAAATTTCATATTATCTAATTCTCTATTTAATGATCTTTCTTGCGGGGATTGAAAGTATTGACTTCCAATAAAAATGAGTAAAAAACCAAAAAATGCTGAACCGGTTAAATACAGTAATATATTTTTAAACATAGCTCCTTTGCTCGTTTTAATTTTTTTAAACGAAAGGGATTCAGAATCGTAATAATACTTAACTTTAGGCATAATTAAAATTATATCTTTGTACTTATCATGTAACTGATAAACGCAAATGCAAATATAACAATACTTTTTTTGTTCCGTAAAAACAGAAAATAATTCTTAAAATGAACTCAAACGAAGTAAGAAATAAATTTTTGAATTTTTTTGAGAAAAAAAATCACACAATTGATAAATCATCTCCAATTGTTTCAAAAAACGATCCATCATTAATGTTCATTAACTCAGGAATGGCTCCATTTAAAGATTATTTTTTAGATCGTGAAAACCCACAAAATAAAAGGATTGCAAATTCCCAAAAATGCATTCGCGTCTCTGGAAAACATAATGATTTATCTGAGGTTGGTCATGATACTTATCATCATACTTTTTTCGAAATGTTAGGAAATTGGAGTTTTGGAGATTATTTCAAAGAAGAAGCCATAAACTGGGCTTGGGAATTGTTGACAAAGGAATATGGTATTAACTCTGAAGATCTATATGTAACTGTCTTTAAGGGTTCAAAAGATGATGAAGTTTCTGAAGATACTGAAGCCTTTGATCTTTGGAGTAAAATTATTGACAAGGATAGGATATTACTTTGCGGAAAAGAAGATAACTTTTGGGAAATGGGAGAGCAAGGGCCCTGTGGTCCTTGTAGTGAGATTCATGTTGATCTCCGAGATGAATCTGAAAAAAAGAAAGTAAGTGCTAAATCATTAGTAAATAAAGACAACCCTCTAGTTATTGAGCTTTGGAATCTTGTTTTCATACAATATAATAGAAAAGCAAATGGTAAATTGGAAGATTTATCAAAAAAACACATTGATACAGGAATGGGGCTTGAAAGGCTTTGTATGGTTCTACAAAATGTCAAGTCAAATTATGATACAGATATTTTCAGAGCGATAATTAAAGAAATTGAGCAAATTACTCAGATAAATTATGGAGATGATGAACAGTCAGATATTGCAATGAGAGTAATTTCTGATCACCTTAGAGCTGTTTCATTTTCTATATCAGACGGTCAATTACCAAGCAATTCTGGAGCAGGATATGTCATCAGAAGAATTTTAAGAAGGGCTATTAGATATAGTTTTACATTTTTAAAAACCAAGGAACCAGTCCTCTATAAGTTACTTGGATGTCTAATGTCGGAAATGGGTGATTTTTACCCTGAAATTAAGGTTCAAAAAACACTAATTGAAAATATTATCAAAGAAGAAGAAAAGACGTTTTTGAAAACTTTAGATCAAGGCTTAGTTCTTCTAGATGAAATAATTGCATCAACCTCTTCAAAAAAGACAATATCGGGTAAAAAGGCTTTTGAATTGTATGACACCTATGGCTTTCCAGTAGATTTAACCGGTCTCATTCTTGATGAAAAAGGTTTCAAGCTAGATTATGATACTTTTAATCTTGAGTTAAACAAACAAAAAGAAAGATCTAGGAAGGCTGGAGAAATATCTTTTGATGATTGGATGATATTATTAGATGACCCAGTTCAAAAATTTATAGGATATGATTCACTAGATTCAAATATTAAAATTGTTAAATACAGAAAGGTGAATTCTAAAAAAGATGGTATTATTTACCAACTTGTATTTAATTTAACTCCTTTTTATGCAGAATCAGGTGGCCAAGTCGGTGATATTGGTCATATTGAATCAAACGATGGTGATATTATTCATATTTATGACACAATTAAAGAGGGTAATTTGACAGTTCATTTATGTAAAAATTTACCAAAAAAAATTGATCAAATTTTTCGAGCGGTTGTTGATGATAGTAACAGATACAGAACCCAATGTAATCATACAGCAACTCATCTACTACATCAAGCATTAAAAAATATTCTTGGAGATCACGTAGAGCAAAAGGGAAGTAGAGTTAGTTCTGAAAATTTCAGATTTGATTTTTCTCATTTTTCAAAACTTGATAGAAAGGATATAGTTGCAGTCGAGAATTTTGTCAATTCTAGAATCGAAAATGCTATAGATTTAGAGGAGAATAGAAATGTCCCAATAAAAAAAGCTTTGGAAAGTGGAGCTGTAGGATTATTTGGAGAAAAATATGGGGATGTAGTTAGGACAATAAAATTTGGTAAATCCTATGAATTATGCGGGGGGACACATGTCAAAAATACATCTGATTTATGGCAGTTTAAAATTATAAGTGAAAGTGCAATTGCATCTGGTATAAGAAGAGTTGAGGCTATAACATTTGATGCTGTCAAAAATTATTATAATTCAAAAATTGATGAGTACGATAAGATTAAGACCTTACTAAAAAACCCCAAAAATTTGTTTGATTCAGTCAATTCTTTATCTATTGAAAATTCATTACTAAAAAAAGAAATTGACAACTTGAATAGTGAAAAAATTAATGTTATTAAAAATGATATTACAAAGCAATTATCAAATAAATATGAATTAAAAACCTATTCTTCAATTATAGATTTAAAACCATCAAAAATTAAAGACCTGTGTTTTTCAATAGGTTCTCAAACTAAAAATGTTTTTTTAATATTAGTTTCAAAAGACAGTAATAAAGCATATTGTTCATGTTTTATTTCAAAAGAAATAGCTTCATCCATGAATTTAAATGCATCAGAAATCATTGCTGAGCTTGGAATTCATATCCATGGAAAAGGAGGGGGGCAGTCTTTTTATGCCACATGTGCAGGAGAAAATATAGGTGGAATTGATAAATTAATATCGGAGGCAAAAAAACTTCAAAACCAATTACAAAAATAATATGTCTGATTTCAAACAGAATATTATCGAGGTTAAAAGTAACATTGATAAATATTTGATAAAGACCCCTGTTCTTAGATTTGACCTTATTGACTCTCTGTGTAATTCTGAGGTTTTTTTTAAATGTGAAAACTTTCAGCATACAGGTTCATTTAAATATAGAGCTGCTCTAAATGCTATAAAAAATATTCCTTATGATTTTAAAAAGAGAGGTGTCATTACTCATTCATCTGGAAATTTTGCTCATGCTTTAAGTAGGGCTTCTCACGAATTAAATATTCCTTGCTATATTATAATGCCCTCAAATACAACAGATTTTAAAAAGAAATCTGTACTTAAGTACACAAATAATATTATTGAATGTGAGCCTAATCTAAATGCCAGAGAACAAACTACAAAAACTATAATGAAAGAGAAAAACCTGTTTTTTTTACATCCTTCAAATAATATGAATGTTATTCTAGGAAATTCCTCTTGTGCCTGTGAGTTTATAGAAGATTATCCAAATTTAGATTTTATTTTTTCCCCTATTGGGGGTGGAGGTCTTATTGCGGGAACCTCTGTAGCAATTGATTCTTATTCAAATAAATGTCAAGTGATTGGAGCAGAACCTTCAAATGTTGACGATGCATATAGGTCTTTAATATCGGGAAAGATTGAAACAAACAAAACAACAAATACAATTGCGGATGGACTTAGAACCAGCTTAGGTTCAATAAATTTTCCAATAATTCAAAAAAACGTAAAAGAGATTCTTTTGGTTTCAGAAATAGAAATAATGAATTCATTAAAAATTATTCTAAATCAGCTAAAGCTTGTGGTTGAGCCATCAAGTGCGGTTGTTTTAGCCGCATTAATTAAAAATAAGGAAAAATTTAAGAGCAAAAAGATAGGTTTAATAATATGCGGAGGTAATATTGATTTTAATAGTCTACAATTTTAAATATTTTTTACGTATAATATTCCACCTGAATTTTCGTATAAAATATCCCTCTTCTTTCGTTACTATAAATGGTCTTTGTTGAAATAAAGCAATTAAATAGCCAATTGAACCAAAAAATAATTTTGATGGAGTGCAATTATTAATGGAAGATTTTAATAAGGATAAAATACTTAACAACGCACCAAATCTCATTAAATATAGCGACTGACCTTGTAATAATTTTGATTTTATTGAATATTTATCTCCAGTTGGTTTTAAATGTTTGACTATAAGATTTTTATCTGTATAAATTTTCCATCCTTTTTTTTGTGCAAGAAGGACATCTACTGTATCCCATCCAATGGTTGATTTAAGACCATTAATTTCTTTGAAACACTTTTGTCTATATGCCTTAATAGGTCCTCTCACATGTGATTTTGCTGCAATTTTTTCATATAACCACTTGCCCCTTTTAAAAATATAAAGATTTCCACCTGCAATACCCACATTCCTATTTCTTGAAAAAATATCAATAAGTTTTTCAAGATAATTATTTGGAAGTATGATATCAGCATCAAACTTACATATAATATCATAGTTAATATTTAAATTCTTAATTCCAAAATTAAATGCGTCAACAACCTTACATCCAGGCATGTGTTGCTGTTTCGATTCATGATCAACCAAATCAATCCATTTGTATTTTTCGGAAAACTCTTCAATAATACTCCTTGATTTATCTGTTGAACTATCATTAACATAGATTACTTTTTGAGGTTTAGTTGTCTGATTGATTATTGACTCTATTGATTTTTTAATAAAGTCTTGTTCGTTATATACAGGGATTATAATAGAAACTTTCATTTATTTATTTTTTCGGCGTAAATAATTAAGTATCTATTGGCAAATAATCTTAACAAGGGCCTCAATCCAATTTTTTTTACAGGGTTTGTAAATTTCTTTTCTTCTATAATTTTCCATCCGGTTTTTTGTAATAATAGCCTGAATTGCCAATCCTCAAATTCATGAAAATGGTTATCTCTGGAGTCTTTTGAATTTCTGTATGCCTTGGCAAACCACAGACTTAGTGGTACACTACACACAAGTTTGTTTGCTTTTATGCTCATCAATAATTGAAATGGATTTAATAAATGCTCAAATATTTGAAAGGCAGTAACTACGGTAGCATTGGTTTCTTTTACAGCGGACTGATCAATATCAAGATCTTCTCCGTTTGTATTAATAATATTATATCCGTTGTTTTTCAGCATTTTTGATAAAGGATTTTCAATTCCTAAATCTAATATTAGTTCGTTTTTATCAACAAATTTTTTTATGAAATCTGTAGTGATTTGATATCTTTTAAATGGAAAATTTTTAGAATACATTAATTAGTATTGATAGACCATTGCATTGATATGCATTCCAGCACCAACACTTGCAAAGATAATTTTGTCACCCTTTTCGATTTTGTGAACTCCAAGTTTATTTCTGACAATTAAATCATACATAGTTGGAACAGTTGCTACTGAGCTGTTTCCAAAGCGATCTACTGTAAGTGGCATAACCTTCTCTGGTGAATCCATATTAAACAGCTTGTATAGTCTTTTAACTATCGCATCATCCATTTTGGCATTTGC
This sequence comes from uncultured Bacteroidota bacterium, assembly GCA_902526075.1. GTDB lineage: Bacteria > Bacteroidota > Bacteroidia > Flavobacteriales > Flavobacteriaceae > MED-G13. Next base: position 6,151 of record CABZJM010000013.1, read on the forward strand.
CTGGTGAATTAATATTTTTTTTACTTCTGAGATGTCAGTATTTGCCATGTCTAAACAATCTTTCATTGCAGCAGGCACATTGGTCAAGGCAAATTCATAAACTTTACGGCCTCTCATTTTAATGTATTTTGTTTTTTGATCTGCTTTAGGGTTAAAAGATTTTCCATAAAATAAATAGAATACTTCGTCATCAGTATATGAGGCGGTATTGTGTGATAGAACCCCACCTTCTTCTTCAACCTTTTCAATAATTGTAGCACCAGCGCCATCAGCAAAGATCATTGAGTCTCTGTCGTTAACATCTACAACCCTGGATAAAGTTTCTGCTCCAATAACTAAACATTTTTTTGCCATTCCTGCTTTAATAAATCCATATCCTTGAATCATACCTTCAAGCCATCCCGGACAACCGAATAAAATATCATAAGCGACACATTTTGGATTTTTTATTTTTAATAAGTTTTTGACTCTCACAGATAAACTAGGGAAAATATCAATTTGAGTTGTATTATTACTGGCATTACCAAAATTGTGTGCTAAAATTATATAATCGATTGTCTCAGGGTCGATTTTGGCATCCTCTATTGCATTTTTTGCCGCTAAATATGCAATGTCTGAGGTGTTAAATTCGTCTTTTGCATATCTTCTTTCCTTAATTCCTGTAATTTTTTGAAATTTTTCAATTATTTCATCATTTTTAGTTTCAATCTTATTTCCCTCATTATCGAAGAATTCTCTGTCTAAAAATTTAGAATTATCTTGAACTAATTCTGGGATATATGAACCACTTCCAGTTATTTTTATGTTCATTTATAAATGAATTTTAAGTAAGTAAACTTATTAAATAATAGCGATTTTAGGAAAATTAATCAGCATATAATTCAATTGGAGTACAACTGCAAATTAGATTACGATCCCCATATGCATCATTGACTCTTCTCACAGACGGCCAGAATTTATTATCTTTTACAAAAGCTAATGGAAATGCAGCTTTTTCTCTTGAGTATTTAAAATCCCATACGTCTGATGTTACCAATTCAAGTGTATGAGGGGAATTTTTGAGTAAATTATTTTCATCATCAGGGCTGCATAATATTATTTCCTTCTTGATTGAGATCATCGCATCACAAAATTTATCTATTTCTTCTTTATTTTCACTTTCTGTAGGCTCAATCATCATTGTACCTGCAACTGGAAAAGAAACGGTTGGAGCATGAAAACCATAGTCCATTAATCTTTTTGCTATATCAACTACTTCAACGCCATAATCTTTAAATGGCCTACAATCAATTATCATTTCATGTGCAGATCTTCCAAGCTCACCTGTGTAAAGAATATCATAGCTTCCATGTAGTCGTTCTTTTATATAATTTGCATTCAATATTGCAATTTTAGTTGCATTCCTTAAACCGGATGCTCCCAGCATTGAAATGTATCCATATGAAATTATACATGCTAGCGCAGAGCCAAATGGTGCAGCTGATATAGCAGGAATTGCTTTATCACCTCCAGTTTTGATTACCGGGTTGGTGGGGAGGAAAGGACTTAAATGTTTCGAAACACAAATTGGTCCGACTCCAGGTCCACCTCCACCATGTGGAATAGCGAATGTTTTGTGTAGATTTAAATGACAAACATCAGCTCCGATAATTTTTGGGTTTGTTAAACCTACTTGAGCGTTCATATTTGCACCATCCATGTATACTTGACCTCCATGGCTATGGATAATATTTGTAATTTTTAAAATATCAGATTCAAAAACACCATGTGTTGATGGATATGTAATCATTAATGCACCTAATCTATCTTTGAATTTGATTGCTTTTTCCTCTAAGTCTGTAATATCAATATTCCCATTTTCAGATGAATTTACCACAACAACTTCCATTCCCGCCATTACAGCACTTGCAGGATTTGTACCATGAGCAGATGATGGAATAAGACATATTTTTCTGTCAAAATCACCGTTATTTTCATGATAGGACCTTATTACCATAAGGCCAGTATATTCTCCTTGGGCACCAGAATTTGGTTGTAATGAAACTGCATCAAAACCTGTAATTTCCTTTAGCTGGTTTTCTAATTTTTTTAAAAGCTTCTCATAACCTAGGGCTTGATCTTTTGGCGCAAAAGGGTGAATATTTAACCATCGATTCCAACTCAGCGGTAGCATTTCGGCAGCTGCATTCAATTTCATTGTACATGAACCAAGTGATATCATTGAGGTGTTTAAAGCAAGATCTTTTTTCTCAAGAAACTTAATATATCTCATCAGAGAGGTTTCAGATTTATATTTTGAAAAAACCTCATCAGTCAAAAAACTTGTAGTTCTTGAATACTCTTTCGGAATTCTATTTAAACTTTCAAAATTTGAGAAATTTTCAAGTTTTGTATTTTTGGATTCAGCAAAAATTGAAATAATTTCATAAATATCATTTGTTGTTGTTGTCTCGTTAATTGAGATTGAAACACTGCTATTATTTGGGTAGTGAAAATTCACTTCTTTTTCTAAGGCTTTACCCCTAATCAGCTTGGAGTCGCACTCTACTAATATTGTATCAAAGAAAGATTTGTTTGGAGTTTTAAATCCTAACAAGTTTAAATTTTCTTCTAAAATACAAGCATTGGAGTGAATTTTTTTTGCAATTTCCTTTAACCCGTCAGGTCCATGGAAAACAGCATACATACCAGCCATAACAGCAAGCAAGACTTGAGCTGTGCAAATGTTCGAAGTAGCTCTGTCTCTTTTGATATGTTGTTCTCTAGTTTGAAGAGCCATTCTTAGGGCCCTATTTTCATTCTGATCAATGCTTACACCGATTATTCTGCCTGGAAGATTTCGTTTATATTCCTCTTTAGTAGAAAAATAGGCAGCATGTGGGCCACCATATCCAAGTGGTATACCAAATCTTTGTGTACTTCCAACAACAACATCTGCTCCCATTTCACCAGGTGATTTTATAAGTGCCAGAGCTAAGATATCAGCTGCAACAGCAACTTTAATCTCATTTTCTTTACAAGTCTTAATTACTGGTTCAATGTCATTTATATTTCCAGAAAGACCAGGGTATTGTAAAAATGCACCAAAATAGTTTTTTTCAGCATCAAATTTGCTCAGTTCTGCAATTTCCAGTTTTATTCCAAGTGGTTTCGCTCTAGTTTCCAATAAAGCAAGTGTTTGTGGAAATGTGTCAATTGAGACAAAAAATGAGTTTACATTTTCTTTTTTTTGCTCTCTTGACCTTGTAGAAAAAAGAAGAGTCATGGCTTCGGCAGCTGCAGTACTCTCGTCAAGTAATGATGCATTTGAAATTTCCATACCGGTTAAGTCTGTTACCATCGTTTGGAAATTTAGAAGGGCTTCTAGTCTTCCCTGTGCTATCTCTGCTTGATATGGTGTGTATGCTGTATACCAACCAGGATTTTCTAAAATATTCCTTTGAATTACCGCAGGAAGGTAAGATCTGTTATAACCCATTCCAATGTAAGTTTTATAAACCTTATTCAAGGAAGAAATCTTTTTTAAATGTGTTAAATAGTCAGATTCAGACATTGGAGGGTCTAATCTCATTTCATGTCTGTTTCTAATGCTTTCAGGAATAGTTTGATCAATCAACTCGTCAATTGAATTTGCATTAATTAAACTGAGCATTTTCTCAATTTCTTTTTCTCTGGGTCCAATATGTCTTATCTCAAAAGATTCTGTATTCATTTTTAAAAATATCAAATAAAATTAAATAATATAACATCCATTTATTATATATTAAATAATAAATAATGAACAACATTAATGGGTTTATTAACAAAAAAAATCAAGTTACTTTTTGATTATTATATCAACTCAAGTTTACACGTTTCGTTTTGTGTAATATGTTATATAATTACGATTAATTTAATTAACCAAATCCATGTAAATTGGCAGGATGTTGCATTTGTTTTTTTCACCACTTTTTTTTCATATAATTTTGTAAAATTTAAAGTGGAAATATTATCAATAAATAAGCCAGTCTCACATTTATTAAAAATTTTTTTTTTCAAAGCTCTAATTTCGCTAGTAATCTCCCTTTATTTATTTTTTGATTTATCAACATCAAAGCAGATATTCGTAATTATTATTTCCATTGCTACTGTTCTATACACAATACCATTGATATCAGACTACACTTTGAGAAGTAATCCAATTTTAAAAATATTGACTGTTGCTTTTTGCTGGACAATGCTAATTGTAGTTTTCTCATTTTTTGGAGTTTTAGACTTTTTTAATTTAATTTATTATTCATTGCTTATTTTTTGTTTAGTTACCGCACAAATGATTCCTTTTGAAATTAGAGATATAACTAAGGACAAGGATCTTATTAAAACAATTATACATAATTACGGAATAAAAAATTCTAAAAATATTGGATATTGTATTCTAACATTAGCCATGCTACTTACAATTATTATATGTTACTTTTCAGAAAATTTTGTATTCAAAAATTCAATTCTAATAGTAATCTTAATTACTACTATTTTGGTGAGTTTATCGAACAAAAAACAAAATAAATATTACAGCTGCTTTATTGTAGAATCAGTTCCAATGTACTGGCTTTTAGTTGAAGTTAGTTTACAAATTCTTTTCTGAGTCGATAACCTTCTTTTGAAGTTTACTTTTGTAATCAACTAATTTTTGGGAAATTTCCTGATCAAAAATTCCAATAATTTGAGCTGCTAGAATCCCCGCATTTTTTGCCCCGTTAAGGGCTACAGTAGCAACAGGTACTCCATTTGGCATTTGTAAAATTGACAATACAGAGTCCCATCCGTCAATTGAATTGTTTGATTTTACTGGAACACCAATTACTGGAAGTGTTGTTATTGAGGCAACCATGCCTGGCAAATGTGCGGCACCACCAGCACCAGCTATAATAACCTTAATGTCATTATCTATTGCGTTTTTTGCGTACTTGAACATTTTTTCTGGAGTTCTATGAGCTGAAACAATATTAACTTCAGATTCAATTCCAAATTCACTTAGAATATCAATAGCATCTTGCATTACAGGCAAATCACTTTTACTACCCATAATAATTCCTACTTTGTTCATGATATTACTTTTATTTCTTTCTTAATTTTTTTTCCGATTTCAATTGCTTTATTTATGTCTTTATTAACTACAGTAATATGCCCCATTTTTCTATTTAGTCTTGACTTTTTCTTTCCGTAAATATGAATAAATACCCCCGGAATATCAAAAATATCATTTATATTTTTATAAATTACATTTCCCTCAACCTTATTTTGTCCAACTAAATTTACCATAATTCCAGGAATCAGTATTTTTGTTTCTCCCAAAGGCAAATCTAAAATACATCTTATATGCTGATCGAATTGTGATGTAAAGCAGCACTCGATGGTATGATGTCCAGAATTATGCGGTCTGGGGGCTACTTCATTAATTAGAATCTCATCTTCTGTGGTCAGAAAAAGTTCAACTGCAAGTAATCCAACCATATTAAATTTTTCTGAAATATTCATTGCAATTTGCATTGCTCTTTCTGCAATATCCTTGCTAATATTTGCAGGGCACATAACATATTCAACTAAATTTGAATTCTCGTTAAATTCCATCTCAACTACAGGAAAACACTTCATTTCACCCGAAATATTTCTAGCAACAATTACTGATAATTCTTTTTTGATTGATATTTTCTCCTCAATCAGACATTCATTTTCAAAAGAAAAGTTAAAATCATCATAATTTTTTATGATTTTAACTCCTTTTCCGTCGTAACCAAATCTTGAACTTTTCCATACAAAAGGAAATTCAAAATTATCTTTTTCAAAATTATTTTTGAGTTCATCTAAGTCTGAATAATTTCTAAATCTTGAAGATGGTAAATTATATTTTTTATAAAAGTCTTTTTGATCAGATTTGTTTTGAATTACTTTTAGTGTTCTTGCAGAAGGAAATACTTTTTTTCCGTTTTTTTCTAAAAATAATAACGCATCAGTATTAATTTTTTCAATTTCAACTGTTATTACGTCAACTTTATTTCCAAAACTTACAACATCATCATAATCAGTTATGTCTCCTAAAATAAACTCATCGGCCAGTTTTGCACATGGTACTTCTTGACTTGAATCCATAACTTTTGTATGTAAATCATATCTTTTTGCATCATACATCAGCATTTTTCCAAGCTGACCTCCGCCAAGAATACCTAATTTAAAATTTGAACTAAAAAGTTGCATTAATCATCCAATTTCTCAATCTTCATGCAAAAATACATTTTAATATTTAATCGATTAGAAATTAAACATGTCAAAGGTTATATTTGTGTTTAAATTAATCTAATGAAGAATATTGTTTTATTTGGGCCTCCTGGGGCAGGCAAAGGTACTCAGGCAGAAGTTATTAAGTTAAAATATGATTTATTTCATATTTCTACGGGTGATGTATTTAGAAATAATATCAAAAATAATACTGATCTGGGTTTATTAGCGCAAGGCTATATGAATAAAGGTCAGTTAGTCCCAGATGAAATAACTATCAATATGCTAAGTGAAGTTGTAGAGGAAAATAGTCGTGTCAATGGTTTTATTTTTGATGGATTTCCAAGGACTGAAAGTCAGGCTAGTGCACTAGATAAATTGTTGGAAAAATTTAACACTTCAATTTCAGGAATGATAGCGCTTGAAGTAAGTGATGAAATACTTATTAATAGACTATTGGAAAGAGGTAAAGGAAGTGGGAGAGCTGATGATTCAAACAGAGAAATAATTGAAAACAGGATTAATGAGTATTATACAAAAACAGCTATTCTGAAAACATATTATCAAAGAAAAAACTGTTATTTCGGAGTTGATGGAGTTGGAGGGATTGAAATGATAACATCTAGAATAGTTGATGTAATGAGTAAATTTTAGTTTTCCCATGACAGAAGGTAATTTTGTAGATTATGTTAAAATTAATGTTGCTTCCGGAAAAGGAGGTAAGGGATCTACGCACCTAAGAAGAGAAAAATATGTCCCAAAGGGTGGGCCTGATGGAGGAGACGGAGGAAGAGGTGGTCATATAATCTTGAGAGGTAGCTCACAGCACTGGACTTTATATCATTTAAAATTCAAAAGACATTTCAAAGCGGAAAAAGGAAATGATGGAGGAAAAAATAGAATCACAGGCTCTAATGGCAGCGATGTTTTTATCGACGTTCCACTGGGTACAGTCGTTAAAAATACTATTGATGAAAAGATAATTTTTGAAATAACTAGAGACGGAGAAGAAAAAATAGTATGTCAAGGTGGTAAAGGGGGAAGAGGAAATTGGCATTTTAAATCTTCAACAAATCAAACTCCAAGATATTCACAACCAGGATTGTCGAATGAAGAAATACAAATAACATTAGAATTGAAAGTTTTGGCTGATGTTGGACTTGTAGGTTTCCCAAATGCTGGCAAGTCGACTTTACTCTCTGTAATCACTGATGCCAAACCTAAAATAGCCGATTATGAATTTACAACTCTAAAACCAAATTTAGGTATAGTAAAGTATAGGGATTTTAAAACTTTTATAATGGCTGATATTCCAGGAATAATCGAAGGAGCTTCTGATGGTAAAGGTTTAGGTCATTATTTTTTGAGACACATAGAAAGAAACTCTACTCTTCTTTTTATGATTCCATCCGATTCTGATGACATAATTAACAGTTATAATATTTTATTAAAAGAACTGAAAAAATATAATCCAGAGATGCTTGATAAAAGTAGACTAATCGCAATTACAAAGTCTGATTTACTTGATGATGAATTAAGGGATGAGATTAGATTAGAAATCGGGAAAAAAATAAAAGAAGAGTTTATTTTTATTTCTTCAATATCCAATGTTGGATTAGTTGAGCTTAAAGATAAAATTTGGGAAATGCTAAATTAAAGAATATGTCAATTAGGATTTCAATTTTTTATATAGTGCCAGTTGTTTTACTAATTTTTGTACCATCATTATTTTCTCAGACAAATTCTCTTGATTCATTAATCAGTGTTTATAAAAGTGATGAACAAAATCCAACAAATATTATTAATATAGGTGAGGCATACGCCTCTGAAAAAAGATGGGATTTGGCAATAAATTTTTACGAAAAATTAGTCAGAATTGACCCTAATAATTCTGATTATTTATACAGGCTTGGTGGCACACAAGCTGCTTACTCAGAAGTTGTTAGTAAGTTTAAGGTTTTACCACTCATAAATAATGCAAAAAGAAATTTAATTAAATCTGCATCACTTGATAAAAAACATATTTACAGTAGATGGGTATTAGTCCAAATTTTAACCGAAGTTCCTCAAATCCTTGGTGGAAATAAAGATGACGCACAAGATTATTGTCATGAAATACTTAAAATTTCTAAAGTTCATGGTTTATTATCATACCATTATTTTCATGGTTTTCAGAGTAACGAAAAAAAAATAATTGAATTTGAAAAGAAAATAATTGACTCTTTAAGTTCTAATCTAGTCTTATTTGATTTTAACTATTTTAATTTTGTTGTCGGTAAAATTTTAGCAAATCAAAATCATAAAGAATATAATAATTTAGCAATCAAATATTTGGAGAGATATATTAGAAAGTACTCATCTGTTGATAGATTTTCGTTGGATGAAACGTATTATCTATTGGCCTATACCAACTTCAAATTAGGTAGTGAAAATTCTAGACATTATATAAAGCTATCAAAGGAAGTTTCGATGAATTCTAAAAAAAGGAATTACTCTCTAATAAAAAAAATTGATGAATTATATAAATTGATTAATAAATGAAAATTCATTTTATTGCAATAGGTGGTTCCGCAATGCATAATCTTGCAATTGCACTGAAATTAAAAGGATATACAATAACGGGAAGTGATGATTTAATTAATGATCCATCAAAATCCAGATTAAAAAAATATAATTTGCTTCCTGAAAAGGAGGGTTGGTTTTCAGAAAAAATCTCCATTGATATTGATGCAATTATTCTTGGAATGCATGCAAAAGAAGATAATCCTGAACTTATTAAGGCGAAAGAATTGGGTCTAAAAATTTATTCCTATCCTGAATTTATCTATAATCAGTCAAAAGATAAAATTAGAATTGTCATAGGAGGTAGTCATGGAAAAACCTCTATTACATCTTTGATATTGCATGTATTGAAGGAACAAAATATTGATACCGACTATATGGTGGGAGCTCAACTTAAGGGTTTTGAAGTTATGGTTAAGCTTTCTGACTCTAGTAAATATATTGTTTTAGAGGGAGATGAGTATTTATCCTCGGCGCTGGACCCAAGACCAAAATTCCATTTATACAAACCCCATATTGCACTTGTTAGCGGAATTGCGTGGGACCACATAAACGTATTTAAAACAATTGAAAATTATGTTCAACAATTTGAGATTTTTATTAATTCAATTCAAAATAATGGAACATTAGTATTTAACAAGTTAGATAATGAACTTGTTAATCTTATTAAATCAAATAAAAATAATTTAAAATTAATCCCATATTCATCACCTAAATTTAAAATCAATAATGGTGTCACATACATTGATTATGAAGGCACTACATATAAGCTAAATATTTTTGGAGACCATAATCTCCAAAATGTTGGGGGAGCATTACATATTTGTAATAGCGTTGGAATTAAACCGGAAGATTTTTACAAAGCCATTACTTCATTTAGTGGAGCAAGTAATAGGCTAGAATTAATATATAAATCGTCAAATTCTGCAATTTTTAAAGATTTTGCTCACTCACCTAGTAAAGTTAAAGCAACCTCTGAAGCAGTAAGAAAACAATTCCCTCAAATAAGGCTAATTGCTTGTTTTGAGCTTCATACTTATAGTAGTTTAAATCCAGCTTTTCTAAACAAGTATAGAGACACTTTAGATAATGCAGATGAATGTTATATATATTATTCAGAAAAAAATATGAAAATAAAGAGGTTAACTCAAATAAATTCTAAACTTATTATCCATTCCTTTAATCACGAAAATTTAACAGTGATTGATAACTATGAAAAACTCGAAGAAACAATGTTTAGCCTTGATTTAACCGATTCTGTTTTACTCATGATGAGCTCAGGTAAATTTGGTGGCTTAGATCTTGAGAAACTTAAACAATATTAAATGAATGATATTAAAGACATCTTTTTTGATTTAGATCACACGCTTTGGGATTTTGATAAAAATTCAGATTTGACATTTTTTAAAATTTTAGAGATTAATAGTGTAAAAATTGACGTTGATAAATTTTTATATGCATACCACCCAATAAACAGAAAATATTGGGAAATGTATCGTCAAAATAAAGTTAGTAAGGCTGATTTAAGATTTTATAGACTTTCTGATACATTTAAAAAATTAAATTATGAAGTTAGTGCCAATTTAATTCATAAGCTTTCTGTGGATTACATTAAACACCTTTCTGATTTCAATAATTTAATTCCCAACACTTTAACAGTGTTGGACTCTTTAAAATTAAGATATAAGATACATATAATTACAAATGGATTTAAAGAAGTGCAAAAAAGGAAGTTGATCAAATCAAATTTGGCACATTATTTTAAAACTGTGACAATTTCTGAAGATGTAGGGGTTAAAAAGCCTGATAAGTTAATATTTAATCATGCTATAAATTCTGCAAAAGCAACTGTTGAAAACTCAATAATGATTGGAGATAATTATAATGCAGATATATTAGGTGCAAATCAAATTGGAATGAGAGCAATTTATTTTAATTTTCACAAAACAAGTGAAAAAAATAGAGAAAACGTGATAATTATTCAGAATCTAGAAGAAATATTAAGAATCCTACATTAAATTCTCTGCCTAACTACTTCATAAAGAAATATGCCACAAGCGACAGAAACATTCAATGATTCAATTTTTCCAAACATGGGTAGTTTTACTATTTCATTAGATAAACTTAGAACAGATTTATTAATCCCTTTTTGCTCTGATCCCATTACTATTGCTACGGGCCTTTTAAAATTAACATCATAAATATTTTTTTCTGCTTTTTCTGAAGCACAAACGATTGGTATATCCATAGATTGCATATGATAAATTGCATCTTTTATATGACTTACTTTACAAATTGGAATATTAAAAATTGCACCTGCACTTGTCTTTACCGTGTCTGAGTTTATTGGAGCCGAGGAGCTATTTTGAATTATGATACCATCTACACCACTAATTTCTGAGGTTCTTATGATTGCACCAAAATTTCTTACATCGCTGATTTGATCAAGAATTAAAATAAATGGAATTTTAGATTTTTCAATTATTTCACTGAATTCATTAATATCATAAAACTTAATAGGGGATATCCTTGCAATTACACCTTGATGATTTTTTTTTGATAACCTATCTAGTTTTTGAGTGGGGACATATGAAAAGTTTATCTTATTTTTTCTAATTAGAGATTCTAACTGCACAATTAATTTTCCTTTCAGCCCTGTCTGAATAAAAACTTTATCAATATCCTTTTTTGAATTTATAGCTTCAATAACAGCCCTTATTCCATAAATTTCAGCACTTTTTTCCATTATTTATTTAATTCAAATACTTCTAAGTTGGAGTTGTTGTTCGCAACCAATAATTTGGGATTTTTACGATCAATAATTTTTAAGGACTTCGTATTACCGGAAAGATACAATCCGCTTTTATCAGGTCCTAGGGCAATATAATTTTTGTTCTTATCTGAAATTAAAATTATAGCAAATTGATTATCTAATCTTGGTGTCTCTACTTCAGTATTATAAATATTTCCCCCTACAATTACATCTTCATAACCATCCTCATTTATATCATACGTGTCACTTGCTAAAATAGGAATGGACTGGGCGAGTGGAGGGAGTTTTTCAATTTTAAATTTGTTTTCGCCCTTGTTTATTAAAATAATTGATTCAAAACTTGTAACTTTTCGTTCATAGGCGTCAACTATTTCATCTCCATATATTTCTTCGATAGATGCATTTGCAAATTCTTCAAATGTTGGAATTTTTTCAGAAATAAAAGGCATTTGCTGAGTTGAGCATTCCTTTCCCCTAAGTGGCACATAATTTCCTTCGTATTTGTAGCTTAAAACTAAGTCATGGGTTCCATTTCCATCAAAGTCACTTCCAAATATTTTTAAAGGTTTTTCCATGCTTGTTTTATACTTTGAGTTCTCTCCAATATTTCCGATTAGATAATCTTTTAAACCATCATTATTAATATCAGTTTCCAAAATATTAAACCATAACCCAAATAGATTTTCTAAATTACTTTCATTATTAATATTTCTAAATTTTCCATTTTCATTTAAAAATAATCCAATATTAGTCCACTCACCAACAGCGATAAAATCATTCCAGCCATCATTATTAAAATCTGTTGAAATAATTTTATTTACGATACCGAAATTTTCAAATTCAGGGGCTACATTATATGTGTTGTTGTAAAACTTTCCAGAGATATTTTCATAAATAATTGATGGTTCATGAACCGGATATTTTCTGGTCTGAATTCTATTACCAACTATTATATCATTATCCCCGTCATTATCATAATCGATTGAAACTACTGTTTTTCCGTTAATTGTATAGTTTTCGATATCTTCCTGAATATCTCTTTTGAAATTACCGCTACCGTCATTTAAATAAATTCTATCACTTAGTTCTACAGATCTGTTCACGAATTCATTTCCACCACTAACTACATATAAATCAAGATCATTATCATTATCAATATCAATAAAAATAGACTCCATATCTTCATTTCCAGCATCATCTTGAAATGATTTAATATTTCTTTCAATTAATCTATTTTTATCAGAAATATATATCCTGGAGTTTTGTTTGTGTGCACCTCCTATAAACACATCTTCTTTGCCATCGTTATTAACGTCCCCGGTAGAAATATAGGGACCAAGAGTTGATTGTTTATATGGTAATAAGATTTCAGCACGAAAATCATCAAATTCATTCTCATTATGAGCATATTGAATAAAATCATTTATTTTACTAAAGATTTGTTTTAAATCTTCTTTTTTATCGTCTATAAATTCAGAATTCTTTTCATTTACCGTAATTGTTTGGTTAACATCAATGTCATAAAGAACTTCTTTCTTTCCAGAGCCCCATAGAACTACTAAAGAGTCTATTTTAGATGTATTTCCTAGCCCAAAGTGTAATTCATCAGAAACTGATGATAAATAGCCTCTAACACGCTTAAATTCCTTTACTCTTGAATTATTGCCAAAATATAATGTCACCTTAGCGAAGTTTTCTGATAGAATTCCATTAGCTCTAACTTTTAGATAATTTCCAAGTTTATTTTCGATTGACAAATTCTTATAAATAAATGCATTCTCATCTATATTATTAACTATAATTTCTAAATCTCCGTCATTGTCTAGGTCGGCATATGCTGCACCGTTAGAAAAACTAGGATCATTAAGTGCTGAGTTATTTCCAACTTCATTAAAAGTTAAATTACCTTCGTTTTTATATAGTAAATTTGGCAATTTTTCTGAAGGTAGTTCATCATATAGCCTTTTTTTCATTTCTATTGGGACCCTGTTATTATATTCTTTTTTAGTATCATTAATCCTGATTCTTGAATCATTATCAGATCCATACTTTCTATAACCATTTGTGACAAAAATATCTTCGTTGCCATCAAGATTATAATCAAATATCAACCCTGCCCAACTCCAATCAGTTTTTGCAATATTAAGTTGATGTGAAATATTGTGGTATTTGTCATTACCTAGATTTAATTGTAAAGAATTAAACATATATTGATAATGTTGATCTAATTTATTTGTTATAAGGTCAAAATTTGATGTATTCATTGAGGCCATCAGTGTTTTTGATCTTACATGGTCACTTGAAGCCATGTCTAAAACAAAAATATCACTCAAATTATCATTATTTATGTCTTCTATATCCACGCCCATACCATAAAATGATATTTGCTTTGTGGATTCTTTTATCTGATTGGTAAATGTTCCATCTTGATTATTTATATACATTGCATCTTTTACGTAATAATCATTTGCAATATATATATCTGGCCAATTATCATTATTTATGTCACTTATACACAAGCCCAATCCAAATGTTGGACTTAACAAACCAGCCTTTTCAGTAATATTAATAAACTTTCCATCTTTTTGTTCATACAAGTGTGATGAGTTTTCCATCAATACTGATTTATTCTCGTATTTTTTGAAAAAGGATATAGGATCGTATCCGTAAAACTCATTTTCATTCATAACCACACAGTCCAGATCACCGTCCTTGTCAAAGTCAAAAAATGCTGACTGAGTACTTATTCCAGTGTCATCAAGTCCATATTCTTCAGCTTTGTCACTGAAAGTTAGGTCCTGGTTATTGATCAATAGTAGGTTTTTTCTACTGTTTGACTCGTATGGACCTCCCTGAGATATGTATATATCTAGCCAGCCGTCATTATTTACATCTGTAAAAGTTACTCCACTCGACCACCTTTTATTTTCTGAATTAATATTACTTAAGCTGGTTATGTCTTCAAAATTTAGATTTCCTTTATTTAGATAAAGTTTATTTTGTTCTTGATTTGCAGTAAAGATTATATCCTTCAATCCATCATTATTAATATCAGCAACACCTACTCCAGAGCCATTATAAAAGTAGTCATAGTCAAAAAGATTTTCTGAAGATTCTAGGTTAGGAGTGATATTATTAGAAAATTTTACACCAGAATAATCTGAGGATAGTTTTTCAAAAGGAATACTATTCTCTGTGTTTTCATTTGGATTACAACTGAACAGGATTAACCCTGCAAAGCATAATCTGAAATAGTATAAATTTTTCATATTACAAATGTAATCAAATGATAAAAAAAAAAGAGCTTTGCATAAGCAAAGCTCTTTTTTTTAATTTAGAATAAATCTATTATCCAGCACACAGTGCGATTGGAAGTAATCCAGCACCCATAAGTATCGCTTCTGCTTGAATTTCTTCAGAAGGAGCGGCACCATTTGAATACAATAACATTTCGTCTGCACCTTTACCGGCAAAAATTAGGTCACCATTTGGCCCATATACAAGGAAGTAAACTTCGTTACCGTATGTGTCACCAGCCCATGTCCAAGTAAGGGTTTCAGTTCCTTCAGGAACTTCAACAGTCGTAGTACCAAAGTTTGTTACAGTTGGCCACAATTGAGGTATTGTTAAAGCCTCACAAGAACCGTCAATACAAACTTCAACACCAGTACTTTGCCATCCATCACCATAACCATCATACATTTCAACAGTGTAAGTACCTGGAGCAGGAGAACATGTTAATAATGCATTGTATTGAAAAGGAGAAGCAAAGAATCCACCTGTAATGATACCAGCAGCAGAATCAGGTCCAAAAACCCTTCCATCGTTAAGATGTAAATATGCTTTAAAAGTTAATAAATCACCAGGCGAATATTCATCACCTGTAAAATTCAAAACAGCTTTTATATCACCCCAGTTTGCAGATACATCAGCTCTTGGAAGTCCAACAGGGCCCATTTCAAAATTGTCTGGAGTCCATGTGTATAGTAGGACTGAATTAGTAGAATTATCACCATTATCTGGTGTAAAATCCTGCATCTCAACGTGTAGCTCAATAAATGACCACAAAGATGAATCATCAGTACCATCTTGTACCTCCAAGGTAGCAAGCCACGCACTACTTTCATCACTTGAATTAACAACATTGTTGTCAACAGCGATTGTTCTAATTACTGCACCAACCTCATAGTCTAGGACTCCGTCAATGACATTATCACTGTCCTGACAAGAGTAATTAACTATAAATAAAGATGCAAATAATAATCTAAATATATTTTTCATAGTTTCAATTTTTATTAATTCTGTGGATTTGTTACTCCAGCATCCCAAAAGACTTGAGTATTATTATCTTGTCTTTGTAAAATGCTTGGATTCGCACTAATTTCACTCGATGGATATGTACCAGTTCTTGGGAATGGCCCAGATTCTGCATTATCCATTAATCCTAATGCTATATGTCTAGGATGACCAGTTCTTCTTATGAAATTCCATGCATCATAAGCACCACCAAACATAGCAACAAAATATTGCTCTCCTAGAACGTCTAATTTGTCCTTAGTAGTACTTGGAGCAAGAGGGTCATGTGTGTTGCTTAACGGTGCAGCATCAAACTCAGCTAACTTCATAGCAATAAAGTCACTAACCTCGGTTGCAGTTGCAAAGTAGTTAGAATCAGCATCAGGGTCAATAGATCCCATGCTTAATACTTTGTCGAATGAATGTTGCATTCCGATTTCCATCATGGCTCTTGCGGTTGAGACATCTCCTAACCACATAGCAGCTTCAGCTTTCATAAAGTGTGCGTAGGACGAAAGGTAGATAGGCCAAATACCTTGTCCACCACCACCATTACCTTGCCATACAGCACCTTTTATTCCAGCATTTGTAGCAGCTAGAGTACCATAATTATCATAATTAGGTACATCTGGCTGGTTGTCAAAGCTTCCACCAGCAGGATAAACACCAACAGCTGTTCTTGTAAAGTTGTCTGGAGGAGTACCTTCATCATTACCATGGGTTCTTCCCCAATAACCTAAATTTGCAGCACACCATCTTCCAACCATTCCGAAAGCATCTTCACCTTCCTCAGTAAAATCTAAGTGGAAGGGCTGAAGTTGTAATGAACATTGTAATGTCTCACCATTTGCAGTATCCGCGGGTCCACCACCCCATGAAAGAGGCCATACATATGGTCCAGCATCAAATGCATATAACATACCAGATTGGCCTGGGGTAATCCACTGCTGTCTGTAAAAATAGTATCTTCTTCTTGGATCGTCTGACATTACTGCTCTTTGAACAGCTCCATCTTCTTCATTTCCAATTCCAGGATACGCAACAGGTGCAGCATACCACTCTGATAAATCACCCAACATGGTATTCATTAACCAATTTGACTGGTAAATGTTAGCACCAGATGTTGTATAATCTGACTGGTACCATGGATGACGTGTGTCTGGTTGTAATTCTTGAGTTCCATAGTTAAACTGCATATCTGCGTCAGCAGTATCAATAATACCACCTTGTGCAAGAGCACCAGCATAATCGCCAGTTGTTAACATTGCACGCATTTTAAGTGTGTTAACAAACTTCATCCATTTCGATGCATCTCCACCGTAAAATAAGTCGTCCCCACCACCAGCTGCATTCAAGTATGACTCAGCTTCGTCTAACATTGCAACAGCAGCAGCATATACATCTGCATCATCATCTACAGATGGACTAGCGTATTCAGATGGATTATTCGCTTGACTAAAAGGAATGTCACCAACTGAGTCAACAAGACCCATCATTACGTGAGCTGCCATAGCTTTTGAGATCCCTAAATGGAAAGCCAATAAGTTTTCTTCATCATTTTGGGATTCAATTGCAGCGATATCAGGGAGCATTCCAGAGTATAAACTACCCCAGGCTCCACTTACGGTACCACTACCGAAGTTATTGTAATAATCTCTACCACCCATGTAGCTAATTCTTCCTAATGCAGCACCATTGTATTGCATGTCCTGCATTGCTCCAAGATAGCTTACTTGGATAGAGTTTAATAACAGATCAGCGTCAGCTAAATCTGCTGACAGTGCATTTGGGCTAACGAGATCCTCAAGCTCTGTCGTTTCACACGAATAGAACATCGTACCAGCTGTGATGACTGTCATCATTAAATATTTAAAAATTCTTTTCATAATAAATTGATTTATACGTTATTAAAATGATGCTTTAATACTAATACCATACCTTTTTGAACTAGGTCCATTAAGGAAATCCCATCCTCTTGCGTTACCAATACCAGTACCGGCAACGTTTGGATCGAAGTTTGTTGCATCAGGAACATTATAGGCATCATACCATAAGTTGAATCCTGTTGCTGTTAAAGATAATGCTCCAAATGGAGTTTTATCTAGAAATTTCTGTGGGAAAGCATATGATAAAGATAATTCTTGTAATCTAACAACTGAACCATCATAAACTGATAATTCAAGTGGACCAAACAATACATTACTAAAGTAGTAAGTAGAATTATTGATCTGTAAGTTGTTAGGAGTACCATCGTTTTTGACACCGGGAAGAATAAAAGTATTCTTTCTATCTTCTACGATACCACCACGACCTAGTAATGTAGCAACTGTTTTTGCAACGATATCACCACCTGCAGTATGGCTAAATTGCCATCCTAAAGTAAAGTTCTTATACTTTACAGTGTTGATAAAATTCATTACGTAATCAGGTTCTGGATTACCGATTATCGGAGTGATTGTTCTAGATCCTTCAGTACCCAATGGAACTTCGTTACCGTTAGCATCTATAGCCATAACACTCTCGATACCATAATTACCGGATGCGTTAACTACATAATTACCGTTATCATCTCTCTCAATTCTGGAACCAACAATAACACCAAGAGGCTGCCCTTGTATAGCTGCATTACCACCAAGTGTTGAACTTGTTGTTCCACCATATATAATTTGATCATCTGCTTGTTCTGTAACAGTAGCTTCACTTTTAGTAAAGTTTACTCTAGCATTCCAGCTAAGACCATCTACATTTACAGGTAAAATATCAAACATTTCTAAATCAACATCAACTTCTATACCATTACCTTCGATTTTACCAATGTTATCTTGGGTTGAAGTATAACCGGATGACGTTGGAAGTGGCTTGAATACGATTAAATCCTTACTTGTTCTTTCAAAGTAAGACGCATTAATACCAATTCTGTTTTTCCATACTCTAGCATCAAATCCTAATTCGAATTCACCTAATAATTCAGGCTTTAAGTCTGGATTAGCTTGGAAGTTACTTACAGAGTTTGTAATAATACCGCCGTTAAGACCACCATTTACGTTTGTACTCTGACCTACAGTGTTTACTGTTGGGTATCCGGTAGGAA
Source organism: uncultured Bacteroidota bacterium (assembly GCA_902526075.1). Taxonomy (GTDB): domain Bacteria; phylum Bacteroidota; class Bacteroidia; order Flavobacteriales; family Flavobacteriaceae; genus MED-G13. The sequence goes on from CABZJM010000013.1 coordinate 25,128, forward strand.
AACCAGCAGAAGTACCATAACCAGCTCTTACCTTTAAGTATGATAAGTTTTCAGACTTAAAGTTTTCATCCATGGATGTAGGTAAGAAAGATACACTCGCACTCGGGTAGAACATACTATTATTCTCAGTAGGAAGGTTAGAAACCCAATCGTTTCTTGCTTGAACTGTTAAGAATAAGTAATCCATATAATCAAGATCGGCACTACCAAATACACCTAGAGTATTTCGAGCACTTTCAAAAGCTATAGGTGTCTGATTCTCATAGTTGAAATGTTGTACGACACCATATACGATCTGACCTGTACTAGAAACACCAGAACGCTCATAAGTTCTTCTATTTGAAGTAGCACCAACGTTGAATGTTACTCCAATATCGTCACTTAATTCATAACTACCGTTTAAACTTACGTAGTGATTGTGTATGTTAACG
>CABZJM010000014.1 GCA_902526075.1 uncultured Bacteroidota bacterium
AGCAGGATCTAATGCTTGGTGATTTGAATCAACTAATGAGAATACAATTGTGTGATCACCATTTGGTAAATCACTCAATGTAAGGTCGTCAGTTGAGTATACCATAACTTCTGCACCACCATTCAATGAATAGTGAATGTGTCCGTCTACACCATCTCCTTGACCAACAGTAAAGTTAGCAACATCAAAAGAGAATGTAGCGGAACCAGCACCTGTAGTTGCAGTTACTGCTAAGTTTACGGCAGCTGGATCAACACATTCAAATGTTGCATCATCGCCATCTGCGGCAGAAGCAACAGTGTTACCGTCTGCATCAGTTACGTTAAATTGAGTCTCACCAATGTAAGATCCAGCAGCAACCATATCGAATAATACGGAATCACCATAACTTACAGAAATTGTAGCTGTAGCTGCAGAACCAGATTCGATAGTAAGGCCACCTTGAACAAGTGTACCGTTTACATATACATCCAAATAGTTTCCATTCCAACCGTCACCGTATGTATCTTCCATGTTAATTGTTAAATCACATCCGGAAGAAGTTGAAGCTTCTTCAACGAAAATAAATGAGAATGTGTCCAGATGTAAATTTTGAGCAAGACCAGCATTGGCTGTACCGTTTTTGTACACCTGAATTTTGTAATTGTTAACATTTTCATTTACAAATGTACCAGTTGTTTCAGTCCATTCACCACTAGCACCTGTGTTACCTTCAACTAAGTCAACAACTAAAACATTATCCCAACCTCCGTCGGCATTTTGTTCTTTAATCGTAAACTTTGGTGCTCCTTCTGTGTAGTCAATTGAACCTCCAGTCCATCTGTGAAAGAAAGTATAAGCGTATGTACCAAGTGCTAATTCACCAACTTCTTGAGCAATAAATTCACCATTGGAACCATTTGTTTTATAAGTTTTAAACATTCTGTCACCAGAATGCGTAGGGCCATGACCACCTGTTGAAGGTGCATAATTCAACCCAGCTCCGGATGTCCATCCACACTGAGTTACACCATCATAAGTACCACCACCCCAAGAAAAACAACCAGCACCAGAACCAGTCCATCCACTAGAGGTATCGACCTGCCCATTGCTGTTCGCAAGTAAGTCGTCACCAACATTTTGCGAGTTTAAGTTAAGACTAACTAAAAGTAGAACGGAAAAAAAGATCCCCTGCCATAATTTTATGTTAGTTAAAAATTGAGTAGTTTTCATCATAAATTTGGTTTTGATTATTAAATACTTTTTTTGTGAGCACCCCAAGATTTCATTTTGTCATCTCCGAGTACTGCATTAAGTTTACCCCACAATCTATTTTGAAGTTTTCTTAATTCAGCCTTCATCATAGTTTTATCGTCTTTATAAGTCGTACGAATTCTTTGAGCATCAATAAATCTTTTAAGTTGAATATGATATATCTTTTCTGATGTAACATCATCAAGAGATAAAACCATAGTCATTTCATCAGAAATTTTCTTTGCTCTGTCAATAAGTCCATCTTGTGAAAAAACAGATAACGAAAACGTTAAAGAAAAAAATAAAATGTAGAGTTTCCTCATTAAAAATTAATATAGTCGCGTAAGATACTAATTTTTATATATTAATCAAGAATATTATAATTTTTATTTCATAATATTTTCATTTTCCTAAAATAGTAGGGTGCTTTATAAAAAAAAATTAATTTTTAGTGATAAGAATTGATAATTCTTAAAGGATTTTCTTTCCAGGTAATTCCAGGTTTCCATTTAGGTGCTTGAACATTGGTCAAATAATCATCAAGTAATTTTTCTAATCCTCTTGAAATTTTTGTGTTTATTAGCTTTCCTTTTAGTAAGATTTTAGTTAAATCCACAGATTCGCTCAAATCATTTTTGATATCATACAGGTTTACTTCACCATTGTCATGATATTTTATCAATTTAAATGAGTCAATTATTATAGCTGAATGAGCTCTTTCAAGTGCAATTTTATTTTCATATGGTACGTGAAAAATAATCCCTTTGATGTTTCTGTTTACAGAATTAGTTTCATTATTTAATAATCCTTTAAAGCTACCACCATCTAACTCATTATTTTTCAATTTTTTATTTCCAGCAATATCAATGATGGTTGGTAACAAATCTGAAAATGATATTGGAGTATCAGAATATCTTGTTTTATCGATTCCAGGCCCCATTATTATCATAGGTACTCTTATTCCACCCTCTGTGGCATCCCATTTTCCTCTTCGTAAGGGAAAATTATAGCTTTGTTTGTAGTGTTTTCGGGGTTTTATAATAGGAACAGAACCATTATCAGAAGTATAAATCAAATAAGTATTGTTTTCGATATTCAGTTCTTTTAATTTATCCAATATCAAACCTACACTTTCATCTAAATCAAAGGTCATTGCCGCAAGACCTAAATTATAATGGATTTCGCCGGGTTTTTTGTTTTTGAATGTATTGTAAGTACTCTTTCTTGCGCTGATATCTGAGTGTATTGCATAATGAGAAATCTGAAGAAAAAAAGGTGTGTTTTTCTCATTATTTTCTTCTATGAAATCAATTGCTCTTTTTGTTACACTAAATATTTTTTTTGGATCAGATGATTCGTTGTTGCTCCACTGGAGTTTATTAGAATTCCAACTAAATACCCCGTCTTTATTTTTTGTTGGTCCATCGCTAACATCATATCCAATAGATTCAGGTGTTGAATCCATTCCCCATTTTCCAAAATGTGCAGTTTTGTAGCTTGGGTTAATAATTTTTAATTGCTTCGGAATTGAAATTTTTGCCATATGATCAATGTGTTCTGTGTTCATACCGACTCTAATCATTTTCAATCTTGCGGGTGTTTGTCCAAACTGAATACTGTACCTTGATGGTGCACAAACTGGAGCACTTGCATAAGCATTTGAGAATATTATTGCCTTCGTAGCAATTTTTTTAATATTTGGGGTTTCATAATAGTCACTTTTGGAAAGCTCATTGTCTTCAATCATTTTTACTGATGTCCCATTCCAACCTTGATCGTCAGCTAATATGAAAATAAAATTTGGATTATTTTCATTATTCTTTGCATGTAAGATTTGAACTGTTAAAAGAAGTATTGAAAATAAAAAAGCCTTTGGCATAAACTTAGTCTATTTCACTATTTGTAGAAACCTCAATAATTGGAATTGGCCATGTGTAATCTTCAGGTTGTCTAGCACCATCAGTATTTCCATACACAAATTTGCAATATTCATCATATACACCAAACCTGGTTAAATCAAAAAATCTATGACCTTCCATGTATAGTTCAACCGCTCTTTCTCTTAATATTTCTTCTCTAAAATCTTGCATTGACATTGAAGAGTAATCAATTTCGGTCATCCCAACTCTAGATCTTAGTATGTTGATATCAGAGTTTGCAGCTGATGGATCAGATAAAATTTCGGCACTAGCTTCAGCTCGCATCAAATAGACATCAGCTAGCCTAATAACATGCCAATTTTGTCTACTGGTGTATTCTGTAGTTGCTTCAGTATCAATATATTTTGCAGTCCATACTTGCCACAACGTACCTAAGGTATTTCCTGTTTCAAGATTTGTAGGAATATAACCAGTACTCCATGGATTTATATTGAATTGTCTTGTTGCAGTTTCATACTGAGTAATAATTGAATTTTGATATCTATTATCAAATTTGTCAATCATGTTATTAATAAATAATGGTTTCAACTTATTATTTCCTCCAAACCCGCTTCCTGAAAGTCCTGCATTTCTGGGAGTAAAAAGGTTTGATACAGCAGTTCCTTGACCACTTAGTGATGAACCTTGAATATCAAATATCATTTCTTCATTATTTCCGTTATCAGCATCAAAAATTGAAACCCAATCTTCGAGTGATGATGAAAGATTAAAACCTTGCCCTGAGATAGCTGAATCAGAATGGTCTTTTGCATATTGATAGTAAGATTGATATGATTCAGAAAATTGAAGATAAAGTTCATTGCCAAGAACCCCGCCACTTGCAGTTCTTTTACACGATGCTATTCTTGTGTATACTTTAGCTAACAACGCATGAGCCGAGGTATTTGTTGCTCTTCCTAAATCATTGGTGTAGTTACCTCGAGATTCATTTCTTCCCCAGCAGTGTAAAGACGCATAGTTCAAATCATCTATAATTGAATCATAAATTTCAACGATTGAGGAAACAGCTAATCCTTGATCATCACCAGCTTCAACAGGTGTGGTTCTTAGTGGTACTTCCCCAAAGCACCTAACGAGGTTAAAGTAGTGAAGAGCTCTTAAAAATTTAGCCTCACCAATAATTCTATGTTTTAGTTCTTCATCCATATCAATATTAGGAACATTTGCAATGACATTATTAGCTTCTCTAATTCCTAAATAAAGCTCTTTCCATAAGTTGTTTAAGCTTTGATTTGTGGAGGTAACAATTCCTCTTTTAAACTCGTTATATAAATAAGTAGATAGTCCTTGATCAGAAGAAGCAAAAAGTGTTGGCATGAATTGTTGTTTGTAGTAGCCAACTCCGCTTTTTAATCTTGCGTATGATGCAGTAAGAGCTGCCAGTGCATCAGTTTCATTTTGATAAAAATTTTCTGTACTTGGCTGAGTGAACGGATCTTCATCCAGTACATTACATGAATTGATTGTAAAAACAATAAATAAAACTGATAAATAGTATTTTATATTTTTCATAATCTAATAGTTTAATTTTAATCCGATTAAAAATGATCTTGTTCCCGGATATGTTCCAAAATCAACTCCTCTTTTTTGAGGGTTTTTTGTGTAGGTTCTGACCTCAGGGTCATAGCCAGGATAGTCTGTCCAAACAACTAAATTTTGACCTGCAACATAAAGCCTCATGTTTTTTCCATCTTTTAAATCAAAATTATAGCCAATATTAATGTTCTTTAATCTGATGAATGAACCATCAAATATATTTCTGTCAGATGAAATTGCTCTGGACCCAGTTTCTATCATCGCACCTGGATGATTTGCTGAATTTAAATTTCCAATTGAATCGTCATAAATATAATTTCCATTTTCATATGATAACGGCGCTATCCATGAATTAGCGTAGGAAGAGCTTAAAATATTAGTTGTTTTCTGAAGTCCACTAAGCTGCCATGAATCTACCCAAAATAAATCTCCTCCTTTTTGACCAGTAAATAAAATACTAGCATCCCAATTTTTGTATGTAAAGTTATTTGAAATTGAATATGTAAAATCTGGATTAGGGTCACCGATTTTGATATAATCGTCAAAATTAATTTCTTGAATTTCCAATGGTTGTCCTGAATCATCAAGATCTACATGATGATTAATGTACCTTATTTCACCCGGTGCGGCCCCAGCAATTCCGCTTGCATTTGCCTCTTCCCATGATGAATATACCCCATCTGTCTCTGCGCCCCAGTAAATTCCAAGGGGTTGATCCACCATAAATAAAATTGGATAAGCTTGAGAGAAGCCAATAGACGGGCCTAATTGAAAATCAAGATTAGAATTTAATTTTTTTAACTTATTTCTGTTAAATCCAATGTTTGCATTAATTGTCCAATTTAAATCATCATTATTTATTGCTATTCCCTCAAGATTAAATTCAATACCTTTATTTTCAACCTCTCCAAAATTATCTACTCTACTTGTGTATCCGTTAGAGGGAGGAAGTTGAACATATTGTAGTAAGTCATGTGTCAATTTATGATACATGTCAACAGTTAAGTTTAATTTAGAATCATACAACCCCATATCAACTCCAAAATTAAACTGATCAGTAGTTTCCCATGTTAAATCATCATTAGCCAGATTTGACTCATAAAATCCAGTTATAATTTCGTCATTAAAATTATATCTGATTGGAGTCATTAACGCAAGAGATTGGTAAGGATTTATTGGATTACTACCGATCTTTCCATACGAGAACCTAAATTTTAATTCATCTAAGTTTTCATATTTTTCAAATAATTTCTCCTTTGATGCAAACCAAGAGAAGGCGATTGAAGGAAAAACTGCACTCTTTTTATTTGTAGCGAATTTAGAGGACGCATCAAGTCTTGCATTGATGTCTACAAAGTATTTTCTCTTATAATTATAACCAACACGAAATAATGTAGAAAGCAGACCTACTTCTCTAAACTGAGTGATTGGGACTAAGATTTCTTCAGCTGAGCTAAAATTATAATATGATGTTGCGTCAGTACCAAAACCTCTAGCTTTGTTAAATATTGATCTAATTTCATTTTTTTCAAAAGTACCTACGAGTGTTGCATCAATTCTGTGATTTTCAAATCGATTTCTATAACGTAGATTGGCTTCTGCGTATAATTTGCTGTTTTCTAAGAATGCTTGAGATGCCTCACCATTTGTGTTTCTTCCTCTAGTTGTATTCAAGGGGTAATAATTATCCCTGTTACTTTTTTGAAAATTATATGACCCTTTTAATGTTCCGGTCAATTTTGGTGTAATTTTTCCGACAAGCTGTATTGTTTGTCTAAATGATGTAGACTCCTTTATATCCATAACATATCTTGCTAATGTGTAAGGGTTTGAAACCACATTACCCTCATTCAGAGCGGCATATATATCATCATCTTGTCCAGGCTCCAATAAAGAAAAAATTGGTTGAAATTGTAATGCCTGTGATACAACACCTCTTTGCTGAAAAATCTGACCATTACCAACAGATGCAGCATTTCCTTTTTTGTGGGTAAAATAAGTCTTTGAATAAACATCAATTTTTTCATTAAATGCTTTTCTTTTAGCATTCATATTGTAATTAATTGTCTTGTTATTTGAATTGATTATAACCCCTTCTTGATTATTGATTCCAAGGCCCATTGAAATGTTTCTCTTAAAATTTCCACCTCTGTAGTTTAAATTGTACCTGTTGCTTAATGAAATTCGATACGTTTCATCTTGCCAATTTGTGTTAATACCGCTTGATTGGGGGTAGGGTAAATCATATTCGATAATTTCAGGAAAATTTTGAGTATTTATGAGCTGACTTCCATCAAATGGTCCACCGAATCTATTTGGATCAGTTATTTCCTTAAAAATTTGATTTAAAACTCTTTGATTCATGTAGCTTTCAAAGCCAGGGCCATCAAGTACGTTAATATTATTTCTTACAGTAGTAGCATAACTTTCATAACTTACAGAAATCTTATCGGCTCCATCTTCATTATTAGCAGTTTTAGTGGTGATTAAAATTACTCCGTTGGCACCCCTAGCACCATAAATTGCTGTTGCTGCAGCATCCTTTAGCACTTCTATTTTATCAATATCATTTGGATTAATAAAACTTAATGAGCTTTGTGACTGACCACTACCATCCATTCCCTGAGCGTCAGTAAGAGGATCAACTGGTATTCCATCCAGAACATATAATGGCTGTGTTCCACCCAAAATTGAATTGGTTCCTCTTATAGAAATTCCTGAACCACCACCTGGTTCGGAGCTTTCGGATACAACAAGTCCAGAAACTTGCCCTTGTAAAATACTCTCCACACTTCCACTTCTGTTTTTTTCAAGTTGTTCAGATTTAATTTGAGTAATAGACCCAGACAAATCTTTTTCACTTATATCAAAATACCCTACACTTACCGTGACCTCGTCAAGTTCACTGAGGTCTGATTCTAAATAAATAGAAATTGGAGAACTTAATATTGGTAATTCAATTGTTTTCTTTCCAATGTATGAAACCAATATTCTATCACCAATATTAAGTGATATCTCAAAATTGCCATCAAAATCAGAGATAACCCCAGTTTCTGATCCAACAAGTTGTATTGTGGCCCCTGCAAGTGGTGTGTCAGTGTCTTTTTCAAAAACTTTTCCTTGAAGATTTAGATCTTGAGCTATTATGTTTAACGATAATAAAAATGCTACGTATAAAGTGTATTTTTTCATAATTATTTTCTAATCTGAGTTTTTAACCACCAGTCTCTATCTGGATTATATTTATATTTTTTTTGCAACCTTATAGATTCATTCCTTAATTCTAATTCAATGGTATCATATTGTTCGTCATTTATTAAGTTATTCATTTCACCTGGATCATTTATTAAATCATAAAGTTCGTCAATATCATTTTCTAAAAAATTATCTACTAATTTATACTGATTTGTTCTAACAGCTAGTTGGTCTGGCCCAGCATACGGCCATGCATCATCTACATAGTATTCAAATAATATTGACTTTCTCCATTTTTTATTTTTTTCTCCGCTAATTAAACCCAACATAGATTCACCTTGGATATATGAAGGTTTATCAATACCAGCAAGATCTAAAATGGTTGGGGCAAGATCAATATTTAAACACTGTTCGTTAATTTCAGAATTTTCCTTTATTAATTTAGGATACCTAATAATCATTGGAACCCTAATGGAATTTTCATAGGCTAGTCTTTTATCCTTGTATGTATGCTCACCCATAAAATATCCATTATCACTGCTGTATATAATTACAGTATTGTCTAGTTCACCAATTTTTTCTAGTGTATCAATTACTTTCCCAAGAGATTCATCAACTGCAATTAAACTTCTTAGCAATTGCATGTTTTTAAATTTGTTAATAGGCCACTTTTTTTCTTCTAATTCTTCTGGGATAATATTTCCTTCTTTCCATTTAAAACCATATGTTTTTCTTCTTTGCCACTCTGGTTTTCCTTTAAATGTTTCTTTGTGCATATCATGTGGAGGTTCAGGAAGTTTTTCACCTCTAAATAAATCTCTATGTCTTGGTGCGGGTAAATGTTTTTCATGAACAGCCTTATGCCAAAGGTTCAAGCTAAATGGTTTGTCAGAATCTCTTTTATTTACAAGCCAATCAATAGTCTTATTGGTTAGAATATCTGTAATATAACCCTCTTCTTGAGTTTCAATTCCATTATCATTTACCTTGGGATTAAAATATTGACCTTGACCAATAAAACTAAACCAGTAGTCGAAACCAGGTCTAATATGTTTTTTACCTCTTTTATGTGCCATGTGAATTTTTCCAATATGAGCAGTTTCGTATCCGTTTTTTTGCAGGTGAACAGAGTAGGGGGCATATGAGTCCCAGTCGGGATCGACATATTTATTATTTTGATTTACGCCGTGAATGTGTGGATATGTACCGGTTAAAAAACTAGCCCTAGATGGAGAACATATAGACTGAGTAACAAAAAAATTTTTGATATTAACTCCTTCAGATGCTAACTTATCAATATTAGGTGTTTTTAAAAAAGGATATCTTTCTGAAAAACCAACTGCGTCGTATGGTTGATCATCAACCAAAATAAAAATGAAATTTGGTTTTTTGTCATTTTTTTTTGCACTAATTTTTATAGTACAAAAAAGCAATAAGAAAATAAATAATCTTACCATTTATATTGGAAAGGTGTAAAATTAAAATTTCAAATGGAAATTATTATAGTTTTTCTCATTATTTCTTAATTAATTTTATGATAAAAATGTATTTATACTATTTTTTTACGAATTTGATAAAATGATTATTAAAATTTAAGATATAAATTCCTTTACTTAAAAATGATATATCTATATTTTTAGAAAAGGGTAAAATATTGATTTTTTCTCCGTTCATTTTAATGATTTCAAGTTTCCATATTTCTAAATCAGAACCAATATTTATATAATCAGTTGAAGGATTTGGATAAATATTGATTTTTTCATTTGTCTCATATGAGTATACAGAAAGAAACTCATTTTCTGGGTTACATTCAATTTGTTGAAAATTATAGTTTTCAGAATTCAAGTTGCTAATAGATGCATGTGTTTCCTCTGCCATAGATTCCAAGGAATTAAAATTATAATAGAGTTCTCCAATTTGAGTAAAGTTATTGTTTTCATCAAAAAAATTTGCTACCTGAGTGGTAGGGGGGAAAAATGAATATCTTTCGATATAGTCTGTTTCTTCTAGAAAGGGTAGTACTAATTGAAGAAATTGTCTATGTACCCATTCGTTTCTGTGTCTGTTTGCATTAAACTCAGTTATCCAAATAGGTAATCCATACATTTGATATACAGACTCAAGATAATTTACAAATCTATTAAATACATCTTGTGGATTAGCGTTAGGAGAATTCTGTGGGTTTGATCCCCAATCATACCAGTGAACAGCTATTACATCGATTCTTATATTTTCATCAATAGCTTTGGAGTTAAATTCATTGAGCCAGTTAAAAACTGCATCTTGTCTACATGCAGGTGATACCATCCTTAGTCCAGATTTTAATAAATTTTTATAATAAGTTAATGATGTATCCACAACACACATATTTCCATATTGACCTGATTGTCCATTACAATCATCAGGTTCGTTGAAAGCAAGTATATGCGTTGACTTGTATTTGCTTTTTATTATTTCAATATCGTTATCATCATCAGCTGCCCCTTTACCCCAAGCCATAGGTGTATATTCCCTATCCAAATCTGAGTCTCCATTGTTACTCCACTTGTAAAACCAATTGTTGTTCATATACTGGATATCACCAGCTGTCCCTTTTTTACTAACCCAATTCCATGGTAAAACCCTAATGAATGAAATTTTATTATTTAAATAATCGGATAGTTCATCAATTACAACATCACCCTCAGAGGCTATGAATACTTTACTGTTACCCGTTCCATCATTATTTTCAGCAAAAGTAGCCATGAATCCCTTCTTTAATATAAATGATGAGATGTCATTATTTAAACCGCTTGGAATTGATTCATCTAAGTATACATCATTGTTAAAGATATTTCCAAACTCACCGTTAAAATTGTTTTCAGAAAAAACGGTTAAGTTAGAGCTGTTGTCATTGTGAGGTCTAATAATCGAACCATTTTGGTAATAATTATCAATCCTCAAGGTCTCGGGGTATGATAACGCCTGATTTTCTTGAAAGAAATTGTCTGAATAATTATAATATGCAGTTGAAGTTTGAACATTATTAAGTCTTATCCATGTGTTATTAGATTCAAATGTTATAGACAAACCCTCCCCAATTGGATATGAATTATCCAAATATATATATGATGATTCACCCATAATAATATTTCCAACTCCGCTAACAGAAACTCCGCTTAATTCACCATTAATAATGGTGATTTTACCGTTTTCTCCAAGATTAATATCATCATTCGCAATAACTTCACAGGTGATGTATAGATCAAATTCAATCATTTGGCCAGGATTTATTGAATTGGCGCTAGGTATTTCTGAAGTTGTTGAATCCTTCCAATTCAATTCATTAAAAAAATCAACATCACCAGAGGCTCCTGTCCATTGGAATTGTTGAGCGTATGAAATAAGCCCCACAAACATTAACATAAATTTGAAATAATTTTTCATATTTTGTTTAAACAATACTAAAATGTAAATTTAAGACATGGGTGATAATAAAAAAATAATTTTATCTGTACTACTTTTTATTTTCAATATTTTCTTCATTAATGCAATTAATAATTCGTCTTCAGACAAGCTAAATGTATTATTTATAATAGCAGATGATTTGAATTGTGATATAGGAGTTTACGGAAATAAAGATGTTTATACACCTAATATTGATAAGCTTGCAAGTGAGGGTGTTTTATTTGAAAATGTACATGTTCAATATCCTTTATGTGGGCCCTCAAGAATATCCTTAATGACAGGTCTGTATCCTGATCAAACAAAATCAAAAGATTTAAGGTTGTTTTTAAGGCAGACAATTCCTGATGTAATTACAATTGGACAAAGGTTTATCATGGAAAAATACAATTCTGTTAGGGTTGGTAAAATCTATCATTATCACAATCCTAGGGATATTGGCACCTCTGGTCACGATGATCATTTTACGTGGGATCAAACTGTGAATCCATACGGAAGAGATAAAATTGAGGAATACAAATTAAATAAGGTCAAAGAAAATTTTGATGGAGCAACACTCAGCTGGTTAGAGTCTGAAGGGTTAGACAGTGAACAGACTGATGGGATTGGAGCTGATGAAACAGTTAAATTCCTAGAAAAGTTTTCAAAGAGTAAAGAAAATTTCTTTTTAGCTTTTGGGCTATACAGACCTCATATTCCATTTGTCGCTCCGAAAAAATATTTTGAATTATATGAGAAGGATAATATGGTTGTACCTCCAAACGGTCATGAGTTTTTAAAAACAATTTCACCACCAGCAGCTAAGTCTTTACGAGCTAGAAAAGAACAAATTAATCTTGATAATTATACAATAAAAACTGTAAAAGAAGCATATTATGCTACAACTAGCTTTGTTGATGCTCAAATTGGTAAAGTACTAGAGAAATTAAAAGAAACAGGGCTAGATAAAAATACGATTGTTGTATTTACCTCAGATCACGGATATCATTTAGGAGAAAAAGGTCATTGGCAAAAGCAAACATTATACGACAGGGCAACAAGGGTTCCTTTAATTATTTCTGGTCCAGGAATTATTAGTGGTATTAAGATAAAAGATTCACCGGTTGAGTTAGTTGACTTGTATAGGACAATAATGGATATGGCTAATGTTTCTACTCCAGAATTTGTTCAAGGATTTAGTCTAAAGGATGTCTTAACAAAAAATTCACAACCAAAAAGAAAGAGTGCTTTATCAGAGGTAAATGTGTATCTGGAGGGTAAAAAAGCTCAAGGGTATTCTATAAAAACTGATAGATTCAGATTAATTAAATGGAATCATAAAGATAAAAACTATTATGAACTTTATGATCATAAGTTTGAAAAAGAAGAGAATATTAACCTTGTAAATAACCCTAAGTATAACAAAGTTTTAGACTCTTTAAAAATCATTTTAGATAATCGAATTACCGCTGCTAGAATAAAACCAAAGGGCCTTGGTAGACAATTTAAAAATGCTAAACCTAATTTTGAGCCAAAAAGAATTTACTCCACTGAAAAATCCAAATTATGAAAAAACACATACTGATACTTTTAGTTTCCTTAGTGGTTTTCAGCTGTTATGAAAATTCTATTAATTATGATCAAATAGATAGTATGATAAGTAATGAGATTGAAGCTAACAATATTCCTGGTGCAGTCATATTGATAGGAGATGAGAAAGGGATTAATTATCAAAAATCTTACGGAATAAAAAATCCTGAAACTAAAGAAGAATTTAAAAATGATGATATTTTTAGAATTGCTTCGATGACTAAGGCAATTACATCTTTTGCTGTTGTGAAGTTATGGGAAAAAGGGCTAATTGATTTTGACGACCCAATTAAGAAATACATTCCGGAATTTGAATATGTTGAAATTTTAGATTCATTCAATGAAATCGATTCATCATACACCACTATAAAAAGAACAAAAGACATTACAATTCGTCAATTATTAACACACACTTCAGGTATTGGTTATGACTTTATTGACGGTAATCCATCCATTAAAGCTATTTATCACAAGAAAAAACAAGATTTTATGGATTACGGAGTATTATGTTTCTGTGATCAAGATGTTACAATAGGGGAGTCAATCAGAAAATTATCAAATGTTCCTCTGCATCATGAGCCAGGTGAAAAATACACATATGGTATTGGTTTAGATGTCTTAGGTTATATGATTGAAATTGTTTCAAATAAGACTTTAGATGTTTTCTTTAAGGAAGAGATTTTTGATCCGCTTGAAATGACTGATACATATTTTTATATTCCTGAAAGTAAGTCTGAAAGATTAGTTCCGGTTCAAACTTTTAATAGCGGCCTTTCCTACAATACAAATATTGTTGATAATGATTCGTGGGTAATATTTGAAGATAAAAGATTTAATGTGAATTATCCTATAGAGGGGGAGCGGATTTTTTTTGCTGGTGGATGTGGCCTTTCAAGTACTGTAAAAGATTACTATAATTTTTTATCAATTTTTATAAATGAGGGAAAATTTAAAGGAAAACAAATTATTGAGAAAACCACAAATGATTTGATATATAAAAACCAATTATCAGATGAGTTTAACACATCAATTGGTCTAGTTTTCGGAATTACATCAAAAAATGACAAATGGTTTAATGATGGTAAAACCGAAGGTGTTTTACACTGGGGAGGATATTGGAATACTAATTTTTTCGCTGATAATAAAAATAAGTTAATAGCACTTATATGCAAGCAAACTCAAAATACAAGCGAAAATTCTTGGGAAAAGTTCAGAGAGATAATTTATCAGTCTGTAGACTAATTACTATTTATTTTCAAAATTGTCGCAGGTGTATTTCTCACTTACTTCAATTTTGTGTAAACTACAAAGTGAGTTAGTAAGTAGATTATCACAATTTACACAGCTGTTACTAAGATTTAAATTTTCCATAATTCAATTATTTAATAAAACAAATCTAGATTCAAATTCATTTAGAAACAATTTAAATAGTAATACTATGAAAATTTATATTTAGACTTATTACAAATTATTTGTTTGACAAGATAATAGAACTGTTATTTTTTATTTGAATTTTCCCATTCCATTTATATCTTTTTTCTGTTTGGATATCTGTAAATATTTTTCCAACAGCATTAATTTCTACAAATCTATCAGTATCTAAATTCACTGGTTTATTATTCTTGTTGACTATGTAAATAACTATTTCATCTTTATATTTTCTTGAAAGTAGATAAATGCCGTCTTTGGGAGCATAATGAAGAGTTTCTCCCTCATGTATTGCTTTACTATTTTTTCTAAAGTTTAACAATGTCTTTAAATAATTTTGCATTTCAAGTTGTGAATCTTCTAAATTTTTTCCGGTAAAAGCATTTGATTTATCATTTTTCCATCCACCAGGAAAATCAGTTCTTATGAGTCCATGATCTCCAGGCTTAGCTGAGTCCTCCATTAATATTTCAGTTCCATATAATATTTGTGGAATTCTAGGTAAAGTAAGCATTAATGATACAGCCATTTTTGTTTTTGAAACATCTTCTTTCATCTGTGTGTAAATTCTACTCATGTCATGATTATCATTAAAAATCAATAGTGATTTTGGATCAGAGTAGTAGAAATCATTGGCTAGATTTTCATAAATTTTAATCAATCCCGTGTTCCAGTTCTCCTCCTCAAGAATTCCCTCAGAAATTGCTTTCTGCATTGCAAAATCCATGGTGCTCTTCAAATTGGATTTATATCCGTCTTTATTATTATTCCCATCTTGCCAATAAGCAATTCTTATCGGGTTATAGCTCCATTCCTCTCCAACAATATTAAACTTTGGATATTCTTTCATTATTCTTCCTGCCCAATCACTCAAAAACTCTTTTTCAGCGTAGGGATAAGTGTCTTGTCTAATACCTGAAAGATTTAAAGTTTCGATCCACCAAATTGAATTTTGAATTAAATATTCAGCCATAAATCTATTTCTTTGATTTAAATCAGGCATAGTCGGAACAAACCATCCATCGAGCATTCCCCTATAATCAACTTCTGCTGCATATATATCTTGAATTGTTGATCTTTTGTGATTTGAGTAAACAGTATTTTTCTCAATAGTTTCATCATTTGATTTTAAATATATTTCTTGATAGTTTAACCAGTCGTTAAACGGCAAATCATCCATCCACCAATGAAATAACCCGCAATGATTTAGGATAATGTCTTTGATTAGTTTAATACCATTTTTTGATGCTTTTTCAGAAAAATCTAAGTAATCATCCATGCTCCCAAATCTTGGATCTGGAGTGTAGTAATCTGTTGTAGCGTATCCATGATACGAGCCTTCTTTCATATCATTAATTAGAACAGGGTTTAACCAAATCGAAGTAAAGCCCATATCTTTTATATAATTAATGTTTTTAGTAACCCCAATTATATCACCACCATGTCTTACATAATTATCTTTTCTATCTATTTTATTCTCTTTTAATCCTTTAATTATATCATTTGAATAATCCCCGTTTGCAAATCTATCAGGTGTAATTAAGTAAATCACATCTGAGCTATCAAAGCCTTCATTTTGTTGACTTGCGTTTCTTCTGTTTTCTAATTTGTAGTTATGAGTCAATTCTTTTAGTCCCCTCTTAAATTTTATTTTAAAAATGCCTGGCAAAGTAGAATTTGAAATATTTAGGTCTATGAACAGATAGTTTGGAGAGTCAGCTTTATAAATTTTTTTAATCTCAACTCCTTGATAATCAATTTCAACTTTAAATTCACTTATGTTATTACCTTTTGCAAGAAGTTGTAAATTTTGATTTTCAAAACCCACCCACCAGTTTGGAGGATGAATAATATCAATTTGTGCATTTGCGTTACTTATGAATAAAAAAAATAAAAAAGTTGTGAATAAATTTTTCATACTATAACGTTTGAGATTTTAAATGAATTATTAAATTTGAATAATCCAAAAGTAAAATAACCACTTTCATTTTGGATAATTAAAATAATAAATAAACTAAAAATGAAGAAAAAAACAAATTTCCTATTGCTTTTTTGTGCCTTATTTTTTGCATTCAAGCTGAATGCTCAAACATCTGTGGATGGTAAGGTAACTGATGTTGATAGTTCTGATCCAATAGCCGGAGTAAATGTAGTTGTCAAAGGAACATCGACGGGCACAGCCTCTGATTTTGACGGTAATTTTTCTATCTCCGTTAGTCAAGGTGATGTACTGGTATTTTCTTATGTAGGTTATTCTACTCAAGAAATTACTTACAATGGACAACTTTCTTTAAGTATTTCAATGTCTGAAGATGCTTCACAACTAGATGAAGTTTTGTTAATCGGATATGGTTCTGTAACTAAAGATGATCTTACGGGTGCTGCTGATTTAATCACATCAGATGATTTTAATTCAGGTTCTGTATTATCTCCTGAACAGCTGATTTCTGGAAAACTTGCTGGTGTTTCAATAACATCTGGAAGTGGTGCGCCAGGAGATGGTCAAGCTATCAGAATTAGAGGACTTGGTTCTTTATCGCTAACTAATTCTCCATTGATTGTTGTTGATGGTGTGCCTTTAAATGACGGTGGTGTTGGAGGTTCTAGAAACGCTTTAAATTCGATTAATCCTGCTGATATAGAAAGCATGACAGTATTAAAGGATGCATCTGCAACCGCAATATATGGTTCTAGAGGTGCTAACGGAGTTATTTTAATAAGTACTTTTAAAGGGAAGGATAGTGAATTCAAACATAGCTTAACAACTAAATTTTCTACTTATTCACCTATTGACAAAGTAGATGTGTTGACAGCGGCTGAGTTTACCGATATGATAACTTCTTTTGGAGATCAAGCATATATTGACCAATTAGGAACAAATAACACGGATTGGCAAGATGTTATCTACCAAAAAGCACTAGGTAAAGAATATAATTACAGTGTTACAGGGAGTAAGTATGGTATACCAATGAGATTTTCATTAGGATTGGGTGAACATGATGGTATATTACTTGGGGATAAATTCAACAGAAATACAATTTCTTTAAATCTAAACCCGTCATATCTTGATGATAAATTGGATATTGATTTCAACTTTAGATACATGGATACCCAAAATAATTTTGCCGATAGGGGTGCAATTGGAAATGCTGTTAGGTTTGACCCTACAAAACCAGTTTTTAATAGTTCACAGTATGCTGGTTATTATGCTTGGATTGATCCAGCATCAGGAAATCAGTATGCAATTGGTGCTCCAACCAATCCATTGGCGTTATTAAATCTTATTGATGATAATTCTAATGTTCAAAGGATTATTTCTAATTTAAAATTAGACTATGAATTACCTTTCGCAGATGGTCTAAGTGTAACTGTTAATCTTGGATATGATGATGCGAGTAGTGATGGTAGTAGAACAACATCAGAGCTTATCCCAACATCTGACCCAACATGGAACGGTGCATTATCAACTTACACTCAAAGTGCAACAAATACATTATTTGATGCATATGTTACTTATGAGAAATCTTTTGATGATTCATCTTTAAATGCTGTTGCAGGATACTCATATCAAGCATTTGAATTCGATAATTATTCCTATGATAGTGAAGCTGAGGAAGACGGAAATGATTATGAGTTTATTGATAAATCAAAAAATGTTCTTCTCTCTTACTTTGGTAGAGTAAATTATGACCTCAAAGGAAAGTATTTGTTTACTGCAACCATGAGGGCCGATGCTTCATCAAAATTAAATCCTGATGATAGATGGGGTTTCTTCCCATCATTTGCAATGGCGTGGAATGTTGATCAAGAAGATTTTTTTAAGGGAGATATTTTTGATTCTTTTAAACTAAGACTTGGTTATGGACAAGTTGGTAATGTTAACGGATTAGGAGATTATAAATTCTTAACTAGATATACTGGTAGTACATCTACTGCTTATTATCAGTTTGGTAATTCATTTTACCAAACCTTCAGACCTGAGCCTATTAATCCTGATTTAAGATGGGAAATTGGAGAGACATTAAACCTAGGAATAGATTACACGATGTTTGATAGTAAGCTTAATGGTTCGATAAATATTTATAAAAAAACTACTAAGGATTTAATTGCATTTACCCTTGTAGATCCATTTACAAATTTTGGAAATAGAATTGACGCTAATATTGGTGACATGGAAAATAAAGGAGTTGAATTTACATTCAATGCACCATTAATGCAAACCGATGATTACGAACACATTATAGACTTCAATATTGCGTTTAACGATAATGTTGTTACAAGACTCCCTGACCAACAATTTATTGGTGGTATTTCTGGTGGTGTTGGTAATACAATTCAAACACATGTTGAAGGAGAAGCACCTTTTAGTTTCCTAGTTTATCAGCAGGTTTACGATAATGATGGAAGGCCTATTGAAGGTGTTTATGTTGATAGAAACGGTGATAATATTATTAATGATGATGATAGATATATAAAAGAAGATCCTTTTGCTGATATAATTATGGGATTAACTAATTCCATAAGATATAAAGATTGGGATTTTTCTGTAACAGCTAGAGCTAGTATAGGAAACTATGCTTATAACAACTTAGCATCAAATGCTGTATTCAATGCTGCTGCCAGTATCAATAATATTCTGAATAATATACATTCAGACTACTTGTCTACTGGCTTCATTGATTTCACTGAAAATTCTCTTTTGAGTGATCATTATATTCATGAAGCTTCATTTGTAAAGATTGATAATATTTCTATTGGATATAATATGACTACCAATAGCGGATGCAAAATTAGATTCTTTGGTTCCCTTCAAAATGTTGCAACATTCACTGATTATGAAGGAATTGATCCAGAAATCTATGGTGGTATTGATAATAATTTTTACCCTAGACCTCAAACAGGAGTCTTTGGTGTAACATTCGAATTTTAAAATAAATTAAGATGAAAAATATATTTAAAAGTTTACTATACATTCTCAGTCTATCAATTGTAGTTTCATGTCACGATGATTTGAATCAGTCACCAATTGATCCGGATAGTTTTACTGAGGAAAATGTTTTTGCTTCTGTGAATGAAGCGAAAGGTGCTTTGGCTAAGTTATATGCTAGTTTAGCATTGACTGGACAAAATGGTCCTGCTGGAAGCCCTGATATAGCAGATATTGACGAGGGGTTCTCACAATTTTCAAGAATGCTATTTAATTTAAATGAGATAACTACTGATCATGCAGTTGTTGGTTGGGGTGATCCAGGATTACCTGACCTACATGGAATGTACTGGTCAAGTAGTAATGACTTTACTGAGGCTATGTATTATAGATTAGCTCAAGCGGTTAGTTTTAGTAATTCATTTATCAAAAATGCTTCAGAGTTAAGTGGTGATGAAGTTAGTGTATTTGTTGCTGAAGCAAGGTTTTTAAGAGCTTACGCATACTATAATCTATTAGATTTATATGGAAATGTTCCATTAACCACAGAAATTTCTACTGAGTTGCCTACTCAAAGTAACAGAACAGAGTTATTCAACTTTATTGAATCTGAACTGATGGAAATTGAATCATCAATGCTTGCTTCAAATGAGTATGGAAGAGTTGATAATGTAGCAGCACACGCATTATTGTCAAGACTGTATCTTAATGCTGAAGCTTGGACTGGTCAGGACAGATATGCAGACTGTATTACTTATTCTCAAAATGTTATCAATTCAGGCTACACTTTGAATATGAATGATGCCAATGGAAATGGCACTGCATATGATGAGCTTTTTATGGCTGATAATGACGTTAACGGTGCTCAAAACGAATTTATTTTTACACTAAATTTTGACGGAATGCAATCACAAACTTATGGTGGAACAACTTTTCTTGTTCATGCTGCAATTGGTGGTTCGATGAATCCTGGGAACTTTGGTGTAAATGGTGGATGGGGTGGTTTAAGAACAACTAAAAATTTAGTTAATCAATTTGCGGTTGATCTTGATGCTTTAAACTCTTCATTAGGTTCTCAATCTGATTGGGGATTAGTAGGAAGTGCTACTCCAAATGGCTGGAACGGTCCAGATGTAGAAATGTTTCAGACAGGTCCTCAAGAATTTTCGATTTATGCTGAACTAGTTTCAGGTGAGCTTAAATTTAGATTCAATGAAGATTGGGGTAATAATTTTGGAGATAATGGTAATGATGGAACCCTGGAATCAGGAGGTGCTAATATTCCAATTTCTGCAGGAACCTATTTTATTGTAATGGATTTAGGTTCAGGAACATATAATATTTCTCCTTTTTCAAGTGACAAAAGAGGAATGTTTTATTCCGATGGCCAAAATCTAGAAATTGAATCAATTCCACCTTTTGAAGATGGATATGCTGTAACAAAATGGACTAACATTGATTCTAATGGAAATCAAGGTAGTGATAGTTCAGGTAATTTTGTTGATACTGATATACCACTTATTAGATTAGCTGAAATATATTTGAACTATGCTGAAGCTACGTTAAGAGGTGGTGGAGGTGATACCAATACAGCTGTTTCTTTAATTAATCAAATCAGAGAAAGAGGATTTGGAGGATCTTCAGGATCTATTTCATCTGGAGACTTAACACTCGATTTTATTTTGGATGAAAGATCAAGAGAATTGTATTGGGAAGGTCTAAGAAGAACCGACCTGATTAGATATAATAGATTTACAAGTTCTACATACCTATGGCCATTCAAAGGTAATGAGCCAACAGGTGTTGGAGTTGATGAATACAGAAGTTTATTCCCACTACCTGCAAATGTAGTTGCGATAAATTCTAACTTAACCCAAAACGAAGGATATTAAAATATAGAATATGAAAAAAATAATATATAAACTTACGTATTTAACCGCACTATTTGTTCTTTTTTACTCTTGTGATGACGTAGAGAGGGTATTTTATAATGACGGAGCTGAAACTGTTTTAACACTTTCAGATGATAATCTTGTTTTAAATGAAGAAAACGCAGCCAACGAAATTTTGACATTAACTTGGACACAGCCAGATTTTGGTTTCAGTGCAGCAGCACTTTATTCTGTTCAAATTGATGTACAAGGCGGAGATTTTTCAAATCCACAAATAATTTCAGTTGGTGGAGCGTTTGATAAAACCCTCACTGTTGAGGAGCTTAACGCAAAACTTCTGTCATTATCTATGGTGCCAAACGAAGAGGGTGTCGCGAGTTTTAGAATTAAAGCCACTTTGAGTGAGTATCAAGAAATTTACTCTAACACAGTAAATATAAGTGTTACTCCATACTCGTCTTTGTTGGATTTGTCAACTTCTCTTGGGGTTGTTGGTTCAGCTACACCTGGAGGTTGGGGTAACGAGAATATACTTGATTTGCCTTTTTATGCTACAGCTACAACTAATGTTTATGTTGCATATGTCACCTTAAGAAATGGCGAAATTAAATTTAGAAATAACAACGATTGGTCTGAGAACTGGGGTGATGATGGGGCAGACGGTACCCTTGATTCTTATGGTGCTAATATCGCTGTATCTGCGGGAACTTATAAAATTGAAGTTAATTTTAGTTCGATGACCTATACAATGGAAGAATATTCATGGGGTATAGTTGGTAGCGCCACAACCAATGGATGGGGTGGACCAGATATGATGTTCCATTATAATTCATTCCAAGATGATTGGAGAACTGTTGTAACATTAGGTGATGGTGAAGTTAAATTTAGATTTAACAATGATTGGGCTATCAATTATGGTGATGATGGACCAGATGGTACAATGGAAGCCAATGGAGCTAACATTGCTGTTTCTGCGGGTCATTATTTAGTGACTATGAATTTAAATACTCAATCCTATACAATGGAAGTGATAGATGTATGGGGTCTTGTTGGTAGTGCTACAGCTAATGGATGGGATGGTCCAAATGATAAGTTTATGCCTGATTTTGGTATTAATGAGGGTTATTATTATTTAACTGGAGCTGTTTTAGCTGACGGGGAAATTAAAGTTAGACAAAATGATGCTTGGGGTGTTAATTATGGAGATGATGGAAATGATGGAACACTAGAGTTGAATGGCGCCAACATTCCTGTTTCAGCTGGAACATATAATATAACTCTAAATTTAGCTGCTAATCCGCCAACAATTGCGATTCATCAGTGGTAATTATAAACATAATTTAAATAGAAAAAAACCTACAATTTGTTCAATTTGTAGGTTTTTTTATAATTAATTTAAAATGAAACAGTCATTAATAATTTTTGTTTTTTTTCCTTACTTGTTGATTTCACAAATCACAATTGATCCTAATCCTTTCGAAGTTAATCAATCTGTTACTATAACAGTTGATATAAACAGTAATGATACAAATTGTAATAGTATTAGTAATCCTGATTCGGTTTATATGCACGCTGGTATCGGGGATGATAACAGCCCATGGGGATACTCGGTTGTGGGTAATTGGGGGCAAGATGATGGGGTAGGACAAATGTCAAGTAATGGCAATGGAACTTGGAGCATTACAATAGTTCCAGAAGACTATTTTGGACTGACTGCATCTCAGGTATCCTCTGCTACTTCAATGGGGATGGTATTTAGAAATGAAGATGGAACTCAGGAATTAAAAGATCAAGGTTGTTCGGACTTTTTTATTAATGTCGGTGCTTTTCAGGTTGAATTAATTAACCCCGATAATACAGGGATAATTCTTGTAGATTATAACGGATCTACTCAGATATTAGCTCAGAACACGAATGGAAATGCCAACTATAGTTTATATGCCAACGGGGAATTAGTCGATTCTCAATCAGATGTAAATTTTTATAATGGTTTTCAATTTACAAATCTAACTGAGAACCAATATTGTGAACTTCACATTAACCAAGGTGATAGTTCAATGATAAAAAAGTTTACAATACTTGTGAATAATACAACAATTGAGTCAATACCAGTTTATCTTGAAGATGGTATTAACTATAATGATGACACATCTAAAGCTATTCTCGTATTATCTGCTCCTCATAAGGATTTTATTTATGTTGCTGGAGATTTCAACTTTTGGTCCCCAACCTCGGCTCATGCAATGAAAAAAGATTCAACTTCGGAAAGATTTTGGATTGAAATAGAAGGGTTGCAGCCAGGTGAAATTTATACCTACCAATATTGGGTTTCTGATTTATCCCCAATAGATGAGTCTCCCAGCTTAGTTAAAACCGCTGACCCATTTTCTACAATGGTATTATCACCTTTTGATGATCCATCGATTCCCGAGACGTCATATCCAAATCTACCTGAATACC
Organism: uncultured Bacteroidota bacterium; assembly: GCA_902526075.1. Classification (GTDB taxonomy): domain Bacteria; phylum Bacteroidota; class Bacteroidia; order Flavobacteriales; family Flavobacteriaceae; genus MED-G13. The sequence goes on from CABZJM010000014.1 coordinate 23,625, forward strand.
CATATGATTTTGGAATAGAAAGAGAGGTCACTGTACTTAAAACAGGTCAAGAGCCATACAATTGGCAGGTTGAAAATTTTGAAAAGCCAAAAGAAGAGGACTTAATTATTTACGAGGTTCTAATAAGAGATTTTGATTCTGAAAGGACATTTCAAAACTTAGTTGATAGAATAGATTATTTTAAAGATTTAAATATTAATGCAATAGAATTAATGCCAGTGATGGAGTATGAGGGTAATGAGAGCTGGGGTTATAATACAGCATTTCATATGTCGGTCGACAAATTTTACGGACCTGAAGAAAAATTAAAGGAATTTATTGATTTATGTCACCAAAATGGTATGGCCGTAATTTTTGATTTGGTTATGAATCACGTAATGGGTAGAAGTCCAATGAATAGGATGTGGATGAACGATCCTGATGGAAATGGATGGGGTGAGCCAAGTGAAGAAAGTCCTTATTTCAATGAAATAGCCACTCACAGTTATGGCCTAGGAAATGACTTTAATCATCAAAGCTCGTATACTCAGTACTATACTCAAAGAGTTGTTAAGCACTGGGTTGAGGAATTTAAAATCGATGGCATCAGATGGGATTTAACCAAAGGTTTTACACAGAACTGTAATGCAGGTGATGATGGCTGTACAAATACTTATCAACAGGACAGAGTAGATGTTTTAAAATCATATGCTGATTATTCATGGAGTCTAGATCCTGATCATTATGTAATATTTGAGCACCTTGGAGGCTCAAGTGAAGAACAACAATGGGCAAATCACAGATTAGATGAAGGTAAAGGAATAATGTTGTGGGGTAAAACAAATACCCCATATTATCAATTAGCGATGGGCTATGGAAGTGATAGTAATTTTAGTGGAATTGGACATGAAAGTAGAGGTTTCAACGGAAAAAGATTGATAGGTTATTTTGAAAGCCATGATGAGGAAAGAGTTATGTATAAAGCACTGCAATTTGGTAATGATTGGGATGGATACAATATTCAAGAATTAAACACGGCACTTTCGAGAATGTCAGCCATTGGAGCAATGAGCTTAACAATTCCAGGTCCAAAGATGATATGGCATTTTTCTGATTTAGGTATGGAAAACTCTCTTTTTACATGTTATAATGGTAGTGTAAATGAACCTGATTGTAAATTAGACACTAAACCTCAACCTCAATGGGCTGATAATTGGCTTGGTAATGAAAACAGAAGAGAGATCTATGATAATTGGTCAAGAATTATTGATTTAAAAATTAATGAGGACGTATTTGAAGGAAATTATAGTATAACATCTGGAGGCTTAACACCTATAATTTATATATGGAATGATAATATATCTACAAATGAATTAAAAAATATTGTAATTGTGGCTAACTTTGACGTTACTGATCAATCAATAACACCTTATTTTCCTTATACTGGTAACTGGTATGATTTAATGGATGAGGATGGTGATACAATCCTTAATGTTTCATCAATAAATGATCACATTAATTTACAGCCAGGAGAATTTAAAATATTTGGAAATCAGGCTTCAACAACACTTTCGACTATTCAATCAGATATTTATGAGTTGACTATGTATCCAAATCCTTCGGACGAGTTTATAATATTTAACAAAAATATTGGCTTGGTTAAAATTTATGATATTACAGGTATAGAATTGCTAGAATACACTGATGTTTTGGTTGGACAGCAATTATCAATTCAAAATTTAGATACTGGATATTACATAGTGAAAGCAGAAACTGATAATATAATAACGACGAAAGCTCTAATTAAAAAATAGTTTTTAATCTCCCCACCATGGATCTGGAGGAGCTGAAGAAGCCTGAGCTTTTTTAGGATTCAGTATAGCGAAGGTTCCAATAGCAGTCAATGCCGCATATTTTCCCATCTTCTTTATAGCCT
>CABZJM010000015.1 GCA_902526075.1 uncultured Bacteroidota bacterium
TTTACCATTTGATGTCATTTTAGAATTTTTAAGAACATCATCTGTATCGTCATTAAAAAAAGATGGGATAACATATTTTAAAAACATCTCACCGAACATTTCGCTTGAGTCTCTTGGAAGCTCACAAGGTAAATTATCCACAGCCATGACAGCAATTGCACCAGGGTCTAGAAAATCACATTCAATTGAGTTTGATTTATGAAAGCCGTAGATAGGATTGTCAATAGTCGATGGTCTGATTGTACTTGCTATTGGTCCATCAATATCACAACTGATATCTGCTATTACGTCAATATTAAAACTATTTTCTTTAATGTCTTGATTAGTAATTAGTTTAGGTGCTTTCGGGCTATGATAATGTCCTGCGAAATATATATCTGCAACTGATGAAAATTTTGAAAAGGTTGATTCAAATTTTTCAGGAAAATTATAAAAATTAAAAATTGAATTCTCTATTGAATTTGAATAGTTGTAGTCTAAAACATCAATATTAGTGTATACTGCTTCATCAAAGTGTTTACCGATAAAATCACTGGGAGAAACCTGCTTAATTTTCAAGAAATCTAAAACTTCCTTAGTTCCGCTACCTACTCTACCCATTCCAGAAAGTAAGATTTTAATATTTGGAATTTTAATTTGTTTTAGGGTCTGATTAAAATCAACTCTATCTTTTAATTCGATTGCCTTAGGAATTACAAATAACTTTTTCTTTAAACCATACGTTCTAAATCCATTATATCCTCCGATTACTCCTGCATAATATCCAAATCCAATCAATCTGTTATTAGACTTATCAACTATAGTCTCATGATCATATAATTCAATATTTTTTTTTAAAATTTCCTTTAATAATTTCTTATTATATGGCTGTTTTTTTATGGTATGAGAAAAGAAGAAATACTTTTTATTAGCAATTAATTTTTCAATAGGAACCTCCTTAACACCAATTAAAATATCACATTGTGAAAGATCATCAACTACTTCTAGATCATAGGATTCATATTCATCATCAGAAAAACAACGAATATCACTACTCTCAATCAGAAATTTAATATCAGGGTATTTTTTAACTACTTCAACACATTTTTTAGGTGAGAATACAACTCTTTTATCTGGAGGTTTTTTATATTCTTTAATTATGCCGATTTTCATACACCAAAAATAACCTCTTAAAATTCCATGTACAAGTTTTTTATATATTTGCATTTCATTTTTGTTCATTGAAAATATGGGGTCGAATGGTTTTGACAGCAAGTCAAAGTTAATAGTAAGCATGTCGCGCATTAAAATAGCACGCGTAAAAATCTATTTTAAACTTTAAACGGCGAAAATAAATACGCTTTAGCTGCATAATCCGAATTATAGTAAGATTAGCCTAGTTCCACAAGGTGGGAAAGCTAAATGTTTCGTGAAAGCCTTTGTTAACGGCGTTCTGTTAGAAACATCGTAAATGTTAACATAGAGAATATGTGTTTCGACATATTTTTGAAACTGAGAAACTAAGTGATATATAGGTAGTTTTTAGTCAGTATGTCATCGAAAATTAATTAAAAACTAAGCATGTAGAAATTTATTAGTTTTCTTGTTTGGACCCGAGTTCGATTCTCGGCGACTCCACCATTTTCAATTTTATTATGTATTACTTTTCTAAAATTTTGTATGTTGGTTTTTGTCTCACAACTCTTTTTATGAGTTGTGAAACTAAATTAGGTCATAACGAAAGTCAAATAATGAAGAAATCTGAAAAACCAATTATTCAAACAACAATAAATAAAGCGATTGATTTTAAATTATCAGATGATAATGTGATGGAGTTCTTTTTGGAATATGATAAGCATAATAAAGAAAATATGGTTAGAATAGTTACAGATTATGGGAATATTCAAATACAACTCTTTGACAATACAAAATTTCATAGGTCTAACTTTATATATCTCACAAAGAAAAATTATTTTGAAGGAACACAGTTTTACAGGGTCATCAATAATTTTGTAATTCAAGCTGGAAATAGTGATAATAGAAAAATATCTCAAAAAAGAAAAAAAATTGGGAGATACTTACTTCCAAACGACTTAGACAGAGGTTACAGTCATGAAAGAGGAATGGTCAGCATCCCAAGCAGTCTGGTTGATAACCCTTATAAAATGGCCTCTCCCTTTGAATTTTTTATTGTTCAAAGTAAAAATGGAGCACACCACTTAGACGGTAATTACACAGTTTTTGGAAAGGTAATATCGGGGATGAGTACGGTTGATAAAATAGCCGCTGTACCTACTGACAATTTAGACTGGCCCCTGCAAAATATCTACATAAAAAGGGTTGAAATTATTGAATAATTATTCGGTATAATTATTGTTTATTTGGTACACATGCAATTATTCCCTACCAAATATGATGAGATATTAGAAAAAGTTGAATTAATTCAGCCAATTAATTATGCTAGTACTAGGAACTACAAAAACGGAAATGTAACTAAACTTTCCCCCTATATTTCAAGAGGTGTAATATCAACTAGGTTTATTTATGAAAAACTAGTTGAAACTGGAATTAACTTAAAAAAGTGCGAAAAGTTTATTCAAGAATTAGCATGGAGAGATTTCTGGCAACAAATATGGGTAACTAGAGGGTCTCTAATCAATGAAGATTTAAAAAGGCCCCAAGAAGACATAAATGATTTTAAAATATCTAAATCTTTGGTTGAAGCTCAAACTAGCATTAACTCTGTTGATGAAGAAATAATTAATCTCTATGAGAATGGGTATATGCATAATCATATGCGTATGTATGTTGCATCGATCGCTACAAATATTGCTAAAAGCCACTGGAAAATTCCAGCGAAATGGATGTATTACCACTTGTTAGATGGAGATTGGGCTAGTAATGCACTTAGTTGGCAATGGGTAGCAGGTTCTAATTCAAACAAAAAGTACTATGCAAACCAAGATAATATTAACAAGTATTTTAACAGCAATCAAAAAAATACCTTTTTAGATAATAGCTATGAGTTTATTTCATCAATGAATATTCCAAACGAAGTTGAAGAGAAATATGATTTAGAGCTTAACTCAAATCTACAAAATAATAAAGAAATCAGAATTGATAATTCACTCCCAACTTTAATTTACAATTACTATAATATTGACCCTAATTGGAGAAAAGATGAAAAGGTAAACAGAGTTTTAATTTTTGAGCCTAGAGTTTTCGCTGAATACCCCGTTTCACAAAAGTGCGTGGATTTTTCTTTAAACCTTTCAAAAAATATTAAAGATATGCAGATATTCTATGGAAATTTTGAAGAATTTTGTTCAAGGTATAATGTGCCAAATCTGATATTCAAAGAACACCCTTTAAATAAGCACTATTCGGGATTTGAAGACCAACGAGACTGGCTTTTTAAAATTGAAGGTGAATATTTATCCTTTTTTAAATACTGGAATAAAATCAGAAAAAAACTTATTTAACAACAATCTTACTCTTTGCTGAACTAATTATTTTTTGATAAATAGTTTTGACTGTTTATAGTTACCTGAAGATATTTTTAATAAATAGATTCCCTCTTCAAAATGTCTGACATTAATTGAATTTAAATTCTCGGCCTCAAATATTTTTTTACCGATTATATCGAATATTTCAATTGTGAATGTCTCATAATCTGAGTAAATAGTTAAAATTTCATCTACAGGATTAGGAAAAAGTCTAAAGCCTTTCATTTCATTATCATCAAGTCCCATTGAATTTCCCGTAAAATCAAATTCTATCCAATTCAAATTGAAACCGGATTGAATAACTTTCAACCTTAGCTTATACGATCCCTCAGTCAAGTTTGTGTTTGCAGAAACTGTTTCCCATGTTTGCCATCCACCAGTAATCGGAAGAGAAATTTGAGTTAAATTCTGAATATTTGAACCATCAATCAATTGAAGAAGAATTGATCCAGACTGATTTTCTGACGCTGCTCTAAAATTAATATCATAATCTCCGGTCTCGGTCACCAACACCAAATAATCTGCAAAATCACCAGCATCAGTGTATCCAATATTTAATCCACCATTTATATCTGTGGTTTCTTCTGTAGAAAGACCCTCTTGGTATATATAATCTTCTGCTTCAACTAGACCTGGAATAATTATTCTTTCACTTACATTATTATAAACAGGAAATTGTGAAAATGTAATTAAAAACTCACTGAAAATGGATTCCAACTCAGATTCTTGATAAAAACTTACAGAGATATCATCTAAAAAGTTATAATCATCATCAAGAGAAATATATATTACCTGAGGATTTTCTTCACTTATTTCAATATCAGAAATTGATACTTCTTCTGAATTAACAAAAACCCCGAAATGAGAGGTGTCTATCCCCTGATCAGTGTTAAGTGGTTGGTTTAATAAAAGTAAAATGGTTGATAAATCTTCTTGCGCTTCAGCGTATTCAATTGAAAATTCTGGTATTTCATCGGAGATATCAAAATTAACGGTCGATAAATTATATCCTCCAGTTACCATTTTCATTTTTAATTTAAATGTTCCTTGTGGCAAAAATATTCCTTGGGTTAGTTTATTTACAAAATTTGAGTAACTACCTGTATTATAAAGAATAATATTGTCTGCTATTGGAATTCCATCTAATTCCATAGAAAAAATTCCACTGGATGTAGATGCGTATCTGGTCACCACATTGTAAAATCCTGATTCTTGAATTTCAACAGTAAAAATCAACCATTCGTCTTCACTAGTGAAACCGACCTGATAACCATTACCGTCAGTATCGTTGCTGTTTTCTATATCAACTCCGTCATTTCTGTATTGCCAACCTTGATTCCATGCCTGAAAATTATCAGTATTAATGTGATAGGTGGCATAATCAGAATCAGAATATGCATAATTCATCACACCTAAATCATAATCTGAAGCGTATAGTACACCAGGAATAGTGTTTTGACCACTAAAAGGCAATGTTTCATTAGAATTGACTTGTCTAATCATAGCATCAACAACATCTTTCTGAAATCTGTTATTTGATATATGCGAGTCTTCTGCTAACTGCATCAAACCACTGACAGCATTTTCAATCGATGGAGCGCTAGATTCACCTCTAAAATAGTTAATCAAAGATTGATAGTTTGAATTAGTTGGTATGGCATATGGTGCAGAAATAGATTCTAATTTTTTCCACGGCCAAAATGCCCATCCAATATAATTTTCCTCAAATACCTTAATAGCCTCAGTAAACCATTGATTTGAATTTTCACCGCCCTCACCCATCCATAATGGGACACCATACTCATTTCTCATCCACGTTACCCAATCAAGCGAATCATTAAAACTCCAATATTTATGAAAACTATAAACCATTTTGTCATCCCATGGAGGTGTTAACCCTGAAAAATCATTAGCATAACCATTTCCTTCAATGAAAATTATATGGTTTTGATCATATTGTCTAATTTCATTAGTAACTTCAATGTAAAAGTTTCTTAATTCGTTTTCTGCCAAATCCCAATGTGTTTCATTTAAAAGATCATATCCACCAATCCAAGGTTCATCGCTGTATCTCTCGGCTAGCTTACCCCACAAAGCGATGGTTTTATTTTTATTTTCTTCACTTTCCCATAATGAAGGTAAATTTGGATTATAGTCATTAATATCTGAACCAAATCCTTGTCCGCCAGGTGCAGCGTGTAAGTCTAATATTAAATACATGTTATTGGATTCACACCAATCAAGTAAATTATCAACCATAGAAAATCCTAAATCTATCCAAGTATTTTCGCCTGAAACAGGCTCATCTTGAATGGGCAAAGTAAATAAATCGTAATGCATTGGAAGGCGTATACTATTATAACCATGACTAGCAAGTGAATCAACATCTCCTTGAGTTATAAAATTTTCATACCAAGCATTGTAAAAATTATCTGTGTTTTCTTGACCAATGAACTCTACTAGTTTTTCTTTAAATTCATGTTGTGAATCTGCGGCTCCAGTAAACTGAAATAAATATGGCTCTTGTAGCATCCATCCCCCTAAATTTATTCCTCTCAAAATAACATTATTACTGTTATCATCTTTTAAATAAGGCCCTAGGGTTGATAAATTTTGCGAGTAAATTAAGTTAGTAGCTAAAAAGAAAAAAATTGTTAAAAAATTCCTCATATATTAATCTACATTATCCAATCCCCAAAGTGTTATTTCAGAACCGTGAACATATGTATCGCTTCCATAATTTGATGTGAGTGAAAATTTTAGATATCTAAACTTATCCGAAACGCCTTCAAGATCAAAATCATGCCCATCAGCTGCAGCATCGATAAAATCTTGTGGTATATTTCCATTCTCATCACTTGGGTCGCCAATATCAAATTGGCCTAATAATGTCCAGTCAACAGAATTGTTACTGGCATATAAGTCAAATGACCTCATATTTTCCTCTTGATAATAATATGGCGCACCCGTCGGACCGCCATACCAAAATGCCCTCTGCCATACTTTAAATCTGTGTACTCTAACATTTTTATTAAGATTAATCACTATGTCTAATGGCCAGTCTAGAGTTCCGCCATTTTGATCTCTCCAAATAATAAAATAACTATTATCAGAATTAGTTTCAGCAGTATCAACGATATCATCCCAAAAAGCTATTGTCTCCCCTTCCCATGCATCACCATTCACAGATAATTGACTCATTAAGGTCCAGGTTGACTTATCAATCATTTCCTCAAACAAAGGAGTTAATGTAGCTTTTTCCTCCAAATCAGTTATGTTGCCATCAAAATCTTCAACCTTGGTTAAAAAGGTCATTTCTACTGATTCTAAACCTCTCACAAAAACACTTTCAGTGGCGCTGTTTGAGGACAGAATTCTAATCTCTTCATCTCCTCCATTTACAATATGTAAATGCACATATACAGTTTTTTCAGCAATGTTTTCCCACTCTAGCTTAACACCCCCTAAATCAGGTGTGATTGAAATACTTTCCTGAACCAAAAATATAAATGAGGGGAGCGGAATAAATTCTACTTCAACTGGCTGTGACATATTTTCATTTTCATCTACCACAAATAGTCTAATCTGTATTGGTGTACTCTGATTTAGGCCATCTATTTCAATTGAATTATTATGTGAACTAGATACTCTATAAACATCTACTCCCAAGGAATTAGTATACTCAGCTCTTACAAACAAAATATCTGAATCATTTGGTAACATATATGAAATTATTCCTCCTCCGTTCGTTGGTGTTATATTTTCAATTGTTAAACTTCCAGGTGGAGTTGAATCTTGATTTTCATCATCCCTACAACCAAGTAAAGTGCTAAAGGAGATAAATAAAATTGCCAATATCTTAATTATTTTCATATTATTTTATTATTACCAACCAGGATTTTGAATCAGGTTTGGATTAATTGTTATTTCATTAATACTTATTGGGTGAAAGTAATCCCTCGGATTGTTAAATGACCTTATACCAACCTGAGTAATATTATAATAACCACTAACTGTTGTTTCGTCTACTGACCACCCAAACACAGGGGAATTAAAGTATTCCTCGGCTAATTTCCACCTTCTGAGGTCATTATATCTGTTTCCCTCAAAAGATAATTCAATAAGTCGTTCTTGTCTAATGATTTCTCTTAAGCCCTCTTGGTTTGTGTGCTTATTTACATTAGCTGAAATAGAAGGATCGCTCCATGCATCTTCAACATTTGGGATACCAGCTCTCTGTCTAACAGCATTCAATGCATTATAAGCATCAGAGCTTGGCCCAGAGGACTCATTGACCGCTTCAGCATAATTTAAATATAGCTCCGAAAGCCTTATCATTGGCCATGCATATGTCACAATTTTGGAATAGCCATCTCCTTCTGAATCTGGATGTACTAATTTTTTTAATGCATAACCAGTAATTAGGTAATCATCAGAATTTGCAATTCTTCCATGACTTTCTCCCTTTTTCATTCTCAATTGCCACAAATTTCCCCAAGTTCTGTTATAGCCTCTGTCAAATCCAAGAGATGAATAAAATCTTGGTTCTCTATTCAAATTTAATTTGGCTGTGCTTGCTCCGTATTGGGCTTGTAAGTTTTGTGATCCACCAACAGACGTTACATTATATCTATTTTGATAATCGTAAGTTAAATCTTCTTCAATAGGTAATCCATTTTGGGAATAAAATAATTCAGCAATTCTCATAGTCGGTGCAATCCATTGCCATGCTGCTTCTACTGATGATGCATTTGGATCTTTCATCATACATGCAGCCTGCATTTGCCACCAATCATTACCTCTGACCGGATTAGAATTACCCCATATTAACTCTGAATTCCATTTATCTACGATCGAATACTTTAAGTCATACAATGTCTGTATAAATTCTTCATCCTCATACTCATCTTCATAATTTGGGGGTGCTGAGGTGAACTCGTGTAAACTAACCCCATTTTCAAGGGCAGCAGTAATAGCTTCCAGTGATGCATCCCTGGCTAAATCCCACTTATTTTGATCATATGATTGGTTAAAGAAATATTCTCCGTCCTCGTTTACGAAGCCCGAATACATTTCAGTGTTTCCATTAAATAATGGGCTAGCAGCATAGGTTAGAACCCTAGATTTAATTGCCTTTGCTATAACTTGATCAATTCTACCTAAATCATTAGAACTAAGAACCCTTACTGGTAGATGAACAATTGCTTCATCAATAGTTTCAACAATATACGCTACAGATTCATCAACTGTTCTTCTTTTTACCCTTACCTCGGTATCACTGGCAGATATAGGTAAATTTTCGTCTACTATTGGAATAGGCCCATAATAGGTAAATAATAGAAAATGATAGTATGCTTTAAGGAACTTAGCTTCTGCTGCCCAGGTGTTCATCTCCTCCTCGGTCATATCTACTACATTATATATGTTTTCTATCAAAACATTACAGTGTCTAATTCCTTCCCACAAAGGACCTTGGTCTGACCAACCTGACCATAATCCAAATTTAGGGTTAGAGGCTGATTGCTGACCTTTCATTATTCTTATGCCATCAGTTTCCTTTGCAATTGGTGTTGTTACCTCATCACTCATCATCATAAATGAAGTATAAACACCATCATTTTTGGGTAAGTAGGCATAACATGTTGCTAAAGCTGTATAGGCAACTTCTTTTCTTTCAAATAATAAGTCAATTTGCTGAGTTTGATCTGGAACTATATCTAAGTATTCATCGCAACTGAACATTCCAAATAGTAAACCAATAATTATAATTTTTTTATTCATATTTTTCATTAAAAATTAACTTGTAATCCAATATTATAAACCTTTTGTGGAGGGTATCCTAAACCATTACCACCCATCTCAGTATCCCATAAATCAAATTTTGAGAAAGTCAAAAGGTTAAGACCAGTAAAATAAATTCTTGTATTTAAACCAGAAAATAAACCTGTTTCTCTTTCAGGAAATGTGTATCCGATTTCTACATTTTTCAATCTCAAGAAATCTCCATCCCTCTGCCACCATGTTGACTGCTGCTCATTATTAGCTATTGAATATGTCGAAAGTCTTGGCCAAAAAGCATTGGGATCAGGATTATTTACAGACCAATGATTGTCGGCAATCACATTTAAGGCATTTCTTTCATTTACAAATGGTGATATGTCATTTGGGTTTATAAAAAATGATGTTCTAGCAACACCTTGCATAAAGACAGAAAAATCATATCCCTTGTAGGATGCAGACACACCAAATCCATAAACAATTTCTGGAACTGTTGGTTTTCCGATTGGTACTCTATCAAGTTCATTAACAACGCCATCATTATTTATGTCTGTATACTTTATATCACCCGGCATATAGGAATTAGCTGAGGAGGAAAATCCATTAAATTGCTCTGGAGAATTATCAATATCTGCTTGATCAATAAATAAACGCTCAGCAATGAGACCCCAAGCTTGATTAACAGGATATCCAATTCTGCTTAGATAGTCATAGGTATAATCAGGCTCTCCGTTAATTAAAACTTCATTTGTGGAATAAGTAAAATTACCTCTTCCTGAGAGAATTAGTCCAGAGTCAAAAGCTTTATTATAGTCAATAGATAAATCAAAACCTCTGGAATCAACTTCCCCTAGGTTACTGCTTATGGTTGTGGTTAATCCCATAGTTGAAGGAATGTAATCTCTAGACATGTAAATTTTTGACCTGTGCTCAGTAAAGTAATCAATTTGGAAATTTAAAGAATTAAATAATCCTAACTCCAAACCATAATTTGTTTTTTCGGCTACCTCCCATGTTACATTTTGATTTGAGTATCTGTCTATCACATAGCCTTGATAATAATTATTAAAATCTGAACCCCAAGTGTAGCCATAACTATCACTTTGCAGATTGACCTCGGATAAATAGAAAAACCTGTCGTCCGCACTTGAAATTCCATCATTTCCAACAAGACCATGAGTAAGCTTTAGTTTAAACATATTCACATCTGGTAACGTTTCAATAAACCAATCTTCATTAGACAAAATCCAACCAAAACCAATTGACGGAAAAAATCCAAATCTATTATTCTTTGCAAATTTTTCAGAACCATTATAACCAAAATTAAATTCTGTAAAATATCTTGAGTCATAATTATAAGATAACCTACCAGAAAGTCCCATATTTCTAGAAGGTAAAGTTGCAAATGCGCTATTACCACCGATAGTATTAAGTGATTCGCTAAAATTAAATACTAGTAAACCACCAATGTCGTGAAGTTCATTAAATTTTCTATTATATTCTGTTACAAATTCATAATAAAACCTACTAGTACCTAGATTATTTACACTTGGATTGTTTAAAAATTCTGTACCCTCTTGTATTCTATACAAGTAATTTAAAATTCCTTGATCGGTTTCAACCTCTGCCATTCCATAATAAAACGGAGTATATTCTCTTGAATTTTCATTCATGGTGTAAGTTCTAACCGATGCCATACCTCGAAATTTTAAGCCATCAGTGATGAATTTAAGATCTTGCTCGATTTGTACTTGAGAAAAGATTGTATTAGTAAATCTATCCTTAAATCCCTTAACCATGTCCGCGTAAGGATTAGGGAACCCACCATTACCTTTATTGCCAAACAATGTGTGATTGTATCCTAAATTATCTTCATAGGCAAAGAATTTTGGAAAATTTGCGGGATTTGCCTGCATCACAGATCCAAATATATCATTTGCAGACACTGACGGACCATTGTACCTTTCAAATAATGAGTAGAACTTTACAGCAATTTTTGTAGTATTAGTCAAATCTATATTAATGTTAGCCCTCAGGTTTGATCGTTTGATATCAATATTATTATTGAAATTGTTTAGCGGATCAACTTTTAATAACCCTGTATCATTATTGTGAGAGACAGAGAGATAATACTGAGCAATATCACCACCACCATTTACATTAAGGTTGGCTTTTCTGTTAAGAGTGTAATCCTTGAATAGCTCGTTATACCAATTAACATTAGGATAAATATTTGGATCTCCACCATTAAGAGTTCCATAAATTTTAGAAATACTATAAGTTAAAGGAGCCGATGCATCCCTTGTTCTTGTTGCTCGATTATACAAATTCATGTAATCAACACCACCCAAAAATTCATTTGTTTGTGAAGGGGCAGAAATTGAATTTTCATATCTAAAGGATACTTTAGCCTTTCCCTTTTTACCTTCTTTCGTTGTAACTAAAATTACCCCATTAGCACCCCTAGCACCATATAACGAAGTAGCAGTTGCATCTTTCATTATAGAAAAACTAGCGATATTATCAGGTTCAATTCTAGCTAAATCATCTGTAGTAACCTCTAAACCATCAATTAAAATAAGTGGGTTGTTGGCATAACCAAAACTTGTAACACCCCTAATAAAAAATTCAGCATTATCTGCTCCGGGTTCACCAGACCTTTGATAAGAAATCATTCCGGCCAGTTTACCTGCCATTGCATTTGTAATATTAGATGTTGGTATTTTTAGTTCGGACGGATTTATTGTGTTGATTGATCCTATTACACTATTTTTCTTTTGCTTTTGAAAAGCCACGACCTGTACTTCTTCCAGAGACTCAAGGCTTTCAATCATTATTACATCAATTTTCTTCTGATCACTAATTAAAATTGACTGTGTTTCAAAACCAATGTAGGAGAACTGAATATTTTGATTTTCATTATCAGCTTTTATAGCATAAGTACCTTCAAAAGTAGTTGATGCACCTCTATTTGTACCCTCAATTAAAACAGTAACCCCAGGTAGTGGATTCCCCCCTTCATCAACAACAATTCCACTCACAAGGATTGACTGAGAATATGTTATTGTTGAAAATAACAACATGAATATTAATAGTATATTTCTTTGATTCATTTAAGAAATCAATTTAGTTCAATTTTGAACAAAAATAAAACTAATTTCACTCTTAGCAACAATACATATTCAATTTTATCAAATATGTAAAATATTCAATAATATTTATAAAATTTATAATAAAAAAATAAGTTGTTTGTTAAATATTTAAGCCTAAATATTAAAATTTTTTGTCAATTGAGTATTTTCCTGGGCCGGTAATCATTAATATGACAAATACTGTCAAAAACAGCAGAGCCTTTTCAATTCTGGCAAACGGATCACCCCAGTGTACGATGAATGCAGCAACAAACATTGTTGCTGCAACAAAAAAACTAAAAAACTTTGTTTTATATCCAACAATAATAAAAATTGGGGCTAAAAATTCTGAAAAAACCGCAAGAATTAAAGTTGGTGCCTCACCTATACCGATTGGGTTGGCAAAACTTAAATCCCCTTGAATCAATTTGTTAAACTTACTTAGTCCATGTCCATAAAGCATTGAACCAGCAAAGACCACTCTCAATATTAATAAAGCTATGTTATTCATTTTTATTTATTTGTTTAGAAAGCCAAAGATAATTAAATTTAAAAAGAGGAATTTTATGAAAAGAAGAAGTTTTATAAAAAATATCAGCCTGGCTGGAATAGGGTTATCAGGGCTGAATACAATCACTGGTGATAATAAAAGATTTGACACTTACATTTCAAATCGACCACCAATTAATGATAGAACATATACAAGCAAAGCTGTTGAAGAACAGATTAAATCTATTAAATCAAAAATCAAAGATCCACAACTATCTTGGATTTTTGAAAATTGCTATCCTAATACAATTGATACAACTGTAGATTATGAATTAATTGACGGCAAGCCAGACACATTCATTATAACAGGAGATATTGATGCTATGTGGCTAAGGGATTCTACTGCTCAAGTATGGCCATATTTACCATTAGTCAAAAAAGATGAAAAAATTAAAAATCTAATAAAAGGACTAATAAATCGTCAAGCTAAGTGTGTTATTAGAGATCCATATGCAAATTCATTTTACAAGGATTTATCAAAGATTTCAGTTCATAATAATGATAATCCAACCCCGATAGCAGGGGTTCATGAACAGAAATGGGAGGTTGACTCCCTTTGTTATGTTATCAGGTTGAGTTATAATTATTACAAGTTTACAGAAGATAATTCGATTTTTGACGAAACATGGATAAAATCTTCAAAACTCATTTATGACACCTTTTTAACCGAGCAAAGAAAAGATGGTAAATCCCCATACAGATTTATTAGAAATGGTAATGCAATGGTAGATGCACCATTATTCTCTGGGACAGGAAGACCCTTCAAACCAAATGGAATGATATGCTCCATGTTTAGACCATCGGATGATGCAACTATGTATCCATTTTTAATTCCTTCAAATATTTTTGCCTCGATTTCAATGCAACAACTCTCAGAGATATACTCAAATGAAAAAATCGATTTAATCTTTTCTAAAAAATGTATGTCTATGTCTATTGAAATTGATGAAGCAATAGAAAAACATGCTATTAAAGAGCATTTGAATTTTGGAAAAATATATTCTTACGAAATAGACGGCTTTGGAAATAATCTGTTTATGGACGATGCGAATGTACCATCACTAATGTCATTGGCATATTTAGATTCTAAATTTAAAAAAGACCAGGTTTATCTTAATACAAGGAAGTTTTTACTTAGTGAAAATAACCCTTATTTTTTAAAAGGTAAAGCAGCCGAGGGACAAGCAAGTCCACACACTGGAAAAGATAAAATATGGCCCATGGGAATCATTTTAAGAGCTATGACCAGTGAATATGATAAAGAAATAGAAAAGTGCCTTAGAATGCTTGTTAATACTCATGCTGGAACGGGTTTTATGCATGAGGCTTTTGACAAGGATGATCCAAATAATTACTTTAGATCATGGTTTGCCTGGGCAAATACACTGTTTGGTGAGCTAATAATCAAAATTAATGATGAAAGGCCACATCTTTTAAACCTAAATTATTCAGTTTAGTATTTGATGATTTTTTCAGTTTGGCTCAGCCCAGAGGCTGTATTTATTTTAAGGATATAAATACCGGTAGTCAATTTCTCTAAATTTTTATTGATTCTTTGCACACCTGAATTCATTCTTCCAGAGTAAATATTATTAACAAGTGTTCCCTTTAAATCAAAGATATCAATTGTAACAAACTCACTCATTTCTAATTCTAATAAAATGTATAAAGTTTCAAGAAATGGATTAGGGTAAACTCTTGTAAAAAATAAATCCGCATCATTGATCGATGCAGTTGCTGAGTTTATTGCATCAGGACTTCCATGATAATTTATATTACTCCAGCTTGATGGAAGTAAATTATCATATGAAGGGTCTATTAATTCCAATGTGTAACCATCACCGTTAGATAATGGCGGCCAGGGAGATGTAGATTCGTAATAAACCTCGTCATGTAAAATCATATCGCTATCAAATAATCTAACCGCATCCCCAGATGCTGAAAGACCAAAACCAAATTCTCCAATAAAAAAATCAATTTCAGGATAAAACTCCGAAAAATTTTCGGCATTTCTTACAATAACTAAATAATCATCTCCATCTATAGTTGTACCGTTTGGAAAAATAAATTCATTTGAATCATTACTATCCTTTAAAATCCAACCTGAAATATCCATATCATCTTGATTTGGATTATAAAGTTCAACCCAATCCCCAGTATCAAAATTATCAGACGACTTGTAATTTATTTCATTGATAACAAGATTTAATCCAGAACTACTTACAAAATGTGCTTCAATTTCAAAGTTCTCTGTAACATTGACCTCTATTTCAAATTCTGTTGAATTTACATCGCCACTCCAATGAGAAAACTCACTGCCTGACTCAGGAATAGCTTTTAAAATAATTGGAACATCTTCAAAATAATCCCCACTCCACTCATCCTCTTGGATTGTTAGGTTATTATTTAAATATATAAACCCAAAGTCAGGAGTTTGGTTAAATAAAACCACTTCGTGATACGAATCAAGATCAAATTGATTTAGGATGTGATACTTAGCCTCTGGCTGTCTATTTACAGCAAAATTATTCATATTATCAACAAACTCATAAACAGATTCTTCTGAAACCCATGGCTCACTCTCTGACCATCTTTCGATATGATTCGACATTTCATCATACATGTTTTCATAAATATCGATAAAGTGTGATGTAACATTGGTAGGAAGATATCTGGAATTCATTTCATCTGCATAACGATTAATAAACTTATTTCGGAATTCAATATTTTCAACTAGTTTTCTCATAAATAAAGTAGCCCATGGTGGATTAGCCCAAGTAGTTTGATTACCTGATAAAACAAAATCTAGTGTATCAAAAAAGTACGCATAATTTTGATCCCAGTCTGACCACCATTGTCCGGCAAATCCAAAATCGACATCATATAAAACCCATCTCCACTTACTTCCAGGCACTTTCCAATATTTTATATTATTACCAGGATAATCCCTATTGTCCATGTAAATTTGAGCTATATTATATTCCATGAAATTGTCAATATCAATTTGATTAATGACATAATTGTAATTTTCATCGTCAGATAAATCGTTTTGCTGAATAAATTGTCTAAGTTGTATATACTCTTGATTATCCTCTCCGTCGACAATTTCTGCATTTAATTCTAACATGGTTACATCATTTGCGTTAACATCATGTTTTGATGCAATCATATTTTCACTAACCTTTTCTCTTAAATTATATAACCCCCAATATGCTTTATTAATATAAGATGAAACTGTTTTAAAGCTTTGAAAATCAATATGGGAACCCTCCATCAAACTTGTAATCGCAGCATCTCTCATATTTGTTCGCATCCAATCATTTCCTGAGTTTCTAAGTAATAGTGATTCAAAAGAGTCATAATTTAAATTATCAAAGAATGAATGCTCGAATTCCCC
Organism: uncultured Bacteroidota bacterium; assembly: GCA_902526075.1. Lineage (GTDB taxonomy): Bacteria > Bacteroidota > Bacteroidia > Flavobacteriales > Flavobacteriaceae > MED-G13. Next base: position 16,341 of record CABZJM010000015.1, read on the forward strand.
TACTCCATACTCACCTCTAGCGAATAAAGAGAGAGATTTTTGATCCCATCCTCTACTATATGCGCCAGCAATTTTGATCCCAGCATTAGCACTAAACTCTAATACATTATTCTCATAATAAGAAATGTGAATCGGTCTTTCCCAATCTTCCCAAAAATTAGCACCAAAATATGGATACCCTCCATAGTCCTCAGGCCCATAAGCATAAATTCCATAATTGTAATCAAACAAGTTGTATTCATCGGTTACTAAATGAATGATAGGGTGGTCACTATCAATGTTAAAGAAGTAATTTCTGGAATTCGAGTGAAGTGAAATATAGTTTTCTTTATATGCTTTAGCTCTTACTATTGTTGTTTCATCAATTGCAATTGGATCAGTATACACAGTCGAGTTTTCGTCTGGTTCGGTAAAATCGGTGGTATAAGTTATCATATCTTCTGTTCCATCTCCAAAAATTTCAAGATTTATAGAACTTGCAATATTTCCTCCGTCGTGAGAAAAAGTAAGTGGTACCCCTAAAACTCCTGAAAATTCTAGAGTATCGTTTTGTTCTCCTGGTGTAGGATTTTGATATGCTACATAAATATCATTTTCGAAGGATACACCATATGAAATGTTTGACGGAAGTGCACCAAAAGTAATGGAATCAACTAAATTTCCTAACGAATCATTTAGAAAAACAGATTCACCGGATGAAGATAATCTAAAGTCTGTATGCATAAATGACTGGTCCTGAAAACCGAGAACTTCTGGCGGACTTACCCCTTCACTAGTTTCGCTTTCATAAATAGCTGATAAAAAAGGAATTATGGTCATATCAGAGGAAGTATTGGAAATATTATGGACCTGTATGCTAAAAATATTAATTCCGTCAACTAATAAATCCTCATAATTATTAATTAAAAATCTATCGGGTATTCCACCACTATACATTTGAGCCTCGTGATCAATTTGAGTTGTTGAGTTATATATTGGAGGAGTTCCATTAATATTTGCTCTTGCCACTTCTGTACCATTTATATATGCTACAAATCCGTCATCATAATCAACATCTAGGACTAAACTATTAATTTCGCTGACATCCTCTATTGTAAAAGATTTTCTTAAATAAACCGCTAATGTTCCAGCAGCTATATATGTATTGTCATCATCATCAGCATAACCAAAACCAGAATTACCTATACTCCACTCATCATCATCAAAATCTGGGCTCATCCAATTTGTTTCAGTATTATCATTTGGGATTTCATATCTGAATGAATCACCTTCATTTATTAATGTTCTGGCATATGTGATTCCTGATCTATCTTTATCTGATGCCCATATTAGAAGATATTCATCAGCGTTAATTGTAATATCAGGGAATGTCCAAGGGTTATTATCATCCAGAATATCTGTCAAGCTCCAATTATTTAGAGATATTTCATCTGTCCCATAATTATACAATTCAATCCAGTCAGGGGTATCTCCGTCTTCGTCTTGAAAAATTGAATTAGATGCAGCAACTTCATTAATTCTTACAGACTGTGAAAATGAAAAGCTGAAAATGAAAACAAAAAATACAGTAAACCTTAATAACATGATGGTATAATTATTGTCATTTCAAATATAATTATAAATCTATTGTTTAAATAATTATAATTTGACAATTAATTGATGACCAAAATAATTATGCAATTAACCAGAATCGTTAGTCTTTTATTAATATTAACACTAGTCGGCTGTAAGTCAAAATATGTAACAAAGGAATTCAAATATTCTGAGGCTCCCAAGAGTCCAAACTACAGCGAACTCAATAGTTGGGCTGCCCATCCAGATAAAAATGATACAATAATCGATAAATTTTATAATAACGAAAAGAAAAATTTAAAAGCAGATGTTTTCTACATTTATCCAACTCTTTTAACTAACAAAAAAAACAATTCTTGGAATTCTGATATTCATGATAATAATCAAAATAATATTGTTAGAAACGTTGCTATTAGATATCAAGCTTCTGCATGGGCAAATGCGGGCAAAATATATAGTCCCCTATATCGTCAAGTTCATTACAGATCATTTTTTGAACCCTATACCTCCAATGGAGGTACAAAGGCTGGAGAAATAGCATATAATGATATAAGAAGAGCATTTATTTTTTATTTACGCAATTTCAATAATGGAAGACCTATTATCATTGCAGGACACAGTCAAGGCGCACATCATTGTAAAACACTCCTAAAAGAGTTTTTTGATGGAAAAGAACTTCAAAATCAACTTATTGCAGCATATATCCCTGGAACCAGAGTTGATATTGATGAATTTAACACTATTCATGCACTCAAAAAACCAGATGATATTAAGGGATATTTGTCATGGAATACCTTCAGAATGAACAAGAAACCAAAAAAAGGCAAACATCCTGCCCATTTTTCATGGAAAAAAAATCAATACGTCACAAACCCTATAAAATGGGATGAATCAAGAGAAAGTTCAATAGATGAACATATGGGGCTATTCTTCTATGATGAGGAAATATATTCAAATTCTGTTTATATTCGGATATACGATGGATTATTATGGTCATCTGTACCCAAAAGTATAAAAGGCAATTTCCTTCTCAAACTAATAAACAATTATCATTTTGGAGATGTAAACCTGTTCTGGAAGGATATTTCCGAAAATGCCAAAAATCGCGTCGAGAGTTTTTATAATTTGGCAAAAAACTAAATTCATAAAACATTTTTAAAATTGTTAACAGAGAAGAAAAAAAATCGCATTTTTCTTATAATTGTTAATAAAATTGAGATTTATATGAGTAAAATCTTCTTTTTTGTAAAAAAAAAACCTATATTTAAGTATTAATAATTTAAAAACTAAAAGACATGGGTTATTCACACCAAAACAGTAAAGGAAAAACTTACTTCCTACACTCAAAAGACGTAGTATTAAAAGGAGGAAGAAACCAAACTATTTATTACTTTGCAAAAGAAGCTAAAGCTGGTGCTTGTGATCTTCCTGCAGGTAAAACTGTAGTTGAAAATACAAAAACTGGACTTCCATTCCTTAAAGGGAAGTAATATGTATTTAATATTATTATAAAAAAACCCTCCTTGTGAGGGTTTTTTTTATTTATTAATTTAAGAATGAATTCTGATTTCTCTGAATATATCTCTGAACAAATTGATGTTAATACACACATCATGTGGTTTGAAAAATCAAACAAATACATAGTGGTTAATGATTTATTAAATAATTTAATTTTAAATAGAATTGACACTGATAAATTCCCAATTAAAATATCGTTATTAGAACAAAATAAAATAAACTCAGAAAAATTAAAACCAGTAAGTGATAATATAAAAAACTTGTTAGAGGAGTGTAATACTGAATATGAAAATATAAATTCTCAACCGTCAATTTTAATTGCAGATGAATACATTCATAAGAGTAAATTCAAGTTTAATGAAAGGATTGTAAAAATAGAGTATAGTGATGAAAGACTTAAATCGTTGATTGACCCAAAGTTTGAACATTTAAAATGTAATAAAAATGAAGAAACAACATATAAAATTGTTGAAAAAAATAAAAAAATCAATCTTTTCAAAAACGAAAAATTTTTAGGTAGTTGGGGTAAAGAAAAAATGCATGAATTTCAAGGGAAGGTATCAATGGAATTAACATCATTTTTTCATGGAATGAATGATTCAGATTGGACAGCAGTTTTTCATGGCTCAAGCCTATGTAAAGAAAACAGTTGTTTGATGTTGACGGGTGATTCAGGAAGCGGTAAAAGCTCATTAAGTGCAATATTAATTTCTGATAATTTCACACTTATTGCTGACGACTTTAGTCCAATGGATGACAAGGGAATCCATTATAATTTTCCCTCTGCAATTTCAATTAAAGAAGGCTTTTACAACGAGGCAAAAAAATTATATAAATCATTTTCAGAATTAAATGAATATTATATAAATGATATTAAGGGTAATGTAAAATATTTACCTGATTATAACGGTAAATCGATACTTAAAAGTAATTGTAAAACTATTTTAAATGTTAAATTTGGTAGTGATTTAAAAAATGAAATCAAATTAATAAATAAGGGTAAAGCACTAGAAAAAATTTTACCTGATTCTTGGATTTCACGAGATATTAAAGATGCTAAGGCGTTCATTAATTGGGCGAAATCAAGTTCATTTTATGATTTAACGTATAATGATAATAAAGAAGCCGTAAAAATGATTAACAAAATCTTATAATAATGGTATTACTCATAATGGCTGCCGGTAGCGGTAGTAGATATGGAAAACTTAAACAGTTTGACGAATTAGGACCCAAAGGTGAGTTCTTAATGGAATTTAGTATTTATGATGCAATTAAAAGTGGATTTAATCATATATTACTGATTACTAAGAAGGATAATAAAGACTTTTTGTATGAGTATTTAAGAGATAAAATTGACAACTCAATCAAAATAGATATTGTTGTTCAAGAAATTAATAATCTCCCATATAATATAACTGCAGATGCAAATAGACAAAAGCCTTGGGGAACCGCCCATGCCGTTTGGTGCGCTAAAAATTATATCACCACTGATTTTGCAATAATTAACGCTGATGATTATTACGGACCTAATGCATTTAAAAATGCTAGTAAATTTTTTAAAAGCTCTAATGATCAAAGTAATTATGGACTGGTCAGCTATAGATTAAAAAATACCCTATCTAAATTTGGTTCTGTTTCAAGAGGTGTGTGTAAGGTTTCAGAGGGAAAACTTCTGTCAATAATTGAACATTTAAAGATTGAAAAAAATGATAATATAATCAAAGATCACGAAAGCGGCAATATACTAAATGAAAACGATTTTGTTTCTATGAATTTTTGGCTTTGCAGATCGAATTTCTTCAAATATCTAGAGGATTATATTTCTGATGAAATTAAAAATTTAGATGATATTACAAAAAGTGAAATTTATCTTCCATTTGCTGCACAACAACTACTTACTAAAAACATAATCTCTATTGATGCAATAGACTCTGATTCAGAATGGTTTGGTGTTACTTACCAAGAAGATAAAGACAATAGTGTTGAAAGGCTAAATTCCTATAGTAAACAAGGGATATACCCTACACCACTTTGGTTAAATTAATCAGAGTAGGTTGTATAATTTATATTATTTCCCTTTTTAACCCATTCGGTTATTCCACCTTCTAAAACTGATATTTCTTTAAAACCATTTTCTTTTAAAATATTTGCAGTTTTAGTACTTCTGTTATTTGTTCTGCAATAAAGAATAATTTTTTCATTTTTGGGAATGGATAAAATATCATTTTGAAATGTATCGGAGTAAAAGTCTAAATTAATTGCACTATCAATATGGCCTAAATCGAACTCGTCTTGCGTTCTTACATCAATTAGAGTATAGTCTAAATCCTGCAGCTCGATAAAATCAGATTCAGAAATTATATTAATCTTAGGCGAGTTTAGAAGTTCGCATGAAAAAATGAAAATCAGTAATAAAATAATAATTCTATTCATAGTCTAATTAATTAATTTTCCTTTCCACTCTACAATACCGCCAACTAAATTAAAGGTGTTTTTAAATCCCAATTCTTTCATCAATGCACATGAATTAGCACTTCTAACACCGGTTCTACAATAAACATAATATTTATTATCTCTATCCAATTTTTCAATCTCTAACATGAAATTTTGTGGGTTATAAAAATCTATGTTTTTTGAATTCGGAATTCTTGAAATTTCAAATTCTTCAGGAGTTCGAACATCAAGGACAATTGCTTTTTTGTCAGATAAGGCTTGTTTTTCCCAGGAAGATTGATCTAAATCCATATAAGTTGATGATAAAATATATATCTAATCTATTGCTTTGAGAATTTCGGCAACCAGTTCTTCTTTTTCGAAAGAACTAGGATAAAAATTATAATTTGATGAATTGACTATTAATGTTGCGGGAATACCTCCGTCCCATTTTTCAGAAACTCTAGGCACCCATTTATTCATCTTTGAATCATCCAAAAGTATCACATTTGATTTTATCTTATTCCTTCTAATGTACGGTTTTAACTTTGATTCAATTTGAGATGGGAAGTCTAAACTTACAAGTATAACTTTAACATTTTTATCAGCATATTCATTATTGACCGATTCAAAATATGGAAGCTCTTTTACACAAGGAGAGCACCATGTAGCCCAAAAGTTTATGACATAAGTATCATCTGATGAAAGATCTATTTTACTATAAAATTCATCAAAATCAACAACTTGAATATTTTTATCGGTTTTTTCTGAACATGAAAAAAATGATATAAAAAAAAGTATGATTAATGAACTCAAGGTTTTTCTCATATGAAATAAGCATCAAATGATATGCCATAAAACAATAATAGCTCTTATCCTAATGAGAATAAGAGCTATTTATTATTTAGAAAAAGACTTTATTAATCCCAGCCTGGAGGTCCTGGAGGGACTGATTGAGCCTGAGCTTTTTTAGGA
>CABZJM010000016.1 GCA_902526075.1 uncultured Bacteroidota bacterium
TGGACTCAAGTAGGAAATGATATTGATGGGGAGGCTGCTATTGACTACTCAGGATATTCTGTGTCGATCGATAGTGACGGGTCGCATGTAGCCATTGGGGCTCCTAATAGTGATGGAAATGGATCATATTCAGGGCATGTGCGTGTATGGGCCCCTTACGGGATTATCGTTATTAACCCTGATAATCTGACGACTGCCACTAGTTTAACAACTAGTGGTGCCACTACTGCGGGCTCACTAACAGTGGATTCTGTAGTGATTGATGGAACCACCATTGGTCATAGTTCAGACAGTGATTTGATGACCCTTGCAAGTGGGTCTCTAACGGTAGCGGGTGATGTTACCATCTCCTCAGATGCTAGACTTAAATCTAATATTGTAGCTCTTGGACCTACACTCATTAGTCTTTTGCAACTAGAGGCAAAAAGCTATACCATGAAAAATGATGTAGAGCAAAAACAAAAGATTGGACTCCTTGCACAAGAAGTGCAAAAAGTATTTCCAGAGCTTGTCAGTGAAGATAACAATGGAATGCTCGCTGTGAATTATCAGGCTCTTGTGCCCGTACTTATCAATGCACTTAAAGAACTCGAAAGCGAGACCTCTTCATTAGAATCTCAAATGTCAGAGTTTGAAAAATTAATTCCCGCACTTATAGAGCAGGCCAATCAAAATAAAAAGTAATGCGAAATCAAATTCTTCTTCTTTTTCTTTTCTGCTGTAGTTTTAGTTTTTCTCAAAGCAGTTATTGGCAGCAGCATGTGGACTACACAATGGAAATTGATGTAAATGTTAAGGACCACACCTACAATGGCGAGCAACAGCTGGTCTATACAAACAACTCGCCTGACGTATTAACTAAAGTTTTTTATCATCTCTATTTTAATGCTTTTAAGCCCGGAACTGATCTAGAACAAAACTCAAGATATTCAATTGATGATTCAAGGACCATGTCTGAAAAACTTCTGTCTTTGCCAAAAGAAGATTGGGGTGATGTTCAAATTAAATCGTTGAAACAAGACAGTGTTCCGGTTGATTTTACAATGGAAGAAACTATTTTGGAGGTTCTTTTAGAAAAACCTTTAAAGCCTGGTGAAAGCACAACTTTAGAAATGGAATTTTTTGTACAAACCCCTGCAATGATCAGGCGCTCTGGGAAAAATAGTGAAGACAATGTTGCTTTTTCAATGTCACAGTGGTATCCAAAGCTTTGCCAATACGATGATGAAGGTTGGCATGCCAATCCATACATAGGCAGGGAGTTTTACGGAATATGGGGAGATTTTGATGTTACCATAAATATAGATAAAGACTACACAGTTGCGGGCTCTGGGTACCTACAAAACCCTGAATTAATTGGGCACGGATATGCTCCTTTAAAAGAAGGTGTAGTTCATGAAAATAAAATTTCTTGGCGATTCGTTGCGCCAGATGTTCATGATTTTAGCTGGGCTGCGGATAATAATTTTACACATGACTTTATTGATATTGAAAATGGTCCTAGGATGCATTTCTTTTATAAGAGTGATTCTGAATTCATAAATCTCTGGAAAGAATTTCAAGAAAATTCTGCAAATTTTTTAACCTTCTTTAGCGAAACAATTGGTAAATACCCCTACGATCAATACTCTGTAATTATGGCCGGTGATGGAGGTATGGAATATGCTATGTGTACGTTCATTGATGGTGTTGGACATCCTACTTTGAGAAGCCTTTATTCAGTTACCTCACATGAAATTGCGCATACATGGTTTCAGTTTTTAATGGCTACAAACGAGTCTAAACATTCGTGGATGGATGAAGGGTTTACAAGCTATATTGATGATGTAGCTCTGAATGTTGTTCTAAATGAAGGAAAGGCTCTCCCAAATGCCGGAGCGTACAAAGATTATTTTAAGTGGGTTGCAACAGGCCTTGAAGAACCGATGACAACACATGCAGACAGATTTAGATACAATAGTGGTTACGGGATGTCAGCTTATGACAAAGGATCTATATTTTTATCACAACTCCAGTATGTTATAGGAAAAGAAAATTTTGATAAGACACTTAAAAAATATTTTGATGATTGGTCTTTTAAACATCCTAAACCGAATGATTTTATAAGGTCTGCTGAGAAGGTTTCAGGGTTAGAATTAGATTGGTATCTACTAGATTGGGCACAATCAACTATGACTATTGATTATTCTGTTAATTCTATTTACGGTGTTGATAATAAAACCCGAGTTGTTTTAAAACGAATTGGTCAAATGGGTATGCCAATTGATTTAAGAGTAGAGTTAATTTCTGGTGAAATAATGGATTTTAATATTCCTATGACAAAAATGCGAGGATCAAAACCTGTATCTTCTTCAACAATTTTAAAGTCTTGGAGTTGGGCCAAACCATACTATGAGCTTTGGATAGACATTGATTCTAAAAATATTTCTAAAATTATAATTGATCCAAAGAATGAAATGGCTGATATTAACCGAAGTAATAATTCATTAAACTTATAGTGTGTCTTCTTTTTCTTTAAATAAAAGTAATTCTTTAAAAAGCACTTCAGAGATTGATGATGTTTTTAAAAATGGTCAAAAAATCTCATCTGATTTTATCTCACTACACTACATTGAAAGCGTTGAAAAAAAATTAAAAGTTGCCTTTTCTGTTGGAAAGAAATCTCATAAGCTTGCATCAACTAGGAACAGATTAAAAAGGTTAATGAAGGAGTCTTTCAGAATAAATGCTAAAAATTTAATTGATTCAGATGCTGGTTACAATTTTGTGTTTGTGTACTTTGGTTCAGAAAAAGTTCATTTTACTAAGGTAGAGGAATGCATGAAATCACTACTTTTATCCTTTAGAAAAAAAGTATTGTCTTGAAAAATTTTTATCTGCTTATTTGTTTTCTTCTCGTATATAATATGTACTCTCAATTTAATATTGAACATTCTGTATATTTTGATACTGGTGTTTATAAACTTACAGAAACAGAAACAACAAGGCTTCAAAAATTTCTGTCCTCAAACTCAAAAGAAGAAGTTTTAAAAATTGAAATTTATGGTTTTTGTGATGATAGAGGTAGTAATAATTATAATTTGAAATTATCTCAAAACAGAGCTAATGCAATAAAAGAAATATTTGGTCAAGCCTCTTTTTTTCCAGAAAAGATTTCATCAGTTGATGGACGTGGAGAACTTCTTTTAAATATTGTAGATGAAACTGATCCGTCAATAATTAGAGCCTTGAACAGAAGGGTTGATATTGTAATAAGCTACCCTGAAAAAAATGAAGAAATAACAGGAGAGTTAGAAAAACAAAAAAATAAAATTATACTTGAAAATGTATTGTTCATAACAGGATACAGTTACTTAACAAGGCGTTCTAAGAAAACATTAGACGATGTTGCTGAAGCCTTAAAAAAAGAAACTTTTTCTTTTATTATTCAAGGTCATGTTTGTTGTACCGAAGGTCCACTTGACGCTGTTGATCGTAAAACAAATAAAAGAAATCTTTCTATTGCAAGGGCAAAATATGTTTATGATTATTTATTAAAAAAAGGAATTAAAAAATCTAGAATGTCTTATGAAGGTATGGCTCATAAATTTCCTTTGGGGGGAAGTGAAGATAAGGACAGGCGTGTGGAAATTTTGATTTTATCAGACTAAATTAAAAAACATTCTTTGGTGTGGAATTCCATCCTCTAAATATTCTTCCCCTTTTGAATAAAATCCTAAATCCTTATAAAAGTTATCTAAGTACACTTGTGCGGAAAGCTCTATTTTTTCACCTTTTATGTTATTCTTAATATATTTCATTGATTCTAACATTATTTCCTTGCCTAAATCTTTACCTCTTTTATTTTTTGAAACCACCACTCTTCCAATACTAGGATTTTCATAATAATCTCCTTTTTTAAATATTCTAGTGTATCCTATTATTTTTTCCTCTTTCTTGTAAAATAAGTGTATTGCTATCTGGTCTTTATTATCTATATCTTGATATACACAATCCTGCTCTACTACAAAAACTTCTGACCTTAATCTCAATATCTGATAAAGCTCTTCTTTATCTAATTCAGAAAATATTTTAGTTACTATCATTTATATTTTATTGACTCTTCTTTCGTGTCGTCCTCCCTCAAATTCAATTTTAATAAAAGCTTTTACAATCTGTAAAGCTTCTTCTTTTGAAATAAATCTAGCTGGAATGCAAACTATATTGGCATTATTATGTTGTTTAGCTAAGGTAGCTAACTCCTCATTCCAACATACTGCAGCTCTGACTTTTTTGTGTTTGTTTGCTGCCATTGCGACGCCATTTCCGCTTCCACAAATTAATATTCCTATATCACTCTTATTATTATCAACATCTTTTGCAACGGGGTGTGCAAAATCTGGGTAATCAACACTACTTTCTGCGTCTGTTCCATGATTTTTTACTTCATATGTATCATTTAAACTTTCTATTATATAATTTTTATAGTCAACTCCAGCGTGATCATTTCCTATTGATATATTCATAACTTGTTTGTTAGTTGTTTATATTGATTAATAAAATATACTTTCTTCTTTTTTATTGTGTTTTGTATATAGTTGTCATTTTTAGTTTAAAAGTTATCAAAGCTCTTCAGCTATTTTTTAAAAATTATATAAGTTTTATTTTTTAAGTTTTCTTAAATATTTAATTTTATTGTCATTGTTAATATACTATTTAAGATATTGATAAATAAATATTTAACTATAATTATTATGTTTATTAAATATTAATATATTCTTAATAATATTAAAAACAAATTTCTCGTAAAAAGTTATAGTATATACTAACACGCTATAATATATAATCAATCTATTTTAAAATTTATAATAATTATAATATTAAATGTTTATAAGTTAAAAATCATTAAATATTCCATAGTAATTTTAGTTATACTTTTGTAATAGATGAAAAACTACGATAGAAAAAAAAGTAGTAAAAAATACTTTGAAGGAACAATTAACTTTTCTAATAAAAGAGATCCAATAATTGAATGTGATAAAATTAATCACATCATTAAACTTAAGAATTCTATTATAAATTTTTTACATGGCGATTTAGTAGAGTTTGAAATACTTAGTAGAAAAAGAAAAGGATTTTACACGGGCAATATTATTTCTTTGATAAAAAGGGAAATAAATGAGTATGTAGGTATTATTCAAATCAATAAGAATTTTGCTTTTACCATCATAGACGATAGAAAGATTCACTCAGATATATTTATCCCAAATAATAATATTGGAAAAGCAGAGGATGGAGACAAGGTTCTTGTAAAAATATTGGAATGGAAAAAACAAGACCTTTCACCTATTGGAAAAATTATAAAAGTTTTAGGCAAACCGGGTGAACATGAAACGGAAATTGATTCAATTTTAACCCAAAATAATATCAACTTATCTTTTCCTTCAGAAGTATTAGAATATACTAAAAGTATAAGTGAGAAAATCTCAAATGAAGAGATAAAAAAAAGAAGGGATTATAGAAACACACTAACCTTCACTATTGATCCGGTAGATGCAAAAGATTTTGACGATGCCCTATCATTTAAAAAAATTGATGAAGGAAACTATGAAATAGGAATTCACATTGCTGACGTCTCACATTATGTAAAAAAAGGGACGTTATTAGACAAAGAAGCATACGACAGAGCAACCTCAATATATTTGGTAGATAGGGTAATTCCAATGTTACCAGAGAAATTATCAAACAAAGTATGTTCTTTAAGGCCAAATGAAGAAAAGCTAACTTTTTCAATCACAATAATTGTAGATAAAAAAGGTAATATAAAGGAACACTGGTTTGGGAGAACCATTATAAAAAGTAACCACAGATTTTCCTATCAGGAAGCTCAAGAAATTATTGAAACAAAAAAAAATAAAATAAGCAAGGAAAACTCACTAACAGAAAAGAGTTATAGTGTTGATAATGATATTGTTGAAGCTATCTTGATAATGGATGAAATAGCTAAGGAAACAAGAAGAAAAAGAGAAAACAAAGGGTCAATCAATTTTAATAAAAAAGAAGTTTATTTTAGGTTAAACGAAAAAAAAGAGCCTGTAGGGGTTTTTACAAAAGAATCTAAAGATGCGAATAAGCTTATTGAAGAATTTATGTTAATTGCAAATAAGAAAGTTGCGGAACTTTTCAGTCAAATTAAGAAGCAAAAATATATTTATAGAGTACATGATCTCCCTGACAATGAAAAATTAAAATCCTTAAAGCACATTGTTAAAAGTTTTGGATATACGCTAGATCTGACCAGCTCTAAAGGAATATCAAAATCCTTAAACAAACTACTAGAACAAATTAGAGGTAAGGAAGAGCAAAACCTTATTGAATCTTTAGCTCTTAGAAGTATGAGTAAAGCAGAATATTCCACTAATAATATAGGACACTATGGATTAGCTTTTGTAAACTATACCCATTTTACTTCCCCAATAAGAAGATATCCTGATGTACTAGTTCATAGGTTACTACAAGACATATTAGACAAAAATTATGGTGAGATGGATAAGAATCTACAAAAAAAGGCCACACACTGCTCAGAGCAAGAAAATAATGCAGTAAAAGCAGAAAGAGATTCAATAAAATTTATGCAAATAAAATTTATGCAGAATAAAATTGGTGAGAGCTTCAGCGGAATCATTTCAGGTGTTTCAGACTGGGGTATATATGTCGAATTAGAAGAAAACAAGTGCGAGGGAATGGTACACGTTAAGGATATTAAGGATGACAGGTATTACTATAGCAGCGAAGAAGCATCCTTGATTGGAAAGAAAAATAAGAATAAATTTCAACTAGGTGATAGTATTAAGGTTGAGGTTAAAAATGCAGATTTAATAAAAAAGCATCTAGATTTTATAATTATTTAATAATTTTAAGACATGAAAAATACTATTTATATATTATTACTTTTTACAATTCCAACCCTTTCCCAGATTAAAATAGACAGAGATTTAGGGGAGTTTTCTAAAGTTGCAGTCTACGACGGAATAAATCTTGAGCTTGTAAAATCACAAGAAAACAAAGTAGAAATTACAGGAAAGAACACCAGTTTTGTAGTTGTTAAAAATAAGAATGGGGATCTAAAAATAAGGTTAAATTTAGAAAGAAGGTTTTCTGGAGACCGAACAAAGGTTAAACTTTTTTATAAAACAATTTATAATATAATTTCTCATGAGGGTTCAAATGTTTTCTCTAAAGACACCATAAAGCAAGCAGACCTAAACATTAAAGCCAACACAGGGTCTACTCAAAATATGCTTATCAACCTAAACACCTTTAACACAACCGCTGCAACTGGGGCAAATATTAATGTCTCTGGAAGAGCTGAGTATCATGACAGCTCAGTATCAACGGGGGCTGAGATAAACGCAGAAAAACTAATAACAACAGAAACATATGCAAGCGCTACAACCGGAGGGGTGCTTAATGTTTCAGCAATCAAAGAACTTGAAGCCAATAGTAAACTAGGCGGAATTATCAATGTTCACGAACAAACAGATAAAATAACAGAAACCATCTCCGTTGGAGGAGTTGTTAACTATCTTTACGATCAATAGTGGATTTTAACGTTTTAACCCCAATTACTGTAGGTTTTTTTACTGCGTTTATTATGGGTCCAGTATTTTGGGTCCTTCTTGAAACTAGTATAACTAAAGGGTTTAAAGCTGCAGTAGCATTTGATCTAGGTGTTATTTTTGCTGATGTGTGCTTTTTAGGTGTATGTTATTTAGGAAGTTTTCAGCTTTTAGAAGACGAACAAAATAAGCAAGGGTTGTTTGTTTTAGGAGGAACAATTCTTCTCTTATATGGCCTCTTTTCGTGGATAAATCGAGCAAAGAAAAACAAAGATAATTTAGATATTCAAGAATCAAAAGAAAATTATTTCGGATTGGCGGCCAAAGGTTTTGCAATCAATATTTTGAATGTGGGAGTGTTTATTTTTTGGGGCGGTGTCACTATTGTTTCCTCCCCTGCAAGCGGAAAATCATTTACAACTTTTGTTCTATTTTTTTCAATTGTCTTGCTGTCATATTTTATAACAGACCTGCTCAAAATCTTAGTTGCTAATAGATTCAAAAGTTTATTGACAGGAAAAGGAATAGTTATTGTAAACTCAATAGTTTCTTTAATTCTTGTCGTTTCGGGGATTGTTTTGATATTAAAAGGGGCTTAATAACCCAACCATTACGCCGAAAACCAAATAATTAAGTATCTTTAAGTCACTAACCAATAACATTTATTAAATGAAAAAATTAATTTTTACTATACTAACTCTTTCTGTTGTGTTTTCTTGCTATCAAGGACCAACAGTTGAGTTTGAAGATGAAAAATCTAAAGCGATACTTGCAGTTTTTGATGCCTATATGGCAAATGATATGCAAGGTATTGCAGATATCTACGCAGAGGACGCTTATGTGTTTTCCAACAGTACAGACTCTATACCTATTGCCGAAAATCTAGCGCTCGTAGCTTCTCACCATGAAATGTTCGACAACATAAAGTGCGTTTGGGGAGACGAAGGAAGAACAGCATGGGTTGAAACAACAACCTATGAGTTTGCTTCGGTAAGTAGGGCTTTCTTTTTGTGGACAGGAGTTGGAAAAGCAAGCGGTGTTGCTGTAGAGGTTCCAACACAAATCTCATATGTGTGGGGTGATGACAATAAAATTCGAAGATCAATATTGAGAAACGACACCAGCGCAATGCTTAAGGAGCTAGAAGTTGCAGAGTCAATGATGTCTGAATAAATTCTTTTTCATAAAACTTTAAAAACCCCTTCATAATCGATGGGGTTTTTTGCTGAGGCGCCTGGCGGATTCGAACCGCCGTACAAGGTTTTGCAGACCTCTGCCTAGCCACTCGGCCAAGGCGCCAAATTAGTAGAGTGGGCAAATTTATGATAAATTTTTTATTTAATTGTCACCTCTCTTTTTATCTATTGAAACAGAAACAGAATCAACATCTGCATTAATTGGCGGGTTAAGTTTAGAAACTGTTACAGAAATTTGATCTAAGACAGAGATTTCATCGAAGCAGCAATTAATAATTCTATTCACAACAGCTTCGAGAAGTTTTGACCTAATATACATCTCTCTTTTTACTATCCTTGCTAAATCCGCATAATCAACAGTACCCTCAATCTCATCCTCAAACGCTTTTTTTCCGACACTACATGTCGCACAAATATTGACAATATAGTCGCTTCCGATTACTTTTTCTTCTTCCATACAACCATGAAACGCATATATTTTAAGATTTTCAACTTTAACTGTAGCCTTCATTTATTATTCTTTTGATAACTTTGTAAACTTATTAAAAACAAACTATTGTGGAAAGCAAACCAGAAAATTTTATCGAGCAAATTATTAAAGAGGATTTAGCATCTGGGTTTGACTACCAAAAGTTAAAATTTAGGTTTCCACCTGAACCAAATGGCTTTTTACACATCGGCCACGCTAAAGCAATAGCCTTAAATTTCGGCCTTGGACAAAAATACAGCGCCCCAGTTAATCTTAGGTTTGACGACACCAATCCTGAAAATGAAGAAACTGAGTATGTAAAAGCTATAAAAGAAGATATTAAATGGCTTGGTTATAACTGGACTGAAGAAACATACTCTTCCGATAATTTCCAACAACTATATGAGTGGGCCCTTTTTTTAATCGACAACGGAAAAGCATATATCGACTCTCAAACCTCCGATGAGATGGCGGAACAAAAAGGAACACCCACATCATCAGGCAAAAACAGCCCTTTTAGAAATAGACCCGTAGAAGAAACTCAAAAAATTTTTGAGGAAATGAAAAATGGACATCATAAAGAGGGTGTACATGTGCTTAGAGCAAAAATTGATATGGCCCACCCCAACATGCTGATGAGAGACCCAATTATATACAGAGTTTTGGACAAACCTCACCACAGAACCGGATTCGACTGGAAAATATACCCAATGTACGATTGGGCTCACGGCCAATGTGATTATATAGAGCAGGTTTCTCACTCTCTTTGCTCTTTAGAGTTTAAGCCTCACAGAGATTTATATGATTGGTTTATTGAAGTCTTAAAAACAAATACAAATACATTTCCAGTTTTTCCAAAGCAAAGAGAGTTTGCAAGACTTAATTTAAGCTATACAATAATGAGCAAAAGAAAGCTTTCTGTGCTTGTTGAAAAAAAGCTTGTAGATGGATGGGATGATCCCCGAATGCCAACAATCTCAGGCCTTAGAAGAAGAGGTTATACTCCAAGGTCAATAAGGGAATTTATTAATAAAGTTGGTGTTGCTAAGAGAGAAAATGTAATTGATTTTTCATTGCTAGAGTTTTGCGTCAGGGAAGACTTAAATAAAGAAGCCGACAGAAAGATGGTTGTTCTAGACCCCATTAAGCTTACTATATCAAACTACCCAGAAGACAAAAGAGAAATACTATACTCTGAAAATAATCCAGAGAAGGACTCTAACGACAAAAGACAATTACCTTTTGGCAAACACTTATATATAGAAAGAGAAGACTTTAGAGAAGAAGCAGGCAGAAAGTTTTTTAGGTTAACTATAGGAAAAGAGGTAAGACTAAAAAGCGCATACATAATAAAAGGTGTAGGTGTTAAAAAAGATAAAGAGGGAAACATTCTAGAGGTGATTTGTGAATATGACCCTGAAAGCAAGAGTGGCTCTGGCACAGAACAAAGTTTAAGAAAAGTGAAAGGAACACTTCACTGGGTTACACAAAAAGAGAGCGTAGACATAACCGTAAAAAGCTATGATAGGCTTTTCAAAGATGAAACCCCAGGCATCAAAAATGAAGGAGATTTTCTAAAAGACATAAACCCTGAATCGCTCCAGACTATAAGAGCAAAATCAGAGCCATCATTAAAGTCAGCTACTATAGGCGACACCTTTCAATTTCAAAGAAAAGGATATTTCACGGTAGATAAAAAAAGTGAAGCCGACGATATTATCTTTAATAAAACCGTCGGCCTCAGAGACTCTTGGAAACAGTAAAAACCTATTTAGATTCCTTGCCTTTTTGTTGCATTCGTGCCTTTTTCATCTCTTCCCCTATTTGATTACTTGCCGTAAAGGAAGCCACCATGTTATTCAGCATTTCTGAACCTGCTTGCGGGGAGTTGGGCATCAATATTAAATTACTGTTTGCCTCAGCACCAACAGACTGAAGTGTGTCGTAGTGTTGTGTTACAACAATAAGCGCAGATGCTTCCTGAGAGTTTATATCCACTCCATTTAGAACTTTGACAGAGTCTTCAAGACCTCTTGCGATTTCACGTCTTTGGTCGGCAATACCCTGACCCTGAAGTCTTTTGCTTTCAGCTTCAGCTTTTGCTTTTTCAACAATTAAAATTTTCTGTGCTTCTCCTTCAAACTGTGCAGCAACCTTTTCTCTTTCCGATGCATTAATTCTGTTCATTGATTCTTTAACCTGAGCGTCTGGATCAATGTCGGTCACAAGGGTTTTAATTATTTGAAAACCATATTCAGTCATTGCTTCTTGAAGCTCAGACTTAACCGCAATGGCGATATCATCTTTTTTAAGAAACACGTCATCAAGGATAAGTTTTGGAACCTCTGCACGAACAACGTCAAAAATAAAGCTCGTAATTTGGTCCGCGGGGTTATCAAGCTTATAAAAGGCATCATACACCTTTTCCTTTATAACTTTAAACTGGACAGAAACTTTAAGTTTTACAAAAACATCATCTTTTGTTTTTGTCTCTACAACAACGTCTAATTGCTGAATTCTTAAGCTAAGTCTTCCTGCAACATTATCAACAAGGGGAATTTTTAGCTGGAGGCCAGACTGTCTTACGTTTACAAACTTCCCAAACCTTTCAACAACAGCCGCAGACTGTTGTTTAACAATAAAGAAAGTAAAGAATAATAATAAAAGCCCAAGGGGCAGTACAATTGTATAAAATAACATTTTAAAAAATTTTTGGTTCGCAAAAACAATATACAGAAAAGACACGCTTTTGTAAAAAAATTTATTTTAAAATATTGTTAAATATTCATTTTTGAAAAAGCCACAACACGTTTAGAAACGACTTCTAAGCCAATAAAAGAAATAATTTTTTGAAGATCTATCCCGCTTAGCCCCCCAACCAAAATTGTACGTGTTGTCATCATTATTTGTCCTGCTCCAAAACCGTTCTTGTCTCCCCAGATTTTTAAGCTGTCTACGAAGCTGTCAGGATCGTCTGTATTTTCACAGAGTGAAATTATCTCAGAGCATATTTTATCAAGACCATCCTTTTTGATTTTTTTCAAACTTTTTTCATCATACTCTTTTGGGTCTAAAAACAAATATTTAAGCAGCTCCCACAATTCGGAAACAGTATTTGCCCTTTCTTTAACCATTCCTACAGCATTAGTTAGCCGTTTTTTTTCTGTCTTTCGAGCAGAATCATTTAGTGCCTGAAGCTTGTCAACAAGAAATTCGTTGCTGGCCACTTGAATGTGTTTGTGGTTAAACCATTTAAGCTTTTCTAAATCAAAATTTGCACCACCAGACACAACACTCTTAAGCTGAAACATTTTTGTTAGCTCTTCTAATGAGAGTATTCCCGAACCCTCCTTAGGAGACCACCCAAGAGTTGTCAAATAATTCACTAGTCCTGCAGGTAGAATTCCATATTCTTTAAAACCTGTTAGTTTAGTCTCTCCCTCCCATCTAATCGGAAACACCGGGAAACCGCCCTTCTCACCGCTTCTTTTGCTAAGCTTACCCTTTCCATTAGGATTAAGTATCAAAGGAAGATGTGCAAAACTAGGTCTTTTCCAACCAAAAGCTTCATACAGTAGAAAATGTATGGCTAAAGATGGCAGCCATTCTTCACCTCTAATTACATGTGTAATTTTCATTAAGTGATCATCAACAACATTAGCAAAATGATAGGTGGGTGTGCCATCGGCTTTCATAAGGACTTTGTCGTCTAATAAACCAGAATTAATATTAGATTCACCTCTTATTACGTCTACTGTATTAATATTTTTGTTTTTAGGTACTAAAAACCTTACAACATGCCCTTTGCCTTCTTTAAGCAAACCCGTAACTTCACCTTTGCTCATTGAAAGAGAGTTTTTAAGCGCAAGACGGCTTTCAAAATTATAAATAAATGTTTCACCTCTTTTTTCACACTCACTTCTACATGATGCGAGCTCTTCCTCTGAATCAAAAGCGTAATAAGCATGACCAGAGTCAATAAGCTTCTTTATTTCTTCGCTATAAATATGATTTCTTTCACTTTGTCTGTATGGCCCAAAAGCGCTTTTCGTTCCAGGCCTTTCATCTGGAAAAATACCACACCAATTCAACGCATCGATAATATACTTTTCAGCACCAGCCACCTCTCTTCTTTTGTCGGTATCTTCAATGCGAAGTATAAAAGATCCGCCTGTTCTTTTTGCAAATAAATAATTAAACAGTGCTGTTCGCAGGCCCCCTACATGTAGGGGCCCTGTAGGGCTTGGGGCAAATCTTACTCGTCTCAAAGTATTGATAAAGATAATTTTTATCAAATATAAAACATTAATTCATCAATTGATTGTGTAGTTTTGTTTCTATGATTGAGTTTGTTTATTACACAGGTTTTGAGTTGAAAAACCAGAAACAGGTTTCTAATTGGTTGCTGTCTTTAGCAAATAAAGAAGGTTTTTCAATTAAAAACCTGTACTATAATTATGTCTCGCCCGATCAAATACAGTCTTTAAACAACGAATTCCTCAAACACGATTATGTAACTGATGTATTAGCCTTTGACTATTGTGAGGCAGGCGAGTTGTCTGCAGAGGTTTTTATTTGCCAATCAGAAGTAGAAAAAAACGCAAAAGAATTGTCTCAAAGCATTGAAAATGAAACACTTAGGGTATTATGTCATGCACTTTTTCACTTGTGTGGCTATAACGATAAAACCGATAAAGAGCAAGCCGTTATGAGAAGAAAAGAAGACGGCGCAATATCCTTTTTTAAAACAACTCATAAATAAATTATATTTGCACAAATGTTCCACGTGAAACTTTCATATGTTTAGTCAAGAATACGATGTAATAGTGGTTGGTGGCGGTCATGCTGGAAGCGAAGCAGCAGCGGCTTCAGCGAACCTTGGGGCAAAAACCCTTCTCGTCACCATGAACCTTCAAACCATAGGCCAAATGTCTTGTAATCCCGCTATGGGTGGTATAGCTAAAGGCCAAATTGTGAGAGAGATTGATGCTATTGGAGGTTACAGTGGAATAGTCACAGACAAGTCCTCAATCCAATTTAAGATGCTTAACCTTTCCAAAGGACCAGCAATGTGGAGCCCTAGAGCTCAAAACGACCGAGCTCTTTTTGCCCAATATTGGCGTGAAGTACTAGAAGCCACACCAAATCTTGATTTTTACCAAGAAATGGTAAAAAACTTGTGGATTGAAAAAAATAAGCTTTGCGGGGTAATAACAGGTCTGGGTCAAAAGATTAAAAGTAGGTCAGTCGTTCTTACCAACGGTACATTTCTAAATGGTTTAATTCATGTAGGTGACAAAAATTTTGGCGGTGGTAGAGCTGGCGAAAAGGCTGCAACGGGAATTACAGAGCAGTTAGTTTCATTGGGTTTTGAATCGGGAAGAATGAAAACTGGTACCCCCCCAAGGGTAGACGGAAGAACGCTAGATTATTCTAAAATGATAGAGCAGCCAGGTGACGCTAAACCACAAAAGTTTTCATATTTAAATAACACAAAACCACTTATAAATCAGTTATCATGCCACATGACTTACACTAGCGCTGAGGTCCATGACTTACTTAGAGAAGGTTTTGATAGATCCCCAATGTTTAATGGTAGAATAAAAAGTGTGGGCCCAAGATATTGCCCATCTATTGAAGATAAAATTCATCGATTTGCAGAAAGAGAAAGACACCAGCTGTTTGTTGAGCCTGAAGGCTGGAATACCGTTGAGGTATATGTAAACGGTTTTTCCACCTCTCTTCCAGAGGAAGTTCAGTATGCTGCTTTAAAGGCTGTCCCAGGCTTTGAAAAGGTAAAGTTTTTCAGACCCGGCTACGCTATTGAATATGACTATTTTCACCCAACCCAGCTTAAGTATTCCTTGGAAACCAAAATTATTGACAATCTATTCTTTGCCGGTCAAATCAACGGAACCACTGGTTACGAAGAGGCGGGTTCACAGGGTCTAATGGCTGGAATAAATGCCGTCCTAAAGATTAAAGATAAGTCTCCGTTTGTTTTGAAAAGAGACGAGGCTTATATTGGAGTTTTGATAGATGATTTAATAACTAAAGGCACAGATGAGCCTTACAGAATGTTTACTTCAAGGGCAGAATACAGGATGCTTTTAAGGCAAGACAACGCCGATCAAAGACTTACGGCTGTGAGTCATTCTCTCGGCCTTGCCAGTGACGAAAGGTTGGCTGCTTGCAACCTCAAGTATAAACAATCTCAAAGCCTTATAAGTTTTTTAAAGTCTCAAAGTATTCTTCCTGCCGAAATTAATACTGTTTTAACAAACAAAGAATCGGCACCAGTAAAACAATCTGGTAAAGCAGACAAAATTTTATCGAGACCCAATATTAACCTCGAAGATCTAAAAAATTGCAATAGCGTTTCCTCATACATTTCTTCAAATCATTTTTCTGAAGAGGTCCAAGATCAGGCAGAGATTCAAATAAAATACAGTGGCTACATTCAAAAAGAGAAAAACAACGCCGATAAACTCAACAGGTTAGAATCTGTTAAAATTCCGAAAGACTTTGATTACAAAAAACTTAAATCTATCAGCGCTGAAGCTTTAGAAAAATTAAATAAAATAAAACCAGAAACCATTTCACAAGCATCAAGAATTAGCGGCGTATCGCCTAATGATATTTCCGTCCTTCTTGTTTATATGGGGCGCTAAATGTTTCACGTGGAACAAAAAGAAACACATATTGAAGTTGTTGACCATTTTCTTACTAACGAAACTTTTACAATTCAAAAAACCGCGATTAAAGGCCTGCTAAAAACTCACCCTGCCCCCTCAAAAAATAAAATCCAACGATACTATAGTTCGGATAAATATATTTCTCATAACTCAAACAGACCAGGTGCTTTTTTCTTTATATATAGGTTTATCAGAAGAGTTAATTTTTGGCTTAAATACCGACTTATGAGTAAAAAAGAATTGTTTAGTAAGACGCTAGATTTTGGTTCGGGTGACCAATATTTTATGCAGCAGCTACAACTAAGAAACTATCATGTTTTTGGCATAGACCCTTTAAAACCTAACATGTCAAAACAAGTTTTTGACTCTATTTTTAACGAATCATTAGAAAACAAAAAGTTTAGTTGCATTACTGCTTGGCACTCACTTGAGCATGTTCACGAATTAGAAAATACTATTGCTCGCTTTCATAAAATATTAGATTATAATGGAACAGTCATTGTTGCAGTTCCAAATTACAGATCTTTTGACGCCAGGTTTTATAAAAGCTTTTGGGCGCCTTATGATGTCCCAAGACACTTGTGGCATTTTGACAAACAATCAATCAAAAAAGTATTTTCTAACAATGGCTTTAGTTTTATTAAGTCAGCCCCATTACTATTCGACTCATATTATGCCTCCTTGATGTCAGAAAAATATAAAAAATCAAGTTTCAGAATTTTTAATTCAATTGTTGTGGGTACAGCTTCAAACATTTCTGCTTTTTTCACAAAAGAATACTCTTCAAACATTTTTGTATTTAAAAAGTCTAAGACAAATATCTAAGCCCTTTTTTTATTACAGAATACTCGATTTTACCGGCCCCAAAAATCTCGCCATCGCCCTGACACGCTAAATACCCGTTTTTAGCACGGATTTTTAATGAGGAGTCTACTAGTGTCAAAACTTTGCGTTCTTTAAAAATAGAGCCATTAAAAAGATTAAAAAAATTTCGAATTATTTCAAGCTTGCTAAATTCCTGTGCTATTGTAATATTTAGCAATCCATCATTGCCTTTCGGGTTTTTGATTAACTGCATTCCCCCTCCCGTATATTTGCAAATACCAACGCCAAGTAAAAACACGCTGGCATCTATTTTTGTTTTTGAAGTCACAACCTCTAATGCAACATTTTTATATTTTGTAAAGTTCATTATTGCACACACCAAGTACGAAAGCTTTCCCAACCACTTATAGTTTTTGATTTTTTCTAACATAAACGAATCAAAACCAACACCAGAGTATGTTACAAAATACCTGGTTCTTGTTTCTGAGTTACCAACTATTTTGGCCACACCAATATCTTGTTCATTAATCGAACCATTAATTAATAAGTTAATAGCATCGGAAACATTTGACGGAATATTTTTAGATTTTGCCCAATCGTTTCCCGTACCTGAAGGTATTAATCCAAAGACCATCTTATTTGTTGGAATATTCTTTTGTATGGTTATACCGGCGACAACTTTTTGTACAGTACCATCTCCACCAATTGCTAAAATTTTGTTGTAACCAGCTTCTGTTGCCTCCTTGACAAACCCTATTTCATCACCTGACCCCTCAGTTAGTCTAATTTGATGGCTTATCAAATTGGATTGAAGCTTTTTGACAACTAAGTCAATTATTTCAGCTGTTTTTCCTGAGTTAGAAAAGGGATTAGCTATTACAAACCAGCCATCAAACATTTTGAGCTGGCTTTACATGAAGCAGTCTGGTTAGCTTTATCGATATATCGAGGAAAATAATTTTAGGGTTTCCGTTTCTTTCGATGTCTGCAAAACCCTTTTGAACTTCATAATAGAAATCTTCAATATTTTCCTCATGAACGAATGGCGCAAACTTCTCTAGTACCAATCCATTTAAATACTTTTCTGAATTATTTACAGCCTTATAATTGAACAGAAAAGAATCTCTAAATACAGTTGAGCAATAAGTCAAAAAGTCTTTTTGCTCTTCGCGCGTTTTTTTGCTTATTTTTTCTGAAAACTGAATGAGATCGTTAATAGCAGATTTATTGCTCCTTACTTTAAAAGCAGCCCTGACCCAATCTAAAAATAAAATCTCATAATCAGAACTATAGTAATGACTATCAGCAAGTTGGCTGTTTATATAGACTTTTTGACATCTGGAGGTTATAGTTGAAAGAAGCTTTCCCTCATTCTCACAAATCAATATAAAAACTGTATTTTTTGGTGGCTCCTCTAAAAGCTTTAGCAGCTTGTTTGATACGCTCAAATTCATTTTTTCAGCCATCCAAATTAGAAATATTTTCACCCCGCCTTCATAAGACTTTAACGATGCTATTCTTGAAATTTCTTCAGCCTCATCCTTATTTATTGCCGCCTGCTTGTTGCCAAGCCCTATTTTGTTATACCAATCCACTAAAGTTATTTTTGTTCCATTACTTACAAGCTCTCTCCAACTATTAATAAAGTCCTTTGAGCTTGCTTTTGTTTTAACTTCGGAGGTTGTATTAACTGGGTAAAAATAATGTACATCGGGATTCGTTAGTGTTTTCAGTTTTTCCAAAGAAGCCTGCTGCTCGTGTATTTCCATTTCTGCAAAAGGGCTTTTTATAATATCCTTTATTAGATCAAACCCCGCCCCTAAAACGTCTGAATCAGCTTTTCCAATTAATAAATAGGTGTTTGCAACCCTTCCTTTTTTTACAGACTCTTTTAATGTATTTAACTGAATTTGCTCCATCTAATTTGATCGAAAACAAAGATAAAGAATTATATTTGACACGTATCTTTTCACAATGAAATCAATTAACGAAATTTCTTTTAACGGAAAAAAAGTTTTTATTAGAGTCGACTTTAACGTACCCTTTGATGATTATGGAGAAATAACGGATAGCTCAAGGATTGTTGCGGCACTCCCGACAATTGAATATGTTTTATCGAATGAAGGGGCTTGTATTTTGGCATCTCACTTAGGCAGACCCGTTGGAAAAGATTCTGAGCTATCACTAAAGAAAATAATTCCAGAGTTAAAAAAAATATTACGTAAAGACATAATATTTTTAGAAAACCCAATAGGGGTTAAAACTAAAGAAGCTTGCTCTAACTTACAAAATGGGGAGGTGGTTCTTTTAGAGAACCTTAGGTTTTATGAAGAAGAAACAAAAGCTGACATTAACTTCGCTAAAGAACTCTCCAGCTTAGCAGACATATATATTAATGATGCCTATGGAACAACTCATAGGGAACATGCTTCAACGGCAACAATTGCACAATTTTTTAGTGAAAAAGCGCCGGGCATGCTTTTAGAGAAGGAGATAGTGAGTTTAAAAAAACTAATGGAAAAACCTAAAAAACCTGTTACCGCCATAATTGGTGGGGCTAAAGTCTCATCTAAAATTTCTGTTATAGCTAATATGCTTGATGTTGTTGACAATCTTATTATTGGAGGAGGTATGGCTTATACATTTATAAAAAATAATGGAGGGACTATTGGTGAATCTATTTTTGAAAAAGACAAGCTTAATGATTGTAGTGAAATAATCTCTTTAGCAGAACAAAAAAATGTTAATCTCTTTTTACCGGAGGATGTAGTTGCATCAAACAAGTTTTCTAATGAGGGTTTAAAAAAAATTATTAATATATATAACATTCCTAATGGTTGGCAAGGACTAGATATTGGGCCCTTAACAATATCTAACTTCGAAAATATAGTAACAGAAAGTAAGACCATATTATGGAATGGTCCAATGGGAGTTTTTGAAATGCCTGCCTTTGAAAAAGGAACTTTAGCAATTGCAAAATCAGTTGCTAAAGCGACTAGTAGTGGGGCTTTTTCATTAATAGGAGGCGGTGATTCGGTTGCCGCAATCAAAAAGTTTAATTTACAAGACGAAGTTAGTTTTATAAGTACTGGGGGTGGAGCGATGCTGGAAAGTTTAGAAGGTAAAATACTTCCCGGAATAAAAGCACTGAATTAAAAAAATGAAAACTTACCAACCCTTATTGATAATATTTTCATTTTTCATTTCCTCTGCCTATTCTCAAATTGATGAATCAAATTTTAACTCAGACACTATTAAAAACAGGCTTGAGAGGCTTAACACTAGGACCCCAATAGAGATATATTTTACACCAAGCGTTGAAAAAACTATTAAGAGATATTTGAATACTAGATTAGATTTTTACAAAAAAAATATCGGTAGAATAAACTACTACCTACCTCTGTTTGAGGAGCAGCTTCAAAACCAAAAAATCCCCGTAGAAATTAAATATTTACCGATAATCGAATCTAGACTAGACCCCTTTGCAGTTTCGAAGGTTGGCGCTACAGGTCTGTGGCAGTTTATGTTTTATACTGCTCTTGAAAATGGCTTAACCATGAATAGTTATGTTGATGAAAGAATGGATCCTTTTAAATCTACACAAGCAGCAGCAGCATATTTGAATAAACTTTTTAAAATACATAATGATTGGAATCTTGTTTTGGCATCTTATAATGCAGGGCCAAGAACAATATCCAGAGCAAAAAAAAAATCAGGAGGTTACACAAACTACTGGAATATGAGACCATTCCTTCCATCGGAAACAGCAAACTATATCCCATCATTTATTGCTACGATGTATATATTTGAGTATGCTAGTGAACATGGCATAGATACTTATAAAAACGAAAAACAAATATTAAGCACGGAAAAAATAACAATCAAAGATAAAATAGCCTTTGAACATATTTCAGATTTCTTTGACTACCCAACGGACTCAATCAGCCGTCTTAATCCTTCTTATATACATGGTATTGTTCCAGGCAAAAACAAAAACGAATTAAGCCTTCCAATTAAGCTGGTTGACAGCTTCGTTGTGAAAGAAGAGGAGTTTTACATCTTTGCAAAATCTGAATTTGATAAAAGAGAAAAACCTTTGCCAGACCTATACTCGATTGACTCAAAATTGGTTTACAAGGTAAAGTATGGAGAGTTTTTAGGAAAGATTGCTAGAAAATTTGGTGTTAAAGTTTCAGATATAAAAAGATGGAACAATCTTAAAAATGATAACATTAGAGAAAATCAAAAGCTTATAATTTTTCCAAAAAGAATTCCAAAAAGCTAAAAACTTACTTCGTATTCACTAATTTTTGAACCATCTCTTTTAATT
>CABZJM010000017.1 GCA_902526075.1 uncultured Bacteroidota bacterium
TCCAGCAGAAGAGGCTCCAGCTGAAGATGCTCCAGCTGAAGATGCTCCGGGCGAAGAGGAGGATTCAAAGTAATAAGACGCTATTTTATCTTTAATTTTTTAAATTTATAGAGTGTGATCACTATTCTATGAATGAAAATAATTATTACTATTTAGGTAAAATAACAAGGAAATTCAGCTTCAAGGGTGAGCTAATCATTTTTCTAGATACAGATACTCCGACTCATTATTATGGACTAAAAAAAATTTTCCTTAAGGTTAACAATAGCTATTTGCCCTACTTTATTTCAAAAATTTCAAAATATAAAAATAATAGTGTAAGGGTCAAATTTGAAGATGTGAAAAATGAGAGCGAAGCAATGGAGCTAGTTAATTATGAAATTTTCTTACCCACAGATGAACTACCAAAACTGGAGGGTAAAAAATTTTATTATCATGAGGTAGTAGGATTTAAAGTGTTTGACATTATTCAGGGAGAAGTTGGAGAGGTTGCGTACATAAATGACCAAACACCACAACATTTATTCGTAATAAAAAGTAATGGAAAGGAGATTTTAATTCCAATTAATGATGATTTTATTATAGATTTAGATAGGAAAAATAAAATAATAAATTTGAAAGTTCCTGAGGGATTATTAAAAATATATATGTGAAATTATGGGTGAAAAAATTAATGTTGATAAGGATATCAAATTAGCTGAAACTTTGCCTGCTAAATTCTACAAGGATAAAAATATCTTTGAATCATCTAAGAAAAAAATTTTTCTTAAATGTTGGCACTGGATTGGGGATAACTCTTCATGCAAAGAAGGAAATATTAAAATACCCGTTGACATTTTACCAAAGTTTCTTAACGAACCTGTTATGATATCAAATTCTGATAAAAATAAAATCAAATGTTTTTCTAATGTTTGTACACATCGTGGAAATATTTTAGTCCATGAAAAATGTAAGTCAAAAAAAATAATTTGCAATTATCATGGGAGAAGGTTTGATGATGAAGGTAAATTTGAATTTATGCCTGAATTTAAAGAGACTATTAATTTTCCCAGAAAATCTGATAATCTTCATGATTTTCCTTTGTTTATTTGGAACAATTTAATTTTTATTGGTTTAAATCCCAGCTTTAGTATTGAAAAAGTTTTTGAAAAAATAAATGAAAGAATTTCTTTTCTTCCACTTCAAAATCTAAAATTAGACAAAAAGCTTTCAAAAGATTATTCGATCGATGCTAACTGGGCTTTATATTGTGACAACTACTTAGAGGGTTTTCATGTTCCCTTTGTTCATAAGGATTTAAATGAAGTTCTTGATTACAATAATTACGACACAGAAATTGATGAATATTTTAATCTTCAAATAGGTTATGCAAAGAATAAAGATGAGTGCTTTGAAATTCCAAAAGAACATAGGGATTTTGGTAAAAATATAGCTGCCTATTATTATTGGATATTTCCAAATCTAATGCTAAACTTTTATCCGTGGGGTATTTCCATTAATTTAGTTTGTCCTGAGGAAATATCAAAAACAAAAATATTATTTCGATCTTATGTTTTTAATAAATCAAAACTAAACTTGGGTGCAAGTGGAGATCTCGATAAAGTTGAAATGGAAGACGAAGAAATTGTACAAAGTGTTCAGAAAGGAATAAATTCTTCTTTTTACAGTACCGGTAGATTTTCTCCTACAAAGGAAAAAGGAGTTCATCATTTTCATTCTCTGGTATCAAAATTTTTTAACGATAAATAAATCTCAAAATAATTTAAACTTAGATAACCATTATTTAAATTTGTAAAAAATTTAATTATGAAACCTGACTTGTTTGAAGCACCAGATTATTATAACCTTGATGAACTTCTTACTGATGAACATAAATTAATAAGAGACTCAGCTAGAGAATGGGTTAAAAAATCTGTTTCTCCAATTATTGAAGAGTACGCACAAAATGCAAAATTTCCAAAACATTTAATTAAAGAGTTGGCTGATATTGGTGCTTACGGCCCATATATTCCAGAAAAATATGGTGGACCCGGCCTAGATCAAATTTCTTATGGTCTTCTAATGCAAGAGATAGAAAGAGGGGATTCTGGGATGAGATCTACAGCATCTGTTCAGTCATCACTTGTTATGTACCCGATATGGAAGTATGGAAATGATGAACAGAGAAATAGATTTCTTCCCAAGCTGGCAACAGGTGAACTTATGGGTTGTTTTGGTTTAACTGAGCCTGATCATGGTTCAAACCCAGGTGGAATGACAACTAATTTCAAAGACATGGGTGACCATTTTCTTTTAAATGGAGCAAAACTATGGATATCCAATTCCCCTTTTGCTGACATTGCTATTGTGTGGGCAAAAAATGAAGAAGGGCGTATTCATGGATTAATTGTTGAAAGAGGAGTGGACGGGTTTTCTACACCAGAAACTCATAATAAATGGTCTTTAAGAGCAAGTTCAACTGGTGAGTTAATTTTTAATGATGTGAAGGTACCTAAAGAAAACTTACTCCCTAATAAGTCGGGACTAGGTGCCCCGCTCGGATGTCTTGATTCTGCTAGATATGGTATTGCATGGGGAGCAATTGGAGCTGCTATGGATTGTTATGATACAGCTTTGAGGTATAGTAAAGAAAGAAGTCAATTTGGTAAACCTATTGCTGGATTCCAATTACAGCAGAAAAAGCTTGCTGAAATGATTACGGAAATTACAAAAGCTCAACTTTTAGCATGGAGATTAGGCACATTAAAAAATGAAGGGAAAGCAACATCTGCACAAATATCTATGGCAAAAAGAAACAATGTTGAGATGGCATTAAAAATTGCAAGAGAAGCCAGACAAATTTTAGGTGGAATGGGTATTACAGGAGACTATTCAATCATGAGGCACATGATGAATTTAGAAAGTGTGATTACATATGAAGGAACACATGATATTCATTTGTTAATCACAGGATTAGATATAACAGGTTTAAATGCATTTAAATAAAAAAATGAATATAGATTACATACAAGACAAAATCAATGACCACAGGGAAAAGCTATTAAAACACAAGCTGTATACCAATATTGAAACTATAAAGGACTTACAGGTTTTTACTGAAAATCATGTTTATGCAGTATGGGATTTCATGTCCCTACTAAAAGCATTACAAATTAAATTGACATGTACTAAAACACCTTGGATTCCTAATAGTAATTCTCAAACAGCATACTTAATTAATGAAATTGTATTAGCTGAGGAAACAGACATTAACCAAGCAGGAGAAAGAAAAAGTCACTATGAATTATATTTAGATGCTATGGTTGATATTGGTGCTCAAATTGAATTTCCTGCTAAAACTATTGAAAAAATTGCATCCTCAGAAAATATATTTAATTGTATAGATGAACTTCAAATTCATGAAAATATTAAAGAATTTTTAAAATTTACTTTTTCGGTAATTGAAGAGGGTGAGCCTCACAAAATAGCTGCAATCTTTACTTTCGGAAGGGAAAATTTAATTCCTAATATGTTTAATGAGATTCTAAGAGAATTTGAAAAAAATATCACGGATAAAGACATATCAAAATTGATATACTATTTTGAGAGACATATTGAATTGGATGAAGATGAACACGGACCAATGGCGCTTGAGATGGTTTCAATGTTAGCAGAAAATGACCCGAAAAAATGGGATGAAATTGAAAGTATTTCTATTCAGGCACTAGAAAAAAGAATTTTACTTTGGGACGCTATAAACGATGAAATAAAAAAAAAATACGTTCAGGCGATAGACCAATAACGAATAAGAACTATTCATTAAATTTTGAAAAATGAGGGGCAAATTATATTTTCAAGAAAGAAAAACTTTAATGTTTCTCAGTAAACTATTTGATAGATTTTACAACTGATGCTTCAGCTTTTTTCAGGCTTCCATCAAAACCCGCAACACCAGAAACGGTAGTATATTTTAAAATAAATTTCTTATCAGGATTAATTATTTTAAAGGCAGCTTGACACATTAACGCAGCCTCATGAAATCCACATAATATTAGATTTAATTTTCCTGGGTAAGTGTTAATATCTCCGATTGCAAATATGCCTGGTATATTGGTTTGATAGTCAAGTGAATTATTTACTTTAATGGAGTTTTTTTCAATTTCTAAACCCCAAGCTGAAATAGATCCTAGTTTAGGTGTTAATCCAAAAAGCGGAATGAAAAAGTCAGCACTTAATTCAATTTCTTCATTTTCTTTTTTTACCAAAACCTTTTCTAACTTATCTCTCCCTTTCAGCTTAAATACTTCAGCTGGTGTGATAAGTTCAATTTTATTTTGATCTTTTAATTTTTGGACCTTATCAACAGAATCACTAGCGCCTCTAAATTCATTTCTTCGGTGTACCAAAGTAACTTTTTTAGCAATTTTTGAAAGTTCAATTGTCCAATCTAAAGCAGAATCACCTCCACCTGAAATTATCACTTTCTTATCCTTAAAAATTTTCGGTTCTTTGATAAAGTAAGAAACTCCCTTTTCTTCAAAATATTCAATACCATCAAAATTTGGTTTTCTTGGCTGAAATCCACCTAATCCTCCAGCTATAACCACTACTGAAGCATGATGCTTAGTGCCTTTGTTGGTAGTTACAATAAATGAACCGTCTTTTTGTTTTTCAAGTTTATCAGCTTTTTCTCCAAGAGTAAATCCTGGTTCAAATTGACTACATTGTTTTAATAAATTATCAATTAAATTTCCAGCTAATATTTCCGGATAACCTGGAATATCATAAATTGGTTTTTTCGGATATAACTCAATACATTGGCCTCCAGGTTTTGGTAAAATATCAATTAAGTGACATTTCATTTTTAGCAAACCCGCTTCAAAGACCGCAAATAATCCAACGGGGCCAGCACCAATAATTAAAATATCAGATTTAATCATTTTAGATTTCTTCTACGCTTACAACTTTTTGAATTTCTGGTACGTGCTTTTTTATAATCATCTCAACCCCGGATTTCAAAGTCATTTGATTAACAGTACATGTAGAGCAAGCGCCCTCAAACTTTACTTTAACTATATCTTTTTCAACACCAACTAACGAAATATCACCACCATCATTTTTGAGAAAGGGTCTTATTTCCTGCAATGCATTTTCAATATTGTTTAATAACGATTTTTTCATTTTATTTATTTACAGCAGAGCAACCTGCCATTGTTGTAATTTTTAATATTTCAGAGGGAGGTAAATCTTTGTTCCTTTTTACCAGCTCAGAAACTAAATTTTTTGAAATCTCTACGAAAGTTAATGAAATTTTTGAATTTTCTTGTAAAGATGCTGGATGACCAAAGTCAGATGCTTCTCTGACAATTTGTAATAAAGGTACTTCTCCAAGAAATTTAACATTCATATCTTCAGAAAGGTTTTTTGCACCATCTTTTCCAAAAATGTAATATTTATTTTCAGGCAATTCATTAGGGGTGAAATATGCCATATTTTCAACAATACCCAAAACTGGAACATTAATACTCTTCTGATTAAACATAGCAATTCCTTTTCTGGCATCAGCAAGCGCAATATTTTGCGGAGTACTTACAATCACGCTACCGGTTACTGGGAGTGCCTGCAGAATACTAAGATGTATATCACCTGTCCCTGGTGGTAAATCAACTAAAAGAAAATCTAGTTCTCCCCATGCGGCATCAAATATCATTTGATTTAAAGCCTTGGATGCCATGGGTCCTCTCCAAATTACAGCCTGATCAGGTTTTGTAAAAAATCCAATGGATAATATCTTTACCCCATAACTTTCGATAGGTTTCATCTTGTTTTTCCCTTCAATGTTTACACTGAAAGGTCTTGCATCAGCTATATCAAACATTATAGGAATAGATGGACCATATATGTCTGCATCTAGAATACCAACATTAAAACCCATTTTAGCCAAGGTAATAGCAATATTTGATGTAATAGTTGATTTTCCAACACCACCCTTTCCAGAAGCAATTGCAATTACATTTTTAATTCCTTCTATCGGATTTCCCTTAATTTGGTTTTGAACATTTTCTGTTTTTTCGATCTTAAAATTTATTTTTAATTCTAATTCTTGCTGAATATTTTCTGAAATAATTTTTTTAATTGAATTCTCAATACTTTTTTTTGATTGAAGAGTAGGATTAGAAGTTGAAATATCAATCAGAAGTTCATTACCAAAAAGATTTAGATTTATGATTTTACAATCATTTATCTGATTTTTTTCGATTAAAGAAAGCAAATTTTTCTTAGATAATTCCACACTCAAAACTTTTCACAAATATACGCTGAATTAAAAAAAAATTATACAAATTTAATTTAATTCTTTAGATGGATCCCAAACAACTTTTTTAAAATTTAGTACCCTATCATTTTGTATTTTGACTCCCTCGCTTTCAAGAAGATTTTGCATTAAGGTTGATCCGGAAAAATGATGTTTTCCCGTTAATAAACCTACTCTATTAACTACTCTGTGAGCAGGAATATCAGAATTTTGATGGGAAGCATTCATAGCATATCCAACTACTCTTGAGCTTTTTTCTGATCCTAAATATTTAGCTATTAGACCATAGGTACTAACCCTTCCAGAAGGAATCATTTTTACAACTTTATAAACTTTCTGAAAAAAATCTTTGGCATTCATAAATTTAATTAATTTTAAAACTTGTAAACGTTATCGCCTTATTTTCAGCTAAGAATTTTAGCTCATAAAAAGTCTTAATTTCAGTGACATATTTTGGAGAACCAGATTGATTATATATATCGTTATTTGAATAAATAAGCTCAAGAAAGTCATTCCCACTAATTAATCCCTGCATATAACCATGTAAAAATTCACTATCGGTTTTAAGGTTAACCACCCCTCCATTACGTAATATTTTTCTGTAAATTTCAATAAACTTTAGGTTAACAAGTCTGTGTTTTTCCCTTTTCATCTTGATTTGAGGGTCTGGAAAAGTTATCCAAATTTCCGAGACTTCATTTTTATCAAATATATTTTCAATTAATTCAATTTGAGTCCTTAAAAAAATTACATTATCCAACTTACTTTTAATTGCATCTTTTGCTCCCCTCCAAAAACGTGCACCTTTAATGTCTATTCCGATGTAATTTATCTCAGGGTTTAATATAGCTAAGGCTACTGAATATTCCCCTTTGCCACATCCTAATTCAACTACGATAGGATTATTATTCTTGAATACAAGTTTATTCCAATTACCCTTAAATTTGAAATTGTCATTGGCAATTTTATCTCTTTCAGGTTGAATAACATTTTTGAATGTTAAATTTTCTGAAAACCTTTTTAATTTATTTTTACTACCCAAAATAAATGATTTAAAGAACTTTTGATTTTTTTAAGGAAAAGGAAAATTCACTTCCGACACCTATGGTAGATTGGACATAAATATTTTCATTGTGGGCATCAATGATATGCTTAACTATAGCCAAACCTAGCCCTGATCCACCTTGACTTCTACTTCTACTTTCATCAACTCTAAAGAATCTTTGAAAAAGTCTAGGCATATTTTCTTCACTAATCCCTTCACCATTATCATTAACTTTAACAATTATTTTTTCCACGTTTGACTCAAAACTTATCTCTGTAGTTCCTTTTTCTGAACCGTAATTTATCGAGTTTGTTACAAGATTAGTTATTACCTGTTCTATCCTATTTTTATCAGCCTCTACTAAAATTTGCTTATCATAATTTTTATTAAAAATGATTTTAATATTTCTCTTAGAAGCGCTAATTTCTAAATCCTCGATTATCTCTTTAGTTAATTTAACTATATCAAATAATCTAAATTTTAGTTTTAGCATTGAAGATTCTAACTGAGTTATCAGGTCTAAATCTTTAATTATAAATGTCAATCGGTCAACACTTTTTTCAGCCCTTTTTAAATATTTTTTAAGTAATTCCTTGTCATCCATGGCGCCATCCAATAAATTGGATATGTATCCTTGAACCGAAAAGAGTGGAGTTTTAAGTTCATGTGCTACATTCCCCACAAACTCTTTCCTGTAAATGCCTTCTTTTTTTAATGTTTCGATCTCAGTTCTTTTTAATTTTACAAATTCTTCTAAATCCTTAGATAAGGAATTCATCTCTGAGTCAATTGGCGAGGTTTTAATTAAGGAATCAGTTTCAAATTCTAAATCCTCATAAATTTGTCTAATTCTTTCAAAAAACAACTTTCTTACTCTCAATTGAAGTATGAGAAAACTTAAGCCAAAAATTATCAATGAAATCAAGACCGATTCAACAGAAATAGTTAAATCATTATAATTTATTACAAAATATGCCCCTAAAGATATATATAAGGATGATAATAAAGAAAATTTAAAGGGATTAAAGTTATTATTTGAGGGCATTAATTTTGAAATTTATACCCAACTCCCTTAACAGTTTTAAAGTATGAATCACCAATTTTTTCTCTCAATTTTCTTATATGGACATCAATAGTTCTATCACCGACTATAACATCCTTACCCCAAACTGACTCTAAAATAAATTCTCTTTTAAAAACCTTACCAGGCTTTGAGCTTAACAAAAATAATAATTCAAATTCTTTTCTGGGCAAAGAAATATCTTTTCCGTTAAGAATAACTTTATAACCGGAACGATCAATAACCAAAGAACCTATTTCAATTACTTCAACATTAGGCTGAGAAATCCTTCTTAAAAGAGATTTGATTTTACTCTTTAAAAGCTTTGGTTTAATAGGTTTTGTGATGTAATCATCAGCACCAGCATTAAAACCAGCTACCTGACTATAGTCTTCGCCCCTTGCTGAAAGAAATGCAATTAAAGTATTTCCTATTTCAGAATCGTTTCTAATAACTTCACAAGCTTCAATACCATCCATTTCAGGCATCATAACGTCTAGGATCACCAAATGAGGCTTAATTTTCTTTGCTAGTTCAATAGCTTCAGCTCCATTTTCTGCAGTGTATACATGATAACCGTCACTTTTTAATGTGTAAGAAATAATTTCAAGAATATCAGGCTCATCATCAACTAAAAGAATTTTAAAATTTTCTAAGCCCAAATCACATGTTTAATTCACTTAAAATTAAAAAAAAAAAAAAGATAAAATCTAAACTTAACGTTTTAATAATATATTTTTAATCTATGCTTAATTTTGAAAAAATATTTGATATTCGAAATCACTCAGATTTTAAAAATCAATGCTTGGATATATATCATTTTCAATATCAAAATAACAAAGTATACCAAAATTATTGCAATATGATTTGTGAGAATCCTATAAATGTAAATGAAATAAATAAAA
This sequence comes from uncultured Bacteroidota bacterium, assembly GCA_902526075.1. Taxonomy (GTDB): domain Bacteria; phylum Bacteroidota; class Bacteroidia; order Flavobacteriales; family Flavobacteriaceae; genus MED-G13. The sequence continues at coordinate 9,303 of CABZJM010000017.1, forward strand.
TTCCTTTTTTACCAATTTCGTTTTTTAAAACAAAAAAAATATTATCGGTTGATAAATTTGAAAAAGTATTCTATAGCAGTGGAACCACAACAAAATCAAGAAGCAAACATTTCATCTATGATCTCAAACTTTATCAGCAATCTTTTATAAATAATTTCAGACTTAATTATGGTGATATAAATCAATATATAATCATAGCCCTTCTGCCTAACTATTATGAAAATAAGCATTCATCATTGATATATATGGTTGAAAAATTAATAAAATTGACAAATTCAAACGAAAGTGGCTTTTATCTAGATGATTATTCTAAACTTTCAAAAAAACTAATCGAACTAGACTTAAAAAGTGAAAGAAAAACCATTTTGATTGGGGTTCCTTATGCGTTGCTTGACCTAATTGATTTTAATGAATTTCAATTAAATAATACAATTATAATGGAGACTGGAGGTATGAAAGGGAAAAGAAAAGAGATGGTGAGAAAAGAATTACATGAAAAATTGAAATCAGGTTTTGGAGTCAATAAAATACATAGTGAATATGGAATGACTGAATTACTTTCTCAAGCTTATTCAAAAGGAGATGGCATTTTTAAAACACCATTATGGATGAAAGCTTTTATCAGAGATATAAATGATGCTCAAAACTTAGATTTTAATAAAAAATCAGGGGCAATTAATATAATTGATCTTGCTAATTATAATTCTTGTAGTTTCGTAGCCACAGACGATATGGGTAAGTTTATTAATGAAAATGAGTTTGAGGTAATAGGAAGGATTGACAATTCTGAAATGAGGGGTTGTAATTTATTGATCTAATCAATAGCTTTAACAAGATAAGTTTTTTTCTTACCTCTATTCACAACTATATATTTATTCTTAATTAAGTCTTTTTCGCCAACCACATAATCTTTATCCACTTTATTTTTATTTACAGCAATTGAATTCTCACCTAGAGCCCTTTTCGCATCTGAATTAGAACTTAAAAATCCTGTCTTTTCGTGAAGTAGTTTTGTAATTTCAACTCCGTTTTTTATTTCTTTTAGGCTAATCTCAGCCATAGTAACTCCTTCAAAAATATCTAAGAAAATAGTTTCTTCAACATCATTTATTTTAGAAATAAAATTTTTGCTAAAAAGAACTCTAGATGCTTTTTCAGCATTATCAAGTTCAACTTGACTATGTACCATTCGAGTTACCTCAGAGGCTAAAGTTTTTTGAAGAACTCTTAGATGAGGTTCAGTATTATGTTCACTAATTAATTTTTCAATTTTGTTTTGATCAAGAAAAGTAAAAATCTTAATATAATTTTTAGCATCTTCATCAGAACTATTTAACCAATATTGATAAAATTTATAAGCAGAAGTTTTTTTCGGATCAAGCCATATATTTCCTCCCTCAGATTTTCCAAATTTAGAACCATCTGATTTTGTAATCAATGGACATGTTAATGCATATCCCTTTGAATTATCAATTCTTCTAATTAATTCCATTCCGGTAGTTATATTCCCCCATTGATCACTTCCACCCATTTGAATTGAACAATTATACTCTCTTTTGAGAAATAAAAAATCATAACCCTGAACAAGTTGATAAGTAAATTCAGTAAAACTCATTCCGGTTCCAGAATCAGAATCAATTCTATTTTTTACCGAATCTTTAGACTTCATATAGTTTATTGTAATATGCTTTCCAATATCCCTAGTAAAATCTAAAAAAGAAAAGTCTTTCATCCAGTCATAATTATTTTTAATTAGAGCATAGTTGGATAATTTGTCATCAAAAGATAAAAATTGAGAAAGTTGTTCCTTTATACAGCTTTCATTTTTTTTGAGTGTTGCCTCATCCATTAGATTTCTCTCCGATGATTTACCAGACGGGTCACCAATCATACCAGTTGCTCCACCGACCAAAGCTATAGGTTGATGTCCACTTTTTTGTAAATGTGCCAACAACATAATTGGTACCAAACTACCAATGTGCAAAGAGTCAGAGGTGGGATCAAATCCGATATACGCAGTTCTTTGTGAATCTTTTAAATATTCTTGTAATCCAGGTGTTGAGTCATGAATTAAACCTCGCCATTTTAGTTCATCAATAAAATCCATCATTTTGAATTATGTTAAACTTATTGAAAGATAGTCTAATTTTCTAAAATATTAGAATTTAAATTACTGCTCGACTTTGGTTTTGTCAATTTATTATTTTTTGGAGACTCAAGATTAATCTCTTGACTTCTTTTAGCTCTATCCTTTTTGTAATTTTCTATACTATCGATTATTATTTCTCTATTTAACTGAAGCTTGTTTAATACCTCTTCATAAATTGACAAGTATATTTCAAGATCTTTCGAGTAATATTCATTACTAACAACAAACTGAAGGCTATCAATATTATATTTTTTTAGGATGTAGTTTTTTGGCTTCATCCCATTATTTTCTAAGATTCTTTTATTAATTCCCTTTGAAACACTGATTAGTGACATATCATACAATATGTCAATCATTTTATCTTCTGGAATTAAATTGTTGGGTTTTACATTTTCCTCTGTTAAAGAGCCACATGAATAGAAAATTAGGAATATATAAATTAGTTTTTTCATCTATCAAAATAAATTTTCATACCCATGCCAGATTCAATTACTTTTCCATTTGAAAAAACTAAATTCCCATTAACTAAAGTGTGCAATATTCTAGACTTAAAGGTCTTATTTTCAAATGGTGACCAATTGCACTTGTACATAAGATTGTCGTTTGAAACTTTCCAAGGACTTTTAATATCGAAAATTACTAAATCGGCATAGAAACCCTCCTGAACAAATCCCCTTTTACTCACATCAAATAAAATTGCCGGATTATGACACATTTTTTGAACTATTTTTTCAAGTGAGATTTTTTGCTGGTGATAAGCTTCTAGCATTGAAACTAAAGAATGCTGAACTAAAGGACCACCGGACGGACATGAAACATACGGATTCAGTTTTTCCTCAACTGTGTGAGGCGCATGATCAGTAGCTATTACATCAATTAAATCATTATTTAAAGCATCCCAAAGCTTAGCCCGATCATTTGATGTCTTTACTGCAGGATTCCACTTTATCTTAGACCCTAATTTGTCATAATCCTGATCACTAAAGGTTAAATGATGAATACATACTTCACAAGTTATTTTTTTTTCTTTGAGTGGTAGTTGATTAGAAAATAATTCTGATTCTTTTGCTGTAGACAAATGAAAAACATGTAATCTTGCACCAGTTTTTTTTGCCAATTTAACAGCCATTCTTGAGGAAATAAAACACGCCTCTTCACTCCTGATTTTTGGATGATGACTTATTGGAATATTTTCACCGAATGAGTCAATATGTAATTTCAAATTATTTTTTATTGTTTTCTCATCTTCACAATGAACTGCAATTGGAATTTCAACATTTGAAAATATATTTTCAATGGAATTGAAGTCATCTATTAACATATTTCCTGTTGAAGAGCCTAAAAATAATTTTATTGCCGGTATTTCACTTATATTATTTTTTAATATTTCCTCTAGATTAGTATTTGTACCACCGAACATAAAGGAAAAATTAGCAATTGAATTATCTTTAGCTATGTCAAACTTTTTGTTAAGCTCGTGAATTGTAGTAGTATTTGGCTGTGTATTAGGCATTTCAAAATATGATGTTATGCCTCCAGCAACAGCAGCTCTTGACTCTGTATATATGTTTCCTTTGTGGGTTAATCCTGGCTCCCTAAAATGAACTTGATCATCAATCAACCCCGGAATAACAAAATTTCCTTCAGCATCAATAATCTTGGTATTTGGAAAACTCGGACTTATTGATTTAGAAATTTTTGAAATAAATGAATCTTCTATCAAAATATCCGATTCAAATATTTTTTGATCATTTATAATATTTGCATTTTTAATTATTGTTCTTTTCATTTTTTAATTAAAAAGGCTTTTTAATTTCATTAAAATTACCCCACATACTGCTTCACCTATTATCGAACTATCTAGTTTTGATTTTCCGAGTTTTCTATCAGTGAAAATTATCGGGATTTCAACTATGTTCAATTTATTCAAAAATAGTTTAAATTTCATTTCAATTTGAAATGCATATCCGTTAAACTCAACTGCACTCAAATTTAGTTTCTTAAGTGACTTAACCGAATAGCATACAAAACCAGATGTGGGATCCATTATTTTCATCCTTGTGATTAATCTCACGTAAAATGAAGCAAAATATGAGAGAATAATTCTTTGAAGCGGCCAATTAACAACATTTATACCATCAATATATCTAGAACCAATACATATATCATTTTTTTCATTTACACAAGATTTATAAAGCCTATATAAGTCCGATGGATTATGTGAGAAATCTGCATCCATAGAAATAATAAAATCATAATCTTTCTTCATTGCCCATTCAAATCCACACAAATAAGCAGTTCCTAATCCCAATTTAGAACCTCTTATTATTAAATCTAGCTTACCCTTGAACTTTGGAATTACTTCTTTAACTTTACCAGAGGTTCCGTCTGGTGAATTATCATCAACAACTAATACATTAATATCTGGGTGAATGGTGAATATAGATTCAATAATTTTGATAATATTTTCACTTTCATTGTATGTAGGAATTATAACTAAGACTTCATTCATCAAGATGTTTTTTGCAAAAGTATTATTTTTTTACTTTAAAGATAATGTAATGTTTAATTATGATTAGAGATATAATTTCAAACGATTCACTGACTATATTACTATTTGGTTCAATTTTTTTTATCACAATATTAAAAAAAATAGATCCAGTCATATTTAGTCAAAATTTAAGTTTTAGAAAAAAAGAACTTATAAATAAAATTTCGACTAATCTATGGGGAATTAAATTTTTGGAAATACTCTATAATTTATTGTTTATTTCAAATATATCAATACTGTTAGCATTTTTTAAGGATCAAAATTTTGATCTGATTATTTATTGTGAATTGTTTAAATATGTTTTTATTTTTTTCACTTTAAAAGTTTTATTTGATATTATAATCGGAAAAGTATTTTCGATCAACCGAATCATGAAAAGCTATGTCTGGCAAAAGTTGGTTTATTGTAATTCATTAGGAATTATCTTATTATTCTTTAATTTTTTTATTGCTTATACAATTTATTACAAGCATTATATGGTATCCTTTTTTATTGCCTTGTCGGTATTATATTTAATATTTGCCTACATCACCATCTTTTTTTCAATGAAAAATGTAATATATAAAAATTGGTTTTATTTTATTTTATATCTTTGCACACTTGAAATTATACCATATTACTATTTGATTAGTAATGTTTTATAAATTTTGTGGCGCTAATGAAAGTTAAAACAATACTTGTTTCACAACCTCGTCCTAAACTAGAGAACTCCCCTTTTTTGGATTTACAAAAAAGAAGAAGAGTAAAAATTGATTTTATTCCATTTATACACGTAAAAGGTGCTACCGTCAAAGAAATAAGACTTCAAAAAATTGACCTAACAAAATTTTCTGCAATAATATTGACCAGTAGATATGCTGTTGATCATTACTTTAGAATTTGTGAAAAAATGAGATTTAAAGTGCCAGATTCGATGAAATACTTCTGTCAATCAGAGGTTGTTGCATTGTATCTTCAAAATCATGTTGTATATAGGAAAAGGAAAATTTATGTTGGTAAGAGAGCATTTAATGACCTAATTCCTTTAATAGAAAAGCACAAAAACGAAACATTCCTTTTACCCACTACCGACAAATTGAAACCTGAGGTTCCAAAACTTCTTGACGAATTAGATATAAAATGGAAACAGTCGGTGTTTTACAAAACAGTTATAAGTGATTTGTCTCACTTAGCTGATGTTACATATGACGTATTAGTATTTTTTAGCCCATCTGGAATTGAATCATTACTGCATAACTTTCCAAATTTCCAGCAAAATAATACCAAAATTGCTGTTTTTGGTGCTATTACCAAAAAAGCTGTTGAGGATAAAGGCTTAAATGTTGATGTCTATGCCCCCACACCAAAGTATCCATCAATGTCCATGGCTCTTGACAACTATATTTTAAAAGCAAATAAAAAAAAATAAATACTATTTAATATTTGGTGCTCCAGACAGAATTTCTTTGTCTGCTTTTTCAGAAAATTTTTCAAAATTGTCAACAAAAGCTTGAGATAACATATATGCCATTTTATAATATTTCTCATCATTGTTCCATGTTTGTCTTGGGCTTAAGACGCTTGTTGGAACATTTGGACAAATTCTTGGTTGCATTAAATTAAAAACCGAGTGAATATGATAATTGTCAGCATTTAACTTGTCCAACTCGCCAGAAATTGCCGCATTAATCATAGCTCTAGTATATTTTAACTCCATTCTTTTTCCTATGCCATAAGGCCCACCAGTCCAACCAGTATTCACTAACCAAACATCAGCTCCAGATTCACTCATTTTCCTAATCAACATTTTTGCGTAAACGGTTGGGTGAAGAGGCATAAATGGAGCACCAAAGCATGCAGAGAATGAAGGAACCGGCTCATCTACACCATCTTCAGTTCCTGCAAGTTTTGATGTATAGCCAGAAATGAAATGATATGCCGACTGACTTGGATTTAATTTTGAAATCGGAGGTAAAACACCAAACGCATCAGCTGTCAAGAAAAAAATATTTTTCGGGTTATTTCCTATGGATGGTTCTTTTATATTTTTTATAAAATTAATGGGGTAACTAACCCTTGAATTTTGAGTTATAGTTTTATTATTAAAGTCAACAGTGCCATTTTCATCAATAATAACATTTTCTAACAGTGCACCTTGTTTAATTGCCCCAAAAATCTCTGGTTCTTTTTCTTGAGATAAATTTAGAACTTTTGCGTAACAACCTCCCTCAAAATTAAATATGTTATCATGATTATCCCATCCATGCTCATCATCTCCAATTAATTTTCTTGATGAATCAGTTGATAATGTTGTTTTCCCTGTACCCGAGAGGCCAAAAAATATTGAAGTATCATTGTGTTCACCTGAGTTAGCACTACAATGCATTGGAAGGATATTTTTTTCAACTGGTAAGGAAAAATTAAGAACAGAAAAAATTCCTTTTTTGATTTCTCCTGTATAACCTGTTCCACCAATAATTATAATTTTTTTTGAAAAATTAATTATTGAAAAATTCTTATTGTCAATAGCATCAACTGATGGGTCTGCTTGAAAATTTGGAGCTGAAATTACGGTCCATTCAATATCAAACTTCTCTTCCTTTGAAGATCTTAAAAACATGTTATATGAAAAAATATCACTCCACGGATATTCACATATTGTCCTCAAATTCAATCTATTTTTTTCTAATGCGCAAGCATAGCAATCTCTTACATACAATTCCTTTCTCGAAAGGTGAGCAATTAGCTTACTATATAAATTTTCAAAAATACTTGGACTAATAGGTCTATTTATTTCACCCCACCATACTTTTTCTTCAGTTATATCGTCCGAAACAATATATCTGTCTTTTGGAGATCTTCCCGTAAATTTTCCAGTATTTATTACAAGAACGTTATTTTTAGTTAGTACCCCTAATTTGTTCTCGACACAGATTTGATAAAGCTTTTCAACAGAAAAATTATAATTTATTTTAGAATCAAGAATTCCATATTGTTCCAATGAAATACTCTGTTTTTCAAAATCGTTTGAGTTTCGATTCATGAGTTAGCTTTTCAATAAATTGAAAGATTAAAATTAATCTAAATAATTTAATTAATACTAGCATTAATTTACTAATATTATATTTTTAAATTAGTTTGAATGAGAAATATTTTAATTGTTGGTGCAGGGAAATCATCTCCCTATTTGATAAAATATTTAATCGAAAATTCACAAGAACAAAATCTCTTCTTACATATAATTGATGTGAAAATTGATCATTTAAAAACTTACTCAAAAAATGAAAGATGCAGTGTATCAAAAATAGATATATTAGACGATAAACAAATAGAAGAATTAATACAAAAAAGTGATATAATTATATCAATGTTACCCGCAAGATTTCATATTATTCTTGCCAAATCATGTCTAAAATTTAAAAAGAATTTACTGACTGCTTCTTATGTTGGTGATGAAATTAGAAAGTTAAATAAGGAAGTAATTGATAATAATTTAATTTTTCTAAACGAGATTGGTTTAGATCCAGGTATAGACCATATGAGTGCAAAAAAAATAATAGATAATTTACACGATAGGGATTTTAAAATAACTTCTTTTAAATCATACACAGGGGGTTTAATTTCTACCGAAAGTGATAATAATAGTTGGAATTATAAATTCACATGGAATCCAAGAAATGTTGTTTTAGCTGGTCAAGGGACTCCTGCAAAATACATTGAAAATAAAAAATACAAATACCTTCCTTATAATAGGTTATTTGAAAATACCAAAGTGATAAATATCAAAGATTATGGAGACTTTGACGTTTATCCAAATAGAGACTCTTTAAAATACCGAGAGGTTTATGGCTTAGAGGATATTGGTACTATGATAAGAGGCACTATAAGAAAAGTTGGATTTCCAAAATCATGGAATATGTTGGTAAGATTAGGTATTACAGATGATAGTTTTAAAATTTCTAATTCAGAGGGGATGACATACAGAGAATTCCTAAATTGTTTCTTGCCATACCACAAATCTTTGACTATTGAGGATAAAACAAAAAAAATGTTAAATATTGATGAAGGGGATTCCCAATGGATTAAGCTAAACGAAATCGATTTATTCAGTAATTCAAAAAAAATTCCTTTAAAAAATGCAAGTCCAGCGCAAATTTTAGAATATATATTGAAGGAGTGCTGGAAATTAGAATATCAAGATAAGGACATGGTTGTAATGTATCATGAGTTTAAATACGTAAACAAATCATTTAGAGAAAATAAAATCATTTCTACAATGGGATGTGTTGGAGATGATAGTACTTATACAGCAATGGCAAAAACTGTTGGCTTACCCCTTGCCATAGCTTGTCTTTTAATTTTGAATAAAGAAATCAATTTAAAGGGTATTCAAACTCCGATAGACAAAGAAATTTATGAGCCCATTCTAAAAGAACTGGAAAATTATGGAATATTCTTTAATTAAAAATAATCTTATGAAAAATGATTTTATAAAATTAGATGGAATAGATAAAAAAATATTAAAAATGCTGATGGAAAATTCAAGAAGACCTATTTTGGAAATTGCAAAAAATATTGGAATTTCAGGTGCAGCCATACATCAAAGACTTAGAAAACTAGAAAAAAATAATTTAATAATTGGATCAAGTATAAAAGTCAATACAAAAATATTAGGTTATTCTACAATGGCTTTCATTGGAATTTTCTTGGACAGGGCAACAAATAATAAAAAGGTAGTGAATCAACTTAAAGAAATAAACGAAATACTTGAATGTCATTATACTACTGGAGATTGGAGTATACTTGCAAAACTTATATGTAAGGACAACGAGGATCTTATGGAAATTTTAACAAAAAAAATTCAAACTATCAACGGTGTTGCCAGAACAGAAACATATATTTCATTAGAGCAACAGATAAGCAGACAAATAACTTTGTAGTTTGATTAATTTTAATTGAATATCTTTGTTGTCCGATTAATTAAATTATGCAAATACAATTGGTGAAAATATTAAAAAATTTTTTTTCAATAACATTACTCGTTTTGAATATTCAAAGTTGTCAAGATGAGTCAATTGACCAAAATTATGCTGATAATGACTCAGATGGATTTTACGATTTAATTGATAACTGCCCCTTAATCTCAAACCCAAATCAAGTAGACAGTAACGGAGATGGAATTGGAGACATGTGCTCTGATCTTGATGATGATGGCATTATAGATCCTGAAGACAATTGCCCTGAAAATTATAATCCATATCAATTTGATAATGATGGTGATGGTGTTGGTGATACGTGTGATCTAGTTGATTTTACATCATTAACTTGTATTGATGGTTTTGCAGGTGAGTATCCTTGTAATGGATATAATTTAATTGGTCATCTATCCATTGAAAATCTCAGTATAGATTTTGAAGAAAATACTAGGGTTAATGATTCATGGGGGTGGAAAGATCCTGAAACTGGAAAAGAATATGCCATTGTTGGTCTATCATCCCATACATCCTTTGTTGACATGAGTGACCCAGATAATTTATTATTGATTGGAGTTATTCCTACTGCCTCGGTTAACAGTATCTGGAGAGATATTAAAGTTTATAACAATCATGCATATATTGTAAGTGAAGCATCAAATCATGGCATGCAGATATTTGATTTGACAAGATTAAGAAATGTAGAAAATATACCAAGTATTTTTTCACCGGATTCGCATTTTACGGATTTTGGAAGAGCGCACAATATTGTAATAAATGAAGAGACAGGTTACGCATACCCCGTTGGAAATCAAGATTCCGGAAGAGATTTTACAAGAGATCCAGGACATGAAGGTGGCTTATTTGATGGAGGTCCAATATTTGTAAATATCCAAAATCCATTAGCGCCTACTATGGAGGGAGGATTTAGCGATACAGGCTATTGTCACGACGCTCAAGCTGTAGTATATAGTGGGCCAGATAATGAGCACTTAGGTAAGGAAATTATAATTGGAAGTAACGCACAACATGTAGATATTATAGATGTGACAGACAAAGCAAATCCAATACTAATTTCCACTATGGTATATGATAATACACATTACACACACCAAGGCTGGTTAACAGAAGATCATAAATATTTTATTGTTGGAGACGAATTGGATGAAGCTGCTGATGGAATTAATACAAGAAGCATTGTTTTAGATTTAACTGATCTAGATAACCCACAATTACACTATGATTATTATGGGCCAACGTTGGCGATTGATCATAATGGTTACATTGTTGAGAATAGATTTTATTTGGCAAGCTATAAAGCAGGTTTAAGGGAAATAGATATTAGTCAAATAGAATCAAAACAGATGATTGAAGTTGGTTATTTTGATTCTTATCCTCAAGGGGATGGCTCAGGGTTTAGTGGTGCATGGAGTGTTTACCCATTCCATGAAAGTAGAAATATCATAATTAGCGATATACAAAATGGTCTTTTTGTTGTTAAAAGAGAAAATTAAATGTTGATAGTATGTTAATCTTTTTAGGAGTTTCTTTGGTACAGGTTTAATAACATACCAAACAAGGCAAGGATGAAGGCATATAAATAATAATTTTTAAAAAGGAAATAGAAAAAAATATAACCAATATAACTTCAAATAGTTTTTCAACAATTTTTACAAATCAAATATAGAAAATACGAAGACAATTATTATACAACAAAATTT
>CABZJM010000018.1 GCA_902526075.1 uncultured Bacteroidota bacterium
GTATTATGACCGTCTATATTTATTTGATTTGTCAGGCCAGTATCATAGAGTTTTCTGTACCTTGATGAATTGATTTTCACAAATGATAAATCAATGATCGTGTTATCTAGTTTATAACCAATTCCAAGAGAAAATCCATTAACTGAATCATCAATATTATCAAACTCAGAAACAGAGTTTGAGTTATATGGTGAATCTTCAATCATATATCCACCTCTAAAGCTTAATCTGTCGGCAAGAATTTCTGCACCAAACCTATATGTATTAACATCTTTAAGTCTAGTTGATATTTCCTGATTAAGATTTGAAAAGTGTATATCATTTTGAGGTTTAAACTGCATTGAGCTATAATCTCTTCTAGAAAAATCAAAGCTGAACAAACCAAGATTTTTAAAAACAAATGCTGTACTTGCTGATATTTTGGAGGGTGTTTTCAGAGTATAGTCTTCGTAAATATTTATTGCATTAGGATTTGTAATGAGCAGAGAAATATTATCATCTTCGTCGATCATAGAGGTCTCTAGATATTGACTGGTTTCTTCAGAAATTGTATACCAAGTAGGGGAATCATAAGTAAAACCAAACCTAATAACATCAGAAAGTTTAGTTATTATACCTAACTGGGCAGAAAATCCTTCTCCAAATGTTGAAAGTCTGTTTTCAAAGTATATCTCATTAATCCTAAATTGACCAGATTCTCCATTTGAATTGGTCTCATTTAAAATCGTGTAGTTGTCATAATCAACAAAGTGACTATTTAAATTTAAACCAAAATAAATGTTGTCTCTGTATTGAAACCCAGCATTAAATGAAAGTTTACCATTGTAACCCCTTGATATAGACCTATAACTCTGATTAAATGTTCCTGAAGGAACATTTGAAATGTATGAGCTATTATTGTCATTGAATTCTAATGGATCAATTATAAAGGATTCATAACCTAAAAATGCTTGCTGATGAGCGTATCCGTATGTATTACCAATATCAACATATGCATTAGTTATTGATTCACCCTCAAAAGCTGATATTTGATCTAATCTTAAACCTTCAGCATTATTTAAAAAGTAGCTGTCAATCGAATTGTTATTATTGACATTAAAAATTGAAAACTCATTAAAATTATTTTTAGATTGATTATAGGAAACACCTATAGTTATTTTTTTCCATTTGTTATCTGCATCAACATTTTCAAAATTTATCACACCACCTATTTGATTTAGTGTGAAGTTATTTTTGTTATAATCATTTGTTGTGTTTAATATGGAAGCGTTTCCAGATTTATTATCTGAACCAAAGCTTAGTGCAAAGTGTCCATCATTTAAAATTGCAGAGCTAGCAGGATTAATTGCTATTGCGCTTAAATCTCCACCTAAAGCACCAAAAGCACCACTCATTGAGTTGAATCTTGCTGTACCTTGGTAAGAGTTACTTGAATAATTTAAAGCATCATTGATATTCTGTGAGTAAATAACGCTGAATGCACCAAGTAGTGCAATTAAAAAAAGTTTTAATTTAAATTTCATAGTAGAATTTTTTAAAATTATCTTCCAGATTTACCACCTCTAGACGAACTAGCACCTGACGAAATCCCACCGCCGCCTCTTGAGAATGATGAGCTAGATGATGGGCTGTAACTTGGTCTAGAAAAGTTACCTCCTGATGATGAACCTGAAGGTTTATAATTATTATTGCTAGGTCTTGAATAATTATTGCTAGGTCTTGAATAGTTATTATTACTTGGTTTAGGATTATTGTAATAACCACTACTAGTGCTATTAGAAGGTTTCGACAGACTATTTGAAGATCCGGAATTATTGAAGGGTTTGTTATACATATTTGGGTTTACCCTGGCAGAACTATTAATTCTATCAATTCTGGACAACCTTTCGCTTAAGCTATTTGAGCTAGAACGGTTAAACCTATCTCTAATATTTGTATTTGAAAGAATATTGGATCTGTTTGATATCATATTTCTTGAGCTTCTTCTGCCGCTTATAAATGAAATATTTGAATTAAAGTCTCTTCCATATGGGTAGTAATTGTACCAAGAGTTATACGGCCTCCACCAAGGATAATAACCATATGCATATCCGTAACCATATCCATATCCATAATAGAACGAATCATAATATCCCCAAAAAGGGTTGAAGGGATCATACATTCCCCCATAAAAAGGGAATGGCCTGGACCAATAATTATTATAGCCGTACCCCCAAGTGTTAAGACCTCCATATCCATAGCCGTAATTCCACATCCAATTTGGATATCTCCATCTGGACCAAAAACCATCATGATGATATGAGTGGATGTTGATTACAACAGAGTCCTTGTAATCTCCCCATGGTCCATAATTTTCTTGAATTGAATCATTCTTAGTAGTACTGTAATTTTCTACGTCAGTAAATAGCTGATCACTATTTTCAGATTCAGTGTATATTAGGACCTTTTCGCTAAAGGCAGATTGATAATAATCATTATTTGCCTTTTCGTTTATTTCTTGATTTTCAGCAGTTGCGTAATCTTTTGAACTATCATTATTTTGATAGATGCCATCGTTGATGTAACCGCTGTATTGATATGACCCGCAGGAAGTTATAATCAGTGATATAAATAAAAAATAAAACAACTTGTTTGCTGAATAAAATATTTTGTGGTCCATATCTTTAATTTTAATTGTTGAACATTCTAAAATTAACTAGATTTGTGGTCTGTATCATCACAATCTCAATTGTTATGCCAAGTTACAAAAAATGGATAAAAAATTAGTCAGTAGAGAAGAAGATTATTCTAAGTGGTATAACGAGCTTGTTGTTAAGGCAGGCCTGGCAGAAAATTCTGCTGTCAGAGGATGTATGATAATTAAGCCGTATGGTTATGCTATTTGGGAAAAAATGCAATCTCAATTGGATAAAATGTTCAAAGAAACTGGCCATGAAAATGCATATTTCCCTCTTTTTGTTCCAAAAAGCTTATTTGAAGCAGAGGAAAAGAATGCCGAAGGTTTTGCTAAAGAATGCGCAATAGTAACCCACTACAGATTACAAAATGATCCTGAAAATAAAGGTAAACTTCGTGTAGATCCAAATGCAAAATTGGAAGAAGAGTTAATCATTAGACCAACAAGTGAGGCAATTATATGGAACACTTACAAAAATTGGATTCAGTCTTACAGAGATTTACCAATTTTAATAAATCAATGGGCTAATGTGGTTCGTTGGGAGATGAGAACCAGATTATTCCTAAGAACTGCGGAGTTTCTATGGCAAGAGGGGCATACTGCACATGAAACAAAAAATGAGGCTTTAGAAGAAACAGTAATGATAAATAATCTATATGCTGATTTTGCTGAAAAATTTATGTCAATGCCCGTAATAAAGGGAGTTAAATCTAAAAATGAAACATTTGCAGGTGCTGAAAAAACATATTGCATCGAAGCTTTGATGCAAGATGGTAAAGCATTGCAGGCTGGCACTTCTCATTTTCTTGCTCAAAATTTTGCAAAAGCTTTTGATGTAAAATTTGCTGATAGAGACGGAAAATTAAATTATGTTTGGGCTACTTCGTGGGGTGTGTCCTCAAGATTAGTGGGCGCATTAATTATGGCACATAGTGATGATAGGGGATTGGTTTTACCTCCAAAATTAGCTCCTCACCAAGTGATTTTTGTTCCGATCTATAAAAATGAAGAACAACTAAAATCAATTTCTGAGGTTATAAAAGATTTAAGAGATAAATTAAATAAAGTTGGTGTCAGCTCTAAATTTGATGACAGATTTACCAAGAGACCTGGTGAAAAATTTGCTCAACACGAGATTCAAGGTGTGCCTGTTAGAATCACGATTGGACCTAAAGATTTGGAAAAAAATTCCTTAGAAATTTTTAGAAGGGATACATTAGAAAAGCAATTTATTCAGATTAACGATTCTATTGAATTTGTTTTGCAATTGCTTGTTGAAATTCAAGATAATCTCTATAAAAAAGCTTTGATTTTTAGAGACGAACACATTACTGAGGTTGAAAATTTTGAAGATTTTAAAAACATTTTAGAAACTAAGGGTGGATTTATTTCAGCTCATTGGGACGGCACTGATGAAACCGAGAAAAAAATTAAGGAGTTGACAAAAGCCACAATACGCTGTATTCCTGAGGGTGAAAAAAATTTTGGAAAATGTATCTTTTCAGGAAAGCCGTCAAAGCAAAGAGTTTTCTTTGCTAAAGCATACTAGCAAATGGCTTACATTTTTTCTTCAAGTAGTTGTATCATTTAAAAATAGTTGTATTTTTGCACGCGCAAGTATTGTTAAACAATAATTGGCCCGTTCGTCTATCGGCTAGGACGCCAGGTTTTCATCCTGGTAAGAGGGGTTCGATTCCCCTACGGGCTACAAAATTTAAAAATTATGGCAAATCATAAATCAGCTATCAAAAGAATTAGAACTAGTGAAGTAAAAAAACAAAGAAACAGATATCAGCATAAAACTGCTAGAACTGCTATGAAAAAATTTTTTGAAATAAACAAAAAGAAACAGGCTGAGAAAGAGTTGCCTCTGTTAATTTCAATGATTGATAAGTTGGCTAAAAATAATATCATTCACGATAACAAGGCTGCAAATTTGAAAGCAAATTTTAACAAGCATTTTAGCAGCTTAAAAAAATAGCCCATTACTTGTAAGCTCTTAAAACTATCTTATCTGTTTGTTGTGCGTTTATATTGCTAGATATCAACAAGAAAATAATAATTAATAAACGCAAGATTTTATAATTATTGAAAGTAATATTTATCCATTCATAGAAATAAGAAACTCTTCATTACTGATAGTTTGTTTAAATCTATCATTGATGAATTCCATAGCTTCAACAGGATTCATGTCGGCAAGATACTTTCTCATTACCCACATTCTCTGAACTGTTTTTTCATCTAATAACAAGTCATCTCTTCTTGTACTGGATGATGTAAGATCAATTGCTGGGAATATTCTTCTATTCGCAATATTTCTGTCAAGCTGAAGCTCCATATTTCCAGTTCCTTTAAATTCTTCAAAAATAACTTCGTCCATTTTAGATCCAGTTTCTGTTAACGCTGTAGCTATAATTGATAAAGAACCACCGTTTTCTATATTTCTAGCAGCTCCAAAAAACCTTTTGGGTTTATGTAAAGCATTTGCATCAACACCACCACTAAGGATTTTACCAGATGCAGGTTGTACAGTATTGTAGGCTCTTGCAAGTCTAGTAATGGAATCAAGTAAAATCACAACATCGTATCCGCATTCAACTAATCTTTTAGCTTTTTCAAGAACTATATTTGCTATTCTTACATGTTCATTTGCTTCTTTATCAAAAGTTGAGGCAATTACCTCACCTTTGACATTTCTCTGCATATCGGTAACTTCCTCAGGTCTTTCATCAATTAATAGGATTAATTGATATACCTCAGGATGATTTGCCGCAATTGCGTTAGCAACATCCTTTAAAAGCATAGTTTTACCGGTTTTTGGCTGAGAAACAATCATGCCTCTTTGTCCTTTTCCAATGGGAGAAAATAAATCAATTACTCTTGTAGAAATTGTGTTATTTTTATCAGACAGATTGAATTTTTCATCTGGAAATAATGGTGTTAGATGTTCAAACGAAACACGATCTCTGACAATTTTTGGATCAAGTCCGTTTATTTTATTTACCTGAATTAAGGGAAAATATTTTTCACCTTCTTTTGGGGGTCTAACATTTCCAAGAACAGTGTCTCCTTTCTTCAAACCAAATAATCTGATCTGTGACTGAGAAACATATATATCATCAGGAGATGAAAGATAATGATAATCTGAAGACCTTAGAAAACCGTAACCATCCTGCATTATATCAAGAACTCCTTCACTTTCGATAATTGCATCAAATTCAAAATCAGGTTCTTTATATCTGTTTCTTGTATCTCTATTACCATTTGGTTCACCCTTTGGTTTACGATTTTTGTTATCTCTTTGATGACTATGAGGCTTTTTCTCCCGTATTTCTTTATCATCTTTATCGCTAGAATTACTGTCATTTTTATTTGATCTTGTTCTTGGATTAAATTTAGGTTTTGTGGCCACTGTTTTTACGCCCTCCTTTTCCTTAGGGTTAGAAGCTTGATGATCTAATATTTTATAAACTAAGTCTAATTTTTTTAGATTTTTATACTTTGAGATTTTTAGTTCTTCTGCAATCTCCTGTAACTCAGCTAATTTCTTTTCTTTTAATTTTGATATTTCAAACATTGTTTTTTATTAAATTTTTTTTGAAAGTATGCTCAAACGAGCGATTGTATTATGTAGGAATGTAACTTTGAAATTGGAAAAACTAAATCGAAATAGTGAATTCCCTTACAATTATACAACATTATTTTAAAATCAACCTAATTTTTTTTTATTTCTATTAAATTTGTTTTGAAAACAATAAACATGATACAAAGAATACAAACTATTTATTTGACAATGGCTTCTGTTTTTTATTTTTGTTACTGGTTCTTTGGATTAAATTGGTATCATTCTGGATTTGAAATACTCCAAGAAAACCTTAACAATGATTTTGTAATTAATTCCCCGATTTTAGAGTTAATTCTAAATACTACATCCTATATTCCATTAGTGATTTTTGTTATTTCTATTATTTCAATATTCTTATACAAATCCAGAGGTAAACAAATTTTAATTTGTAAAATATCTCTTTACTTAAGTTTGTTAATGTCAATTTATACAATCTTATATTTTTATTTTACATTGGAAGGGTTGGTAGCAATTATGCCGTCAAAATTTCTAGAGATTTTGATGTACGCGGCAATTCTTAATCCGTTTATTTGTAGTTGTTTAATTTATCTGGCATTAAATTCAATTAGAAAGGATGATGAACTAGTTCAATCATTGAATAGAATTAGATGATTATCTGTTAAACTCAATAATCTCTAGATTCTCAATTCTTTTACCATCGATTTCAAATCTGACCATTGTTCTTTTATTGTGAAACCCATGTTTTCCTATTGCCCCTGGATTTATATGAAGAAGATCATATTTTTTATCATTCATCACTCTTAAAATGTGAGAATGACCACAAATGAATAAATCTACCTTTTCAGATTTTAATTCGTCAGAAATTCTTTTACTGTAACGGTTTGGATAGCCACCAATGTGAGTTATCCATACTTTAATATTTTCACAACTAAATTTTTGATCTAGAGGGAACTCATTTCTTATCAAATGGTTGTCAATGTTTCCGAATACGCCTTTGAAGGGTTTTAACTGCTTAATTTTATCTACGACCTCAAGACTTCCAATATCTCCAGCGTGCCACACCTCATCAGCTAATTTACAATAGAATAATATTTTATCATCGATATATCCATGAGTGTCTGATATTAGAAGAATCTTTTTCAAATTAATTTTAAATGATTATTAAGCATATATTTGTTAGACAAATTTACAAATAGATTGAGATATTTTATTGAACTTTCCTACAATGGCTCAGATTTTCATGGCTGGCAAAGTCAACCTAATGCAATTACGGTACAAGAAACAATTGAGAATTCTTTACAGTTAATTTTAAAAGATAAAGATTTAAAAATAGTTGGAGCAGGAAGAACAGATACCGGGGTACACGCAATGCAAATGTTTGCACATTTTGATTTCGACCAAAATTTCGACCAAAATAATCTAATTTTTAAGCTAAACTCGTTTCTTGGTAAGAATATTGCAATAAAAGATATTAGAAAAGTATCTAAAAATGCACATGCCAGATTTGATGCAACATTAAGAGAATATAGATATTACATTACAAAGGTGAAAGATGTGTATAACTTCGATACAAAATTTTATTTTTCTAAGAAATTGGATCTGAATGAAATTGGTAAGGCAATTGAAATTATTAAAACAAATAAAAATTTTAAATCATTTTGTAGGTCAAAAACTGATGTAACAAATTATGAGTGCATAATAGATGATTTTAAATATGAAATTATTAACTCAGAATTAATATTTACAATCAGCGCAAACAGATTTTTAAGAAACATGGTTCGTTCAGTAATCGGAACAATTTTAGAGATTGGACAGTCAAATATTTCTAATAAAGAACTTATTGATATAATTGACAAATCAGACAGAGTTTTTGCTGGTCCATCTGTGCCTGCACATGGATTGTTCTTAAATAAAGTTTTATATCCTGAAAATATATTTGTGTTATGAGTAGTAAGACTAAAGTATACAATTTTAATCTTTTCAAAAGGCTTTTAAACTACATCAAGTCTTACAGACACATTTTTGCAATTTCAATAATCTCTGTTTTTGGACTTTCAGTATTCGGCGCATTAAGGCCTGTTGTATTAGAAAAAATAGTTGATGAAAATCTTACCAGCTCAAACTATGATTTTTTTCTTGAATACATCATTATAATGATTATTCTATTGTTTCTTGAGGTTGCAAGCAATTACTCATTTATTTTTAATGCAGGTCTACTTGGCCAATCTGTTGTAAAGGACATAAGGGTAAAACTTTTTGATCATATACAATATTTTAAAATGAAATATTATGACAAATCATCAGTCGGCATACTAATAACAAGAACAGTTACCGATATGGAAAGAATTGCAGATATTTTTGGACAGGGTCTGTTCATGATTTTCAGTGACATACTTAAAATGCTAATAGTTGCAATTGTGATGATATACATGAATTGGGAGCTAAGTTTAATTGTCTTCCTTTCATTACCGTTTATTTTATTTGCAACTAAAATTTTTCAAAAATACATGAAGTTAGCATTCGATGAAGTGAGAAATGAAGTTGCCAATTTAAATTCGTTTGTTCAGGAAAGGGTTACTGGAATGAATGTATTACAGCTTTTTGCTAGAGAAAAAATTGAATTAGAAAAATTCAAAAAAATTAATGAACGTCATAAAAAAGCATGGTTAAAGACTGTTTGGTATAACTCTATTTTTTTTCCTGTTGCTGAAATTTTTTCATCATTGACACTTGGTTTGGTGGTATGGTATGGTGGTATGAATACAGTCTTAGATAACACTGCCTCAATTGGACAACTTACAGCATTTATAATGATGATTCCAATGTTATTTAGGCCTTTAAATCAAATTGCAAATAAGTTTAATACTTTGCTAATGGGAATGGTTGCAGCTGAGAGAGTTTTTAATATTTTGGATACATATTCTCTAATTTCAGATAGAGGCAAGAAAAATGCTGATACAATTGAGGGTAAAATTAAATACGAAAATGTTAATTTTTCTTACAATAAAAGAGAAAAAATTATTGAGGATTTAAGCTTTGAGATAAATCCAGGTTCAAGAAACGCCATAGTTGGTGCTACAGGTTCAGGAAAATCAACAATCATTAAGCTACTTAACAGATTTTACGAATTAGATTCAGGATCGATTTACATTGATAATATTAATATAAGGGATTATTCAATTTCTTCACTTAGAAGAAATATTGCTTTTGTTTCCCAGGATGTACATCTTTTTTCAGATAGTATATTAAACAACATAACTTTACAAAATAATAATATATCATTTTTAAGAGTAAAAGATGCTGCTAAAGATATCGAAATAGATGATTTTATTAGTTCGTTACCGAATGGATATAACTACGATGTAAAAGAAAGGGGAATTGGTTTGTCTACAGGCCAAAGACAATTAATTTCTTTTTTAAGAGCTTATATAAAAAATCCGCAAATTTTGGTTTTAGACGAAGCTACTTCTTCAATTGATACCGATTCAGAATTGCTAATTCAAAGTGCAATAGAAAAAATTACAAAAAACAGAACTTCTATCATTATTGCTCACAGACTCAGTACAATTATGAAAGCGGATAATATAATTGTGATGGACAGAGGTAAAATTATAGAAACGGGAACTCATGAAGATTTATTGAAAAATATAAATGGACGTTATCAAAAATTATATAAGGCTCAACTTAGGAAAGAAAACAAGTATGTACTAGACTAGGAGATATCTTTTTGCAGTAGTTTAACAATTTCATCTTCTGAGCTAAATTCAATAAATTCTCCACCTTTCAAATACGAAATCTTACCACTTTCTTCTGAAACAACTATCGCAACAGCATCTGTTTTTTCTGTAATGCTCACAGCTGCTCTGTGTCTAAGGCCATATTTACCTGATATTCTTATATCACTATTTATAGGTAAAATTACCCTTGTAGCTTTTATTATATTATTTGAAATGATTATAGCGCCATCATGGAGAGGACTGTTTTTAAAAAAAATGCTTTCCAAAATTGGTTGAGTGACGGTTATATTCATTTCATCACCTGAACTTCCAACAAAATTTAAATTATTACTCCTTTCTATCACTATTAGAGCTCCTGTTTTTGTTTCACCCATATTATAACACGCAGAAATAACAGATTTAATATCAGTTGTGTCTCTTTGAAGCTTTTGATTTTTGAAGAATTTAATTTTTTCTAAAAATGAACCTTTCTTGGAAAGATTTGCTGAACCAACCATAAGTAAGAACTTTCTGATTTCCGGCTGAAAAACAACAATCAATGCAATAATACCTACACTCATAAAACCTCCAATAATACTTGAAAGTAATTCCATTTCAAGAAGAACTGTACCTCTCCAAAGAATATAAATTAAAATAATACCAGTGAATATATTGATGGCAACTGTTCCCTTAAGTAATTTATATGCATAATATAAAAGAGTTGCTACAAGAATTATGTCTAGAACATCTACTATTGAAAAGTTGAGTATTTCTCTGAAAAAATCCATAATTAGATAGTACAAATATAGGATTAAAAAATTTTAGCCTATTAATTGGCTTACAATTTTAACACATTCTACAGCTTCTTTTACATCGTGCGTTCTTAAAATATTTGCGCCTTTCATGAGTGAAATTGTATGTAATACTGAGGATCCATTTAATGCTTTGTCAGATGTTATATTTAAGGTTTTACATATCATGGATTTTCTTGAAATACCTATAATTATGGGTCTTTGAAATTCTTTGAAAAATTCGAGATTATTTAATAACTCATAATTTTGCTGAATAGTTTTTGAAAATCCAAAACCAGGATCAATAATTATATCATTGATTCCACAAGACTTTGCTATTTCTATTCTTTGAGAAAAATATTTACATATATCTTTCGTCACATTTTCATAATTAGTTTTACTCATCATATTTTCAGGGTTTCCTCTCATATGCATTAAAATGTAGGGAACTTTATGTTTTGAAACAGTTTCAAACATATTAGAATCCAAATTACCACCTGAGATATCATTTACTATATCAGCGCCTGAAATTATTGCTTCACTTGCAACTCTACTTCTAAACGTATCTATTGATACAATCGTTTCCGGAAATTTTTTTTTAATTATTTCAATAACCGGGATTACACGATTTAATTCATCTTCATTACTAATATCCTTTGCTCCCGGTCGCGAACTATAGCCTCCCACGTCAATAATATCTGCTCCTGAAATAATCATCTTCTCAAGCTGTTTATGGATTTTTTCTTTAGAGTTGTATCTTCCACCGTCATAAAAAGAATCGGGCGTAATATTTAAAATCCCCATTATTTTAGGAACGGAAAAATTTATTAGTTTACCTCTCAAGTTTATTGTCATACACAGGCGTTTAAAAATTTAAAGATGTTTCTTTGATGGTTAAATATATTTAATCGAAATTTACATAAATTTACTCCTAATTATGCAAAAAACCTTAAAGCAATATGATAATGTTACATCTGTTTGCAAATCTCTATTTCAAAAAAAACTGCATGATTATGGGAGTGCATGGAGAATTCTTAGATTACCATCATTAACCGATCAAATTTTTATTAAAGCTCAACGTATTAGGGGGCTGCAAAAAAACTCTGTTCAAAAAGTTGATGAGGGTGAGTCTGAGGAGTTTATAGGTATTATTAATTATTCAGTAATGGCATTAATCCAAATTGAAAAGGGTATTTCTGAAGTTCCTGATATGAATGCTAATGAATGTATGGACTTTTACGATATAATGATTAAAAAAACAAGAGACTTAATGATGAATAAGAATCATGATTATGGAGAAGCATGGCGTGAAATGAGGGTTAGCTCACTGACCGACTTAATACTTCAAAAGCTCTTGAGGGTAAAACAGATTGAAGACAATGAGGGAAACACATTAGTTAGTGAAGGAATTAATGCTAATTATACTGATATCATTAACTATGCAATTTTTGCATTAATTCATTTAAAAATATGATTAAAATAATTGTTCATCTCTTTAGGTATTTTGTAGGTGCATTGTTCATTTTCTCAGGTTTGATAAAATTAAATGACCCAATAGGTTTCTCATTTAAACTAGAAGAGTATTTTGGACCAACAGTTTTCAATTTAGAGTTTTTAATTCCAATTGTTTTACCGATGGCAATATTTATTGTCATTTTTGAAGTTATACTTGGTATATTTTTAATTCTTGGCTTTAAAAGAGAGTTTACCCTTTGGAGCTTGTTATTAATGATAATATTTTTCACTTTTTTAACCTGGTATTCTGCATATTTTAATAAGGTAACAGATTGTGGATGTTTTGGTGATGCAATTAAATTAACACCATGGGAGTCCTTTAGCAAAGATGTTATTTTACTAATAATGATTGCCTTTTTATTTGTAAAAAAAGATTTGGTAAACCCTATCATAAATTCAAATGTCCAAAAATTAATTATAGGTACTTCACTCATAGTATGTTTTTACATTGCTTATTTTGTTTTAAATCATCTCCCAATATTGGATTTTAGAGCCTATAAAATTGGAGATAATATAATTGAAAATATGAGAATACCAGATGATGCACCAAAGGATATTTATGAATATGAGTGGTTATTTTCTGAGGGTGATGAAACAAAGAAATATATCACAAACGGCGAGTATCCTTATACCAAGGGTGATTTTTTGGCTGTTGAAACAAAATTAATACAGAAGGGTTATGAGCCATCCATATATGATTTTTCAATTGAAGTGAATGATAATAATTTAACCGATGAAATACTCAGTGAAGAGAAATTACTTATCTACATTTCTTATAATCTGGAAAAATTTTCATCTCAAGCTATAAAAAACATGAAATTTTCAGCTGAAAAAGCAAAAAATAATGGATTTAAAATAATTGGTTTGACAGCTTCTTCAGTTGAGGATAGAAATATTTTTATAAAAACAAATAATCTGACTTTTGAGTTCTATACCTGCGATGAAACAGCATTAAAAACTGTGGTTAGATCAAATCCAGGTGCAATTGTTCTTAAAGCTGGAAATGTTGTAGATAAAAAACATTACAAGGATTTTTCCGATTTAAATTTTGATTAATTGTTAGACTATATTTTAGATAAAATATTTTACTCTGTTATTACAATGTTTGGAGTTGTAACAGTAATTTTTTTTCTTTTTAACGTACTTCCTGGAGATCCGGCTCAAATGATGTTGGGGCAAAATGAGAATTCAGATCAATTAAATATGATAAAAAAAAAATATGGATTTGATAAATCATTTTCTGAACAATATTTTCTCTATTTAAATGATTTATCTCCGATTTCAATTCATTCGAAAAATAATGATGATTATTCTTATTTTAATCAAAATTATACGGGGATAGAATTATTTGATTTTAAAAAATCAACTATAAATATTAAATACCCTTACCTAAGAACATCTTTCATAAACCAAGGCAAAAAGGTTTCGGCAATCATAGGAGAAACTCTGCCAAATACTTTTATATTAGCATTTTCTGCTATTCTGATAGCCATTCTAACAGGTTTAATTTTTGGTATAATCTCGGCTCTCAATAAGGGTAATTCTATTGATGTTTTAATTCAGGTCATCAGTACGATTGGAATGAGTGTACCATCTTTCTTTAGTGCAATTATTTTTGCATGGATTTTTGGATTTCTGCTTAAGGATTTTACAGGTCTTGCAATGACTGGAAGTCTGTATGAGTTAGATGATTACGGAGAATCATTTAATTTAAAATTAAAGAATTTAATACTTCCTTCAATTGTTTTGGGAATCAGACCATTAGCAGTAATTAGTCAGCTGGTTAGAAATGAGTTGCTGAATGTTTTAAATCAAGATTATATAAGAACTGCAAAAGCAAAGGGTTTATCCAAGTTTATAATAATTAAAGATCATGCTTTAAAAAATGCTTTGAATCCTGTTGTTACCGCAATTTCTGGTTGGTTTGCATCACTTTTGGCAGGAGCTGTTTTTGTAGAATTTATTTTTGGATGGAATGGTATAGGAAAAGAAATTGTTAATGCTTTAAATCTACTTGATCTACCTGTTATAATGGGGTCTGTATTAGTTATTGCATTTATGTTTATATTAATAAATATAATAGTAGATATTATTTACATCAAATTAGATCCAAGAATTAAAATTAATTAAAATGAAGAGAAAAAAATTAGTCGCTGGTAACTGGAAAATGAACATGACTTATGATGAGTCTGTTAGTCTTATCGAAGAGCTAAAACAAATCTCAACAAATGATGTGGATGTTAAAATTGCACCAAGCTTTACAAATCTTAATAACGCAGTTTCATTGTTAAGTTTGTCTGAAATTGAAGTAATAGCACAAGATGTTTATTTAGAGGAAAGAGGTGCCTTTACAGGTGAAATTTCAATTGAAATGTTAAAAAGTGTCGGAGTAAATTCTGTAATAATTGGACATAGTGAAAGAAGAAAATATTTTAATGAAAATGATTTTATACTTTCTAAAAAAGCAAAAACGGCAATTGATAACTCTGTGAATATTATTTTTTGTGTAGGTGAGGAATTATCCGAGAGAGAAAAAGGAAATCATTTTAAATTAATTAAAAATCAAATAATCTGTGGTCTATTTAGTTTAGACACAGAACAAATTAAAAATGTTGTTGTTGCATATGAGCCTGTTTGGGCAATAGGCACAGGAAAAACAGCTGAAAATTATCAAATTCAGGAAATGCATGAATATATCAGAAAATTATTTGATGATAAATACGGCAGTGACATTTCACGGCAAATTAGAATTCTATATGGTGGAAGCGTAAAACCAAATAATGCTGAGGAAATATTTTCATTAAAGGATGTTGACGGAGGCCTAATTGGAGGAGCGTCCCTAAACTTTTCAGATTTTAATGCAATTGTTCGTGCAGCAAATGGATGAGTTATATTTTGCAGTTTCCTTTAACGTAAGACCTGTCTCTGGAGTAGAAATTCTTATAGCTGAACTAAGCTATTTGGGATTTGAAATGTTTGAAGAGAACGAATCTGGCCTAATTGCATATATTAAAGATTCTGATTTCTCAGAACATCTTTTTACCAAAGTAAGAATTTTAAGCTCCAAAGAATTTAAAATTCATTATTCGATTTCAATAGTTCAAAATAAAAATTGGAATGAAAAATGGGAGAAAAATTTCACTCCTGTAGAAATTGGTCAAAATTGTATTATTAGAGCACCATTTCATAAGCCTTCAAAAAAAGAATATGATATAATCATAAAACCTGAAATGAGTTTTGGAACAGGTCATCATGAAACTACACAATTGATGATTGAGTATCTATTAGAACAAAATTTAGAAAATAAAAGCGTATGCGATGTTGGTTGTGGAACAGGGATTTTATCAATTATGTCTGAAAAAAGGGGTGCAAAATTGATTGATGCAATTGATTTAAACATCAACAGTTTTCGAAATACACTTGAAAATATAAAAAGGAATAATTGTTGTAAAGTCAAAACAATTCATTCTTCTTCAGAGGCATTGATTGGAAATTTCTATGATATGATTCTTTCCAATATTACTTTAAATAATTTAAAAGATAATTTTGAAAGTTTTAATAAGATTTCAAATCATAAAACTACTTTAATCTTGAGTGGATTTTATAAAAATGATCTTAAAAATATTAATAAATTACTTAATAATTTTGGGTTTATATTTTCTGACTTTAAAAGCAGAAATAATTGGGTTGCGTCTAAATATTATTGCAAGTAGTTTCCAAACTTGAATTAAAGCAGCTCTCATTTAAATCACGCTGCAATATTCCGTTAAAACCATCACTGATGTTTATAAGTTTATTGTAACCCATTTTTCTTAATATGGATATTGCAATTACAGACCTGTAACCTGCAGCGCAATGAATAAATAAATTATCTCTCTGCCTAATATCTTTAGCTTTTTCTTTCAAATTGCCCAATGGAATATTCTTGGCCCCTTCAATATGTTTATTTTTAAATTCACTTTCTCTTCTAACATCCAAAATGTCAATTTTATTTAGTTTCAAAATGTCTATGAAGCTTTTGGAGTTCAAAGTTTCCAAACTTTCCGTTCTGTTTCCATCTCTTGTCCATTTTTTTATTCCTCCCTCTAAAAAGCCTAAACATTTATCAAAACCAATTCTTGACAATCTTGTGATAGCTTCTTTTTGACTTCCCTCATTGCAAACCAAAATAATAGGAGTATTTATGTCTTTAAATATTTCACCAACCCATGGCGCAAACCTTCCTTCTAAGCCAATAAATATAGAGTCTTTAATGTGTGATTTTATAAAATCCTTTGAACTTCTAGTATCTAATATCATAATTTGAGGATTTTTGATAAGTTCTTTAAATTCTTTTGAGTTAATTTTTTTCATTGAATTTTCTAATACAGTATCGAAGTCCATGTATCCGGTTTGATTCAATTTTACATTCAAAGGAAAATATGCTGGTGGTTCAGGAAGATTTTCGGTTAACTCTTTTACAAAATCTTCTTTACTAAATTTACCATTAAGAGCATAATTTTTAAGCTTTTGATTTTTTAATGTATCAACTGTTTCTTTCATCATATTTTTACCACATGCAGAACCTGATCCATGCCCAGGATATACCACCAGATTATCACTTAGTGGTTTAATTTTTGTATTAATAGAATCGTATAGTATTGATGCAAGCTCTTCCTTAGTTGTGTTTTTGTACCTCTGAGCAACATCGGGAATTCCCACATCACCTAAAAATAATGTGTCACCAGTAAATATAGCATGTGGTTCATTATCTTCGTTATAAAGTAGATATGAGCAGCTTTCTAATGTGTGACCGGGAGTATGTAGAACTTCCATCTTTAAATTGCCGATTTCAAAAAAATGACCATCGGAAGCAATAATACATTTATAATCAGGATTAGCATTTGGTCCATATACAATTTGAGCATTTGTTTTTTTTGATAATGTAACATGACCGCTAACAAAATCTGCGTGAAAATGTGTTTGAAAAATATACTTAATTATACATCCATTTGTTTTCGCCATATCGATGTATTGATCAACCTCTCGAATGGGGTCAATAACAATAGCCTCTCCATTATTTTCAACAAAATAAGATGCCTGAGATAAGCAGGAAGTATAAATTTGCTCAACTTTCATCAAGGGCAAAATTATGAAATAATTAGCATAATGATTCCTCCAACCGCCATTCCTTCAATATATGACAGCCACAAAGCATCAAAAGTTGATAATTTAACAGAGTCAAGCATTTGATTTATATTATCTTTGTAAGGCCTTGTAATTAGATATAAACAACCAGCTATTATTATGTAAATTGAGATTATCTTCATTCTGTAAATTTACAAATCTTTAGTAATGAAAGATTTAATATCTTTATTCAAAATAAAATGATGTATTCAATCGCATTTGATAATGATTTAATAAAGGGTGTAGAATTAATCGACATAAACCTTCTTAAACCACACGAAAAAATTATTGAAAGAAAAAAAGTATCACTTGCAAAATTTATTAAATCATACGATAGTTATTATATTATTTCATCTATAGTTTGCTGTCACAAAAGCTTATTAATTATTGATGGTCATCACAGGTATTTTGCATTAAAAGAATTAGGGTTAAAAAAAGCACCTGTAACTTTAATTAATTACCAAAGTAATTCAATAAGAACAGGTTCATCAACCCCATATGATAAAAAATATATAGTTGACATTGGAAGAAGTTCGAGCCTTCTTGAACCAAAAAGTACTGATCATGCTGTATATTGCAATAACTCGAAAAGCTGGGAGCCAATAATTTTATTGTCGTCCATGTTTAAAATTAATACTAAAGAAATAACTTAATAAAAATTGAAAATGATATTATCAACTACCGAATCTGTACCCGACAGGCAAATTGACAAAATTTTAGGAATCGCCAGAGGGTCAACCGTAAGATCAAGAAATGCAGCCAGGGATCTTGTTGCACAACTTAAAAATATTATTGGAGGTGAAATTGAAGAATACACAAAGCTGCAGGCCTACGCAAGAGAGCAGGCATTGGATAGATTGATTGCTGATGCAGACAAACTTAATGCTGATGCAATTTTAGGTATTCGATTTACAACATCGGTAATAGCACAAGGTACTTCTGAAATTTTAGCCTATGGTACAGCTGTAAAATTAAAGTAATAATTATGTTGACTTTTATAATCTGGATAGGCATAGTAATTGTATTTATTTGGTTAATTATCAACCGTGTAAACCAAACAGATAAAGAAAAATTTGATAAACGCAAAAATTAAATTATAAACTTTTGAAATATAAATTTCTTTATATATTTTTTGTCTCTCAGATTATATATTCACAGCAATTTAGAAATGTTACAGACATTTCAGATTTAAATGAAATTACAGCAAATAATGGAGTTGCTGTTGCTGATTATGATAATGATGGTGATCTTGATATATTCATTGTCGCAGAAAATGGAAGCGAAAATATAAGCCGTCTACTTCAAAATACAAATAATGGTAATTTTATTGATGTAACTGAAAATTCTGGAATCAATCAAAACCTAAATCATGAAATTGATTTAATAAATTACGATGATAACGGAGAATTAAGTTTTGATACCATTGAACATGGTGATAGGTTAGCGGCATCATGGGGCGATTTGAATAATGATGGATATCCTGACTTATTTTTGGGAAATGCAGTTCAAAGTGAATTGTATAAAAATAATGGTAATGGTACATTTTCTAATATCACTGAATCAGCTGGTTTTGAAATATATTGTGAAAAATGCTATATCGCAGGTGCCTTATGGTTGGACTACGATTTGGATGGTTATTTAGATATTTTTCTATCAGATTATAACCAAATATCTCCAAACAAGCTATACAGAAATTTAGGAGATGAAACCTTTCAACAAATTGATCTAACAGATTATATTGAAAACTCTAATAGTTTTTCTGCAATTCCAATTTATGCAAATGATGACATGTACCCTGACATATATATTGCAAATGATTTTGATCAATTTAATCAGCTTTTAATAAACCAAGAGGGTCAAGGGTTTATTGAAATGGCTGAGGAATATGGGGTTGTGGATCCATTCGACGGAATGGGACTTACAACATGTGATTTCAATAATGATTTGAGTCTAGATTTTTTTGTCACAAACATTAAGGAAAATAGTCTTTACACAAAAGATACAACCAATAATTCTTTCGCTTACACTAATTATTCAGAGGAGGCTAATTTATATGATACTGATTGGGCTTGGGGTGTTACTTTTTCTGATTTTAACCATGATGGTTTTGAAGATTTTTATGTAGCAAATGGATTTTTTAATCCAGAGAATGATAGGTTTTTCATAAATGATTCCGGAAATAATTTCACCTACTCAGATTTTTCAGGAAACCCACCACTGATGTCAAAAAGCAGGTCGGTAAATTCGTTTGATTATGACAATGATGGAGATTTAGATTTGATAGTCACAGATTTCAATTTGAACGTAAATCTTTGGGAAAATAAATCTGTTGATACTTATTTTTCAGAAAGCATAATGGGTTCATGGGTCAAAATATTTTTGGAGGGTACTGTCTCCAATAGAGATGGCCTTGGTTCAATTATAGAGATTAATTTTGAGGATGGTAGTAGTCAAATTAGACAATATTCAGGTTCAGGTTATCAACACCAATCAATTCAATCAATTCATTTTGGTGGTTCTGTTAATAATAATATTTCAAGTATAACTGTTCATTGGCCAAGTAGTGGGGAAGAAACATTTTCAAATTTAGAAACAAACACAACATATAAAATAGTTGAGGGACAAGGTATTCAAACAATTAATAATAACTCTGCTGTTAAAATT
>CABZJM010000019.1 GCA_902526075.1 uncultured Bacteroidota bacterium
TTCTAATATAAACAACTTGACTGTAGGGGTTAATATTATTATAATTACCTGTAATAACATTTACATTATTTTCAGCATCTGCCTGAGTCTCATGATAAGTGATAGTTAAGCCGGTTTGTCCATCAGAAATGATATCATCAAGTTGAGATAAATTAAAGACTCCGAAGCCATCTGCATCAGCATCGCAATACTCTAAAGATGGTGGAGAGGTTGCCGAAGGAGCTGTTATTACACTTAAATCTAAACTCGTAGTTGAAAAGCAATTTGTAATTATATCAACCACCCTGACATATATAGTTTGTGGATTGGCTACATTAGTATAATTAGTAGGTAATTGGTTATTACCGTTTAACGCATCATCTTCAGAAAAGAAATAAGCAACAGAATAATTTGGATTACCATTAGTAATTTCGGTGTTTTTTATCGATAAATCCATCTGTGTTAGCCCATCAGCAAAATTATCATCACAAACTTGTAATGGAGTCGGATCAATGATATCTAAAGTCGTATTGTCAGGATCAAGTGTGGTTACCTCCAATGTAGATGTTGATGGGCAAATATCATTTGTTGTATATTCAATATTATAAGTTGTAGAAAATGAGCCACCGGTTATTGTTCCTGTTGATGAATCAATCACCGCTCCATCAGTTGGACTATCTACAAAAGCAAATGAACCACCTGGCAGTCCTGTAACAAAAGCTGTTGCTCCATCACACGTCGCAGTCAGTTCAAATGATGAATCATTAGGATTTCCAAAATTTATTCTGATGTCATCGGATACTATGCATTCCTCATCATAAACTTCAACTGTGTATATTCCCGTTTCGGCAGATGTAATATTTAAAAAGGAATCATTTACACCAAGGGATTGACCATCTAAATACCATTCGTAGGA
This sequence comes from uncultured Bacteroidota bacterium, assembly GCA_902526075.1. Taxonomy (GTDB): domain Bacteria; phylum Bacteroidota; class Bacteroidia; order Flavobacteriales; family Flavobacteriaceae; genus MED-G13. Next base: position 896 of record CABZJM010000019.1, read on the forward strand.
AGCTGTTTCTGATTCGTATTGACTATTTATTAGTACTGGTAAAACGTCACTACATAATTCTATTACATCTTCCTCAATTATGATTGTTGTACCATCTTCATCATATTCAACAACTGACTCAACATTAAATGGAGGCTCTTCAACTGTGATTAATATTTCGTCTTCAACAACAATTGGGTTTCCCGTACAGGTTGAGTAGGTAACTCTGGCCGTGTATGATGATGTTTCTGTTGGTAAAACTTCGAAACTTGTGTCAGTTGATATTACATCTCCTGATGAATTTAACCATTCAAATTCAAGTATACTATCCCCAACTGGAGTAAATCTCCATGCCTCTTCCTCTGTTGTCCATGGACTGTCAGAACTGTTTCTGCCAGGTGGAATATAACCCTGAGTACCTGCATCATTCTGAATACCTACTGCTGCAACACCACCTTGCCAAGAATTACAGGTTGGCTTGTTTTGTATGTAAATATCTATAACATTAGTTGTTTCATAAAGAACAATCATATGTGTCGCAAGCAAATCTCCACAACTATACATTTCAACATTATAAAAGCTAACAGCTAAAACCCTGTTGGGGAAATCCCCAATTATTTCCCATCTTATTTCTTCACCACTTGATGCAGCTGGATCAATATCGTGAACAGGCGAGAAAATATTTCCCTCTCCAATTGAGTCTGGATTATTTGTCGGAATATTATCAGAGTTTGAAAATCCCCACGCATTACTTCCACTACCAACATCAGAAGCATTTATATCAAACCTTACCAATCCATTTGAACCAACCTGAAATTGTTGTTCTAAATTCCCAAAAAAACAAAAGTCAAACGGAAGAGCCTGAGGTGAATCCCAAGCATCATCAATATTTGTATTTACAGAATTTGATAAACCTTGAAACGGAAATGGAGGAACAAATGCTATTTCATTAACCTCATACAAATCGGTTTCTCCAATTTCTAAAAAATCGGCATTTAATTGAACAAGCTCAGGACACTCTAATGAGAAATCGTCCCCAGCACTTACATAAGGATTTCCCGGTGTTGTTGCTCCGGCTATAACTTGGACATCGGCTGTATTAGAGGTACAATCATTATAATCCGTGATAATCAATGTAACATTATACAAGCCTGCTGTTGAAAAAGAATATTGAACATTTTCTCCTGATGCTGTATTTCCGTCATCAAAATTCCATTCATATGTTGCATTATTTGCATTACCACCGGAGAACCCTCCAATCCCAGTAAAATCAATAGTCTGATCTAAATCGACTTCAATTGACCCATCAACATTTACCCCAGGATTCGAATCAATTGAAGCAGTAACATCTTGACAGGGTTCAAAACAACTTATTGTAGCCTCCCAGCCACTAGCTTGTGCAGCACCATTGCTAAAAAATTGAATTGTTAGGCATCCAGTTGGATTATCAGCCACGATAAAACCAGGACTAGATGAAGCACTAGTGCCAGAGAACATTCCAATTTCTTCAGCTGAAACATTATCACCATTGTAAATGATTAATCCATCGCCGTTACCATTTTGTACTGGTTGAGTTGTGAAAGATTGGAAATCCAGCTCAACTACTTGGGCATCATTTTCAGGACAAATGGTAATTGTGTAATCTTCATTTGCTCCGTAAACTCCATTAGGCCCACCAGAATCATAAAAAGTACCTGAACAAGTATTTACAGTTCCTTCGTCACTTATTAAAATCTCTTGTGAAAAGAGTGTGTAATTAAATAAAAAAAATATCCAAAAAAATATTTTGACTTTATTCATTATTTCTCTCTTTTGGAATTATGTTAATGACAATGTCAGTTCCATCAACTCTGTAAATCTGACTTTTTTGGGAATCAAAATCAAAATTGTAAAGTAGGGGATTGAAATTATTTGCATTAAATTTTTTGATTGTTGTTAAAGTACTAACGGAACTTAATTTTCGAAGATTTTCGTTTGTTTGATGTTTTTTATTTAAAATTTGGACTCGATTTCTTAGTACATCTTTAACATATTTCTCTAGTGGCTTGATTTTGTTAATTCTTTTTAATGTTTCGTCATCAAAAGCATTTTCAATGAAAGATAATTCTTGACTTGTGAAGGGATAATAAACATTAATTTCCAGATTTGTATTTAATGAGTTAATCTTATCAGTTTGTGAATAAGTAAATGAACACGAAAAAAATAAAACCAATAATATAATATGCTTTAGCCCCATAAATCAAATCCGTAAAGGCTAATTTAATTCATTTTTTTTTAATCAAAAATCCTAATTATTTGAGTTAGGATTTTTTTCTTGAAAAATGTTATTTATATTAGGCATGATAATTGTTTTTAGTTATAAATAAAAAATTAGTTATGAGGATAAATGATAAAATTGTACTTACTGATGAAGAAATTGGAGATGATCATATCTCAACATCAGATTTTACTCCAATTAGAGATGATGCTTTTGAAAAAAGTGATGATGAGAAAATCTCTATAATTCAAGAGCATGTCAGAGAAATCATGCTGACTTTGGGATTAGATTTAAGCGATGATAGCTTAAGAGGTACACCAAAGAGGATAGCAAAATCGTATGTAAAGGAGTTATTCTACGGCCTAAATCCTAAAAATAAACCTAAGGCTGCTACATTTGAGAATAAGTATAATTACAGTGAAATGCTTGTTGAAAAAGATATCACACTATATTCAACTTGTGAACATCACTTTTTACCAATTGTTGGTAAAGCACATATTGCATACATTTCTAGTGGAAACGTAATTGGACTTTCTAAAATGAATAGAATAGTTGAATATTACGCTAAAAGACCACAAGTTCAGGAAAGACTTACCAAACAAATTGTAAAGGAACTTCAAGAAGCCCTTGGGACAGATGATGTAGCCTGCGTAATTGACGCTAAACATCTTTGTGTAAATTCAAGGGGAATAAAAGATGTTTCTTCTAGTACAGTTACCAGTGAGTTTGGAGGTAAATTCAAATACGATAGTAATACCAAAGAGGAATTCCTAAAATATATTCAATTAGATACTTCTTTCAATGGAATATAAAGTGTAATTTTATTACATGCAATCTGTTAATCAAGTATTAAAGATATATAACAGTATTTCTGGCAAAAAAGAAACTTTCAACACTGTCACCAAAGATAATGTCGGCATGTATGTCTGTGGACCTACCGTCTATAGTAATGTTCACTTAGGAAATTTAAGAACCTTTACATCATTTGACGTTATTTACAGATATCTAAATCATATTGGATACAAAGTCAGATATGTTCGAAATATAACAGATGTTGGCCATCTAGAAAATGACGAAGATGTGGGCGAAGACAGGATAAGTAAGAAAGCTAGAGTTGAAAATCTTGAGCCTATGGAAGTAGTTCAAAAGTATACTTATGATTTTCACGAAACCGCAAGGAAATTTAACTTATCACCGCCCAATATTGAACCAACTGCAACTGGTCATATCTCAGATCAAATCAAGCTTATAGAGAAAATAATTGACAAAGAGATGGCGTATATAGTTAACGGGTCTGTTTATTTTGATGTTCTTAAATACAGTAAGTCAAATAACTATGGAATTTTAAGTAAGCGAAATCTAGATGATTTAATTCATAATTCCAGATCATTAGAGGGGAAATCTGATAAAAAAAATCCACAAGATTTTGCATTGTGGAAAAAAGCTCAACCAAAACACATCATGAAATGGAACTCACCATGGGGAAATGGATTTCCAGGATGGCACATTGAATGTACCGCTATGAGTAATAAATACCTAGGTGATATTTTCGATATACACGGAGGAGGTATTGATTTAAAGTTTCCACACCATGAATGTGAAATAGCGCAATCTAATGTGTGTTTTGGTACAAATGCTGCCAATTACTGGGTTCACGCTAATATGTTGACTTTGAACGGGCAAAAAATGTCAAAATCTACTGATAATAACATTTTACCTGATGAAATTTTTGTTAAAGGATCTCCTTTACTCTCTAAAACTTTTTCAGAATCTTGTGTCAAATTTTTTATGCTTCAGGCTCACTATAGAAGTGTTCTTGATTTGAGTAACGATGCTCTTCTTGCTGCAGAAAAAGGATACAACAAACTAATGGATGCAATAAATATTTTAGAAGGTCTTAAAGATTTTAGCGAGAACTCAGATTTTAACATAATGGAATGGATTAAAAATTGTTACAAAGCAATGAATGATGACTTTAATACACCAATTTTAATAGCAAATTTATTTGATGCTGTAAAGTTCATAAATAAAGTGAATCAAGAAAAGGCTAGTATTTCAAAAAAAGATTGGGAAGTTTTACTAAGTTCAATAAATTCATTTGTCTTTAAAGTCATGGGGCTTCAAAAATCAAAGCTAACTAATAATGATAATAGCAAAATAAATGATGTGCTTGATATTCTTCTTGAGTTGAGAGATGACGCTAGAAAAAATAAAAACTATGAACTGAGTGACAGGATTAGGGATATGCTTAAAAATAAAGGTATTTCAATTAACGACTCAAATAAAGATTCATCATTTATAATTGACTAGCTAATGAAGTTTTTGATATATCCATTTATTTTGATGATTAAGTTTTACCAAAGAGCTATATCCCCTTATTTTCCTGCAACATGTAGACATCAACCTACATGTTCTTATTATGCAATAGAAGCATTAAGAAAGCACGGATTATTTTTTGGATCATACCTTGCGGTAAGAAGAATTTTAAGATGTCATCCATGGGGTACGTCTGGATATGATCCAGTGCCTGAAAAGTTTAAAAGAAAATAATTATGGAAATATTACAATTTGTTTGGGATCCCACATCTGAAGGCTTTACAATTTTTGGAAAATTTACTATTTACTATTATAGTCTAATGTGGATGCTAGCATTTATTTTAGGCTTTTACATAATGCAAATTATATATAAAAAAGAAGGCTTATCAATGGAAAAGCTTGACTCCCTTTTTGTTTACACAATTTTAGGCACAATGATTGGAGCAAGGCTAGGTCATGTAATTTTTTATCAAATTGAACTTTTTGATCAAGATTTTTTTAGTGTTTTTTTACCATTCAGATTTAATCCAACTTTTGAGTTTACAGGATTTAGAGGTTTGGCTAGCCATGGCGCTGCAATAGGAATAATAACTGCAATGTTTATATACAACAACAGAATTTTAAAAAAATCTGTACTATGGATTCTAGACAGAATTCTGATTCCTGTAGCTATTGGTGGAGCTCTCATCAGGATAGGAAATTTCTTTAATTCAGAAATCGTCGGAAAGGAAACTGAAAGTCTATTTGGAGTTGTTTTCTCAAAACTTGGAGAAGATTTTGCTCGTCACCCCGCACAACTTTATGAAGCATTTAGTTATATAATTATATTTTTCATAGTTGCTCATATATACTGGAGAACCGATAAATTAAAGAAAACCGGGTATTTGTTTGGATTATTCTTCGTTCTCCTTTGGTCAAGTCGTTTTATTGTTGAGTTTTTTAAACAAGCTCAAGTTGATGGAAGAGAAGATTGGATACTAGGTATGAATACTGGACAAATATTAAGTATTCCATTCATATTAATTGGTCTTTATTTAATGTTTAAAAAAACCGCTAAATCTTAATGATAAAAATCTTAAGATTTATTGCCTTTCTGGAAGGGGTATCCTATATACTATTACTTTTTATTGCTCTACCTATTAAATATCTACTAAATGACCCAACCTATGTGAAATTATTAGGTATGCCTCATGGAATCTTATTTGTTGGTTATATTATCTTTAGTGTAATCGGAAAAAACAACTTTAAATGGAGTTATTTAGAATTTTTTATCGTATCATCAGCTTCACTAATTCCATTTGGAACCTTTTACGTAGATAAAAAATATTTAAGAGGGGATTAATTAGTCTCTATATTTTTTCAAAGTGTCTTTCATAATCGGCGTTGCAACAAATACAGATGAATAAGTTCCAACTAATACCCCAACAATTAATGCAAACAATAGACCTCTTAGAGAATCCGCACCAAATGTAAACATGGCCAATAATACAACAAGTGTTGTGAAAGAAGTATTTAAGGTTCTGGAAAGAGTGCTATTTAATGCTGAATTCACGGTTTTTTCAAACTCCCAAGTTGAGTGTTCTTTTAAGAACTCCCTAATTCTATCAAATACAACCACGGTATCATTCAACGAATATCCAATAACCGTGAGAATTGCTGCAATAAATGCTTGATCAATTTCCATACTAAATGGCATAAATTTATAAGTAAGCGAGAATATACCAAGCACGATTAAAACGTCGTGGAAAACTGCAGCTACAGCTCCAATAGAAAACTGCCATTTTTTAAATCTTACTAAAATATAGAGGAATACGACAATTAATGAACCTAAAATTGCCCAAAAGGAAGATTGTTTAATATCATCTGCAATAGTTGGGCTTACTTTACCTGACATCATTTTCCCGACATTATTATCAGCTTCTAAAAATTGTGTATATGTATATCCTTCAGGAAGGTATATTTCAAGAGATTCAAATAGTTTTAATTGTACTTCTTCGTCAGCTATTGCTGAATTTTCATCAACTTTATATTTGGTTGAAATTTTCAGCTGATTTGGACTACCTATAGTCTTTATTTCAGAACTACCAAAAATCAAATCAGTTGATTTTTTAACTTCTTCAGTATTTACATCATTAGCAAATCTTACCGTGTAAGTTCTTCCTCCTACAAAGTCAATACCTTCGTCTAATCCAGTTGTAAAAAGTGAAAATATCCCAGAGGCAATAAGAACTCCAGAAATCATATATGTTAATTTTCTACGTCTCAAAAAGTCAATATTTAAATTTCTAAATAGTCCTTTTGTTAGAGGAGTAGAAAAACTTAGTCTAGAACCTTTATTTAAATCCCAGTTAATTAATAGCCTAGAAATAAAAATTGCTGTAAATAAAGAAGTTATAATACCTATTAATAAAGTTGTTGCAAATCCTTTGATGGGTCCAGTTCCAAATGTATAAAGGATTAATGCAGTTAGTCCTGTTGTAATATTTGCATCTAGAATTGAGGATAAAGCATTTTGATATCCGTCAGAAATCGCAGGTTTTTCCTTTTTACCCCTATAGAGTTCTTCCCTAACCCTTTCATATATTAGAACGTTAGCATCAACAGCGATACCTATTGTCAATACGATACCAGCGATTCCAGGAAGTGTTAAAACAGCTCCTAAACCTGAAAGTATACCAAAGATTAAAACAATATTTAGTACCAATGCAATATTAGAGTACAAACCAACTTTACCATAATAAAACATCATCCAAACTAGAACAAGTACAAGGGCAATCATAAATGAGTTAGTACCAGATTCAATTGCTTCCTGACCAAGAGAAGGTCCAACTTCGTCAGCCTGTACAATATCGGCAGATGCAGGTAGCTTACCTGCCCTAAGCACGTTAGCCAAATCGATAGCTTCATTTAGGTTGAAAGCACCCGAAATTTCACTATTTCCTCCAGAAATTGGTCCACTAGTTACACCAGGGGCAGAATATACAATGTCATCTAAAACAATTGCAATTTGAGAACTTTGGTTGAATGCGTTACCAGTCATTTCCTCCCAGATCTTGGCACCCTTAGTGTTCATTTGCATACTAACAGTAGGTGTTATACCATCTACTGAATAGGATTGTCTTGCATCTGTGATCACTGAGCCGCTTAATTGAGGGGTATTTTCTCTATTTCCTTTCAAAGCATACAACTCAACTAATTCTTCTCCCTCTTCAGACACTTGAGGAATACCCCATAAAAATTTTACATATCTCTGAGAGGGCTGAAGTAAAGATTTTACATCAGGATCAGAGAGGTATTCTGAAATGATACTAGTATCTTTTGAATTAAACATGGCTACAACAGGCCCACCAGCATAACCTTGACCCATTATTAAATCTAATATTGGATTCTTTTCAATGACTATTGAGTCATTGTCTGTCCCTAAAAGTTCTTCAACTTCACTTAGTTCAGCTTCTTGAGAGTTTTTAGTTGAAGTTTTGGATTTAATTATTTCGTTAGCTTGGATTACAAAAGAAAGGAATTCTTCCCCCTTGAAGGCATCCCAAAACTCTAATTGGGCAGTACTTTGTAATAAGTCTTTTACTCTTTCGACATCTTTAGCACCTGGTAATTCAACTAATATTCTACCCGAATTCCCAAGCCTTTGTATGTTAGGCTGTGTTACACCAAACTTGTCTATTCTTTTTCTTAAAACCTCGAATGCAGAAGTTACAGATTCGTCAATTTTAGTTTTCAAAATTGGCTGTACCTCCTCATCTGACATATTGAAATTAATTTCTTCACTTAGCGCTCTGTTCGCAAATATGTCTGGTGATGCTAGTTTAGAATCACCTTTTATATTGTTAAAAGCTATAAAGAAATCCTCAAGGTATGTATTCTGACTATTTTTTTGAATTACCTCAGCATCAATAAGAGCTTGATTAAATATCGGATCTTTACTGTTATTAGAAAGGTTTTGTAATATATCCTTAACTGAAATTTGAAGAATAACATTAATACCACCTTTTAAGTCAAGACCTAGATTCATTGCTCTGTCCTTAACCTCATCATATGTGTAGTCTGCGATTCCAATATTAAAAACGGAGATGTTTGAAAGGGAATCTAAATAGTTTATTTTTTCTTGATTTCTCTTTTTATCAAAATCAATTTCTGAATTGCGGATTTTACCAATAGCATACTCATTTGCATTACTTTCAATCTGATTCGATTTGAATGTAAATGATAATTGGAATACACTAACAAGTCCAAACAACAGAGCGAATAATTTAACTAATCCTTTATTTTGCATAATTCATTTAAATAAAAAGTGGTGCAAATATATAATATCAGTGATAAACAGGCAACAGATTAGAACAATAATTAATAGTAGTCTTAAAAGTGATAAATTACAAGGTTAGAAGAGAGTTGGTTATCTTAACACTTGCTGCACTTTCGGTTAAGTGGGCTAAATCCTCCGGATTTAGATCCAGTTCAATTATTTTTTCAATACCGTTTTTCCCCAAAACTACAGGAACACCAATACATAAATCAGAAAGACCGTATTCTCCATTCAATAAAGCAGAACATGGGAATATTTTATTGTGATTGCAAGCTATAGAATGAACAAGTGAACTTACAGCTGCACCTGGTGCATACCAAGCAGAAGTACCTAATAGTTTGGTTAGTGTTGCACCTCCAACCTTGGTATCCTCACGCACTTGATCTAATCTTTCATCAGATAAAATATTAGTAACCTTGATACTATTTCTTGTAGCTTTTGAGATAAGTGGCACCATACCCTTATCACTGTGACCTCCTATAACCATACCATCTACATCGCTAATTGGTGCATTTAACGCTTCTGCAAGTCTGTACTTGAATCTTGCTGAATCTAGTGCTCCACCCATACCAATTATTCTATTTTTTGAAATGCCCGTTGTTTTGTGAACTAGATAGGTCATGGTGTCCATTGGGTTACTTACGACTATTATTATGGTGTCGCGAGAGGATTCAAGTAATTTTGAACTAACTTCCTTTACTATACCTGCATTAATTCCGATTAACTCCTCTCTTGTCATACCAGGTTTTCTTGGAATTCCAGATGTAATAACGCAAATATGACTATTAGCGGTTTTTGAATAATCATTAGTGGTACCCACAATTTTAGTATCAAAATTATTCAATGAAGCTGTTTGCATTAAATCCATAGCTTTACCCTCTGCAAATCCATCTTTTATATCTAAAATGACTACTTCTGATGCAAAGTTTTTAATCGCGATATACTCTGCACAACTTGCACCAACTGCTCCGGCACCAACAACTGTTATTTTCATAATTTATTATTAAGCATCTATATTAGCATAGATAGCATTATTTTCAATAAACTCTCTTCTCGGCGGAACTTCATCGCCCATCAGCATCGAGAAAATTCTATCAGCCTCAATACCATTGACGATATCTACTCTTCTAAGTGTTCTGAACTCTGGGTTCATTGTTGTTTCCCAAAGTTGGGTTGCATTCATCTCACCAAGACCTTTATATCTCTGGACTTTACAACCATCTCCAAACTTCATCATTATATTATCTCGTTGATCATTATTCCAAGCATATTCTTTTTTTGCACCCTTTTTAACGAGATATAAAGGAGGGGTAGCAATGAATACATAGCCATTTTCCACTAACTCTCTCATATATCTAAAGAAAAAAGTTAATATTAAGGTTGATATGTGACTTCCGTCAATATCTGCATCGCACATAATAACAACTTTATGATACCTTAATTTTTCTATGTTTAAGGCTTTACTGTCTTCCTCGGTTCCAATTGTTACTCCAAGAGCCGTGAAAATATTTCTAATTTCTTCATTTTCAAAAACCTTATGTTGCATCGCTTTTTCAACATTCAATATTTTTCCTCTTAATGGTAATATTGCTTGAAATGCTCTGTCTCTTCCCTGTTTTGCTGTTCCACCAGCTGAGTCACCCTCAACTAAGAAGACTTCACATTTCGCAGGATCTTGCTCAGAGCAATCAGAAAGTTTACCAGGTAAACCTCCGATACTCATTACTGACTTTCTTTGAACCATCTCACGAGCCTTCTGTGCAGCATGTCTTGCTTGAGCAGCTAAAATTACCTTTTGAACAATAGTTTTTGCATCATCTGGATGTTCTTCCAAATAATCTCTTAACATCTCAGAAACCGCTTGACTCACTGAAGCAGAAACCTCCTTATTTCCGAGTTTTGTTTTGGTTTGTCCTTCAAATTGAGGCTCAGCAACTTTTACGGAAATTATGGCAGTAAGACCCTCTCTAAAATCATCACCAGATATGTCAAATTTTAATTTATCTAACATCCCTGAAGTTTCAGAGTATTTTTTCAAAGTATGAGTAAGTCCTCGTCTAAATCCACTAAGGTGTGTTCCACCTTCGTGAGTATTGATATTGTTTACATATGAGTGAAGATTTTCTGAATAAGAAGTATTATAAACCATTGCAACTTCGACTGGAACACCATTTTTTTCACCTTCAAATGCAATAACATCTTTCATTATTGGTTCTCTAGTATCATCCAAGAATTTTATAAATTCTACAAGACCATCTTTCGAATAAAATTCTTCGTGGACATCATTGCCATCTTTATCTTTATTTCTTTTATCGGTAATTGTGATTGTGATTCCTTTATTCAAAAATGATAACTCACGTAATCTATTGGCTAGAATATCATAGCTGTAAGTATTAATATCTTGAAAAATTGTTTTATCTGGTAAAAATGTTACAATTGTTCCAGTTTTATCAGATTTACCGACCTCTTTGACTGGCTCTAATGATTTTCCTTTAGAATATTCTTGCTCCCAAATTTTACCGTCTCTATGAACTGTAGCTACTAATTTTTCAGAGAGTGCGTTAACACAACTTACACCAACTCCGTGAAGCCCACCTGAAACCTTGTAAGAATCCTTATCAAATTTACCACCCGCACCAATTTTAGTCATAACAACTTCAAGGGCTGAAACACCTTCCTTTTTATGTATACCAACTGGAATTCCTCTTCCATTATCCTCTGTGCTTACAGAATTATCCTCATTTATAATTACAGAAATTCTGTCACAATGTCCTGCCATTGCTTCGTCAATTGAGTTGTCAACAACTTCATAAACAAGATGGTGAAGCCCTCTTGATCCTACATCTCCAATATACATTGATGGACGCATTCTGACATGCTCCATACCCTCCAGCGCCTGTATACTATCCGCTGAATACTTAGCTTGATTTTCGCTCATAATTGATTGTAAAATAGTTAGTTTGAATTTTAGTATTAAAACTTGGTTTTTATCACTAAAATTTGATTACATTCAAATATACGAAAAAAGCCACTCCAACAGATTAAAAATCACTAATTTTAAAGGATAAGTTATTAACAATTTTTGAGTAAAAATCGGTCCTAATATGCATCTTGATGGACCTTAGAAATTGCCCTACCCGACGGTTCATTAATCAGCTTGAAAGCCTCATCCCATTCCAATGCAATTTTTGTACTGCAAGCAACAGATGGTTCTTGTGGAACTGACATAGCAGCTGTGTTCGAGGGAAAATGATTTGAAAACAGTGATCTGTAATAATATTCCTCCTTTGTTGTCGGAGTTTTAATTGGAAATTTAATTTTTGCATCTTTCATTTCCTGGTCTGAAATCATATCCTCTACTACTTCTTTCAGTGTATCAATCCAACTATATCCTACACCATCACTGAATTGTTCCTTCTGACGCCACAATATTTCATCAGGAAGGAATTCTTCAAAAGCTTTTCTTAATACCCATTTCTCCATTCTTTCTCCATTTATCATTTTATCCTTTGGATTTAATGACATAGCAACGTCAATAAACTCCTTATCCAAAAATGGAACTCTTCCTTCTACTCCCCAGGCTGCTAAACTTTTATTTGCTCTAAGGCAATCATACATGTGTAATTTCTTTAATTTCCTCACTGTTTCCTCATGAAAATCTTTTGGGCTTGGTGCTTTGTGAAAATATAAATAACCACCAAACAACTCATCAGCACCTTCTCCGGAAAGAACCATTTTAATCCCCATGGACTTAATCACTCTAGCCATCAAGTACATAGGAGTTGAAGCTCTTACAGTAGTGATATCATAGGTTTCTAAATTATAAATAACATCTTTTATAGCATCAAGGCCTTCTTGAATTGTAAATATTATCTCGTGATGAACAGTACCAATATGATCTGCGACTTTTCTTGCAGCAGCCAAATCTGGCGAACCTTTTAAACCCACGGAAAAAGAATGCAGTTGAGGCCACCAAGCGCGTTGAGCACCATCGGTTTCAATTCTCTTCTCAGAATATTTTTTTGCGATCGCTGACGTAATTGATGAATCTAGTCCACCCGAAAGGAGAACCCCATAGGGAACATCAGACATTAATTGTCTTTTAACGGCATTTTCCAATGAATCTCGAAGAACATCTATGCTTGTTTTAGCATCTTTTACATTATCAAAATCCTCCCAATCTCTTGAATACCATTTTTCAAATTTATTTTTTGAACTGGTCAAAAATTGACCTGGTGGAAATAATTCAATTTTTTCACATTGTCCTTCAAGTGCTTTTAGCTCAGATGAAACATAGAAAACTTCATTTTTATCCCAACCTATGTATAATGGAATAATACCCATGTGATCTCTAGCTACAAAATATTCATCACTTAGAGAGTCATAAATTGTAAATGCAAAAATACCGTTGAGCTTATCTAAAAAGTCAGGGCCATATTTTTCGTATAATGGTAAAATTACCTCGCAATCACTTTTAGTAGAAAAATCATAATCAGGGAATTGATCTCTGAGCTCTTGATGATTATATATTTCACCATTAGCTGCTAAAACATATCTAGCATCTTGACTAAATAACGGTTGTTGGCCTGATGATGGATCTACAATAGCCAATCTCTCATGAGCAATTATTGCTGATTTATTTGAATAGATACCACTCCAATCAGGCCCCCTATGTCTTATTTTTTTAGCCATTTCTAAAACCTTAGTTCTTAATAGGCTATCATTTTTGGTTTCAAAAGCACAAATTATACCACACATAATTTTAATTTTTAGCAAAAAAACATAATAATATTAAATTATTAAATATTTTACTATTAATTGATTACATATATTAACTAAAATATTCATAATCAAAGAAAAAAAAAGTTAATATAATATAACCAGATCATTCATCTTAAATTATGTAAGCTAGGGAATATCTAAATACTTATGTGTTTGGAGGGATATCTTCCATTTTGGGTTCTTTTTTACAAAATCAACCATTAAAGGTATCATTTTTTCTCTTTTACTCCACTCAGGTTGAAGGTATAAAATTGCATTTTTATTTACCTTTTCAGCCTGCTCTTCAGCAAATATAAAGTCGTGATTATTATAAATTATTATTTTTAACTCACAAGCATAATCATAAATATCCTTAATCGGAAGTTTAGCTTTTTTGGGTGATAAACAAACCCAGTCCCAAACACCTGTGATGGGATAGGCTCCAGAAGTTTCAATGTGTGTTTTTTTACCAAGTTTTTTTAACGCTTTTGTTAAAGGATTCATATCCCACATCAAAGGCTCACCACCCGTAACTACCACACAGTCTGAAAACCCTGCTGATTTTTTTACTATTTCTTCAACCGAAATAATTGTGTGACTATTTTCATCCCAGCTTTCTTTAACATCGCACCAATGACAACCTACATCACAACCGCCAGTTCGAATAAAATATGAAGCTGATCCTTTATGAAATCCCTCACCTTGAATAGTGTAGAATGCCTCCATGATTGGAAGCACCTCACCTTTTTCTAAAAGCAACATTGTCTTTTTATCCATTACAGAACAAATATAAAAATCTTAATATCTATATTTACCGACATAATTAAATATTTATAATGAGTGATTCAGGAACAAGAATAAATAAATTTTTAAGTGAGGTTGGATACTGCTCAAGACGACAAGCAGATGGGCTAATTGATCAAGGCAGAGTTTATGTAAACCGAAAGCCAGCCAAGATGGGCATGAAGGTTTCTGAGGATGATATGGTTGAGGTTGATGGTGAAAAAATAAATCAATCAAAAAAGAAAAAAATATTCATTGCTCTAAATAAACCAAGAGGTGTTGTGTGTACTACTAATACAAAAGTTGAAGAAAATAATATTATTGATTTTCTAAATTTTTCTGAAAGAGTATTTCCGATTGGCAGACTCGACAAATCAACAACAGGGTTAATACTACTAACCAATGATGGAGAAACTGCAAACAGGATTCTAAAAACAGCAAATAACAATGAGAAAGAGTACTTAGTTAAAGTGAATAGACCAATTCCTGAGTCAATTCTAAAAAGAATGAGCGAGGGAGTACCCATGCTTGGTAAGATTACCAGAAAATGTGTTGTTGAAAAAGTAAAAACAAATCAATTCAAAATCATATTAACTCAAGGATTGAACAGGCAGATTAGAAGAATGTGTGATCACTTTGGCTACAAAGTTGTATCCCTTCAAAGAATTAGAATAATGAATATTAAATTAGATTTATCTGAGGGTAAATACAGACTTTTAAATGATCAAGAAATTAAAGGATTAAAAAAATAAACTATGGCTGAATTAATAGAAAAAAATCAACTTGAAAGTGAATTGAACAAGCTTTCAGATAAATGGAGTATTACTGACAAATTTTTGATTTGTCAGTATGAATTTAAAAACTTTAATGATGCACTTTCCTTTATGAATAAGGTTGGAGTGAAATGTGAAGAAATGGATCATCATCCAAAGTGGACCAATGTATATAACAGATTAGAAATTGAACTCTTCACCCACGATAGAGACGGACTAACAATGAAAGATTTTCATTTGGCAGTATTTATGGACCAAGAATTTAAAAGCTATGAATAAGCTCACACCATTTCATTTAGCCATCCCAGTTGACAATATAACTGTCTGTAGACAATTTTATCGTGAAGTTCTTGGGTGTGAAGAAGGCCGAAGCAGTGACCACTGGGTAGACTTTAATCTATTTGGCCACCAACTTGTTATTCATTACAAGGAAAAATCTAAAGAAGAAATTCATACAAATCCAGTTGATGGAAAAAATGTACCAGTACCACATTTTGGAGTTGTTTTAGAATGGGATACATTTCATAAATTCTCTAACGAGTTAACAAAAAAAGGAGTTGAATTTATTATTGATCCTTACATACGTTTTGAAGGCCAGCCAGGTGAACAGGCAACCATGTTTTTCATAGATCCTGCTGACAATGCACT
>CABZJM010000020.1 GCA_902526075.1 uncultured Bacteroidota bacterium
TTACGGGTTCTATTGTTGGAGTGGCTTACATAACTGAACTATTTATTGCCTGGTACTCGGGGGTTGAGTATGAACAGTATGCGTTTTTAAATAGGGCTACAGGTCCATACGCGTGGGCATATTGGGCAATGATGAGTTGTAATGTATTTTCTCCACAGTTTATGTGGTTTAAAAAATTAAGGACAAGCATTATGTTCTCATTTTTTATTTCAATAGTCGTTAATATTGGAATGTGGTTTGAAAGGTTTGTTATTATTGTAACCTCTCTTCACAGGGATTACTTACCATCCTCTTGGACTCAGTTTTCACCTGAAGCTGCTGATATAAATATTTTCATTGGAACAATTGGATTCTTCTTTGTTTTGTTCTTGTTGTACGCCAGAACATTCCCAGTTATTGCTCAGGCCGAAGTAAAAACCATATTAAAAAGTTCAGGTGAAAAATATAAAAAATTGAGAGATAGCGGTAAAATACTTGTGGGTACTGGAGCTGATGAAAGAACTTCAAAAATTATAAATGTTAGCTAATATGGGATCAGAAAAAATATTTCATGCTTTTTATAATGATGACGATATTTTGTTATCTGCTGTTAAAAAAATCAGGGAGAATCATTATGATATTGAAGAGATATATACCCCTTTCCCTGTACATGGGCTGGATAAAGCAATGGGGCTTGAACCGACTAGAATTGCAATTGCTGCATTTATTTATGGGTGTATTGGAATAACTGTTGCAACTCTAATGATGAATTACATAATGATAGTCGATTGGCCGCAAAATATTGGTGGAAAACCAAGCTTCAGTTACATGGAAAATTTACCTGCTTTTGTGCCAATAATGTTTGAGATGACTGTGTTTCACGCAGCTCATTTGATGGTCATAACTTTTTATTTAAGGAGCAAAATGTGGCCCCTTAAGGAAGCTGAAAATCCAGATCCCAGAACGACTGATGATCATTTCTTAGTAGAAATTCATACCAACAAGCCCGAGGGTGTATTGAAAAAGTTATTAAGGGAGTCTGGAGCAGTTGAGATTAACGAAGTAAAACCCAAAGTGCATTCATGATTAATTATAGATATAAAATATTGTTAATTTTTACCATAGTTCTACAATCATGTTGGGGTGATAAAGGAGCTCCAAATTATGAATATATGCCAAACATGTATGAATCTTTAAGTTATGAGGCATATTCAGAAAATCAAATATTTGAAGATGAATTATCTGCCAGGTTACCGGTTGAAGGTACAATCCCAAGGGGTTATTCACTGTATGAGTATGAAGATACAAATGAGGGTTATGATTTAGCAAAAAAAGAACTATCAAATCCCTTTTCATTTCTTCAAAAAGATATTTTGGAGGCTAAAGAACTGTATACCGTCCATTGTGGTATCTGTCACGGAGCTAAAGGTGCAGGGCAGGGAATTTTAGTCAAAAGAGAAAAAATCCTTGGAGTTCCAAGTTATGCAGATCCAGGAAGAGCAATTACATCTGGAAGTACATATCATGTCATATATTATGGTAGGAATTCGATGGGCTCTTATGCTAATCAACTAAATGAAAAAGAAAGATGGATGGTTACATCTTATGTTATGAAATTAAAATCGGATTTAAGTAAATAGAATTTAATATGTACAACTTATCACATAGATTTAAAATCTTTTCATTATCCTTAATAATTTTAGGCTCATTAGGATGGTTTTATTCTTATTCAAAATCTCATTTAACAATTGAGGAAGTTAAAACTTTATTGGCTGAAGAATCTCATTACGGATCCCATTCTGAACAAGTTCATTTAATAGATCATCAGAATGAAATGCATCATAATCAAGGGGTATATGTAGATGAAAAAAATGGAGTTGATTATGAAGCTCATGGCCATGAGGCTCACGGTCATGAAGATGAACATGCTGAACATGTTTTGCACCAAATTCATAATAGACCCTATGCTGCGTTGTATGTTGCTGCATTTTTTTTTATGATGATTTCCTTAGGAGCTTTAGCCTTTTATGCTATTCAATATGCATCACAGGCCGGATGGTCTCCAGTTCTTTTTAGGGTGATGGAGGCTATAACATATTATTTGCTTCCTGGGGCTTTAATTGTTTTATTAATTGCAATTATCGGTGACAAGCATATTTTTATATGGATGGATCCAGAAGTTGTTGCTCATGATAAAATCATTCAAGGAAAAGAAAGTTGGCTTAATAAAAATGCATTTATTGTAAGAGGTTTAATCTACATAGGTGGTTGGTCACTGTACAGATATTTTTCTAGGAAATTTTCTTTAGCTCAAGACAAAGCAGATGACAATAAAAATTTTAAAAGAAACTTTCAGATCTCTGCTGGGTTTTTGGTTTTCTTTATTTATACCGAGTCCATGATGTCATGGGATTGGATTATGAGTGTTGATCCACATTGGTTTAGTACCTTGTTCGGATGGTATGTTCTTGCAAGTATGGTAGTAAGCGGTATAACGGTTATTGCGTTAATTACTATTTATTTAAATAGTAAAGGATTAATGAAATATGTCAATGATAGTCACTTACATGACTTAGCAAAATTCATGTTTGGTTTTAGTGTTTTTTGGGCCTACCTATGGTTCTCACAGTTTATGTTAATTTGGTATGCTAATATTCCAGAGGAGGTTACATATTTTGTCACTAGAATTGAAATGTATCCTATCCCATTTTTCACAATGTTTTGTTTAAATTTTATTTTTCCATTTCTAGTTCTTATGAATAGTGACTACAAAAGGATTCCAATATTTATTATAATGGCGGGGGTTATAATTTTAGTTGGACATTACATGGATGTTTACATGATGATTATGCCTGCAACTGTTATTGACAGATATGGATTCGGAATTGCAGAATTTAGTTCCATATTAATATTTTTAGGCTTATTTTTGCTGCTTGTTTTTTATGCATTATCTAAAGAAGAATTATTAGCAAAAGGTAACCCAATGATTAAGGAAAGTGAAAACTTTCATTACTAATTTGAATAAGTGAATATGACAACCCTATTTATTGTATTAATCCTAATATTTATTTCAGTTGCCATTTGGCAAATGATAAAAATATTTGATTTATCGAGGGTAATCTCCGGGGTTAAAATAGATGATTCTCAAATTGCTAATGAAAAAGATAACTCTACCCAAGCAAAGTTAATGCTAGGTTTCCTGGCTTTTATATATGCAATAACAATATTTTCTCTGCTTAAATATGGAAAATTTCCTTTAATCTCAAATGCTGCATCAGAGCATGGTCAACAAATAGATACATTGATGATTTGGACTTTGGTTTTGATTTTTATAGTTCAAACAATTACTCAATTTCTATTATATTTTTTTGCATATAAATATAAGGGAAGTAAAACATCTAAAGCATTATTCTACACTGATAATCACAAACTTGAGTTATTGTGGACTACCATTCCTGCTATTGTTTTGACCGGTTTCATTACCTATGGTCTTTTAACATGGTCAGATGTAATGAATATGCAAAAAGATAATGATCCAATGGTCATTGAACTTTATGCTCAACAATTTAATTGGAAAGCAAGATACGCTGGAGAGGATAATGTATTAGGAAAATCAAATGTTAGACTTATTGATATTGACAGGGCCAATATATTGGGGCTTGATGAAAATGATCCCAATGCAGCCGATGATGTAATTACAACAGAACTTCATCTGCCGGTTGACAGGCCGATCTTATTTATAATGAGGTCTCAGGATGTTCTTCACTCGGCATATATGCCACACTTTAGGGCACAAATGAATTGTGTGCCTGGAATGATTACCAAGTTTGCATTTACTCCAACAGTGACAACAGAAGAAATGAGGCAAAATCCATCTATGATTGATAAAGTAATTAATATCAATAATATAAGGGAATCGAAAAGTGAAGAGTTAGCTTTGAAAGGCGAAGAACCACTAGATCCTTATGAATTTGATTATTTATTATTGTGTAATAAAATCTGCGGGAAGTCTCATTATAACATGCAAATGAAAATTATTGTCGAGACACAACAAGAATTTGACAACTGGTACAATCAACAAACTTTATTTAAGAATTCGCTAATTGCGCAAAATTAAAACTATGGCAGAATATATAGAATTTGACAAAGATCATCACGCTCATCATCACAAAGAAACATTTATAACTAAATATATCTTTAGCCAAGATCACAAAATGATTGCTAAACAATATTTGTTCACAGGTGTTTTTTTCATGGGTATAATTGGAATACTTATGTCGGCATTAATGCGAATGCAAATCGCCTGGCCGGAGGAACCAAATATCTTTTTTGACTTTTTATTGGGAAAGTGGGCCCCAGAAGGAGTTATGGATGCAGATATTTATTTAGCACTTGTCACAATGCATGGTACGATTATGGTTTTCTTTGTGCTTACCGCAGGGCTAAGTGGAACTTTTAGTAATTTACTTATTCCTTTACAGTTGGGTGCTCGGGATATGGCTTCTGGTTTTCTTAACATGATTGCTTACTGGTTATTCTTTTTATCCACTGTAATAATGGTAGCATCAATTTTTGTTGAAGCTGGACCAGCAGCTGCAGGTTGGACGATTTATCCTCCGTTGAGTGCTCTTGAAATGGCACAACCTGGATCGGGCTTAGGAATGACTTTGTGGTTGGTTTCTATGGCATTTTTTATTGCATCCTCATTATTAGGTTCCTTAAATTATATTGTCACGGTCTTAAATCTAAGGACAAAGGGTATGTCACTTACAAGAATGCCTCTAACAATTTGGGCATTTTTTGTTACTGCCATCATTGGTGCGATTTCATTTCCTGTACTTTTATCAGCTGCCCTATTATTAATTATGGATCGAAGCTTCGGAACTTCTTTTTTCCTGTCCGATATTTTTATCCAAGGAGAAGTATTACACTATCAGGGAGGATCTCCTGTTTTATTTGAGCACCTATTTTGGTTTTTAGGACACCCTGAAGTTTATATTGTGTTATTACCGGCACTTGGAATTGCTTCTGAGGTAATAGCGACCCATGCTAGAAAACCAATTTTTGGTTATAAAGCAATGATCATTTCTATTTTGGCTATTGCATTTTTATCTACAATTGTATGGGGTCATCACATGTTTGTGACAGGAATGAATCCTTTTCTAGGTTCTGTATTTACCTTTACAACCCTATTAATTGCGATTCCTTCAGCTGTAAAAGCCTTTAATTATATTACGACTCTTTGGAAAGGAAATATTCAATTTAATACTCCTATGCTTTTTGCGATAGGATTTGTTTCAACATTTATCACAGGTGGTTTAACTGGAATTATTTTGGGTGATAGCGCTTTAGATATAAACGTCCATGATACATATTTTGTGGTTGCACATTTTCATTTGGTAATGGGTATATCGGCACTTTATGGAATGTTGGCAGGAATATACCATTGGTATCCCATCCTCTTTGGAAAAATGATGAATAAAAATCTTGGTTACATACATTTTTGGGTAACTGCTATTTCAGCATATGGTGTGTTTTTTCCAATGCATTTTATTGGAATGGCTGGCCTACCAAGAAGATATTATTCTAATACAAATTTCCCTCTGTTTGACGACCTTGCAGACACTAATCAGATCATCACAATGTTTGCTCTAATGGGCGCTGCAGTGCAGCTAGTTTTCCTGTACAACTTTATGTATAATATTTTTTACGGTAAAAAAGCACCACAAAATCCTTGGAAGTCAACTACTCTGGAGTGGACTGCATCTCAAGAACACATCCATGGAAATTGGCAAGGAAAAATCCCTGAGGTTCATAGGTGGCCCTATGATTACAGTAAGCCAGGCTATAAAGAAGATTTTGTCCCTCAACATATACCTCTAAAGAAAGGCGAAGAAGAATATTAGTTGTCATATCAGAATAAAGAAAAAGCTTTTCTAAAGTTAGAAAGGCTTTTTCTTTATATTTGTTTTTATGAACGAAAACCTTGACCCTTCTGCAGAAAATCTTTCTGATAAAGAGAAAGAATTTGAAAATAATTTAAGACCAATTTCATTTAACGATTTTTCTGGACAAGAGCATGTTATAAATAATCTTAAAATATTTGTAGAAGCTGCAAATCAACGTGATGAGGCTTTGGATCATACTTTATTTCATGGCCCACCTGGACTGGGAAAAACTACTCTAGCTAATATTTTGGCAAAAGAGCTGGATGTTGAAATTAAAGTAACATCCGGCCCTGTGTTAGATAAACCAGCTGACCTAGCGGGTCTATTAACAAATCTTAAAGAAAGAGATGTATTATTTATTGACGAAATTCATAGACTTAGTCCGATAGTTGAAGAATATCTTTATTCAGCTATGGAGGATTATAAAATTGATATAATGATAGAGTCAGGCCCTAATGCTAGATCTGTAGAAATTAATCTAGAACCCTTTACCCTTGTTGGTGCAACAACCAGATCGGGATTACTTACAGCCCCCATGCGAGCAAGGTTTGGGATAACAAATAGATTAAAATATTATGATTCTAAATTACTTTCAACAATAGTTGAAAGAAGTGCGAAGATATTAGATATTGGCATCTCAATGGAAGCTGCAATTGAAATTGCTGGGAGAAGTAGAGGCACACCAAGAATTGCTAATTCACTTCTCAGAAGAGTAAGGGATTTTGCTCAAATAAAGGGTGATGGAAAAATTGATATTACTATTACAAAATCAAGCTTGATGGCATTAAATGTTGATATAAGTGGTCTTGACGAAATGGATAATAAGATATTAAGTACAATTATTGATAAGTTTGGTGGTGGTCCAGTTGGAATTACGACCTTGGCAACAGCAGTTAGTGAAAACCCTGAAACCATTGAGGAAGTCTATGAACCATTTCTAATTCAGCAGGGTTTTATTATGAGAACCCCTCGTGGACGTGAAGCTACTGAATTAGCGTTTAAACATTTAAACAAAGAATTTAAGTCATCCCAAAAGGGTCTTTTTTAATTTTTTAATGAATAAAGTTAACTTAAATAAAGAGGATTTGACAAATTATGTAAAATCTCAATCAAAAGATTTAGGGTTTATTTCTTGTGGAGTAAGTAAGGCCGAATTTTTGGAGGATGAGGCTCCAAAACTTGAAAGATGGCTTAATGATAATATGAATGGAGAAATGTCATATATGGAGAGAAATTTTGACATGAGACTTGACCCAAGAAAAATCGTCGATGGTGCTAAAAGTGTAATATCTCTTACATATAACTACTATTCAGACAAGTTACAAAAAGACGATTCATTTAAAATTTCAAAATATGCCTATGGAATTGATTATCATTTCGTTTTGAAAGAAAAGTTGAGAAAGCTTTTAGAGATAATTAAAGAAAAAACGGGAAATATTAACGGAAGAGTTTTTGTTGACTCGGCTCCAATTTTGGAAAGAGCCTGGGCAAAAAAGAGTGGGCTTGGCTGGATTGGTAAAAATTCAAGTCTGATTTCAAAGAACGTCGGTTCTTTTTTTTTTCTATGTGAAATTATAGTAGATATTGAATTTGATTATGATCATATTACAACTGATCATTGTGGAACATGTAATCGATGTATTGATGCTTGCCCTACAGGTGCAATTGTAGAACCATATGTTGTTGATGGAAGTAAATGTATTTCTTATTATACGATTGAGCTAAAAAATAATATTCCAGATTATGCTAAGGATACCTATGATAATTGGGTCTTTGGCTGTGATACCTGTCAGGACGTTTGCCCATGGAATAGGTTTTCTAAACCTCACAAAGAGCCTTTATTTAACTCCGATGATTTGTTTTTGTCTATGAATAAAAATGATTGGATTGAGATGACTAAAGAAACTTTTAATAAGGTGTTTAAAAACTCCGCAATTAAAAGAGCAGGCTTTGACGGGATCAAACGTAATATTGAGTTTATAAAAAGGAAATAATCCTAAAATTTTAAGATTATTTACATTAATTTGCCTTATTAATAATTTAACAACAGATGACTAGATGATTACTCATATAAAAGGAAGATTATCCGAAAAATCTCCAACTAATGTTGTCATTGAAACAAATGGAATTGGATACTGGATAAATATTACTCTAACCACATTTTCTCAGATTCCAGACCAAGAAAACATTAAGTTATTTACACATCTTCAAATTAAAGAGGATTCTCATTCTCTTTATGGGTTTTACACTTTAAAAGAAAGAGAAATTTTTAGACTTTTAATTTCTGTCAGTGGTGTTGGTACAAGTACAGCAAGAACAATGCTTTCTTCACTTACCCCAGAACAAGTAATTGATGCAATATCATCAAATAATGTTTCGATCGTTCAATCAGTTAAGGGAATTGGAAGCAAAACAGCTCAGAGATTAATTATAGAATTAAGAGATAAAGTATTAAAAATATATGATATTGATGAAGCTTTTGTTGATTCAAACAATACCACAAGAGATGAAGCGTTATCTGCTTTAGAGGTTCTTGGTATAAATAAGAAATCTGCAGGAAGATTAGTTGATAAAATAATTAAAGATAATTTAGATATTACTGTAGAGGAAATCATCAAGGAGACTTTGAAAAATATTTAATTTACTTAATGCTATCTGCTTTAAATCCTAGATTTTTCGTCTTTGCTTTACTTTCAATATTGTTAGTAGATAAAATTGGTGCACAAGAAGCTGATCTTGGAAAAATAAGTATTCCTAACCCATCTAGTTACATAGAAAACTATGAGTATGATTCAGCTAGTGATTTATATTATTATAATATTAAAGTTGGAGAATATGATATTAGCTATCCGATTATATTAACGCCCGATGAATATCAAGAGCTTATATTAAAAGAGGATTTAAAAGATTATTATAAATCCAAAATCGATGCAGCTGAGGGTAAAAAAGATGGTTCGGAGGATAATCAAAGAAATCTAATTCCAGAGATATATGTCAATTCACAATTATTTGAATCAATATTTGGAGGAAATTCAATCCAAGTTGTTCCTCAAGGTTCTTTAGAAGTTGATTTAGGTGTCCTTTATACCAAACAAGATAATCCTGCTTTCTCGCCAAGAAATAGAAGTAATTTAACATTTGATTTTGACCAGAGAATTGGATTAAGCTTAGTTGGAAAAGTTGGAACGAGAGTACAGGTTAATGCAAATTTTGATACACAATCCTCTTTTGATTTTCAAAATTTATTAAAGTTAGAATATGAACCTACTGAAGATGACATAATTCAAAAAATTGAAGTTGGTAATGTAAGCATGCCACTTAATAGTTCTCTCATTTCTGGCGCACAAAGTCTTTTTGGAGTCAAAACTGAACTTAAGTTTGGTAAAACAAGAATAAAGGCAATTTTTTCAGAACAAAAATCTGAATCAAGGTCAGTTGTTTCTGAGGGAGGAGGAACAGTTCAAGAATTCGAATTTAGGGCTTTGGATTATGACGAAAACAGACACTTCTTTTTGAGTCACTATTTTCGTAACAAGTATGATAAATCTCTAGAAAATTATCCTTATATAAACTCCAATGTTCAAATTACAAGGGCTGAGGTTTGGGTTACGAATAGAAATAATCAAATTGAAGATGTGAGGAATATTTTGGCATTTCAAGACTTGGGTGAAACTGAAAATACATCATCTTCGGTTAATGTTTTATCTACCCCAAATTCATACCCTGATAATTCAAATAATGCATACGATCCCACAGCAATTGGTGATGCTGGATCGCAATTAACAAATTTGGTTAGAGATATATCATCTGTTCAGTCTGGGATATTAGTTTCAAACGTTAGTGAAGGAATAGATTATGGTAAATTAGAAAATGCCCAAAAACTACGAGAAAATATTGATTACCAAATTCATCCTCAGCTTGGATATATATCATTAACACAAAAGTTAGACAATGATGAGATTCTTGCCGTTGCATTTCAATATACTGTCGGAGATCAGGTTTTTCAAGTAGGAGAATTTGCTAATGATGGAGTTCAAGCAACAGAAGTTTCTTTTGAAAACGACAATCAAGTTGTAAACTCTAATAATCTTATTTTAAAATTATTGAAAAGTACGGTTACAAATGTAGATGAGCCAATTTGGGATTTAATGATGAAGAATATTTATAATACTGGTGCATTTCAACTAGAAAGAGAGGATTTTAAATTAAATATTTTTTATAAAGAATCTTCAGAATTAAATTATATAACACCAGTTGATGGAACACCATTCCCAACATCAACTGGAAGCCCCCCTATTGATGAACAACCATTACTTAGTTTCTTTAATTTTGACCGGTTAAATTATAACAATGACCCACAAATAAGTGGAGACGGTTTCTTTGACTTTGTACCTGAGATAACGGTTGTTCAGCAAACAGGTAAAATTATTTTTACCAAAGTTGAGCCCTTTGGAGAATTCTTATTTGAATCTTTAAGATTAGATTTTTCAGAGGACTATAATGGTGATCAAAACAGCTTAGATGATTATAACCCAAATCAAAAAAAATATGTTTATCATACACTTTATAATTCAACAAAGACAGCGGCTGAACAAGCTGCCGAAAAAAACAAGTTTTTAGCTAAAGGGAAGTATAAATCATCCTCAGGAGGAGGAATTCCGATTGGAGCATATAATGTGCCTCGTGGATCTGTAACTGTTACTGCTGGTGGAAGAGTTCTTGTTGAAGGGGTTGATTACACCGTAAATTATCAATTGGGAACAGTGCAAATTTTAGATGCTGGACTTCAAGCTTCAAACATACCAATAAGTGTAAGTGTTGAAAATAATGCATTATTCGGTCAACAGACTAAAAGATTTTCAGGAATTAATGTAGAACATCAATTTGGCGATGATTTTATTGTTTCGGGAACCCTCTTAAATTTAAATGAAAGACCTCTTACACAAAAGGCAAATTTTGGCACAGAACCTATCAACAATACAATGGTTGGATTTGATGGTAACTTCTCTAGAGAAATTCCTTTACTCACAAGGCTAATAAATAAGCTGCCAAATATTGAAACTGATGTTCCTTCAAATTTTTCTCTGAGAGGTGAATTTGCATATTTGTTACCAGGTGCTCCAAAGGGAAATAATTTTAATGGTGAGGCTACATCGTATATAGATGATTTTGAAGGCACTCAAAATGTTATAGATTTGCTTGCCCCGCAATCGTGGTCTATTTCAAGTCGTCCAAAAGATTTAGGAAATATATATTTCGAAGGAGATGAAGATAACAATGGAATTCAAAATGGTTTCGACAGAGCATTGCTAAATTGGTATTCAATTGATCCAGTTTTTTACAGCAGCCAGAGACCAGCAGAAATTTCAAATGAAGATTTATCAAATTTATATTCAAGAAGAATTTTTATAGACGAAATTTTTCCACAAATCGATTTAGTTCAGGGTCAAACAACAGTGATAAATTCATTGGATTTAAACTATTATCCAAATTTACGTGGTCCTTACAACATGGATCCTTCAGTTTCTGATGGAATTATAGATGATGTTAATGATTCATGGGCAGGAATAACAAGATTAATTAATACCACTGATTTCGAACAATCTAATGTTGAATATTTAGAATTTTGGTTAATGGATCCTTTTTTAGAAGATGATGATAACAACGGAGGTAAGCTTACTTTTAATTTAGGTAATATTTCAGAGGATATTATTAAAGACGGAAGAAAGCAATATGAAAATGGTTTACCTGAAGATGGAGATATTAGCCTTCTTCCTACTACATCTTGGGGAACGGTTGTTCCTCAAAATCAATCTTTAGTTTATGCTTTTTCATCTGTGGGCGATGCAAGAATAAATCAAGATGTTGGAATAGATGGATATGATGATAGTGAAGAGGCGGCAATTTTTACTGCCTTTTCAGAATTGTCTGACCCTGCAAACGATAATTATAATTATTTTCTTAATAAGTCTGGGAGTATTTTTGAAAGATATATGGAGTATAATGGACTAGATGGTAATTCACCAGAAACGATTTCAAATAATGACAGAGGATCATCAACTTACCCAGATGTCGAAGATATTAATAGAGATAATACAATGAATACTATTGACAGTTATTTTGAGTATGAACTAGAAATATCTCCAAATTCTTTGTCAAACTTTAATAATCCATATATAATTGATAGAAAAGAAAAAAATGTGAATTTACCCAACGGTAATTCTGAACTTGTAAGATGGTATCAATTTAGAATTCCAGTAAATGAACCAACTGGTTCTCAAGGAGGAATATCAGATTTTAGATCAATTAGATTTATGAGAATGTATTTAACCGAGTTTACTCAGAATACGATTTTCAGATTTGGGACCTTAGAACTTGTAAGAAGTGATTGGAGAAAATATCAACTCAGTCTAGATGAAGAAATTGATAATAATAATGATACAACCGATTTTTCGGTTGGGATGATTGGTATTCAAGAAAATGAAGAAAGTTATGTTTCACCGCCTGGAGTTGAAAGAGAACAATTTAATAATAATAATACCATTGTAAGACAGAATGAACAGTCTTTAGTTCTAAATGTTTGTGAATTAGAACCTGAAGATTCAAGAGGTGTCTATAAAAATATTAGTGTTGATATGAGACAATTTAATAGGCTGAGAATGTTCATGCATGCTGAGGATGGAGTATCCCCAGGTTTTACTGACGGAGATATCATCGGATTTGTCAGGTTAGGAAATGATCTTTCAGAAAACTATTATCAAATTGAGATCCCATTACAAGAGTCTCCATCGGGTTCATTAAATGCTCAATCAGTTTGGCCTGTAATAAACGAAATTGATTTACCAATAAGTGCTTTAGAAACAATAAAATCCCTTTCAATTCTCAATGGGACTTTAGGCTCTGACCAACCGATTTTTTATGATGTTGTTAATGATGATGTTAACGAAGAATCAGTAAATGAATTTTCACCCCTTGATGTTGGAGAGCAAAGAATTTCAATAAAAGGTAATCCCAATTTTGGTGATATAAGAACCTTGATGATTGGAGTAAAAAATCCAAGCCAGGATAACATGGATGTTTGTGCTGAGGTGTGGTTTAACGAGTTGAGACTTTCTGATATGGATAATGAAGGTGGATGGGCTGCAACACTTGCGGTTGATACTAATGTGGCGGATTTTATGAATATATCTGCTACAGCAAGACAAAGTACTAGTGGATTTGGAAATATTGAACAGGGTCCAAGTGAAAGAGATAAAATAGATAAAAAACAATACGATATAATTTCAAATATTAATGTTGGTCAGTTATTTCCAGAAACATGGGGAATGAATATTCCTTTAAATTATGGTCAAGGTGAGGAGTACATAACACCAGAGTTTGATCAACAATATAGAGATATTACACTTTCATCAAGAATTGATCAGGCTGAATCACAGCAAGATAAAGATGCAATTTTAAGACAGTCAGAGGACTACACCAAAAGAAAAAGTATAAACTTAATTGGTGTAAATAAACAAAGGACGAATGATGAAAAAACTCAAAGGTTCTATGATGTAGAGAATCTAACCTTTAATTACTCATTTAATGAGGTCAAACATAGAGATTATGAAATTGAAAATATGCTTGATCAGAATATTAGAGCAGGGGTAAATTATAACTTCAATTTTAATACTATAAAATTGGAACCCCTTAAGAAAAATGATTCTATTTTTAACAGTAGATATTTAAAAATACTAAAAGATTTCAATATTAACTTATTACCATCAACCATTAGTATTAATACTGATTATATTAGACAGTTTAATAAACAGAAATTTAGAGAAATAGATTTAACCCAAGATAATATCGGAATTCAGGAATTATTCAGAAGAAATTATTCGTTTGATTTTCAGTTAGCTATAAATTATCCAATTTCAGAAAATTTGACATTAAACTATAATTTGGGCAACAATAATATTGTAAGAAATTATTTTATTGATAATCAAATAAATGGTATGCAAGATCCAGAGCTAGATGTCTGGGACAGGTTCTTTGATATAGGAGACCCAAACAGACAGGTCCAGCAAGTTGCAATCAATTATGATTTACCCTTGAATAAAATACCAACTTTTGATTTTATAAAAACTAGTTACTCTTACACTGGTGATTATCAATGGCAAAAAGGATCTGATTTATTTGGAAACCTTACACTTGATGGGCAGACTTATGATTTGGGTAATTCTATTTCAAATGCAAACACCCACAACATCAATTCTGTACTTGATATGCAGAAATTATATAGATATTTGGGGTTGACTAAATTTAACAGAGCAACAGACACAAAAGCCCTAAGAGGGTTTGCTCAAAATAACAGTACAAAAAAAACCAATCCGATTTTGAAATCCTTCATTGATCTAATTACCACGGTAAAAAGAATTCAAATAAATTATTCCGAGAATAACGGTTCTTATTTACCTGGATTTTTGGATACACCAGGATTTATTGGCTCATTCACACCAACATTTGGATATGTTTTTGGTAGTCAAAAAGATATAAGATATTTAGCAGCTCGTAATGGCTGGCTAACCGTTTTTCCTGACTTTAATCAACAATTTTCAACTACAACAAATTCTAATCTTACATTTTCTGCAAATTTAGTTCCTATTAATGATTTGAAAATCGATTTGACTGCAGGAAGATCATATGCTGAAAACTTGGCCGAGTCATTTAACACTATTGATAACGACAACGACGGGCTTAGTGATGTTTATAATCCATTTATTCAAAACTCTATAGGAAACTTTAACATTTCAACGTTACTTATAAAAACTGCTTTTTCAAAAAGTGACGAGTTTAGTTCAGAAGTTTTTGAAACCTTCAAATCAAACAGATTAATAATTGCAAGAAGATTAGCTGCAAAAGAAGGAGTAGATTTTACAAATCCAAATAATTTTGAAAATGGAGATTTAAATGGCTTTCCTCTTGGTTTTGGAAGAAATAGTCAATTGGTCCTGTTACCCTCATTCCTTTCGGCTTATTCAGGAGTTAATGCAAATAAGGTTAGCTTGGGAGCCTTTAGAGACATTCCTATTCCAAATTGGAGTGTTAAATATTCTGGCTTCATGAAAATGGACTGGTTTAGAAAAAACTTTAAAAGATTTTCAATATCTCATGGCTACAATTCCATGTATACTATTAATCAGTTTAGGTCAAATCTTGACTATATTCAGCCTGATTTTAATCTTGATTATTCACTTCAAAATAGTGATGTTTTTGATCAGTCTGATAATTATAAAAATAAAACTCTATTTAGTAATATAAATTTGATGGAGCAATTTAGTCCACTCATTAAAATAGATGTAGAAATGAAAAATTCATTAAAGTTACAGACTGAAATCAGAAAAGATAGATTACTTTCACTGAGCTTTGACAATAATCTTCTAACCGAAATTCAAGGTTATGAATATATTCTAGGTTTGGGATACAGGGTGAAAGATCTTCAAATTAGATCAAGATTAGGCGGTTCTAGACAATTAATTAAGAGTGACTTAAATATGAAAGCTGACTTTTCTGTTAGGAATAATAAAACAATTGTTCGATATTTGGACTTGGACAATAATCAGGTAACCTCTGGCCAAACAATATTAAATTTAAAGTACTCAGCGGATTATGCTTTTAGTCAAAATTTAACGGGTATTTTTTACTTTGATTATTCGTTTTCTGAATATGCAATTTCAACTGCATTTCCTCAGACAACGATAAGAGCAGGGTTTACCATGAGATATAATTTTGGAAATTAAATAATTGTAAAAATGAACATACCAAATGAACTAAAATATACAAAAGATCATGAGTGGATTTCAATTGATGGTGAAATAGCCACTGTTGGAATTACTGATTTTGCACAAAGAGAACTAGGTGACATAGTATATGTTGAAGTTGAAACAGTGGGGGAAACTCTAGACGCAGATGCTGTTTTCGGAACAGTTGAAGCTGTCAAAACAGTATCAGATTTATTTTTACCCGTTTCAGGCGAAATTATTGAATTTAACGATTCACTAGAAGATACGCCTGAGTGTGTTAATTCTGATCCATACTCAAAAGGCTGGATGATAAAATTAAAAGTAAATAAACCTGATGATCTTAACGACTTGTTAGACTCAAACCAATACAAAGACTTAATTGGGGAATAGTAAACCCAAAATATTGAAACAATAAAAAACTTGTTTTTTTTATAAATTATTGGTTATTTTAGCTTAACCACAAACTTTTATGCAAAATAAAAAAAATCCAGAAGCAGATATAGGCAGAAATAGTTCTATTTACTTTGCATTAGGGCTTGCGCTTATCATGTTTATGTCATATGGAACCATTAACTACAAAGTATATGACAAAGATGTTACTGGAATTGATAGAA
>CABZJM010000021.1 GCA_902526075.1 uncultured Bacteroidota bacterium
TTGCATTTGATGCTTTTGGTCTCTCAACATCTTTAAGATGATTTAATTCTTCTTTTAATTTTTTAAGACCTTCAGCAGTATAATATGAAATTTTACTCATATCAATAATTTTTAGTTTGTTATCTCTTATAAAAGAAAAATCTCGCTTCCACGAGATCTATTTCAAATATACAAAATATTTAAATCATACTTATTTATTGTATTTTTAACAGATGAGACTAGCTAAACTAATATCCTTTGTTACTTTATTATTAATTATTGGGTGTGCAAAAGATATTAATTACTCAAGATGTAATTTCCTGCTAGAACTTGATATTTATTATGAGGTCAATTTAAACCTCCCCCAGTATAATGATCTTAACTTTATAAGTAATTCAGTTTATATACCAAATGTTGGCAATGGAGGTATAATAATTGTAAACTCAGGCACAGGCTATTTAGCATGGGATGCTGCAGATCCAAATCATACTAACTTACCATGTTCAACACTTATTATTTCGGGATTAGAAGCAACCTCAGGTTGTGCAGAGCAAAACACTTACAGTTTAATCACCGGACAATCAATTGGAGTGACTCTAACCTGCTCACTCAAACCTTACAGGGTTGAATCAAATGGTAATATTTTAATTATTACAAGCTTCTAGAGTTTAAATGTAAATCCAATTAGAAAGTTTCTTTTAGCTTGTGGGTAATAACCTGTTCCCTCAACAGTAGTAACCATATTTGGATCTGACCATGTATCATCAAAAGTATAATAATAACCATTCGACACATATTCCTTATTAAAAATATTATTTAACATTACCGTAAAAATAATTTCATTAAAGTATTTTGATTTTTTAAAACTGTATATAAAATTAAGATCGGTTGTCGAATATGAGCTAAGCTTTGAAACAACAGATTCTGTATTGCTCATGTATTGATCTCCAACAAACTTATTTAAGAGAGAAATATTCAAATCTTTTTTAGGGTTATAGTTGAAAGCTATCGATGAAATTAAATTTGGAGAAAATGAAATATCTGTATCTCCCCAATTAGTGACCTCTCCATTAAAGTTTGTTTTGTAATCAATATTTTTATTCTTACTGAAACTAATATTAGTCGAGATGTCAAAATTATTTGAAGCTTTTAACATAGTTTCAAGCTCAATTCCTTTTCTATAACTTTTACCACTATTTTCTCTAATTGGTGTTCCCACATCATCCAATGCACCAGTTAAAACCAACTGATTTTTATAATTCATATAATATAGATTTGATCCGAAATAAAACTTTTCACTCTTATATTTCCATCCAAATTCATAATCTGCTAGTTCCTCAGGCTGAATATTTAAGTTATTTTCAAAATCACTACGAGTTGGCTCCCTAAAAGCCCTAGACAAGGAAAAATATATTTTATTCTTATCATTCAAGCTATAATTAAAACCAGCTTTAGGATTAAAGAAAGAATATTTTTTATTTACAGCTAATTCATCAACATTTGATGTACTCCCAGAGGTTTCATAATCTATCTTTCTTAATTGTAAATCAGCATAAACACTAATTTTATCGGAAAACTGATATATTGATTTTACAAAGTTGCTAAAATCCTTTTTCAAACCATTTCCATTATAGAACAAATCAGTATATTCTATATTTCCCGAATTTTGAGACCATATTGTCTCTCCAAAATGATCGCCATCATATTCACTATATGTTGAGCCTAAAATTATATTACTTTTTTTCTTCGAATAGTTTAAGTTAAAATTAACAACATAAAACTGATTCTCTAACCACTTTCTTGTAATAAAATCCTCACTGCCGTTTTCATTATATTGCTCATAGGCACCTTTTCCATTAGTGAGATTTAAGCCTAGATTTGAAGTTAAATTTCTTGAAATAGATTGAGTCCAGTGAAATTGAAAATGATCCTGCTTGTAATTATCAACTTCATTTTCATGAAATCTTTCCTCACCATTTAAATCATAATAAAGGCCTGATGGATTATAGGTCCTATTATTTTCTAATGTTTGAAGATCAATACCATTCCAAGCTTGATAAGTTCTTTCATGACCGGCAAAATTTATAAACTTTAATAATGTTTTGTTTTTTTTATAAGAAAGTTGAAGAAAATAAGATTTCAAATCAGAAAAAGCTCTATCAATATAACCATCAGAATCAATTTTTGAAAGCCTTCCTGAAAACTCAAAAGTATCATTTAACAGCCCAGTACTGAATCTAAAATTATTTTTTATGGTATTAAAACTACCAACTGTATTAGCAGCTTCGAAATATGGGTTTTGAGAAATTTTATCAGTTAAAATATTGATACTCGCACCAAACGCACTAGATCCATTCACAGAGGTTCCAATTCCTCTTTGAACTTGTAAATTTTCAACAGAGGAGGAAAAATCAGGTAAATCTACCCAGAATGTTCCTAAAGACTCAGCATCATTATATGGGATTCCATTGATAGTAACATTTATCGATTGTGAATTAATTCCTCTAATTCTTATGCCTGTATAACCAATACCTGCACCCGCATCAGAAGTGGTAACTACATTGGGTAGAAAATTTAGTAAAATTGGAATATCTTGACCTAAATTTCTTTTTGAAATATCTTCCTTTGATACATTATTAAATGCAATTGGAATATTTTCTTTTACTCTAGTAGAGGATACAATTACTTCCTCTAAATTTTGAATTTCTAAAGAATCAACAACAGATTCTTGTGCGCTTAGCGATATGCTAAAAGCCAATAAAACAAACACAATTTTTTTCATGAAATATATAGTTTAAGTTATGTGGAGCGTTTAAAAAACTATATTGAAATTAGATTAAATTCCTAAACAGCATTACCTGTTCCAGGTTCAATGGGTATAATCTCAGCCTTTAAAGCACCCCTTATTTATTCTTACAAATTTACAATTTTTTAGTAAATAATTAATAATTATAACTTACTGAAATTAAAATATTTCTACCCATTTCATGAGTAAAATACCTAAGTCTGTTTAAGTAATTCTTGTATAGTTTGTTTAATAAATTTTCAATCCTCAAATTAACTTTATAATTACCACCATTTTCTGCTTTAAATCCAATGGACGATGCAAAGTTAAATAAGTGATATGCGCCTGGTGGAGTACTTGTATCCAAAGTTGCGTATGTATCTTCAGTTGGAATAAAAACTTCAAAATTATTATTTGGGTACTCATTTTGCTTGAAGACATATTCACTCTCAAGAGATAGGTTTAAATTATTAATCTGTGGGAAACTATAGGAAATTTGGTTTTTGAAATTTACCGGAGGCATATTTATCAAAGGCTTGTTGTTAGCTCTTTCATAACCTTTTATAATCGAAAATTGATGTCCAACAAAAAAATTAGTAAAGTATTGTCTGTCATATTTTAGGTCGAATCCAAAAAGTTTAGCATCTTCCTGTTTGTATTCCCAATAAGGAAAAACTCCCGCAACAGTTGGCATTAAATCAACTGGTATCATATAAATAAAATTGTCAACAACGTTAGCAAATGTATTTACAATTAAACTTGATTTTTCATTTGAGGAGTCATAAGTCAAAGAAAAATTATGACCAATCTCTGAATTAAAGCTTAGGTCTCCAATTTCAATTCTAGCTGATGAATGATGAAGTCCCTCACTAAATAGTTCTGAGGGATTAGGCTTTCTTGATGACATAGAGTAATTAAAAAAAATATTTTCACTATTATTAATTGAGTATTTTATTCCCAAATTTGAGGAAATATTATGAAAATCAAATTTTGGATTGGTAAGTGTATTGAGTCCTAGATCTTCAACAACAAATTGAGGAAATAGTTCATTGTAATTTCTTGCCTCCCAAAGTGATGTTCTGTAATATTTATATGCGTCAATATGCGAAAAATCATATCTAATTCCGGCTTCTAAAAACCAATTTTTAGAGAAACTTGTGTCATAAACGGAGTATAAACTAAAATCATATTTTTTATAATCAGGAATAATTCTTTTAACTCCGGTTGCAGGATCTGGAAAATTCTTTTGATATCTTGCTGAAATTCCAGCTTTCAAATTTGAATTATTATCAAATTTTGACTCAAGGTCAAAAGCGATAGAATGAGTTTGAAGATTTAAATCAAGTGCAGGTCTCGTCCTATCACCTCTTCTAATATCATATTCTTTTCTGTCATTTGATTGAAAATCATACCTCATTGATAGCTTTCCAAAATCAAAGTTTTTAAATCCTCTTAACTTAAGCAAATTATGACTAATTTTTTGTCTTGGAATATTAATATCATAGCTAAAGTCTTCAATTATATGGGGTATATCATTTTCAATGGCATTTATAATATCTATAGCAGTATGAGCATGTGAAGACCTTAGTATTCCAAGACGATTACTAAATAAAGAATAGTAAATATCAAATCCATAATCAATTCTATTTAGACCAGCCTTTAATGATAAATTATGTTCAGAAAAACCAGTGTTTGTCATTACATAATTAGGTGTTTCAAAGTCACCCATCCGTTTTAAAGTTCCTTGTAATCTATAGTACCAACCATTACTGTTTGTTTTTGTAAAATTAGTTGAAATTCCACCACCTCTTCCATTTGATTGAAGGTTAGTTGTAGCATTTCCATAAATAGTATCTAATAATTTTTCTCTTGATGATTCAGCAATAATAACTCCACCAACCGCATCACCAGCATACTTTAACGCACTAGCTCCTTTAATTATTGAAATTTTATCAATTGAGTTAATATCAAGGCTGGGGGCATGCTCAATTCCCCATTCTTGGTCCTCTAGCCTGACACCATTGTTAATAAGTATAACACGACTACTATGTAAACCATTAATTACCGGCTTTGAAAGATAGCTACCGGAATTTAAGCTACTAACCCCCGTTACCGTTTTTAAAACTTCACCTAGGGTTCTGCTATTATAATCTTCAAGTACCTCCTTTGAAATTTTATTTTCAAAAAGGGTTCTAGAGTTATTTCTATTATTAGAAATAACCATAATTTCCTCAAGTTCTGTTAAATGTGGTTCAAGTCTTATTTTGCTAAATGTATCTTTTTTAATGTCAATACTTTGGGTTGAAGACACGCAATCTTCATGCGAAACAGTCAACAAAAATGTGTCCTTACATAGGTTTTCAAAAATAACATTTCCATCAAAATCAGTTGTACCCATAACTCCCAATTCATTAATTTCAACAGTGGCATTACTTAATGGTAGCCCATCTTGAAAATCGATTACTTGAATTGAAAGTTTATATTCACAATCTTGGGCATAAGCATCGTTAATATATAGTGGAATTATTAACAAAAAGCTTAATATTTTAATTATAAAATTCATATCAAAAATTGAATTTCAAAAATAAAAAAAAGTGCTAATTATGTAGTATTAATCAGCACTTTTTAAATATAAATAATTTACTACTCTACCGTAACAGCAAAAGAAGTTTGAATATCAATCGAACCACCAGCTGTATCTAAGCCATCATTTGGTTTTGTAGGCTCGTGAATTAATGTTATAGTTACAGAACCTGATCCAGTTCCAAGTGGTGCAAGTACAAACTGAGTTCCAAGAGGATTTCCATCTCCATCAAAATCCATGTAAACAAATTCCATTCCTACACCTGTAGCACTAAAAAATACCTGGTGTTCATCATCTTCTTCAAGAATCTCTTCCGTTATATTTTCTGCAGGATCTTCCATTTCGTTTAACCAAACTATAGAACCAGCATAAGATGTGCCAGCAGCTAAAGGGCCAGACACTGTAATCACAGGCTCGTTAGGGCCATCTCCGTCCAAGTCTTGTGTTTGCATAGTAACTACATCACTACCATTTTGGTGATTTACTAATGTTACTGTCATTGTAGTAATTACTTCCTCTTCATTAATTGGTTCAGGAGCATCGTCATCATCACTACACGAAAAGTATAAAAAAGGTATTGCCAATAAGGCATATTTAAAAATTTTCATAATTTTTTTTTAAAAGTTTAATTGTTTTTAATTATTTGCGATTAGGATCGCTTATTGAAATTGCGAAGTTCATCAAACAACTGGCGGAGCTCTTAAATAAAAGGTTCTTAAGCTGTTTAACTTATGGTTTTCATAAAGATCAATGACTAATTCATCTATTATAACCAAATTAAAATTAATCTCTGAATAGCTAGTAAAGCTATTATCTGTATTACTTAATAAGAAGCACGTATTACAGTTTATTTCATCTTGATGAAA
This sequence comes from uncultured Bacteroidota bacterium, assembly GCA_902526075.1. Classification (GTDB taxonomy): domain Bacteria; phylum Bacteroidota; class Bacteroidia; order Flavobacteriales; family Flavobacteriaceae; genus MED-G13. The sequence goes on from CABZJM010000021.1 coordinate 6,215, forward strand.
ATGAATTTCAGTTTCTGTACAAATCTTATGGTCTTCAAAAACATGGTGAACAAAGCCTACAATACTCGGGAGTAATAGTAAAACTGAAAGAAAAAAACAGTAAAATTTTTTCACTTGCCTAAATTATGAAATTTATATTATTTTATTTATGCAATTAATAGCTTTTTTTGTCCTTTCAATTCTAGTGCCATTGATAACTTCAAAAGGAAGATTTTTTTTGACTAATTCATTCTTAAAAATCTCAAATGACTCCTTTCTTTCGTTAGGTTTATCTCTTAAATCATCTTTTTTCCACGGAATATCTATGTCTGTCAAAAGGTATAAATCATAATCATTTTTTAATGCGTATTTTTCTAATAGCGGATCACAATTTCCACCATAATAATATTTAGAATATACCATTGTTTCAAAAAGGTTAGTGTCACATATCAAAAGAGATCTTGATTTTATTGCAAATTCATTTTCTAATTTCATTTGACCAATAGCAATTGGTAAAATATCTTTAGGCTCACATATCCTTTTTTCATTATCCCAAACATTTTGTAAATATTCTCTAGCATACTCAGGCACCCAATTTGTTTTAAAATGTTTTGCCAGTTCAATTGATAAAGTTGTTTTACCGGTGGACTCCGGACCATAAAGAACAACTTTTTTACAATTAGATTTTATTTGCTTAAGCTTTTCTTCCATTGTATATATGCCTGAATTGCTAGAATGGTAAAAATAACATATTGAATTGATAATATTATTTTATCACTAGACAAGTATAAAGGAATCGTAATTATATTTCCTATTATCCATAATATCCAGTTTTCTAACTTTTTATTTGCCATTAACCACATTGCGGTTACAAAAATTCCTGACGTGAAAATATCCAATTCTTTAATCTGACCTTCAAAATCTGTTGCAAAATAATCATGAGCTACATAGGCCACAGCAATAATAAAAAAGAAAATTATCAATGACTTTGGTAAATCGGCGAAAGTAAATTTTGAAATCTTTACAATTAAATCATCATTCTTTTTTCTAGACCAATTCCACCAGCCAAATATACTTATTAAGGTGTAAAGTAGATTAACAAGAATATGGCCCAATAAACTGACCTTGTACATTAAATACATTGTAATAATAGTACATATGATCCCTGTTGGATAAACGAGAATATTTTGCTTTTTTGCATATATGACACTTATAATACCAAACCAAAATGCAATAAACTCAAGAATAATATCTAGAGTGGAATATGTTGAATAAGAATTGACAAAAAAGTCATAAAGTTCTCCCATCAGTTTTTAATTACAAATGCTAAGGTATAGTTTTTAGAAATTCTAAAATAAGTCTCAAATGAATAAATATCATCATTATTTACATACCATGATTTACACTCTGAAGCATTTATATCCAATGGTAGAGCAAGTATATTTTTTTTAAAATCAATACCCTTAATTCCCACAGCTTTGCAAATGCTTTCTTTAATATTCCAATAAACGAGTGACATTTGATTATTAAGCTCTTGCGGGTAATTTAATTCTATCTGAAGATATTTATCTTTTATTTTCATAGCCTTATCACTAATTTTTTCAATGTCAATTCCAACAGGGTGATTACTTATAATTACCGCAGCATAATTTCCTGAATGACTGATGGATAAGATTTTGTTTTGAGAAAAAATTGGCTTTCCTACTTTATCGTATTTTACCTCATTGTCTTGAATTGAAAGCAGCTTAAATATATTTCGGATTGCTAGAAATTGTTTTTTATGAATTTCTAATTTTTTTTGATTCAGCAATTTTAAAGAGTATTCGCTTAAAACAACTTTTGACTCAAGATTCTTAAGAGATTCATTAATTTCCCATATAACTACTCTAGTTTTGGGTGATAAGTTTAGATTATCTATAACTGGCATAAGAATATCAATTCTTTGCTTTAAAGATACTTTAAGTGAATAAAAAAACCTCTTTAATTAAAGAGGTTTTTAGTAGTTTATTTAAGCTTTTGGATCAGGTCCGTATTTATTATCCCCTTTATCGCCCTCGATTACGGTAAAGATAAAAATGATTAAGCTACCTATGTAAGGTATTAAGGCTAGTAAATACAACCAACCACTCTTACCCGTGTCATGTAATCTTCTTACCGTAACCGCCAAAGCCGGCACTAAATGAATGAAATAAAGAGCTGCTAGTATGATTCCACCCGAAATTAAAACTGTTTCACTAGGAGACATTCCAATTAGAAGGCCAAATACAAAACTCGGCACTAATAAAAAAAGCATAAAAAATAAAGTAAACATCCAATATTCTCTTCTCCTGGCCCTGCCATTGAAATTTGCGTAGTTATCACGCATTACCCTTAGATACCATTGCATAAGATTTATTTATTGGTTAATTAGCAAATTTAGTAAAGATTACTCAGAAAAATAAAAATTTAGATGACAAAGTAATGTCAAGGATAAGTAAGATTATGATGGTATTATAGAAACAAAAGACTTATTATCTTTCTTTTTGGTAAACTTGACTACACCATCAACTCTGGCATGAAGAGTGTGGTCTTTACCGAGATAAACATTTTCACCAGGGTTGTGAACTGTTCCTCTTTGTCTAACAATAATATTTCCCGCTTTAGCAAGCTGACCACCAAAAATTTTAACTCCTAATCGTTTCGACTCTGATTCTCTACCGTTTTTAGAACTACCAACTCCTTTTTTATGTGCCATTTTTTATAAAATTAACTTAAAGCTTTTACTAAATCCGCTTTTTTCATTGATGAAATACCAGTTAAACCTTTTTTCTTTGCCATGTCTTTTAGTTTGGCAACTGGAAGGGATGAAAAGTCTAGTTTTTCCTTTTTAGCAGAAACCTTTTTTGTTTCAGCTTTTTTAGGTGCTTCCTTTTTCTTGACTGGTGATTTCTTAGTCATTCCAGTTAAAATATCACTAATCTCGATTTCAGTGATAGCTTGACGGTGACCATTTTTTACCTTGTAACCTTTTCTTCTTTTCTTTTTGAAGACTATGACCTTATCAGATTTTAAATGTTTTAGCACTTTAGCATCAACCTGGGCACCAGAAACTTTTGGACTTCCAACTGAAAATTTTGAACCGTCATTGACCATCAAAACATTATCAAATGATACTTTTTTTCCCTCAGCAGCTTCCAATCTGTTTACGAAAAGCTTTTGGTTTTTTTCAACCTTGAATTGTTTCCCCGATATTTCAACTATTGCGAACATTACTTTCTATAAAGCGAATGCAAATATAAAGCTAATTGGTAAATCAGCAAATTTTTATAAAAATTAAATTTTTAAGCTATTTTAAACGCTTTTTTAATTTTTCTTTAACAAAGATTTCTGATTAAAGGCTTATATTTATATTCCTAATTTTTAAAAAATAAATAATGAATAAGTTTTTAAGTGTCTTTTTGATCTCTTTTCTATCAATTAATGCACTATCACAGAATATTGACTATACTGAGTATAAACTAGAAAACGGCTTAAGTGTAATAATTCATCAGGATAATTCTGCTCCGGTTATTGCCACTGAAGTAATGTATCACGTTGGCAGTAGGGATGAAATCGAAGGTAAATCTGGATTTTCTCATTTCTTTGAGCACATGTGTGCATCATCATCTGCGAATACTCCAAACATAGAGAAAAGGAAGTGGAAACAGATAATTGCATCAAAAGGTGGCGTGGCTAATGCAAGTACCTGGAAAGACAGAACAAATTACTTTAATTTTTTTCCCTCAAATAATTTAGAATTAGCCCTTTGGCTTCAAAGTGAAAGAATGCTCCACGCTATAATTGACCAAGATCAAGTTGATACTCAAAATGAAGTTGTAAAGGAGGAAAAAAGAGATAGAATTGATAATTCTCCATATGCAAAGTTCCTATATCGTGAAATTGACAAATACATGTTCACAAATCACCCATATGGTCAGTCGGTAATAGGTTCCTTTGAAGACTTAGATTCAGCTAGCCTTGAAGAATTTCAAGAATTTTATAAAAAATGGTATAATCCTAATAATGCCGTTTTGGTTATTGCCGGAGATTTAGACACTGAAAAAACAAAAGAAATGGTTCAAAATTATTTCGGTGATATAAAAAATAATAACGAAAAACCAGCTAAACCTAATATTATCCAGGACCCAATAATTGAAACCATCAAGGTTACTGAATATGATGCAAATGTAGAAATTCCTGCAAAAATTTTATCGTATATCACCCCACGGAATAATAACAAGGACTCTTATATTTTAAATTATATTGCACAAATTTTAACCGGAGGCAAGAGTTCAAGATTGTACAAGAAAATGGTAGATGAAGATAAAATTGCTTTAGCTGTTCAAGCTGGCGGTAGATACGACCAAGCTTACGGTACATTTACGATTTTTGCTCTTCCCCTTGGGGAAATATCGCTTGAAACCCTTGCAGAAGAAATTGATAAGGGTATAAAGCAGTTGCAAACTGAGCTAATCAGTGTTAGGGAGTTTGAAAAAATTAATAATCAAATTGAAACAGCTTTTGTGCAAAAAAATACTGGTATACTTGGAATTACAAGTAGTTTGGCTTCATATCACCTATTATATGATGACACCTCTCTTATCAATGATGAAATTGAGATATACAGGTCAATTACCAGAGAAGATATCATGAAAGTAGCCAATAAATATTTAAATCCAAATCAAAGGCTAGATATGAATTATGTAAAAAAACAATAAGATGAAGAAAAATATTATTTTAACAATACTAATACTTTTTATAATCAATCTGAACTTTGCTCAGATAGACAGAACAAAACAACCAGAATCTGGTCCAGATCCTGAAATTAAATTTGGTACACCAAAAACATTTAAACTTAAAAACGGAATTCAAGTTTTGGTTGTTGAGGATGATAAACTACCTGTTGTAACATACAGTTTGAGGATTGACAGAAATCCAATTATTGACGGAGAAAAAGTCGGAGTTTCTACTCTTTTGAGTGCAATGCTTGGAAATGGAACAACTAATATTCCTAAAGATGAATTTAATGAGGAGGTCGAATTTTTAGGTGCATCAGTCTCTGTCGCATTTAGCGGTGGCTCTGCAAATACATTAACAAAAAATAATTCAAGAGTACTTGAATTATGGTCTGATGCTATAATTAACCCATTATTAACAGAAGAAGAATTTGACAAAGAAAAAGCTAAGTTGTTAGAAAGTTTTAAAGCAGACATAAATAATATTGATGCTATTTCGTCAAGGGTCAGTTCTGCCCTATCCTATGGGAAAAATCATCCTTATGGAGAATTTACAACTCAGCAAACAATTGAAAATGTATCATTTGATGATGTGATTGAATATCACAAAAAATACAATATTCCAAATAATGCATACATTGTTGTTGTTGGTGATGTAAAAGCTAAAGAGCTAAAAGCTGTTTTAAAAGAAAAATTTGAACCATGGAAAAAAGGTAAGTTACCTGTAAATCCAGAACCTCTTTATACTGATAATGTAGGATTAACCGAGATAAATTTTATTGATGTTCCTTCTGCAACTCAATCAACTGTAATATTCACAAACAATACACCTCTAAAACAAACTGACGAAGATTATTTTGCTGCTTTATTAGCAAATCAAGTTTTGGGAGGTGGAAGCGAAGGATACTTATTCAAAAACCTTAGAGATGATAATGGCTGGACTTACGGTTCATACTCTGGACTTGGTTCAAATCGTTATGGAGTTTCAAGATTTACCGCTGAAGCAAAGGTCAGAAACTCAGTTACAGACAGTACAGTTACGGAAATTGTTAAAGAAATTTCTAGAATTAGAACAGAAAATGTAGATCCACAGAGGCTAAAGGATGTTAAAGCTGCTTATTTAGGTAATTTCATTTTTTCAACTGAAAGGGCATCCACTGTTGCAAATTTTGCATTGGGGCAAAAACTAAATAATCTACCTGATGATTATTATGAAACTTTCATTGAAAATATAAATAAAGTAACAGTGCAAGATTTGAAAAAAGCAGCTAATAAATACTTTAAACTAGGAAATACTAGGATTATTGTCGTGGGCAGGGGAAGTGAAGTAATAGCTGGACTCGAAGAAGTTGGTTTTCCCATTAATTATTTTGATAAGTTTGCTAACTCTGTGGCAAAACCTGTTTTTAATAAGGCAATTCCTGAGGGACTAACAGCATTAGATGTAGTAAATAATTATGTTAACGCTGTTGGGGGAAGAGAAAAACTTAAAGCTGTCACTACGCTTATAACTAACGGCGAGCTGGAATTACCATCAGGTGTACCACAGCAAGTAAAATTATCCGTTAAACAAAAAATACCAAATAAAGAATCAATTAAACAAAAGGTAATGATGAACGGCCAAGTGATGATGGAAGGTGGTCAGTCATTTGACGGAGAATCAGGCTATATTCAAGGTCCCCAGGGAAGGTCAGATATGGATGAGAAAACAATTGCAAAGATGAAAGCAGTTAAGGGAATATTTGATGAACTTTATTATGATGATGGGCAACTTGAGCTAATAAATATTAGTAATATTGGAGGGGAGGATGCATATAAAATCAAAGTTTCTGAAGATTCAGAAATATCTTATAAATATTATGGGGTCACAAGCGGATACTTACTTTCTGTTGAATCTGAAGATGAAAACAAGAATTTAAATACTACTAACTATTCTGATTTCAGGTCCGTAAATGGAATAATTTTTCCTTTTAAGTTAGAAATTCAGGGTCAAAAAATTAATATTACTGAAATTTTAATTAATGAAGAAATTAAAGACTCTAGCTTTTAGTACTTGACTTTTTATTTGTTAGGATAACACCAAATACTATAATAATAGTTGCAATAAATTGATAGATGGAGAATTTTTCTCCATCTATTATTCCCCAAAAAATAGAAACTATAAGCATTGAATAAGTTACAGATGATGCAAATACAGGGCTAGCAATTTTTATCAGCTTATTAAAAATTATCTTGGCTAATGCTGTACCAAATAAGGCCAATATAAACACATAAAATATTGAAATTTTGGTTTCATAATTATTTAAGCTCTCCAATTTAAATTCAGAAAGTAAAAAGACAATAATTGCAGGAATTATAATCGCTGTGAAATGACCAACTGTAATTGTAATTGCAGAGAGATGTTGAAGATATTTCTTTATAATATTGACATTCAAGGCATATAGAAATGAGCATAGAATAACTAATCCTGCATAATTATAATTTTGATCAGGGTTAAGCTTTAATCCAGATGTAATCAATAGATAGGTGCCAAAAAAACCAATAAGCACACCAATTATCTGTCTTCTTGTGGATTCGATTTTAAAGATAATCATACCAATTATCAGAGTATTTAGAGGAACTATTGAATTAATAATTGAGGCAACTGAACTATCTATTTCTTTTTCAGCAAAGGCAAAGAGAAAAGCAGGAAAAAAACTACCTAAAAATGCTGAAATTGTAATCCATTTCCATTCTAATTTTTTGATCGTAAAAATTTTCTTCCATGCTACCAAAAAAATAATCACAGATGAAAATATAATCCTTAAAGAACCAAGCTGAGATGCATCAAGACCCACCAATGCCTTTTTAATCAATATAAATGAGCTCCCCCAAATAATTGATAAAAGGATCAAATAAAACCACTTATTGTCTTTCATCTAGATCTCCAATTTAGGGATTCAACTAAAACTAAAATATCATTTTTGACGTATTGAATTGTGGGAAAGATAGAATCGTATTTTGATTTAAATTTTAAATTTAAAGAACCGTTAATAAAATTTGAAGTACTATCGGTTAAGTAAAATTGAATAGGCGATGCAACATTTCCTCTCATCTCAAATATTTTTGCATATACTCTGTTATCTACGTCCTCATATTCTCTTACAAACATTCCATTTGATTTTTTAGAATGTGTCTCCAATCTGATCGAAAAATCACGAAAGTTGTTTTCTAAATCTTCTACTTTTGATATTTTTTTTAATGACATATCAACAACCAAATTCATTTTAATGTAATTAATAGAAAATTGTCTAGTATTAATTACATTGATATCAGCTGCATTTAAATTATAATAAAAATCTACAGGGGATTTAATTTCTTTTAGAGCTATATAGCTTGGTTCAGGAAATTCAATTCTTAAATATGCTCTTTGTTTCGGAAGACTACTCTCAACACAGGAACAAAATAAAGTAAAAAAAATAGGCAGTAAACTAATTATTTTATTCATTATTTAATATAGAATTTAGTTATTTAAACAAGACTAATTTAAATACTAAAAGGGTAAGTCGTCAGACTCATTAACAGCATTAGTTACACCCTCTTCGGATTTGGGCTCAGGCACTGATTTTCCATTATCATCCTGGTTTGGCATATCATTTTTATTAGACAAAAAAGTAAATTCGGTGCAATTAATTTCAGTAGAATATCTGTCATTTCCTTTATCGTCTTGCCATTTTCTTGTTTTTATTCTTCCTTCTATATAAACTTTATCACCTTTTGATAAATACTTCTGACAAATTTCAGCTGCTTTATTTCTGAGTACAACGTTATGCCATTCGGTATTCGATACTCTTTCATTTGTTTGCTTATTCATATAGGTTTCATTTGTTGCAAGAGGAAATCTTCCAACGCAACCTCCATCCTCAAAACGATGAATTTTTACCTCGTCACCCAAGTGACCAATTAACATAACTTTATTTAGAGTTCCTGACAAAATTTTAGTTTTTACTAATTTACCAATTTAACTTCAGAATAGTCGAATTTGGAACTATAATTTTCAATAAACTTATGCATCAATTTTGACATTGGATAGTCGTCAAGAATTGTTGTAAATAGACCCTTATCAATATCTATTTTTTCTTTAGTAAACCAAAATGATGATTTGATTAGGATATGGGATAACTTATGTTCAATATACTCAGCATTGATCAATTTAAGATCTAATGTTTCTACATCGAATTTGCTTTTGAAAAATTTTCTAATTTTGGTTTTATTTTTCTTTGAGGTTGAGATATGAACAGGAAATTGATATAAATTTTTCCAAATACCATCCTCTATTCTTTCTATTAATATTTGATGATTATTATTTACTACCAAATATTCAAAATACAATGTCTTGATTTTATTTTTTTTAGCTTTTACAGGAAATGAATCCACCAATTGGTTTTT
>CABZJM010000022.1 GCA_902526075.1 uncultured Bacteroidota bacterium
CACGTATATATTTTGGACACGGATTATAAAAGATCTAAAGCATTAAACTATTTTACTTTGAATGATATATGGGGAATAGGCAGAAGATTATCCAAACGCCTTCAAAATATCGGATGTAAAAATGCATCAGATTTTGTTAATTTACCTGAACAATGGGTGAAGTCAAATTTATCAATCGTTGAATTAAAGATTCAACAAGAATTAAAAGGTATATCAAATTTAGATTTAGATTCTTTGAAGATTAAGAAGTCTATAGCTACTACAAGGTCTTTTGAAAAACCCGTTTCGGATTTAAGCAAACTAAAAGAAAGGGTTTCAACTTTTTCACTTTCCTGTGCTGAAAAGTTAAGAAGACAGAATTCTCTTTGTAATATTATGATTGTGTTCATAAGAAGTAATTATTTTAGAAAAGATTTAAAACAACATTCTTGTTCTAGGGTTTTGACATTACCATATCCAACAAATTCTTCATTTGTTCTAAATAACTATGCTTTAAAAGCAGTTGAAAATATGTTTCAAGATAAAATATATTATAAAAAAGCTGGTGTAATTGTTACTAGTCTTGTTTCTGATAACAGCTATCAACTTGGTATTTTTGAAAATGAAGATTATAGACATAAGTCTTTGATGAAGACAATGGATTATATTAATTCTAAATACGGAGAGAAAATTAAGTTAGCTAATCAAGACTTAAAAAGAAAGTGGAAGATGAAGCAGGAATTTTTATCGCCTTGTTATACAACCAGAATGGATGATATTATTAAGATTAAATGAAAAATAAAAATAAGTTAAATTTTTTCACCCCTAGCAAGAATAGTAATCTTGATGCACTTCTAATCAATTCCGGAATATCAGCAGGATTTCCTTCACCTGCAGGAGATTTTAAGCAGGAAAGAATAAGTCTTGATCAGGAGCTAATCAAAAATAAAGAAGCTACTTTTTTTGCTAGAGTTTCAGGCGAATCAATGATTAATGCTGGTTTGGGGGATGGAGATTTAATCGTAATTGACAGAAGTATTGAGCCAAGCAATAATAAAATTGCAGTTTGCTTTATAGAGGGTGAGTTTACAGTAAAAAGACTTATCGTGAAAAGAAATAAAATTTGGTTAAAGCCTGAAAACGCTACTTATAAGCCAATTGAGGTTAAAGATGATGATCAGCTAATCATCTGGGGAATTGTTACAAACGTAATTAAGAAGCTGTAGGATTTTTATTCCACTAATGCAGTAACCTTGTTGTTTTTCATTTCAACTGTTCCGGAGTTTATGTCTAAATGATAACCTCTATCACCCTTTTCAAAAATTTCTTTTTGTGTATCATCAAGAGTAATATTTCCGTAAATTTTTATTGCACCTTTTTTTAAGTTCGACACAATTGCTGCGTGATTATTTAACATTTCAAATTCACCATTAACTCCCGGAACTGCAACAGATTCTACTTCACCTGTAAAGATTATTTTTTCTGGGGAAATTATTTCTAATATCATTTTTAGAAAGTTTATACTTCAGCAAGCATTTTTTCTCCAGCTTCAATAACCTCTTCAATTGTTCCTTTGAGGTTAAATGCAGCTTCTGGTAAATGATCAAGTTCTCCGTCCATTATCATATTAAAACCTTTGATTGTGTCTTTAATATCAACTAAAACACCAGGGATACCTGTAAATTGTTCAGCTACATGGAAAGGTTGTGATAAGAATCTTTGAACTCTTCTCGCACGACCAACTGCCTGCTTATCTTCCTCAGATAATTCTTCCATACCAAGAATGGCAATAATATCTTGTAATTCTTTATATCGTTGTAATAATTCTTTAACTCTTTGAGCGCAATTATAATGATCGGCCCCCAAAATTTCTGGGGTTAAAATTCTTGAAGTTGAGTCAAGTGGATCAACGGCAGGATATATACCAAGCTCGGCAATCTTTCTTGAAAGTACAGTTGTTGCATCTAAGTGAGCAAAAGTGGTTGCAGGGGCAGGATCCGTTAAATCATCTGCGGGTACATATACGGCCTGAACAGATGTAATTGATCCATTTTTTGTTGAGGTAATTCTCTCTTGCATTGCACCCATTTCAGTTGCAAGAGTTGGTTGATATCCAACGGCTGAAGGCATTCTACCAAGCAGAGCAGATACTTCAGAACCAGCTTGTGTAAATCGGAATATATTATCAACGAAAAAAAGAACATCTTTTCCTTGACCGTCACCAGCTCCATCCCTAAAATATTCAGCTACTGTTAAACCAGAAAGGGCAACTCTTGCTCTTGCTCCTGGGGGCTCATTCATTTGACCAAAAACAAATGTCGCCTTTGAGTCCTTTAAAGCTTCCTTATCAACTTTACTAAGATCCCATCCACCTTTTTCCATACTTTCCATAAATTCTTCACCGTAATTTATAATTCCAGACTCAAGCATCTCTCTCAGTAGGTCATTTCCCTCTCTTGTTCTTTCACCAACTCCAGCAAATACAGAAAGTCCCCCATGGCCTTTTGCAATGTTGTTAATTAATTCTTGTATTAATACTGTTTTACCAACACCAGCTCCACCAAATAAACCGATCTTACCACCCTTTGCATAAGGCTCGATTAAATCAATTACTTTAATGCCTGTGAAAAGGACTTCAGCCGAAGTAGATAAATCCTCAAACTTGGGCGATTCTCTATGTATTGGAATACCGTTTTTTCCAGATTTTGGCAAGTCTCCAATTCCGTCAATAGAATCCCCAATAACATTAAAAAGTCTTCCGTTAATTTCTTTTCCGATCGGCATCTGAATAGGATTTTCAGTTGCTTTTACTTCAGCTCCACGACTTAGGCCATCGGATGAATCCATTGCAATGGTTCTAACCATATTTTCACCAATATGAGCTTGGACCTCAAGAACAAGTTTAGTTCCGTCAGCTTTATCAATTTCTAATGAGTCATAAATTTTTGGTAAACCAGATTCTGAATCAAATTCTACATCAATTACTGGACCTACTATTTGAGCTATTTTTCCTGAAATCATTTTTGTGGGTATGGTGTTTAATAAAAAGCGTTTAATTAGGAAGCAAATATAGATTTTTTATCAAATATATTCAATAGAATTTTTAACAATTAATCAACTATTTTAAACAAAAAAAAAGTCTAGAATTAATCTAGACTTTTTAATTTTAGCTTGTTTTTTTAAAGACTATATGCCATCAGGATAATTTGTTGGATAATCTCCAATATCTAATCCTGCTTCAGAAAGATTTGAACCATAAGTTGCATCAATAGCCGCTAACATTCTCTTAGCAATTAAAGCACTTCCACGAGAAGTTGGATTGAATCCATCTAAACTAAAGAATCCTCCAAATACTAAGTCACCTGTCATATTAAAATCATCTTCAAATACGCCAGTGGTTACAACTTCATTGTATAAACCGTGTAAATCGAATAAAGCCCATCCGTCTGGTACTGAGCCTGCAATGGCACCATTAGCAGTCGCCAACAATGTTTGAATTTCCTGTACTTCGGAGGGTAGTAAAACGCCAATATCTGGAAGAGGTGCAGTAACACCCCAAACTCCATTAGCAGGATTTGAACCGTCAGCTGGATTACCAATAAATTGAGTTGCTAATAAAGATATTTTATCATTTTCATTAGCATCTCTCAATGAAGGCAAACCTAAGAAAGAAAGATCTGTTAATGTCTCATCTTCTATCAATACAGGATTGTTTGCTCCTGCAACTCTTGGTGTAAGAGCCCTTAGGGCAACCTCATTAGCGGTTATCAGTCCAAAAGCTTGTGCTACAACTAGTCCTGCATTTACAGCACCAAAAACAGCATTTATCTGATCAGCAGTACCTTGATCTAATGGAATTACATCATGTGTTACTGTATTCCAATCCGGTGTAATTGTGGGATCAGGAATAGTAGTAATTACTCCATTAGGAACACTTGCGCTTAATGCCTGAATACTACCAACAACTCCTGCAAACATTCCCGTTGGTCCATCTAAGACAACAGGTCCAAAAGGAAAACCACTGGCTCCAAACTGAGCATAGCTTGAAAAATCGTTTCCTGGCTCAAAAGTTACAAATGTAGGTTGTTGCATTAATGCATCACCAAGCATTGTTGCTCCATCACTCGACGCAGCCCTTACAAACCATGGGTTAGCAGAATTTGTTGCTAAACCAGAAGTACTACCAAATCCAGGCGCGACATAAGTAATAGCCAAGGCATATGGAATAGCCATATTATTATATGGTCCAGGAACAAGATTAGTTGCTTCTGTTGAAGGTACACCAGAAACCTGAGCTGGTCCAGCACCATCAAAGTATAATCTTGGGCCCCAAAATTGCTGACCACCAACTAACATACCTCCAACATTATCACTGACATAAGGTTGAGTAAACTCTCCACCACCAGCCATTGACATATAACTTGCCATAATGTTTGGATAAGAATTCATCTGGGCTGCAGCAAAAGGAGAATTATCTGAAACACCAGCTGTAATATTTGAACCCATAGATACATAGGTACTAAAATCTGCATCTCCCGAGTCAGCACTGTAATATTGATCCGGATAATTAGCATCTGGATTTTCTATATCTGTTTCACAGCTCCACAGAGCAAATAAGAAAGCAGAAAGTAATAAATATTTAATTTTCATAATGATTAAATTTTAGTTTTTAAAAGTTATTTGCAGTCCATGAAATATAATATTGAGTACCTATATATCCAGAACCAAAAGCGGTAAAGTATTCATCACCACCTAAGTTTGTAGCACCAACTTTGATGGTTGACTTCCATTTTGGAACAGTGAGGTTAAACTGAGCATCTATTACATGAGTTTCTGGAACCATACCATCTCCAAAGGATGCTTGCCATAAATACTCACTCCAATATCTCCAAGCAACATTAAATCCAAAGTTTTTAAACAGCTCTGTATTACCAAACTGAGCTTTAAACTTGTGTTCTGGTGTATTCCAGTTTGTTCTAAAGTCAGGATACAGATCTTGTTCAAATTCTAATTTCGCTTTTGTGTAGCTACCCGATAAATCAAAGTTTCCAAAAATCTTTGTAGCCATTCCTATGGAAATCCCCCAAGAAGATATTTCTGCTGGAGAGTTAGTGTATGAGCTCCATGTTTCAAAATCTTGATTTGCCATTGCTAATACTGAAAGACCTCCGTCACCAACTTCTCCGTAGAGGGGTGATAATACAACTTGTGTGTTAATGAAGTCTTGGAAATCATTTCTATAAACAGCGGCATCTACAGTGAATGTTCTAGATAATTTTCCTCTAAAACCAAATTCCATTGATTGCATTTGCTCTGGCTTCACATAATCAACTTCAGCTACCCTAAGAAGTGATGGATCACCGGCCGCAGCAAAAGCTTGAACGGAACTAGCTTCATATGCATTATTATATGCAGAAGCACCAGTTATTGTTACTGTTGCTGGAATTCCTAAAGCCTGACCCGCAGTACTAACAGCATAATCTCTAATATATCTTTCAGGGTTACCATTGGCAGAACCAACTAGTCTAGCTTGTCCAGCATCTAATCCAATAAATAAATCCTGAGTTGTCGGAGTTCTAAAACCAGTTTGATAAGAAACTCTGAAGTTTAAATTCTTATATTCACCTGCAGTATAACTTAAAACCGCTCTAGGAGAAAACTGGCCATCAAAATATTCTGACTTATCATATCTGATTGCACCTGTTACAACAAGTCTATCATCCATCATTTTCTTAACCGCCTGTGTGTAGAAACCAGTTTCTTGATACTCAATTGGACCATCAACATCGGTAAAAATAGTTCCGCCAGAATTTAAGGAATATCTTCTTGCAGATCCACCAACTTGAACCTCAGCCCAATCCCACATGTGACCAAAATTATAATTATAGTCTAAATGATAGAATTTAGAATTATCGGTAAATCTTGCGCCAGTTGTTAAATCTGGGTCTTGAATTACCTCAGCTAAATTAGCGTTAAACTCTGGTGAGCCTGGAAGCCATCTTCCTGTATCAGCAGTTTGTCTTGCCAAAACATGAGCTTGGTCAATTGTCATTCCCGCAAGTTGACCATTAACAATGGCTCCAACATATTCTGCAAACCAGTTAAGATCTGGCTTCCATCTTCTATTAACATTAATTGCAGCAAATGTCATGTCATAAGAGTCTCCCGCATCATCTTCAACAACATAAGCTCTCGCAAACCAATTATCATTAGTTACCTCAAGTTTATGTTGAGTCATTAAGAAGTTTTTAATGGCATACCTATTTATACCTTGATATAAAGTCTTTCCAGTACCCCATTTTCCAATGTATGAAATCTCAAGGTTACTTCCTTCGATCGGTCTGTAGTATACACCCCAATCAGCCTTTTTGCTTGTAGCATCTGGCTCAGCCATATCTGTTTCATTATATCCTGTCCTACTAACATTGGTTGAAGGAACAAGTGCTTCACCACCAGCAGGTAAAAGACCTAACCCAACCATTTGCTGGGCAACGCCATATATGTTTGTCTGAACTTCATCTCCATATATGTTAATTCCGTCTCTATTGTATACGCCAGCAAAAACAGCTCTATTTAATTTATCTTCTTCACTGTTAGCAATCCAGTCGGTTCCTTGTAAATATCCAAAGTTAACTTTCATGGCAAGTTTATCACTGAATTTATGACCCCATCTTATTTGGATATCTTGATATTCATTTGTTCCAGCGGCATCTTGTACGGTAACACCTCTTTTGTATTGACCACTAATACCTTGGTGATCGAACGGATTTTTACTTCTCATTAATAGTATACCATTAAATGCGTTGGCTCCATAAAGTGCAGATGACGTACCCGGTACTAATTCAACGTCAAGAACATCTACTTCTGTCATTCCAAGTAAGTTACCTAGAGGAAAATTTAATGCCGGTGCGGAGTTATCCATACCATCAACTAATTGTACAAATCTGGTATTAGCAAAAGTTGCAAAACCTCTTGTGTTGACAGATTTAAAAGTAAAACTGTTAACATTAATATCAACACCTTTTAGGTTTTCAAGTCCATCATAAAAGTCTGCGGATGCAGTTGTTCTAATATCCTTAGTTCCAAATCTTTCGATTGTTACAGGAGATTCGAAAACTCTTTGTGGGGTTCTAGAAGCTGAAACCACAACCTCATCAAGAGCTGAATCGTCTTGTAAAACAATGTTTATTGTTGAGCTTCCTGAAACCTCAACTGTTGCAGGTTTGAAACCAACACTACTTGCCTCGATACTAAATGGAGTATCCATATCAACGGTAATAGAATAATTACCGTCAAAATCAGCTGCAACACCGCTTGACGTTCCAACTACAATGACAGTAGCGCCTGATAATGGTTGGTTATTTTGATCAGTTATGCTTCCAGAAACTGTAGTCTGAGCATAAGTAAAAACACCAACTAACATTATTAAAATCTTAAGAATTGTTCTCATAATTTGTTTAAGTTTAATTTTTAATAGGTTAAATATATGTTAATAATCTGTTAACGCAATGCATAATTGTAAAAAAATGGCCTTTAAAAATAAATTTTTATTAAAAATATTATTGAATTTTTGACTAAAATCCAATAAAAATCATACTATATTGACACTTTAATTGAAATATATTCAAATAATTAACATTTTTTATTAAAAATGCTTAGTAGGTTAAAAATCGATTTAAAAATCGATTGAAAAGCCAAATGAAGGAATAATTGATTCCCTGTTAACATCTACTTCAACAAGTGAAAATGGCGTAATTAGATTTCCTATATCGTCTCTTTGTAAACCATACTCCGGCGGCGTAGGTATTTTTTGAGCTAGGAGATTGAGGATTTCAAGGAAAAAATTTACAGATATTTTCTCTTTATTCCATTTTTTATCAAATCTTATGTCTAATTGAGAAAAACTAGCAAGTTTTACATTTCCAAGCTGAGAATAATCGAGCGTCATATTAGGATAATCAGAAAGACTGGTGGCTAAATCATATGGTACATAGGGAGTTTTTCCTGCAAAACGCCATCTGGAACTTATTTCCCAGTTTTTTTTGAGCTTGTAGCCACCGCTGAATGATGAAAGGTGTTTGCTGTCCCAAACAGAGGGCAAATAATTTCCATAAATATCTGTAAAGTCACTTTTGAAGAAAGTATATGAAAAAATCCCGTAGAAATTTCTTGTTAATTTTTGTTGAAATAAAAGCTCTATTCCTTGTGTTTTCCCTTTACCATTTGTAATTACATCCTCATTGCCTAAAACCTCAAAATCAGCTCCTTTATTTGCTAGTGAAACGCCGTCAACAATTGAAATGGGAAAATTTCCATACTTTTTAATAAACCCCTCAATGGAAATTCTAGATGCATTTCCTAATGCATAATCAAAACCAGTTACAAAGTGATTGCTTTTTGTGTACCTAGCATTTTGATTGATATAATTTCCTGAAAAATCTTTATACCCTAGAACAGTGTATGTTGGAATTTTAAAATATGTCCCAACACTTGAATTCCATTTTAATCTTCGATCTTTAGTTAATGCATATGAAGTTGATATTCTAGGTGAAACATTGTCAAGAATTTTTGATCCTTTGCTAAAATTATCTTCATCAGCTCTAATTCCTAATGATATATCCAATTTTGTATCAATGAAACTTTTTGAAATATTCCCAAATAAGCCGTATTTATAAAAATTAATTTGGGTAAGATACTCTAGTTGGTTAAGAATATCTGAGGTATTGTTATAATAATCAGAATATTGAATATTTGCCCCCCAGATTATTTTCCAATCATTAACATAGTTAATTGTTTTAGCTCTTAATTTTGTTTCCCATTCATGTGAATCATTCCTAAAATATAGACCTTGTAAATTTTCATTATCAGAGAATCTTGAGAAAATATTTTTTAGTTTATTAGTACTTAGCGCTAATATAAATTGACCTTTACTTTCTCTAAATTTTCTTATCCAAGAGACTCCTAAAGTTGTAGAGTTTTGTTTAATTATTGGTACTTGCTCTAAAAAAGATTGTTGGGTAAAATCGAAGACTTCAGGTGCTTCCACTGAAAAATTGTCAATTGCACCAAGACCTATAATATTTATATTATTATATTCATCAATTTTATGATTTATTTTTGCCTGAAAATCCCAATAGTCAGGTCTGATTGGAAGACCAATTAATTTGAATAAAAACTGCAAATAACTTTTTCTTGCTGAAAAAATGAATGTTGTTTTATTATCATACTTCGAAAAAGGCCCCTCAATCGTAATTGCTGAATCACTTGCTCCAAACCTGAAGTTTCCGCTGATATTTTTTGGATTACCGTTTCTTTGATTAAATTGTAATACACCACTTAAAGGATTATCATATTCAACTCCAAAAGCCGAAGTACTTAAAGTTACTTCATCAATAAAAGAAATATTGATCATTCCTTGTGGGCCACCAGCACTTCCCTGAGTACTAAAATGGTTTATATTGGGTATTTCAATTTCATCCAAATAATATACTGTTTCATTTGGCGCACCCCCTCGAATAATAATATCATTTCTAAAACCGCCAACAGAGGGTGAAAGGCCTGGCATACTTTGTACAACTTTTGTCACATCATTGTCTGCACCCGGATAACTTTCAATTTCAACTCTTGAAAATGTATTGATAGAAAGAGGTGTTTCCTTAGATTTTTTAAATGGACTTTCGAATAGGACAATCTCTTGCAGCTCCTGAGTAGATTCCAATAAGTATATTTCCAATGTTTGGTTTCCTTTACTTTTGATTATCACATTAAATATTTTCTTTGATTGATAACCCAAATAACTAATACTTAAATTGTAGGATTCTGGTTTGATATTTGAAATTTCAAAGAATCCATCTTCGTTGGAAATAGCGCCTTTATCGGTTCCTTCGATAATAATGTTAGCACCTAAAAGGGGTAGCTGACTTTTTGAATCAAAAACATAACCGTTTATTGTACCGTCAATTTGAGAAAGAATTAAGGATGGCAAAAGCAAAAAAAATAATAGAATCCTTTTCACATTACAAATATCACAAATTTTATTACAACCAATTAGTGTATTTATTTCTAGAAAGCGGAAACACCTGTAATATTTCTTCCTGTGATTAGTGTGTGAATTTCATCAGTTCCTTGATATGTTATTAATGTTTCAAGATTAATTAGATGTCTCATAACAGGATATTCAGCAGTTATACCCATACCCCCCAGAATTTGTCTTGCATTTCTAGCCACATTATATGCTACTGAAACATTATTACGTTTTGCCATAGAAATTTGTTCAAAGGTAGCATCTCCATCTTCCATCATCAAACCAAGTTTCCAGTTTAAAAGTTGAGCCTTAGTAATTTCGGTTATCATATCAACTAACTTCTTTTGAATTAATTGGTTTGATGATATTTTTTTACCAAATTGAATTCTTTCATTAGAATATTTTAATGCCACGTCATAACACTCCATGGCAATTCCAATTGAACCACACGCCACAGCATAGCGCGCAATGTTTAGACTGCTAAGTGCTGCATTAATATTATCTGATTTAAACAGTAAATATTTTTTGTGAATCCTACAATTATCAAATATTAGTTCTCCAGTTTCTGATGCACGAAATGACCATTTTTTATCAATCTTGGCTGTGGAAAACCCAGGATCGTCTCGGTGTACAATAAAACATGCATAATTATTATTATCATTAGATTTGGACCACACTAACGCGATATCACAAAAGGGAGCATTTCCAATCCACATTTTTGAGCCATTGATAATATAATGATCTCTGTCAATTTTATGTCTTGTTTGCATGGATGCAGGATCAGAGCCGTGACCAGGTTCGGAAAGTCCAAAACTACCAATTAACTCACCTTTTGAAAGCTTTATAAGAAATTCGTCTTTATGAAATTCATTACCGTGTTCATAAATGTTATTCATCACCAGTGAAGTTTGAATCGAACACATAACCCTAATTGAAGAATCACCTCTTTCAAGTTCTTGCATCATAAGTCCGTATGAAATTAAATCAAGTTCGGATCCTCCATATTTAGCTGGCAATATTGCCCCAAAGCCTCCAATTTCAGCAATACCCTTAATTAATTCTTTAGGAAATACCCCTTTAAGATTACAATCTTCAATAACAGGCGAAACATATTCTTTTACCCATTGTCTAGTAGCATCTCTAACTATAATTTGTTCTTCCGAAAAAAGTTTTTCAACCATGTAATAATCAGGTGATTCAAATTGATCTTTTCTCATAGGTTTTTTTTATAAATTTAATTATTTATACTGTTTCTAAATAGTATTTTTACAAAGAATTATAATTAAAATTATCATGAGTGTTTCAGAATCAATTAAAAAAAGAAGAGCAATTTATCCAAGTCAATATAAAGAAGAAGATATTTCTGAAAATGATATAAAAGAAATCTTAGAAAATGCAAATTATGCCCCCTCGCACAGACTTACTCAACCCTGGTTTTTTAAGGTTTATCAAAACGAATTTAAAATTGAATTAGCTAATTCAATGGTCAAGCATTATAAACTCTCAAGTAGCGTAAAAAACATTGGAATAAAAGAAAAAAAAATAAATGAAAAGTGTACTCAGTCCAGCTGTATCATAGCTATTTTCATGAATAGAGATTTGGCTGAGTCAGTTCCTGAGTGGGAAGAGATTGCATCAACCGCAATGGCTGTTCAAAATATGTGGCTTACCTGCGTAGAAAAAAATATAGGTTGTTATTGGAGTACGCCTATCTACATTCAAAATATGGGTGACTATTTTAAATTAAATCAGAATCAAAAATGTTTAGGGTTTTTTTATATGGGTAAATTTAATCACGGGAAAAAAATTGCACCC
Source organism: uncultured Bacteroidota bacterium (assembly GCA_902526075.1). Taxonomy (GTDB): domain Bacteria; phylum Bacteroidota; class Bacteroidia; order Flavobacteriales; family Flavobacteriaceae; genus MED-G13. Next base: position 11,819 of record CABZJM010000022.1, read on the forward strand.
GAAAGAAATGAAATTTTAGGAAAAACTGAATGGTTTAAATAAAATAAATCAAAGGGCGGAGGTATATTCCATTAACCAGGTACATATCATTGCTCCGTATGTTCCAACTACATATCCAAATACCGCTAACAATACCCCGACTGTAGCTAGTGATGGATGAAAAGCAGCAGCTACAACAGGTGCTGAAGCTGCACCACCCACATTAGCTTGACTTCCAACGGCCAAGAAAAAGTATGGTGCTCTTATTAACTTGGCAACTATAATTAATAATACCGCATGAATTGACATCCAAATTAAACCAATAAGAATAAGTTTTGGCTCTTCAAGTATAGATCCTAAATCCATTTTCATGCCTATCGTTGCAACAAGTACATATATAAAGATACTTCCAATTTTGCTTGCTCCAACTCCTTCAAAATTTTTGGCTTTTGTAAATGATAAACCTATACCAATAAATGTAGCAATAGAAATCATCCAAAAGAACTTGGAGGCAAAAGATGAAAGTCCTGAGCTTTTGTCAGCCACACTTTCAAAATTAGAGGTTAGAAATTCAGAAATATATTCAGCACCCAAGTGGGATAATCCAACTGTACCGAATGCGATCGCTAATAAAACCATATAGTCACTAAGTTTAGGAATTCTACTAGTGCTGTTTGAAAATAATGTAACCTTTTCTTTTAATTCTTCAATTGCAGATGTATCTGCTTTGAGCCATTTATTTATTGATTTTTTCTTTCCAATTCCAAATAGAATAATTGCCATCCAGATGTTGGCAACAACTATATCAACCAGCACCATTCCACCATATTTCTGAGGATTATACTCAAATATTTCAAGCATCGCTGCTTGATTTGCACCTCCTCCAATCCAACTCCCTGCTAGGGTAGATAACCCTCTCCAAATAGCATCGGGACCAGCCCCGTTAAATAATTCCGGGAAAAACATTGACAAAATTAAAATTGATATTGGCCCGCCTGATATTATTCCAATAGTTCCGGTGAAAAACATAATCAATGCTTTGTAACCCAGGTTATATATAGCCTTTAAATCTATACTTAATGTCATTAGTAAAAGGGCAGCCGGAAGTAAATATCTACTTGCTATTGCGTCATTTGTGA
>CABZJM010000023.1 GCA_902526075.1 uncultured Bacteroidota bacterium
GGTGTTTTCTCCTAAATGTATCATTTTAGTTCCTGTATCAGCTTGCTGGAAATTATTGGTTACTGCAATTGAATAAAATTCTCCAACGGAGTTTTTACCTTTAAGTATACAGGAGGGGTATTTCCATGTTACAGCACTTCCGGTTTCAACTTGAGTCCATGAAATTTTTGCATTATCTCCACAAACGCCTCTTTTGGTTACAAAATTAAATACTCCGCCTTTTCCTTCATTATCGCCTGGATACCAGTTTTGTACGGTGCTATATTTTATCTCAGCATCGTCTAATGCTATAAGTTCAACTACTGCTGCATGTAATTGGTTTTCATCTCTGCTTGGAGCAGAACACCCCTCTAGGTAGCTTACATAACTTCCTTTGTCAGCAACAACTAACGTTCTTTCAAATTGACCTGTTCCAGCTTCGTTAATTCTGAAGTAAGTTGATAATTCCATTGGACATTTAACCCCTTTAGGAATGTAACAAAATGAACCATCACTAAAAACAGCTGAGTTTAGAGCGGCATAGTAATTATCGGTTTTTGGGATTACAGTGCCAATATACTTTTTAATAAGTTCTGGGTACTTTTTAATTGCTTCATTCATTGAACAAAAAATAATTCCTTTTTCACTTAAAGTATCTTTAAATGAAGTTGCAACTGAAACAGAATCAATCACTACATCTACTGCAACTCCAGCTAATTTCTTTTGTTCGTCAACAGAAATACCTAGTTTTTTGAATGTTTCTAGTAATTCAGGATCAACTTCATCCAGGCTATTATATTTTGGTTTGTTTGATGGGGCAGAATAGTAAGAAATTTTTTGTAGATCTGGCTTTTCATATTTAACATTTGCCCATTCTGGCTCCTTCATCTCTTTCCATTTTTTAAATGCGTCTAATCTCCAATCTGTCATCCACTCAGGCTCTTCTTTTTTCTTAGAAATAGCCACAATGATTTCTTCATTTAGACCCACAGGCAATGTATCAGACTCGATGTCTGTATAAAAACCATACTCATATTCTTTGGTTTCTAATTCTTTTTTTAAATCATCTTCTGTATACTTACTCATAATTTCTTACAATGAAAAACTTTCTCCACATCCACAAGTTCTGTTGGCATTCGGATTGCTGAATACAAATCCCTTGCCATTTAATCCGCCAGAGTACTCTAAAGTGGTGCCTGCTAGATATAGTAAACTTTTTTTATCGACTACAATTTTGATGTCATTATCCTCATACATTTTATCATTTTCTTCAATTTTATTGTCAAATTTCATTTCATAAGACAGACCTGAACAACCACCACTTTTAACCCCAACTCTAACAAAGTCAGATTTATGGTTAAAGCCATCATCTTTCATCAAGGTTATTACCTTATTTTTTGCAACTTCTGAAATACTAATCACACCACTAAATTTTATCGAACTACAAATATACGACATAACCGCATATTTTTTAAAAATATTATCAATATTACTGATGTGATTAACATAGATTTAACTAAAAGAATGTAAATTTGGGGTCATGTTGGAAAATAAGCATAAAAATCTAACCAAATTAGATGACTTAGGTGAATTTAATCTGATTGATCTTCTTACAAAAGATTTAAAGATAAGACATAAATCAACGATAAAATCTATTGGTGATGACGCTGCAGTATTAGATTACAAATCAAAAAAAGTACTGGTTTCAACTGATTTCTTAGTTGAAGGTGTTCACTTTGACCTTTCTTACATGCCGATAAAGCACCTAGGTTACAAAGCTGTAATGGTTAATTTATCAGATATCTATGCAATGAATGGTATTGCTAAACACATTACAGTTTCTATCGCTATTTCTAATAGATTTACCAAGGAAGCAATGGAAGAGTTATACGCTGGAATTACTTTAGCTTGTGAAAAATATGATGTTGATTTTGTTGGTGGAGATACAACATCCTCTGTAACTGGACTTACGATCTCTGTTACTGCAATCGGTGAAGCTAATTTGAAGGATATTGTTTACAGAGATGGTGCAAAACCTAATGATCTAATCGTTGTTTCTGGTGATTTGGGATCTGCATTTATGGGCTTAAAAATTCTTGAAAGAGAAAAGGAAGTGTTTAAAGTAAATCCAAAAAATCAACCCGATCTCGATCAGTATACTTATTTAATAGAAAGACAATTGAAACCTGAGGCTAGAAAAGATATTGTAAGACTCCTAGGTGATTTAAAAGTCAAACCAACTTCTATGATTGATATAAGTGATGGACTTTCTTCAGAACTACTACATATATGTAAACAAAGTGAGGTTGGATGTGATTTATACGAAAACAAAATACCACTTGACCCACAATTGATTTCAACCTGTGATGAGTTTAAGTTAAATGTTACAACATTAGCTTTAAACGGAGGTGAAGATTATGAGCTCTTGATGACCATCTCTCAAAAAGATTATAATAAAATAAAGGGTAATCCAAATTTCACAGTAATCGGATATATCAAGGAAGAAAATGCAGGAACAAACCTAGTGTTGAGAGACAATTCAATTGTTGAATTGAAATCTCGTGGCTGGGGTTCGAAAGAAGATTAAGTTATGTCTAAAAGAGTCCTCTTCACATTAATATTTGTATTGTCATTTCTTCAATTTTTTTCAACCACTTATTATGTGGCACCATCAACATCGGGCGGAAGTGATAGTAATGCAGGAACATTTGCTGCTCCTTTTGAAACATTGCAGTATGCCGTGAATCGACTTTCTGCTGGAGACATACTTTACATAAGAGCAGGTACATACAGAGAAACAATCACAATTGATGAGGAAGGAGCAAGCGGAAATTTAATCACTATTGAAAACTACAACAATGAGGTGGTAACCATTGATGGTACGGTTGATGTGACAGGAACTTGGAGCACGTATGGTTCAGTTCCCGGAGCCTTTCAATTATCCTCCTATTCTGCAGATATTACACAATTATTTGTTGATGACGAGCCGATGGTTAATGCGAGATGGCCAAATGCACAATTCAATGACGATTCTATATTTTCGCATTCCACATGGGCGCAGGGAGATGAGGGTGATGATTCTAACCCAAACAGCGTGGAGGGCACCCTTCAAATTGATGAGGATGTATTTGATCCTGGATCTCTAGATCTTAATAATTCCATAGGAATTTTAAATATAGGTTCTTTTAAGACAGAAACAGTACAGATTACTGGTCACATGCAGAATGGGGCAGCCGATGATGTAATTACCTACGGATATACTGGAGGTACGGATGCTGATTATAGTACAACCTATAAGGACAAACATCATTATTATTTTTTTGAAGGAAAGTTAGATTTCTTAGATATCAATAACGAGTGGTTCCATGACAAAACAAATAATATTTTATATTTATTTACGGACGATGGATTGAATCCATCCACCACAGGAAGAACGATCAAAGCAAAAACTACAGATTACAGGGTTACCTTTAACGGTGCAAACTATATCACGTTTAAAGGAATTAACTTTTTTGCAACAACCATTGATATTCAAAACTCTGATTATTTAAGTATTGAAGAATGTAATTTTTATTTCCCAAGTGCTTCTAAAAGAATGCTTGGTTTAACAAATGGATTAGGCTCAACCAATGTCACCTCTTTAAATAATAACTCCGACAACAATACCATTAAAAAATGTTTATTTGAAAATACTGAGGGGGAAGCATTGGTTATTAAAGGTGATAACAACACGATTGAAAATAATTATTTTCATCATATTGATTGGAGTGCATCTGATTTAAATGGTTTGATGGTTTCTATATATTGTACGGGCGCCTCAAATACTTTTACAAAAAATACGATTCATACAACTGGTGCTTCAGCTACGGTACTTCCCGGAACAGCTTCTACTTTTTCTTACAATAAGGTTACTAATACTGGGCTGTTGCAATCTGATGGCGCCGTATTTCAGGGAACGAAAAACTATGTAGAGGGCTCAAATGTCCATCATAATTTTATTTACGATACGGAAAAATATGCCTTTCGCTATGATGCACCTGGTGGAGACGCCTCTGAAGCAGGAAGTTATGGTAGAATGCATCACAATGTTGCAGATAATACTAATGGTCTGATGATAAAAGGTAACAATCAAATCATCGCTCACAATACTGTGATGAATACCATTAATAACAGAAACGATATTATTATTTTGGCTGAGGATTGCTCTAACACAAGTACATGGATGTATAATAATCTTGCGAAAAGAATTGGCTCGCACAGAAGTTCTCAGCTTTTTTCATTAACCTCAAATAGTCCAATTCCAATTTATGGAAATGGTGGAGGTTCCGATGCAGGCTATATTGAGGTCTCTGATAATTGGAGAGCCTGTCAAGCGGGAGACACTTATTATGTCGGAGATGGTAATGGAAGTTCTCAAAATAACATTGATCAAATTAATGTTACAAGAACTGGACTTACTTATGATGCCAATATAGAATCCTTGTTAAATTATAATGATACAGACGGAAAATCTGAAGCTGATTATGTACCAACTAACAATGTTATTTTGGTTAATCAGGGAATATCTCCTTTAAATTCAGTAAGTACGGGAGCATCCAGCAGCGATACTTTGGATAGTTTAATTCCCCACACCAATGTTGATTCAAATGCTGATATTGGAGCCTTTGAATATGGTGCTACTGCTTGGAGTGCTGGTATTGATTGGACCCCAAAATTTAGAAGGGCCGTTTGGAAAACTGATGCTACTTCAAACGATTGGCATACAGCAAAAAACTGGTCTACTGGAAATGTACCAACTGCTGATGTACATGTATTGATTCCCACAGGTGCTTCTAATTATCCTACCATTACAGGCTCCAATGCGACATGTAATAATCTGACTATTTATCCATCTGCAAGTATGACATTAAGTTCATCTTATTCACTTACTATTTTAGGCGATTTTAGAAATATGGGAGCTGCTACAATTAGTGGAGACATGATACTGCAATAAATTGTTTAAAACCCGTTGATTAAATAAAGAGATTTTATGAATAAAATTAGTTTTTTTCTCTAAATTTCATTCGTAAGTATTTTAAAATGAAAATATATCTTTGGTATAACTTTAAACAAATTAAATTTGAATAAACTACCAAATTTTGATGTAATTATAATTGGTGGTGGATTAGCAGGACTAACAAATGCCATCCATTTATCAAAATTTAATCGGCAAGTATTACTTATTGAAAAAGACTCGTATCCAAAACACAAAGTTTGCGGTGAATACATTTCTAATGAAGTACTACCGTATTTAAATTCTTTGGGTATTGATCCAATAAATGAAGGTGCCAAACAAATTACTGAAGTACAAGTTAGTACCACAAAAGGTAATTTAATTAAAGGTGAGTTGCCTTTAGGCGGTTTTGGAATGAGCCGATATTTTTTAGACAATCTTTTAATAAAAAAAGCACAGTTAAATGGAGTTCAGGTTTTAAAAGATTCCGTAGACTCCATCGTTTTTGAGAATGAAGTTTTTACAGTACGTACAAAGGATTCAAAATTGTATCAAAGTAAAATAACAATTGGTGCTTTTGGTAAACGGTCAAAATTAGACCTAAAAATGAATAGAAAATTCATTAAGAAAAAATCACCATACCTAGCAGTTAAAATTCATGTAGAGGGGAATTTCCCAGAGAATCTTATTGCTCTACATAATTTCAAAGGAGGTTATTGTGGGGTATCCAAAGTAGAAAATAACTCAATTAATTTATGTTATATCACAGATTATAAATCATTTAAAAAATTTAAGACTATTTCAGAATTCCAAAAGCAAGTAGTCTTTAAAAATAAACATCTAAAAAAAATATTTGAAGAGACTAATCCTGTTTTTAAAAAACCACTAACTATTAGTCAAATCTCTTTTGAAACCAAAAACCCCGTTGAGAACCATATCATTATGTGCGGAGATACGGCGGGCATGATACATCCCTTATGTGGGAACGGAATGGGTATGGCAATCAGTAGTGCAAGATTAGCAAGTGAAAGGATTCTACAGTTTTTAAATGGTGAAATTCAAACTAGGGAAGAATTGGAAAAACAATATTTTAAAGATTGGAATAGAGAATTCAAAATAAGACTGAGTACGGGACATTTTATAGCAAGGTTATTTAGAAATCAAACCATTTTACAATTTGTATACTCAATTTTAAAAATGTCACCTTTTTTGTTACCAAAAATGATCAAATTTACACATGGAAAATACGTTAAAACAATATGAGTTTTTTAGTTGACACTTCACATAGATCCTCCGATACAGAAATTATGGATGATTTTACAATGAAGGGAGTTCTATTAAGAGACACTCTTGATAAGTTAGAAATCATTAATAGATTTTTAGGGGGTAATTCAGTAACAATGAATGGTCTTAAAAAGATACTAAAAAATCAACCAAAAAATAAGACAATTACAATTGTAGATTTAGGATGTGGAAATGGAGACATTTTACGTGATGTAGCTAAGTTTGGAAGAAAGAATAGCTATTCTTTTAAACTCATAGGAATTGATGCAAACCCTACAGCAATAGGCTATGCAAAGGAATTGTCAAAAGAGTATTCAGAATTGAGTTACAAAAAGATTGATATATTTTCTGAAGATTTCAAGAAACAATCATTTGATATTGCCCTATGTACTCTATTTTTACATCATATTAGAGATGATAAACTTATATCATTTCTAAAAACTACCACAGAGAAAGCAACAATCGGAATAGTTGTGAATGATTTACATAGAAATAGATTTGCCTACTATCTTTTTAAATTAATAGGGTTTTTTATGAAAAATGAAATGGTTAGGAGAGATGGATTAACATCAATTTTAAGGGCCTTTAAAAAAAAGGATTTAGAAAATATTGCAAAAGAAATAAATGTTAACTTTTCGATACGATGGAAATGGGCTTTTCGTTATTTATTTATTCTAAAAAAAGACATTATTAGTTAAAAAAACTATTACTAAAATTTAAAGTATTATGAGTGTAAAAATAGTTTCAGTCGGAAAACAACTTCCAAAATATGTCAAAAAAACAGAAGAAATTATTCCGTTTGTCAAACAATGGATACAAGGGCAAGAAAGTAGGTTTCAAAGAAAAGTTCTAAAACTTTTTGAAGGGGCTGGAGTAGATAAACGCTATTCTATTATGGACTTAGAAGAAGTTTTTTTGAATTCATCCTTTGAAGAAAAAAATAATATTTATATCAATGAAGTAACAAAACTAGCTGAACAATCTTTATTAAAATCGTTAAAAAAAGCAGGATTACAGCCAACAGATATTGATTATATAATAACGGTTAGCTGTACGGGAATTATGATCCCATCGGTAGATGCATACTTGGTTAACAGTTTGAATATGAAACAAGATATTGTGAGGTTACCTGTAACTGAAATGGGTTGTGTAGCTGGAATCTCAGGCATTATATATGCAAAAAACTTTTTAAAATCGAATCCAAATAAACGAGCTGCTGTAATTGCTGTTGAAGCGGCAACTGCAACATTTCAAATTGAAGATTATTCTATGACAAATATTGTCAGTGCTGCAATTTTTGGTGACGGTTCAGCAAGTGTAATATTATCGTCTTGCAAAGAAGATAAAGGACCAGAAATTATAGATGAAGCTATGTACCATTTTTATGATTCCATCGATATAATGGGTTTTAAGCTGGTAAATACAGGATTACAAATGATATTAGATAAAAATGTTCCAGAGACAATTTCTAATCATTTTTCAGAAATTATTGAACCGTTTTTGGAGAGAAATAACTTAAAAATTGAAGATATAAATCATTTGATTTTTCATCCTGGAGGAAAGAAAATAGTGGAGACTGTTGAAGGACTGTTTAAATCACTAGGGAAAAATATAGATGATACAAAAGAAGTTTTAAGATTGTATGGAAACATGTCAAGTGCCACGGTTTTATATGTCTTGGAACGGTTTATGGATGCAGACAGAAAGCCAGGTGAAAAAGGTCTAATGCTTAGTTTTGGGCCAGGGTTATCAGCACAAAGAATATTATTAAAATGGTAAAAGACTTTGAAAATAAAAATGAATGGGCGCTAATATTAGGTGGCTCGAGTGGATTGGGATTGGCCACTGCTAAAAAATTAGCAAAACATGGAATGAATATTTGTATTGTTCACAGGAACTCTAGATCTCAGCTAGAAATAGTAGAGAAACATTTTGGAGAAATTGCTTCAAATCCTGTAGATTTTATCAGTTACAACACGGATGCTTTTCAATCTAAAAAGAGAACTGAACTTGTAGAAAATTTAAACCAAGAATTGAAAGGAGGCAAAATAAAGATACTCGTTCATAGTGTTGCCAAAGGAAATTTAAAACCGATGGTTTCAGATTCAATACCGATATTAAAAACAGATGATTTTCAATTAACAATTCAAGCGATGGGTATTAGCTTGTATGATTGGGTAAAAGCTGTTTTTGAAGCAAAATTATTTTCAGAAGATGCCCGAGTGGTTAGCTTTACAAGTGAGGGTAATAGAAAAGCGTGGAGAAATTATGCAGCTGTCTCAGCGGCAAAAGTAACATTAGAAGCCATTACAAGAAATATTGCATTAGAATTTGCTTGTTTTGGCATTAAAGCCAATTGTATTCAAGCAGGAGTTACTGACACTGCCTCTTTGCGTATGATTCCCGGAAGCGATAAAATAATAAAGCATTCTTTACAACGAAATCCATTTAATAGATTGACATTGCCTGAAGATGTGGCTAACGTGGTATATTTATTATCAAAAGACGAAGCAGCGTGGATTAATGGAACCATTATCCCTGTAGATGGGGGTGAGCACATCAACTAATAAAGATATTTTACTAATTGAAGAAAAACACTATAATACAGCTTTTACCTTATAAACCACCTTTTTTATTTGTTGAGGAACTAAGTCATATTTCAGAAAATGGATCTGAAGGTTATTACACTTTTAAAAATGATGAATTTTTTTATCAAGGTCATTTTAAAGACAGACCAATAACACCGGGTGTTATTTTAATCGAGGTTATGGCCCAAATAGGAGTAGTTTGTCTAGGAATTTATCTATTAAAAAAAAATTTTACTGATTTAAAAAAACCACAAATAGCACTTACATCAAATAAAATTGATTTTTTTTTACCGGTTAAACCAAAAGAACGAGTAAAGGTAGTCTCTGAAAAAATATATTTTAGATTAAATAAACTAAAATGTAAAGTCCAGATGTTTAATAAAAAGAATGAGCTAGTTTGCAGAGGAACAATTTCTGGGATGCTAAAAGTGAAGAATAATGAATCGTAGAGTAGTTATTACTGGTATGGGGGTCGTGGCACCAAATGCAGTAGGTTTAAAAAACTTTTTACAAGCCATTCGGCAAGGAAAGTCTGGAATTACATTTCATCAAAGATTACAGGACTTAAAATTTTCTTGTTGTATTGGAGGTGTTCCTTCGATATCGGAAGAAATGAAAAGCCGATACTTGACGTCATTACAATTGCGTGGATTTGATAGTTCAGGAATTTTATATGGATGTATTGCAGGAGTGGATGCTTGGAAAGATGCGGGTTTAAAAATTGATAAAAATTCTGCTGTTGATTATGATTCGGGTATGGTGTATGGTGCTGCAATTTCTGGAACAGAAAAATTTAGAGATGCAATTTATAATATAGACGATCAAAAAGTAAAACGGCTTGGAAGCACTGTAGTTGTACAAACGATGGCAAGTGGAATTAGCGCATATCTAGGCGGGATTCTAGGACTTGGTAATCAAGTTACAACAAATTCGTCTGCATGTACAACCGGTACTGAAGCTTTACTCATGGGCTTTGAGCGTGTAAAATCTGGGAAAGCATCCAGAATGCTTGTCGGTAGCTGTAGTGATGATGGAGCTTATATTTGGGGAGCATTTGATGCTTTGAGGGTAATGACATATAAACATAACAATACCCCAGAACAAGGTTCGAAACCAATGAGTGTTGATGCATCAGGTTTTGTTCCAGGAAGTGGGGCTGGAGCTTTGGTCTTAGAATCTTTAGAAACTGCTTTGAAGCGAAAGGCAACTATTTATGCAGAAGTTTTAGGAGGAAATATTAATTCAGGAGGACAAAGAAATGGAGGAACTTTGACTGCTCCAAATCCAAATGCTGTACAGAGATGTATTGTGGATGCTATAAATGATGCAAATATAAAAAGTAGTGAAATTGATGCGATTAATGGACATTTAACTGCAACTGCAAAAGACCCTTTAGAAATAGAAAACTGGACTAAAGCATTAGATAGAAAAGGAAAAGAATTTCCAATAATAAACTCATTGAAATCCATGATAGGGCATTGTCTTGCAGCATCAGGATCAATAGAAAATGTAGCAACCGTGTTGCAGTTGAAACATCAATTTATTTTTCCTAATATTAATTGTAGTAAGGTACACCCTGAAATTTTAAATTTAATTGCAAAAGAAAAAATTCCCACGAAATTACTCAAAAAGAAACTTAACGTTATAGCAAAAGCAAGTTTTGGTTTTGGTGATGTAAATGGATGTATTATTTTTAAAAGATATTAAAAAAGTTTTAAGATTGATTAGACTAAATAAAAACTTTTATTTAAGAAAAATATTTCAAAAATAACAAATGAATAAAAAAGACCTTATCATTACTCTAAAAAAAATTGTAGAACCCTACGTTCAAAATCAAGAAGCCTTTAACAATCTTTCTGAAGAAACTGATTTTATTAATGATCTAAAAATTAATTCAGCTAATTTAGTTGATGTTATTCTTGATATAGAGGACGAGTTTGATATTGAGATTGATAACAAATCCATGGAAAAAATGCTTTCAGTCAAAGCTGCGATAAATATTATTGAAACAAAATTAAATAAATCTTGATTGGAAACGATATCATAGACTTATCACTTGCCCAATCAGAAAGTAACTGGCAAAGGAAAGGTTTTTTAGAAAAGCAATTTACAGAAAACGAACATCAACTTGTATTGACAGCGTCAAATCCTTTGGTTTTGGTTTGGAGGCTTTGGAGTATGAAAGAAGCTGCCTACAAGGCATATGTGCAACAAAATGAATTACGTTTCTTTGCTCCGCAAAAATTTGATTGCCAATTAATTTCAGAAAAAGATGGATTAGTATATTTTAAAAATAAAATTTTTTATACTTCATCAATTATTACTCGAGATTATATTTTTACATTGGCAAGCATAACAAAAACAACAAAAGCTTATTCTGAATTAGTAAGACCAGAGTCAATTGATAGTATGATCAAAATCAAACTGGAAGATATAACAAAATACTCTGCATTAAAAATCGAACAAAAAAAAACAAAAAACAGAGCACCTAGCTATTATTACAAAAATATTTTACTAACCAAATCATGCTCAATCTCACATCACGGTAATTATGCGGTATTTTCTTTATTGCATAACTAGAAATTATAAAATTAAATATCACAACAAAGTAAAATATTATTAAGTATTATTTTTTAAAATATAACTAATTAGAATATTAAAATATTGGCCAATTACAAAACATAGACAACAGCTTTCAGAGTTGATTTTAAAAATATGGGAGCTGCTACAATTAGTGGAGATATGATACTCCAATAAATTGTTAAAAACCCGTTGATTAAATTAAGAGGTTTTTAAAAATAAATAGAATGTATTTAATATTTTCAAGTTTTAAATTTTCAAAATGAAAAGACTTATACTACTTACACTTTTATTACTGCCTCTACTAACATTCTCACAATTTCAGTTGGGCTACAATGATTTTGATGGGGAGGCTGCTGGTGACTACTCAGGATATGCTGTATCAATCAGTAGTGACGGGTCTCATGTGGCTATTGGGGCTATTGCGAATGATGGGACTGGAACCAACGCAGGGCATGTGCGTATCTACTCTTGGGATGGCAGTGCTTGGGCTCAAGTCGGAAATGATATTGATGGGGAGGCTGCTTATGATGAATCAGGGTGTTCTGTATCGATGGACAGTGACGGGTCTCATGTGGCTATTGGAGCTCATTTGAATGATGGGGCTGGATCTGACGCAGGGCATGTGCGTATCTACTCTCGGGAAGGCAGTGCTTGGGCTCAAGTAGGAAGTGATATTGATGGGGAGGCTGCTAGTGACAACTCAGGAACTTCTGTATCGATCGATAGTGACGGGTCT
>CABZJM010000024.1 GCA_902526075.1 uncultured Bacteroidota bacterium
CTATTTGATTTCGGATTTTCTTTATTATTTGCTTTATTATGTTTTTTCATACAGAAAAAGTGTTGTGCGAGAAAACCTAAAATTGGCTTTTCCAAAAATACCTGAAAATGAAAGGCTTGAAATTGAAAAAAAAAATTTTAAAAATCTTACTGATATATTTTTAGAAACATTTAAATCAATTAATATTAAAGAAGATGAATTAAAGAAGAGGTTCACTTTTAAAAATACAGAGGTTCTCGAAAAAATTTATAATAACAATCAAAATGTAATAGTTATGTGTAGCCACTATTGTAGTTGGGAATGGGTATTTGTTGTGGGAAGAATAACTAAGTTTAAAATTAATGCGATTTACAAAGAGTTGTCCAATAAATATTTTGATAAGTGGACAAAAAAAAGAAGAAGTAAATATGGAGCAAATATGATAAAAACAAAAGATACATTTAGAGAAATTAGCAAACTTTCCAAATTAGATGAGTTAAACTTTTACGGATTTGCATCTGATCAATCTCCAAAAAAGAGCAAAACTCTATATTGGGGTAACTTTTTAAATAATTATGTGCCAATTCATACTGGCGCAGAATTTATCGCAAAAAAATACAACATGGCTACTGTTTTTATGGATGTACAAAAAATTAAAAGAGGATACTATGAAGCTTCATTCTCTGTGATTTCAGAATATCCTAATAATCTTAAAAAATTTGAATTAACAGAAAAATATATCAAAATAGTGGAAAAACAAATCCGAAATAAACCGGAGTACTATACCTGGACTCACAAAAGATTTAAACACAGGAAAAGCCCAACTAACTAAGTTTATTTATTTCATTTATGAACTTTGATGCTAATTCTTCAGCACTATTTTGAGTTTTAGCCTCAGAGTAAACCCTTATAATAGGCTCAGTATTACTTTTTCTAAGCTGAACCCAAGAGTCTTTAAAATCAATTTTTAATCCGTCTTGCGTATTTATTTTTTCTTTTGAATACTTTCTTTTTAAATTTTCGAATATCAAATCAATGTCTAAGCTTTTGTTTAATTCAACCTTTTGTTTAGACATAAAATAATTAGGATAGCTACATCTTAGTTGAGAACTGGATATTTTAAGCTTTGATAGATATGTTAAAAATAAAGCAATTCCTACTAATGCATCACGACCATAATGAAGTTCTGGTAATATAATACCGCCATTCCCCTCTCCTCCGATAACTGCATTTTTTTCTTTCATCATTTCAACAACATTTACTTCACCAACAGCACTAAAAAAGTGTTCACATTCATTTAGCTCAGTAACATCTTTAAGGGCTCTTGACGAACTTAGATTACTTACAGTATTGCCTGGATTATTTTTTAGGAAATAATCTGCACATGCAACTAATGTGTATTCTTCTCCAAATACTTCTCCATTTTCAGAAACTAATGCTAATCTATCTACATCCGGATCAACAACAATTCCTAAATCAGCTTTTTCTTTTATTACTAATTCTGATAATTCCGTCATATTTTCTTTTAGCGGTTCTGGGTTATGAGGAAACTCTCCGTTAGGATTACAATACAATTCAATAATGTTAACCCCAAGTTTTTTTAATAAGTTAGGGACTGCCAATCCACCAGTTGAGTTGACCGCGTCAACTACAACGGTAAAATTCCTAGTTTTAACTAATTCGACATCAACACTCGAAAGGTTAATTATCATGTCAGTATGAATATCAATATACATATTGTTAAACTCAACACGGCCAATATCATTATTCATGTCAATAGTAGGATTTGAATTAGCTATCTCCAAAAGCTTCTCGCCATCCTTAGCATTAATAAATTCACCTTTACTGTTTAATAACTTTAGTGCATTCCAGTTTTTTGGGTTATGACTGGCTGTAATAATAATTCCAGCGTCTGCATTTTCCAATGGAACAGCAATTTCTACTGTTGGAGTTGTTGATAAACCTAAACAAACTACATTAAGGCCCATTTTTGTAATAGTATCAAGAACTAAATCCTCAACCATTTTACCTGAAATTCTAGCATCTCTACCAACGACAATTTTATTATTAGTAATTCTATTTTCAGATTGTAGCCAAAAAACAAATGATTTAGTGTAAAGAACAATATCTTCTTTAGTTAAATCCTCACCTTTTCTGTTCCCGATGGTTCCTCTTATTCCTGAAATAGATTTTATAAGTGGCATTATAATTGTTTTTTGCAAATATACTTTTAATTATACTAGAGTAAAAAATTGAATTTGTAAATTCGGACAAAATATCAATATTGAAATATCTATTCAAATACTGTTTTCTATTTATATTAATCTATTCATGTAATAAACCTAATGAAGGGCTCCTAAGTAAAAATGCAATGATAGTTTCTGCAAGAGAGGAGGCTAGCAGAATTGGAGTGGAAATTCTTCAAAAGGGTGGCAATGCTTTTGATGCTATGATGGCAACTGAATTAGCTCTGGCTGTTTCATACCCATCAGCTGGAAATATAGGTGGTGGTGGTTTTATGGTTTATAGAAAAGAAAATGGTAAAACTGGAGCATTAGATTTCAGGGAAAGAGCACCAATTAATTCTAGCAGAGATATGTACCTGGATCAAAATAGCAATATCATCGAAGGATTAAGTATGATTGGTGGTCTTTCGATTGGTGTTCCTGGGACAATTGCCGGAATTTTTGAAGCTCACGAAAAATTTGGTTCACTTACCATTGAAGAGATAATCTCTCCTGTAATAGATTTAGCAAAAAAAGGAGTAATTGTTACAGAAAATCAACTTAGTAGAATCAATGAAAATCGAAAATATTTTCAGTTTATAAACAAATCACAAATATTATTTGACAATGATTTTAAAATCAATGATACAATTAAAAATCTAAAACTTGCTGCAACTCTTGAAAAGATAATGATTAACGGAAGAGATGAATTTTATAAAGGTGAAACAGCGAAAAAATTAGTAAAATTCATAACCGAAAATGGAGGAATAATTACAATGGAAGATCTTGAGGTTTATGAGGCTGTCTGGAGAGATCCTGTTGTTTTTGACTACGATGATTTGAAAATCATATCCATGTCTCCTCCCTCTAGCGGTGGAGTTTGTATTAATCAAATCTTGAAAATGATTGAACCTTTTAATTTAAAATCATTTGGACACAATTCAACGGATTACATAAAGTTGCTAGTTGAAGCCGAAAGAAGATCTTTCGCTGATAGAAGTCATTTTTTAGGTGATCCAGACTTTGTTTTGATTCCAACTGAAAGGCTTACAAGTACGGATTATTTAAATAATCGTATGAAGGATTTTTCTTTCGAAAAACCAACAGATTCTAATGATATTGGTTACGGAAATATTGATGTATATGAAAGTAATGAGACTACACATTATTCAATTGTAGATCAGTTTGGAAATGCTATTGCAGTAACTACTACATTGAATGGAACATTTGGTTCAAAATTATTTTCAAGAGAATTAGGTTTCTTCTTAAACAATGAAATGGATGATTTTTCAAGTAAACCTGGTTATCCTAATATGTATGGTTTAATCGGCGGAGAGGCTAATAAAATTGAACCAAATAAAAGAATGTTAAGCTCAATGACCCCCACTATTGTTGAAAAAGAAGGCAATTTATATATGACATTAGGAACGCCCGGTGGTTCAACAATCATAACATCAGTTGTACAAACAATTTTAAATGTTCATGAATTCGAAATGACAATGAATGAAGCTGTAAATTCACCCAGATTTCATCATCAATGGAAGCCTGACTCAATCAGGATTGAAATAGACCACTTTGACGAAAAAGTGAAAAAACAACTAATTAATTCAGGATACAAGTTAAATGATAAGGGCGCTATTGGTCGGGTTGATGGAATTTTAGTAAGAGAAGATAAAATGTTAGAAGGAGGTGCCGATAAAAGAGGAGATGACACTGCAATAGGATTTTAGGTCATTATGAGCGATGTAAATGATATATTAATTTTTGGCGCCAAGTCAAATAACTTAAAAAATTTAGATCTTTCCATTCCGAGGGATAAACTTGTTGTTATAACGGGTCTTTCAGGCAGTGGGAAATCATCATTAGCATTTGACACTATATATGCGGAAGGACAAAGAAGGTATGTCGAAACTTTTTCTGCATATGCAAGACAATTTTTATCCAAATTAGAAAGGCCAGATGTTGATAAAATTGAAGGCTTATCACCTGTTATTTCGATTGAACAGAAAACTGTAAATAAATCTCCTCGCTCTACTGTAGGTACAACGACTGAAATATATGATTTTTTGAGACTGCTTTATTCTCGCTGTTCTGAAGCATACAGTTATATTACAAATAAAAAAATGGTAAGCTACACGTCAGAACAGATTTTAGAACTAATTGAATCTATATATTTTGATAAAAAAATTATACTATTATCCCCTGTAGTTAAATCAAGAAAAGGTAATTATCAGGAACTATTTCAGCAAACTATTAAAAAGGGATTTACTCAATGTCGAATTGACGGTGATATTAAGGATATTTCGAATAGCACAAGTCTTGAAAGATACAAGAATCATGATATTGAGATAGTGATTGATAAACTTTTTCTTGAAAAAAATAAATTTTCAAAAAAAAGACTAAGAGAAAGTATTGAGACTTGTTTTTTTCATGGAAACAATTCAATACTCATCATTGATAATGTAACCAATGATGCAAGATACTTTAGTTTAAATTTGATGTGTGAAGATTCGGGTATTTCATATCAAATTCCTGACCCTAATAACTTTTCTTTTAATTCACCTAGAGGTGCTTGTAAAAAATGTAAAGGATTAGGAGTAATCAAAGAAATTGACTTACAAAAAATTATTCCAGATGACAAAATTTCAATTAATGATGGTGGTATTGATTTGATTAAATCAAAAAAATCGTGGATATATAAGCAAATTGAGCTTATTTCAAAAAAGTTTAAATTCTCATTAGATGACCCGATCAAAAAAATCCCAAAGAAGGGGATGAATGCTATTTTATATGGTTTAAAGGACGAAATTGTTGTTGAAAATAAATCAATAGGAGTTAATATTGATTATTTGATATCATTTGAAGGTATTTGCAACTTTATAGTTGAACAATACCAAAATAATGATTCTGTTAGGTTAAAAAGGTGGGCAAATAATTATTTTAAGGAAATTGTATGTGATAGTTGTGAGGGTTCCAGATTAAAAAAAGAGGCATTATATTTTAAAATTGACGAAAAAAATATTAATGAAATTGTAAACCTAGAAATTAAAGATTTAGGAGTTTGGTTTAAAAATCTTCCATTAAAGCTAAATGACAAACAAAAAATTATTTCAGAGGAAATTATAAAAGAAATTTCCGAGAGGATAAAGTTTCTTAATGATGTTGGTCTTGGTTACTTAACTCTTAACAGATCTTCTAAATCTCTCTCTGGCGGAGAGAGTCAAAGAATAAGATTAGCGTCTCAAATAGGCTCTCAGTTGACTGGGGTGTTGTATATTTTAGATGAACCCAGTATTGGTCTACATCAAAGTGATAATCATAAACTTATCAACTCACTAATAAATCTTCGTAATATCGGAAATTCAATTATAGTTGTAGAACATGATAGAGACATGATACTAAATTCAGATCACATAATTGATATTGGACCTTTTGCGGGTAAATATGGTGGTGAAATAATTTTTTCTGGAAACAAGCAGGATTTACTTAAGTGTGACTCCTTAACCGCACAATATATTAACAATAAAAGAAAAATATCTGTTCCCAAAAATCATAGACTAGGAAACGGTAAGTATATTGAATTGAAAGGCTGTAGGGGTAATAATTTAAAAAATATTGACCTTAAAATCCCTCTTAAAACATTAACTGTAGTAACTGGCGTTTCCGGAAGTGGAAAATCTACATTAATTAATGAGACTTTATATCCAATTATTCATAATAAAATTTATAATGCTGAGAAAAATACACATGTATACAAACAGATTAAGGGCTTGAAAGAAATTGATAAAATCGTTAATATCAATCAATCCCCAATAGGGAGGACCCCAAGAAGTAATCCAGCCACATACTGTGGTGTGTTTAGCGAAATCCGAAATATATACTCCAAGCTAAGCGAATCAATTATAAGAGGCTATAAACCAGGTAGATTTAGCTTTAATGTCCCTGGTGGAAGATGTGAGGAATGCAAAGGAGCTGGATTGAAACAAATTGAAATGAATTTTTTACCAGATGTTTACGTTGAATGTGAAGCATGTATGGGAAAGAGATTTAACAGAGAAACATTAGAAATTAAATACAAGGGTAAGTCAATTAATGATGTACTTAATATGAGTATAAATGATGCAACAAGTTTTTTTGAACATATTCCAAAAATTTATAGAAAGCTCAAAACTATCAAAGATGTTGGATTGGGTTATTTAACATTAGGGCAACAAAGCACTACACTTTCTGGAGGTGAGGCTCAAAGAATAAAATTAGCCACTGAATTAAGTAAACGTGACACAGGAAATACTTTGTACGTTCTTGATGAACCAACTACTGGATTACACTTTGAGGATATAAGAGTTTTATTGGAAGTCATTGAAACACTGATAAATAAAGGAAATTCAGTAATTATAATTGAACACAATATGGATGTCATAAAAAAAGCCGATTATATAGTTGATTTAGGTCCTGAGGGTGGTAAAAATGGTGGAAAAATGATTTTCCAAGGATTTATTGACCGATTTTTAGATTGTAAATCCAGTGTAACCGCTGATTTTCTTAAAAAAGAACTAAATTAGTTAATATATGAAGGAAAGAAGAAATAAAAAATGGAATGAAACTAAAACAAATGACTCATGGTCAATTTTTAAAATCATGGGTGAATTTGTTGAAGGTTATGAAAAATTAAGTGCCATAGGGCCTTGCATTTCAATTTTTGGATCGGCAAGAACTAAACCAGAGCATAAATACTATAAATTAGCTGAAGATATTTCCGAAGCTATTGTTGAAAAGGGTTATGGCGTCATCACAGGAGGTGGCCCTGGAATTATGGAAGCTGCCAATAAAGGTGCAAATCGGGTAAAGGGTAAATCAGTTGGGTTATGCATTAACTTACCTTTTGAGGATATAAATAATAAATATATCGATAAAGATAAACAGTTAAACTTTGATTATTTCTTTGTCAGAAAAGTAATGTTTGTTAAATATGCTCAAGGTTTTGTAGTGATGCCAGGGGGTTTTGGAACCCTTGATGAACTCTTTGAAGCAATCACCCTAATCCAAACCTTTAAAGCAGAAAGATTTCCAATAGTATTAGTAGGAACAGAATTTTGGAGTGGTATGATTGATTGGATAAAAAAAACATTACTTAAAAACAATGAAAACATAAGTGAATCAGATTTAGATTTGTTTATTACAGTTGACACAAAAGAGGAAGTAATTGAAATCTTTGAAAAGTTTCATAAAGATTATGTTTTTACTCCAAATTTTTAGTTTTCAGTTTACATACTAACAATTATACTTAAATAGTAAAAGAAAATTGCATATGCATTGATGATTAAGTAAATTTACAATCTGCTATTTTATCATCTCATGCAATCTAAAAACATTAAAAACTCAATCTCATTTGACCAATTTAAAGAAGAGATTCTCGAAGATTACAGAGTCGCATTCACCAGCAGAGAATGTAGTATTATTGGAAGAAGAGAAGTTCTCACCGGAAAGGCAAGCTTTGGGATTTTTGGTGATGGAAAAGAGCTTCCACAAATTGCAATGGCAAAGTTTTTTAAAAAAGGCGATTTCCGTTCTGGATATTACAGAGACCAAACTTTTATGCTATCACTGAATGAAGTGACTCCTAAACAATTTTTTGCAGGGCTGTATGCTCATACTGACATTAACTATGACCCAATGAGTGCTGGAAGACAAATGGGCAGCTCGTTCTCAACTCACAGTCTTGATATGGATTATAACTGGGTCAATCTAAATAATCAATATAACTCAAGCGCAGACTTATCTCCCACAGGAAGTCAAATGCCTAGGCTACTTGGATTGGCACAAGCCTCTAAAATTTATAAAGAAACTAAGATTTCTGATTCTGAAAAATTTACAAAAAACGGAAATGAAATTGCTTGGGGTACAATTGGTGATGCAGCTACAAGTGAGGGACATTTCTTTGAAAGCATAAATGCTGCTGGAGTAATGCAAATTCCAATGATTATAAGCATTTGGGATGACAATTATGGTATTTCCGTTCCAGCAGAATATCAAACGACAAAAGGAGATATTTCTGAGGTTTTAAAGGGTTTTAAAAGAAATAAAAATACAAACGGATTTGAAATATTTAAAGTTAAAGGATGGGATTATGTCGAACTTATGAAAACCTATGAAAAAGCAGAAGAGATTTGCAGAAATGAACATATTCCTGTGATAATTCATGTAAATGAACTTACGCAACCTCTTGGACATTCAACATCAGGTTCTCATGAAAGATACAAATCAGAGGAAAGATTGAATTGGGAAAGAGATTATGATTGCATTAAAAAAATGAGAGAATGGATATTGGAAAACAAAATTGTCAAGTCTAAAGATTTAGATAAAATCGAAAGTGATAGTAAAAAGGGTGTTAGTGAGTCCAAAATTGAAGCAAAAAGAAATTCAGTAAATCAAACAATAAATAATATAAGTGAACTAAACACAATTATAAAAGAAAATATCAACTCAAAGAACCCTGATATTTCTAATATCATGGACAAATTAAATAAAATTAAAGAACCCTACAAAAGAGATTTGTTTGCCTCTGCAAATAAAATTATAAGACTATTAATGCTGGAAAAAAACTCCAAATGTAGTTTGTTAAAAGACTGGGTAGGTAAACTTCATTTGAAGACACAATATGATTACAGCTCTCATTTATATAGTGAATCAAAATATAATCCATCAAATATCCCTGTAGTTAATCCTATTTACGAAGAAAATTCAGAAATGTTAGATGGTAGAGTTATTTTGAGAGAAAATTTTAGAAAAATTTTAGAAAATTACGATAACGTTGTAATATTTGGCCAAGATTCAGGAAAGATTGGTGGAGTAAA
The DNA here is from genome assembly GCA_902526075.1 of uncultured Bacteroidota bacterium. Classification (GTDB taxonomy): domain Bacteria; phylum Bacteroidota; class Bacteroidia; order Flavobacteriales; family Flavobacteriaceae; genus MED-G13. The sequence continues at coordinate 9,059 of CABZJM010000024.1, forward strand.
CCAAGCATTAGAAGGTCTTCAAGATATTTTTGGAGAATCCAGGGTTTTTGACACTGGAATTCGTGAAGCTACTATCATTGGCCAAGGTATTGGGTTATCCCTTAGAGGACTAAGGCCAATTGCAGAAATACAATACTTAGATTACCTTCTCTATTCAATTCAAATTTTAAGTGATGACTTAGCCACACTTCATTACAGAACAAGAGGAAAGCAAAAAGCCCCCCTAATTGTAAGAACTAGAGGACACAGACTTGAAGGAATATGGCATTCGGGTTCACCTATGGGTGGTATGATAAACCTTTTACGTGGAATATACTTATTAGTCCCAAGAAATATGACAATTGCTGCAGGATTTTACAATGCATTACTCAAAGGCGATCAACCTGCGATTGTTGTTGAATGCTTAAATGGTTACAGATCAAAAGAGAAAATTCCAAATAATATAGGGGAATTTACCGTTCAAATTGGTAGGGTTGAAAAAATAAAAACAGGAAGTGATATTACAGTGGTTTCATATGGTTCAACTTTAAAGATAGTTGAAAAAGCTGCTACAGAATTAGAAAAATTTAATATTAGTTGTGAAATTATTGATTGTCAGTCGTTAATTCCATTTGATTTAGCTAATAATATATGTGAAAGCATAAAAAAGACAAATAGAGTTATAGTTATTGACGAAGATTTTTCTGGCGGAGCTAGTGCCTATATATTAGACAATCTAATAAATAAACAAAATATATACGATTATTTGGACAGCAAACCACACACTTTATCTGCTCAGGATCACAGACCAGCATATGGAACTGATGGAGACTATTTTTCCAAACCTTCTGTCGATGAAGTTTTTAATAAAATTTATTCAATAATGAATGAACTTAATCCTGAAGAATACCCTATTTAATCTATATTAATAATTTTTACCAACAGCTCTTTCAAAAGAGATGGATCTACCTTTTTAATACCTACTCCCTTAGAAAACATATCATAATCTCTTAAAATTGAAATAATACTAACAACCTGTTTCAAATCATAGTTTATTGACGCGGTTTTGTATTCTTTTATAAAAAATGGATTAACTCCTAAAATAGAAGCAATTTTAGTATCATTTAGTGTATTATTGGAGTGAAAAAGAAGCAGTTTATTGAAGAAATCAAAAATTATAGATATAGTTACAACAATGGGGTTAGAGCTTGGGTTTTCAGAAAAATACTGAGCTATCTGAAATGCTTTATTATAATTTTTTTCACCCAATGCTTTTCTTAATTCAAAATTGTTAAACTCTTTTGAAATTCCTATATATTTCTCAATATCATTGGATTCAATTACTTTTTCTTTTTTCTTTATTTCAAGTAATTTATTAATTTCATTTGAAATCTTACTCAAGCTATTTCCTAAATGTTCATTTATAAGACTAACTGATTTTCTGTC
>CABZJM010000025.1 GCA_902526075.1 uncultured Bacteroidota bacterium
CAGAAGAAAGTTTATAGTGGTAAAGTGAGAGATGTTTACTACCTAAAAAACGATATAGTTGTAATGGTAGCATCGGACAGAATTTCTGCATTTGACGTGGTTATGCCAAGAGGAATCCCATTCAAGGGTCAAATCCTAAATCAAATTGCTATTAAAATGATGAATGAAACTAGAAAATTAGTTCCCAATTGGTTAATTAATAGTCCTGACCCTAATGTATCGGTAGGTCATTTATGTGATCCTTTTAAAGTCGAGATGGTAATTAGAGGTTATTTATCAGGTCATGCTGCCAGAGAATATAAAAAAGGTGAAAGGACTCTTTGTGGGGTTAAAATGCCGGATGGAATGAAAGAAAATGATAAATTTCCAGAGCCTATAATTTCTCCTGCAACTAAAGCTGAGTTTGGTAAGCATGATGAAGATATAAGTAAAGAAGATATTATCAAAAGAGGCATTGTTAGTTTAAACGATTATGAAATACTTGAAAAATATACAAGATCACTGTTTAAAAAAGGGTCAGAATTAGCAAATGAAAGAGGTCTAATTTTGGTTGATACCAAATATGAATTTGGAAAGACTAAAGACGGTAAAATCGTACTAATTGATGAAATACATACTCCAGATTCATCAAGATATTTTTACTTGGAAGGATACGCCGAAAGACAAATGAAAAATGAACCACAAAAACAATTGTCAAAAGAATTTCTGAGACAATGGTTGATATCTAATAATTTTCAGGGTCTTGAAGATCAAAATGTCCCTAACATGTCAGACGAATATGTGAAATCGGTTTCCGATAGATATATTGAGTTGTATGAAAATATAACGTCTGAAATATTTGTCAAATCTGATTTAAATAATATTAAAAACAGAATATTTACAAACACTGAAAACTACTTAAAAGAATATTTTGGAGTTTGATAAAATTATTTCAGAAATATCTTCATTTGTTTGGGGTTATCCACTTCTTTTTATTTTAATCGGAGGTGGTTTACGTCTTTTATTTGTTTCCAAATTTCTTCCTTTTAAATATTTTTTTCATGCAATCGAAATTGTTAGAGGTAAGTTTAATGATAAAAAATCTGACGGTGAGATTAGTCACTTTCAAGCTCTAACAACTGCACTTTCAGCAACTGTTGGAATGGGTAATATTGCTGGTGTTGCTGTAGCAATTTCAATTGGTGGTCCTGGTGCAATATTTTGGATGTGGGTGAGTGGAATAATAGGAATGTCAACAAAATTTTTCACCTCTGCATTAGCTGTGATGTATCGAGGGGTCGATTCTGCTGGAAAAAAACAGGGTGGTCCGATGTATTTTATTGTAAACGGTTTAGGAAAAAAATGGTTTCCTATGGCAATATTTTTCAGTTTTTGTGGAATGGTTGGAGCATTACCAGTTTTTAATGTTAATCAACTAACCCAAGCAATAAATGATATTGTTTTGAAGCCAAATGGTTTTGAAGTAAGTCTATTTTCAAATGCAATAATTGGATTTATATTAATAATCTTAACATCAATTGTAATACTAGGAGGTTTAAAAAGGATTAGTCGTGTTTCTGCTAGACTAGTACCTTTTATGGTAGGTGTTTATATCATATCAATACTTGTTATTCTAATAGTAAATTACAATAATGTTCCTGAATATTTATATTTGATTTTTTACGATGCATTTAATGCAGATTATTACTCAGGTAATTCAGCTCTGGGTGGTGTGCTAGGTGCTTTGATAATACTTGGAATAAGAAGGGGTGCCTTTTCTAATGAAGCTGGTATAGGGATGGCTCCAATGGCGCATGGCGCTGCAAAAACAAATAACCCAATTAAAGAAGGGTTTGTTGCTATGTTAGGCCCATTTATTGACACACTGATGGTCTGTACTATGACAGCATTAGCTATTCTTGTAACAGGAGCTTGGAAAACACAGGCTGATGGTGTTTCATTAACAGCTGCAGCTTTTGAATCATCTTTTTCTGAAATTGGAAATTACATTTTACTTGCTTGTGTTTTTGTGTTTAGTATTTCTTCTCTGTTTTCTTATTCTTATTATGGAACTAAATGTCTTTCTTTTATTGCTGGGGATAACAACAAAAAAAAATATAACTACATTTATATTATAAGTATTATGCTTGGATCTACTACGTCGTTGTCAATGATGATTAATTTAATTGACACCTTTTTTGCATTAATGGCTGTTCCGACAATGATTGCAACACTGATTTTGGCACCTAAAGTTTTAAATGAATTAAAAAAATATGAAATCAAAAGATAGATATAATAATTATTGGAAAACAAACATCAAATATGTATCAATCCTTCTTTCAATCTGGTTTACGTTTTCATTTTTATTTGGTATTATTTTAAAAGATTTTTTAAATCTGTTTTCGATTGCTGGTTTTAAATTAGGATTTTGGTTTGCTCAGCAAGGGTCTATATATGTTTTTGTTATTTTGATTTTTACATATGTTAGATTAATGAATAATCTTGATAAGAAATTTGGATTTAAAAAATAAAAAATGAGTATTCAATCGTGGACATATGTCTTAGTAGGAATTACTTTTTCTATTTATATCGCCATCGCAATTTGGTCAAGAGTTCAATCAACTAAGGAGTTCTATGTTGCTGGAGGTGGAGTAGGTGCTTGGGCAAATGGTATGGCTACTGCTGCTGATTGGATGAGTGCTGCTTCATTTATTTCAATGGCTGGTATTATTTCCTTTGCTGGTTATGACGGCGCTGTATATCTCATGGGTTGGACAGGTGGGTATGTTCTTTTAGCCCTATTGTTGGCTCCATATTTAAGAAAGTTTGGAAAATTTACAGTTCCAGAATTTATAAGTGATAGGTACTATTCAAATAATGCTAGGTTAGTTGCCGTATTCTGTGCTTTATTAGTTTCTTTTACTTATGTGGCTGGTCAAATGAGGGGAGTTGGAATTGTTTTTTCAAGATTTTTAGAGGTCGATATAAATACAGGTGTAATTATCGGCATGTTAATCGTTCTTTTTTATGCTGTTTTAGGAGGAATGAAAGGAATAACATATACTCAGGTTGCTCAGTATTGTGTTTTGATATTTGCTTTTATGGTACCAGCAATTTTTATTTCTATACAAATGACAGGTAATCCAATACCTCAGCTGGGTTTCGGAAGTGAAATTTCAGATGGAACTTCAACTTATCTTCTGGATAAACTGGACAATCTAAATGTTGAATTAGGTTTTAACGAATATACTGACAACACAAAGCCTTTGATAGATATTTTTGCAATCACATTAGCTTTAATGGTTGGTACAGCTGGTTTACCACATGTTATTGTAAGATTTTTTACCGTAAAAAAAGTTGCAGATGCTAGAAAATCTGCAGGTATAGCATTGCTATTGATAGCTATACTATATACTACAGCTCCAGCAGTAGCTGCTTTTGCAAGAACAAATTTACTTGAAACAATTTCAACAAAATCTTATTCTGACATACCTCAATGGTTTAAAAAATGGGAAAACACAGGATTAATAAAATTTGATGATTTAGATAATGATGGTATGATTGATTACACTAATGATGATGCAAATGAATTATATGTTGACAGAGACATCATGGTTTTGGCCAATCCAGAAATAGCTAATTTACCCAATTGGGTTGTTGCCCTTGTTGCTGCTGGTGGATTAGCTGCCGCTTTGTCTACTGCTGCTGGTCTTTTGCTTGTTATTTCAGCATCTGTTTCTCATGATCTAATTAAAAGAGTTATTTATCCAGAAATAAGTGAAAAAGGTGAATTGGTAGCTGCAAGAATTTCTGCTTTTTTTGCAGTTTGTATAGCTGGATACTTTGGAATTAATCCACCTGGTTTTGTTGCTGCTGTTGTTGCTTTAGCTTTTGGCTTAGCTGCCGCATCTTTTTTTCCTGCTATTGTAATGGGAATTTTTTATAAAAAAATGAATAAGGAGGGAGCAATTTGCGGAATGCTCGTAGGAATAGGTTTGATGTTGTTTTACATGCTAAAGTTTAAATTTGACTTCTTTGGAGGTGGTTCGTCTGAAGATTATTGGTTTGGAATTTCACCTGAGGGATTCGGAAGTGTTGCTATGATATTGAATTTTATAGTTTCTTTTGCTGTGATGAAGTTTACTTCACCAACCCCAAAAAAAATAAAAGATATAGTAGATAACATAAGAATTCCTGAATATGAGTAGATATAACATAGATAGCCCAGAGAAATATTCTCAATTATATAAAGAGTCTGTTAATGAACCAGAAGTTTTTTGGTCTGAATTAGCGTCAAATAACTTTTTATGGGAAGCAAAATGGTCAAAAGTTTTAGATTGGGATTTTAGAAAAGCTAAAGTTTTATGGTTTAAAGATGCTAAATTGAATATTACAATTAATTGCATTGATAGACACGTAAAAAATCATCCCGATAAAACTGCAATAATTTTTGAGCCAAATAATCCTAATGAAGAATATAAATCCTACTCATATTCAGAATTATTAGCAGAGGTCTGTAAAATGGCTAATGTTTTGAAGTCATTGGGTGTTAAAAAAGGGGATAGGGTTTGTATTTATTTGCCAATGATTCCTGAATTGGCATTTTCTGTTCTTGCTTGTGCTAGAATTGGTGCAATTCATTCAGTTGTTTTTGCTGGTTTTTCATCTAATGCCTTAGCCACAAGGATAGATGATTGTATGAGCAGTATAATTATAACTTCAGATGGTTCATTTAGAGGGGAAAAAATTTTAAATCTTAAAAAAATTGTAGATGACGCATTAGAAATGTGTAAATCTGATCAAAAAGTTTTACTGGTAAAAAGGACTAATGAATCTGTTGATTTTAATAGTAAAAGAGATTTTTTATTAGATGATTTGATTATTGATGTTGATAATTTCTGTGACGCTGAAATCATGGATGCAGAAGACCCGTTATTTATTTTATATACATCTGGTTCTACAGGAAAACCAAAAGGGATGGTTCATACATGTGGTGGCTACATGGTATACACATCGTTTACATTCAAAAATGTTTTTCAATATGATGAAGGAGATATTTATTGGTGCACTGCAGACATAGGATGGATTACTGGTCATAGTTACATATTGTATGGCCCATTATCAAACGGAGCAACAACAATTATGTTTGAAGGTATTCCTAGTTTTCCTAATTACAGTAGGTTTTGGCAAATAGTTGAAAAATTTGGAGTAAATCAATTTTATACAGCTCCAACTGCTATTAGAGCTTTGGCAAAACAGGGTAGTAGCTTTCTTAAAAACTGTGATCTTTCATCATTAAAAGTTCTTGGTACTGTTGGTGAACCTATAAATGAGGAGGCATGGCAATGGTATAATAAATATGTTGGAAGGAATAATTGCCCCATTGTAGATACATGGTGGCAAACAGAAACAGGTGGTATATTGATATCGTCAATTCCAAAAGTAATTCCAGATAAGCCAACTTTTGCAACAAAACCGTTTATAGGAATTCAACCGATATTATTGGATGAAAAGGGTAATGAATTGAAAGAATTTAACACTGTAGGTAAATTATGTATTCAATTTCCATGGCCATCTATAGCGAGAACAGTATGGGGAGATCATAAAAGATATATTAATACTTATTTTTCTGCCTTTGAAAATAAATATTTTACTGGTGATGGCGCATTTAGAGACCAGGACGGTAATTTTAGAATAACCGGGAGAGTTGATGATGTTATCATTGTTTCAGGCCATAATCTTGGTACTGCGCCAATTGAAGATGCGATTAATGAACACGAATTAGTTGCAGAGTCTGCAATTGTAGGTTTTCCGCATGAAATTAAAGGAAATGCTCTATATGGTTTTATTACTCTAAAGCAAGAACATGAAGATTTATACGATTTTAAAAAAGAAATTAATATTTTGATTTCTAAAAAAATTGGCCCTATTGCTAAATTAGATAAGATTCAAATAACCAATGGGCTACCGAAAACGAGATCTGGAAAAATTATGAGAAGGATTCTGAGAAAGATTGCTACAAAGGAAATTAATAACTTAGGGGATATTAGCACCCTGTTAAATCCGGATATTGTCAAGGAAATTATTGATAATTCTCTTTAGTTATTTTTAAAATTGCTTCAAAAACGTCTTTGTAGTAATTCTTATTTTTTCCTATGAAAATATCTCTATTATTTTGGTTCAATAGCAAATCCATTTCCCTTAATGAAATTAACTTTAAATCATCAACTTCATCATTTTTATAATTTAAATTGATTTTGACTTCATCAATTTTTAGAATATATGTGTATTGAAACTCTCTGTCAATTATCTTGCTATGATTGCTTTCACTTGTATAGATTCCGAGTTTTAATAAATCCTTTTCTTTGACATGTATGCCTGTTTCTTCAAGTGTTTCTCTAATAGCGGCCGCTTTAATATCTTCTTTGTATCCGATATGTCCTGCTACTGAAACATCCCAAACACTGGGGTTTAATTTCTTTTTGAACGACCTTTTCTGAATTAGCACATTCCCATTTTCGCTGAAGATCCATACATGAACTGTTGCATGAAATAAGCCTTTTTTGTGAATATATGACTTGGTTGCTTTTTTGCCAGTTTTTTCTCCGCTTGAAGAATATATCTCTAATAATTCCTCTCTCATTGTGTAATGTAAATATTTATTTAAAGTAGCTAAAGTCTTCTCCTGACTTAATGTTTAGCACAGCATTATAAATCAATTTGATTACATTTTCAACATCATTTTTATGAACCATTTCAACAGTTGTATGCATATATCGAAGAGGTAGAGATATTAATGCTGATGGAACTCCACCATTACTGTAGGCAAAAGCATCAGTGTCAGTACCTGTGTAACGACTAGAGGCAGCTCTTTGAAACGGGATTTTATTCTTTTTTGCAGTATTAATTATTAAATCTCTAAGTTTTTGTTGAACTGCTGGAGCATAGGTTACTACTGGGCCTTTATTGAGCTCACAATAGCCTTGTTTCTTTTGATTTATCATTGGAGTTGTT
>CABZJM010000026.1 GCA_902526075.1 uncultured Bacteroidota bacterium
GCAATATTAATGGTTAAACCCAAAATCAATATCTTATTAAGTGTTGTTTGTCGGCCGGTCATATTTAGATATATGGCGCCAGGCCCAGAAATTGAATTAAAAAATTGAGCAGCTAAAAGAAAAATTAAAGCTTTATTGGCTTGAGAATAGCCTTCTCCAAACATGTTCAAAATTTGTTCTGAGAATAAAAACAAAACGCTTAAAACACAGATGCTTATAAAAAAAATAATCCTGGTAGAGTGTTTAATTAAAAGCTGCATATCCTTCATATTTTTCTTTTCAAATATTTCTGCAATTCTTGGCGCAATTACAATATTTACTGACATTAGCGCTAAGGTCGTAACCATAGCTAATTTTACAGAAACAGAATAGTAAGCAATCTGGTCAAAACCTTCATAAACAGACAAGATAATAATGTCAATGCTTTGCATTATAAAATATGCTATTGCGCTGAGCGCCATTGGGGCTGAAGTTTTAAATATATCTCTTGTAGAAAATTTTTGGGATTCTTTATTAGCTTTTTTCAACCCAGCAAACATGTTGATAACCTTAATTCCTGAAAACACTGAAAGCAAAACAAAACCTAATAAATAGGCCTCAACTAAATAGGGTTGTTGATTGTATTGAATTAGAATTATTGCAAATATGAATACTGGAATATATCTAAACAAGCTCCTATACATCTCAGATAAAATTGTGTTTTGAAGAGCTCTTATAGTGTCGATATTTAACATTGTTGTGGAGAAAAAAATCAATGTAAAAATTGACTTTAGAATAAGTGAATAGGATTCTGTGCTATTAAAAATATGGGTTATAGTTGATTCGTTAAATATGAAAAGAAAAAGTCCTAAAATGATCAGGCTAAAAGAAATAATTATTCGCAGCATTTTAAAGTATATGGATCTTATAGATTCAATACTTTTTCTTGCTTTTAAAAGACCTGAATAATAAATGATGGATTGGTTTGTACCCATCAATGCTAGTCCCCCTAATACCATTAAAGTGGATCTAACAAAGTCGTATCTACCAACATTTTCTGCGGTAAAAAAGTTAGTAATAAATAGGGTGAAAGCAAATAAAAGCAAAACGCCAAAAGATCTGATGATTAAAACAGAAAAACTCTTTTGTGTGAGGTCTTTGATTGACATTTAGCTAGCTCTGTCTAATTTATCAAGGTACAAGTAAAGACTAATTACTATTGAAATTATTATATATATAAACAAAAATAATAATGGGTAGTAAACCATCTTATTTGAAAGTATAGAATTGTTTTCAATTAATATATTTGCCTCGTTTATTACCATTACCGTTTCTTTAGTTACAAGGGTTTCATTTTTTAATTCTTGATTTTCATTTTGTAAAGAAATCTTGGTCTTAATAAGTTCGTTTGGCCTTACATCTTTATTGTCAATATAAAGTTGGGTTGTTTTAGTCTTATTCTCGCTTGTGTAATAATCAAGTAGCTTGTCAATTTGATTTATTGTTTGTTCATTATCAGAAATAATGCTTGAAATTCTTTGTAAATTTCTTTCTTTGAGCTCAGTAAAAAGAGGATTGTTATTAAAGTAGTCTACAATTTTATTCACTGTGCTAATGGATGAATTGTTTGATACGTCTACCTTGATAAAATGGTAGTCATAATCTGATTTGAATCCTTCGGTAACAGAAAAACCGTCTTCATATTCAAGGTTATCAAACAAAGCTCTTATTTCATTTGCGTTTATATCTTTAGCCATAATATCTTTTATATCAATGACTGGAGAAATTGAAACTTCATCAACGGACTCATCCTCATTTAACTTAATTTCTTGATTAAAAAAGTCATAATCTTCACTAGAAATTTTTAGATTAATAAGGTCAACTGCATCATATACATAGTTTCCAGCATCAAAATTTATCTTCACAAGAACTGTAGCCTCTTTAGCATTTGGCAATTTGCTGTCTGTTTGAAAATATCCCAATACAAGTCCTGCAATTATAATAACTAATAGTTTTTTCCAGCCTGATAAAAAGCTTTTAGATCTTCTAAAAATTTGTAAGAATAAGCTTAGCAACATTAACTTTATTTTCTCTATTAGAACTATTATATCAAGTTCTTCATTTTCTTTAAAATTCTTTTTCATTTTTTCGCTTTGGTTTTTTTTAAACGCTTTTTTTAATAATTTATTTTAGATTGACTCGATTAGATTAAGTTTTTTTAACCTGTCGGCAATTTCCCTATTATCAGCAATTTTTGGAACTTTATTTTGTCCACCTAATTTCCCAATACTACTCATATATTTTTTAAAGCCACCTTTAACAATTTTTCTTATCACTGGTCTGTCTATTATTTTACCATCTATTAAGTCTTTATAATATTTGTTTTGTTTTTGAAGCTCACTGTCTAATAAACTCCTAAAATTATTAATCTCAATGACATTTCCGTCAAATTCAATAAACCACTCGTGACAAGCCGGTAAAGATTTTGATTTAAATCTTGGGGCAACTGTAAACTCAACAACCATGTTTCCGGTTTTTAAAGTTGCTTGTTCAATTGCTTGCTCTACCTCCTTGACAATCACATGTTCACCAAAAGCAGATAAGCTTTGCTTAAGCCTTCCTGTTACCACAATTCTGTAAGGATTTATGCATGTAAACTTTACTGTGTCTCCCGTGTTATATCCCCACAAACCTGCAGAACTAGAAATAATCATAACATAATTTGTGTCTTTTTTTACATTTTGAAGAGATATTCTTTCTAGCCTATTTTCTCTAAAATCCTCAACATCAATAAACTCGTAAAAGATACCAGCATTCAGTATTAGAAGTAGATCATTGCTGTCTTGCTTGTCTTGAAAAGCAAAAAAACCTTCGCTTGCTGGAAAAAGCTCTATACTGTCGACTTCCTTTCCAATTAATGAAACAAACTTTTTCTTATATGGTCTGAAATTGACTCCGCCGTAAATCAAAAGGCTAAAATTTGGGAATACCACTGAAATCTGTTTATTGGTTTTTTTGACGATTTTTTCAAAGTACATTTGAAGCCATGATGGAATACCACTAATAATTGTCATATCTTCTCCAATAGTTTCTTTTACTATGTTTTGGACCTTCTTTTCCCAATCTTCAATGATATTTGTCTTCCAAGAAGGAAGCATGTTACTTTTCATGTAAAACGGAACATGGTGAGCAGAAATTCCTGAGAGCCTGCCACTTAATATTCCTGAAATATCTTTTAGTATTGGGCTGCCTTGAACAAAAATATATTTACCATCAGCAAAGCTTGTTTTATTGGTTTCTGCAACATAAATCAACAAAGCATTTTTAGCTCCATTTAAATGGTTTGACAAACTTTCCTTAGTAATAGGAATATATTTTGCGCCAGAGGTTGTACCCGAAGTTAAAGCAAGATAAATTGGTTTTCCTGGCCATAAAATATCCTTTTTTCCAGATTTTACTTTCTCAAAATATTCTCTAAGCCCCTCATAATCTCTTATTGGTACTCTTTTCTTGAATTCTTGATAATTTGATATTTCCGAAAAGTTATGGTTCCGTCCAAATTTTGTGTTACGTCCTTTTTTGATTAGATAGTTGAACTGGCTTTCCTGAGTTGAAATTGGGTTATTTGCCCAATTGTAAACTTGCTTCTTTGCAAGCCTTGAAACTATTTTTAAAATAACATGCTTTAGCATTCTTATTTAAAATTTAATAGAGGCTCTGGATCTATTGGGGTTCCGTTTTTCCAAAGTTCGAAATGTAAATGTGGTCCAGAGCTTAAATTTCCTTGATTACCTGAGTAAGCAATCACTTCTCCGGCTTGGACAAAATCATTTTGTTCTTTTAATATTTTTGAATTATGCTTATAAACTGAAATTATATTTTCGCCATGATCAATAACAACGACATAGCCCGTATCAAGTGACCACTCTGAAAAAATAATTTTTCCGTCAAGGACAGACTTTACAGGTGTGCCTATATCAGCTGCTATATCAATAGCAAAATGATCTTCATTAAAGTTAAAGCTTTGTGTTATTTCGCCTTTAATTGGAGAAAAAAACATTTTATTTTCAATAACAAGCTCATTATTAGTCAGGTTAAACTTATCCTCATTATCAACATATTTTCTTAGAATAGAATCTTGCAGGCTAGGAGAAATTGTAAAAATATCTGTGTTAATTAGATTGCTGTCTACTGATAGCTCATCTCTTGAAGTAAACTCATCTACATTTCCAGAAAGTACGTCTTCAATCGATTTATAAAACTTATTATTAAGGGCTATTTGTTGTTCTAATGAATCTGTTTTTTTTGTAAGATATATAGCTCTGTTCAAAAGGTCGGATGAGGAATATCCTGGTACCATTTCTCTGAGTTGGGTAAAAAAAACAATGCTAATTGTAAAAGCAATCAATATTATGGAGTATAATAACATTATGATGAATGCATTTATTTTATTAGCCTTAAAGGAAAGTTTCTCCTCGAATGTGTCTTCGCTTGAAACAACAACCTTATAGTCGTTAAATATTCTTTTTAAAAAGGTTTTATTTTGTTTTTCGTCTTTCACAGTATTCAAAAATACTTAAAAATAGCTTACTCATTAATACAAGTTAAACATATAGCAACAATTACATCTATTATTGTTAACTTAGCTGAAAATATTTAGTAATGGATTTATTTATCACACCCCTTTTTACAATTGGACCGCTTCAGATAGTGGTTATAGTGATTGTTGCTCTAATTGTTTTTGGCCCTGTTGGCCTTGGAAAAAAATTAGGGAATCTTGTTAAAGGTACTGGGCAAGGTGTTAAAGAGTTTAAAAAAGCTTTAGAAGAGGGGAAAGATGATGAGGATGATGAGAAAAAAGAAAACTAGTATTTTAGGCTTCTCATTATAGCTTCAAGCTCAAAGACATACTCCCTTTTACTTGATCCTGGCGAATAAACAAAGCCGTCCAACATTATATATTCATCCTGTTTGGTGTTAGATCCAAATTGATAGTTTAAAAACGGCCCAGCCATAAATTGTCCCTTTATTTCCCACAACCCCCTTGTTTCTAATATTTGTTTTCCACTTATACTAATTTGCTGTGAACTTGGTGTATATATAGGGTCTGTTGACATAAATGTATTTTCAATAGGCCCAGGAATATGATACTTAGAAATTGAGTCTCTTATTTTCACAATAGAGCTGTTACTTTTGTCATTATATCTAGAGATAAAAAGATTGACTGAACCTGTTTCTATATCTCTTCTTATCCAAACAAAGTTACTGTCAACTTTTGCGACCCGGTAAGCAGAAGGAAATCGTAGTGTCAAACCTATATTCTTTTTAATGGCTTGTGTTTGATTTAGGTTTTTAGAAATTCTGCGTTGTTTTTCCTGAATCTCATTGAGGTACATTGTAGAGTATATTGAATTCAGGTTTTCATTAATGATTTCAATTATTTTATCTGCTGATTTTCCTGTGATTTGAATTATTCTTTGTGGAGAAGCATACGTGTTTTTAAAATTGAAAACACCTTCTTTTTCAGCAATATCAACCTTCAAGATGGTTCTTGATTTTGTGGCAAAACCTGAAAACACTTTACTTGGAATATGGCTAAGGGAAAAAACTGGCTCTATCTGAGGTAGGCCATAAATCGGTCTGCCAAAATTTTCTCTAATAACATCGCCAACTGCTCCGTCCCAGATCTCATCACTTGAGACTACAGAAACGTTATTTATGTTGCCGCTTGATGAAGGCAATAATTTTTTTTGATTATCAGAACACGATAAAGTAATGATTAAAAAAAATAGAATACTTGCAATTCTTTTCATGTTTGCAATTTACAATAAATTACTACAAACAGGTTATGGAGGTAATTTTGTAAATTAGGTGAAAAATAATTCAAGATGAAAAAACTATATACACTTTTAGTATTAACTATCTCATTTAGTATGAATGCACAAATGGACGATAATAGCGCAAATAACAATTCAGCAGGAACTTATGCCGTAGCAATGGGATATAACACAACAGCAAGTGGAAGTTATTCTACAGCAATGGGAAGAGAAACTACAGCAAGTGGAAACTATTCTACAGCAATGGGAAGAGAAACTACAGCAAGTGGAATTTATGCCGTAGCAATGGGAAGTAGCACAACAGCAAGTGGAATTTATGCCGTAGCAATGGGAAGTGGTACAACAGCAAGTGGTGATTATTCTTCAGCAATGGGATTTTACACACAAGCAAGTGGAAATGCTGCTACAGCAATGGGAGGTTACACAACAGCAAGTGATTATGCCTCAACAGTTATTGGACAATACAACTCTTCAGGTTCTTCTGTTACTAATAGTGCTAATTCATTTAGCACTTCAAACACTGCTTTTGTCATTGGAAATGGAACAGCATCTAATGCAAAGTCTGATGCTTTTAAAGTTATGTTTAACGGAGATGCTACCGTTAGTAATGACCTTACAGTAAGTGGAGATGTAGTGATTTCCTCCGATGCAAGATTAAAGTCAAACATTGTATCTCTTGGCTCTACACTTTCTAAACTATTACAAATAGATGGTAAGTCCTATGAGATGAAAGGCAAACAA
>CABZJM010000027.1 GCA_902526075.1 uncultured Bacteroidota bacterium
TTTTTAAATCTCCTACACTTTTACCAACTCCCCTTTTATCATACCTATATGTGCTAATCTGATTTTCTTGAAGTCCTTCAGCTAACATCTTTAAATAATCACTTTTTAAAGAAATATTATTACCGTCTCTATCTGTTGGGCCTGAGCCTGAGATAATAATAGCCAAAGTCGAGTTTGGATTTTTTGAATTGATTAATGTGCCATGAATATTATGATTATCAAAGCTATGAATTACGTAATCGCCAGATGATAATGAGAAAAAATTAAAAACAAATAACAATATAAATACATGCTTATATTTCATGTTTTCAATTCATTTTAAATATACGAAAAACTAGGAGGAGTTTTATTAACCCATAGTCAAATACATTATTAATGCTATCATAAATAAAATAGACAATGCTGGATAAGATTTTTTTATAGGATCTTTCACTTTGACATGCATAAATACAGCCGCAATCATTAATACAGCTAAAGCAACAAGATTGTATACAAGAAGTTCCTCTACCCAAAAGCTAATAATTAGCATAATTGCGATTGAAATCTTCATTGCCCCAACAAAATACATAAGCCACACTGGAAGACCGTATGCAATAAACTCCTCTTTCATATTTGTGGCATCTCCACCCCTGTAGTCTGTGGCTTTTTTAAATCTTAAAAGCCATACGTTTATAAGTCCAACTGCAATTATAAGCTGCAAAACCATTATAAGTGTCATAATATAAATATTTAGTTAGCTGGTTAAATATAAAATTATTTTAATTGCTTAGGAAATTTTAGTTCTATAAGTTTACTATTTTTTGACGATATATCATTCCATTTGAGGCAACTAAAATCTATTTCAACTAAACCAGTTGTAGGTAAATTATCTATATAAATGTTTGTTATCTCATTAACCAGATTTGTCAAACCTGGGTTGTGTGCAATAATCATTACTGATGAAAAATTTTCTGAATAGTTCCTTATTATATTTAATATTGATGACGAAGAGCTATGGTATAAGGAATCATCATATTTGATTTTATCAAATTTAATTCTATCTATAAAAAATTTAGAAGTTTCAAAAGTTCTTACAGAGTCACTAGAATGCAGATAACTAATCTTTGATATTTTTTTGCTCAAAAAATTCGCCATTACAGGGCCATCCTTTTTACCCCTTTTGTTTAATGGTCTATGGAAATCTCCAAGACTTAAGTCTTTCCATGAGGATTTTGAATGACGTATGATAATCAGTTTTTTCAATTTTAAATTTTAATAAAATTTTAAAGTTTTTAAGCTAATAAAAAACCTAATTTAGCATTTTTATTTTTATGGATTCATTAACTCAAATTGTTTTAGGTGCGTCAGTTGCAGAAGCAACACTTGGGAAAAAAATAGGTAACAAAGCTATTATACTTGGTGCAATAGCTGGTACCATTCCTGATTTGGATATAATTACTAGATTTTTTGTTGATGATTTGACTGCATCTGTAATGCATAGAGGATTTTCTCATTCACTTATATTTCCATTCATTGCCTCGCCTATACTGGCATGGGTTTTAAATAAAATATATTCCAAATATCAGAGTGTTAGTTACTTTGATTGGCTAAAAATGTTTTTTTTAGCAATCATTACCCACCCGTTACTTGATGCTCAAACTACTTGGGGCACTCAATTATTTTGGCCTTTTGAGTGGCGTGTAGCTGTAGAAAACATATTTATTATTGACCCAATATATACTCTACCATTTTTAACATTCCTCATACTAACAGCATTTCAAAATAGACGTTCGAAAAAAAGAAAACTCTATAATTCATTGGGATTAATATTAAGCTCAGCGTATTTACTTATTACTTTATCGTTCAAAGGGGTGGCACATTATAATATTGCAAAAGCACTAGATGAAAATAATATTGAATACATAGATATTAATACAAGGGCAACATATTTTAATAGTATATTATGGTCAAGTCAAATTGAATTAGAGGACTCATATGTATTTACATATTACTCATTATTTGACAAATCAAAACCCATTTTTACCAAAAAGTTTCCAAAAAATCATGATATGCTAAAACCATTTATGAATGAGAAAAAAATCCAGCAACTGATAATTCTATCAAACGGACATTACTTAATGACATACGAAGATGATGTGTTAATTTTCTGGAATTTAAAACTTGGGCTGAAAGGTTTTGATGAAAATGCCTCGCCGTACATATGGTCATATGTTATAAATAATAATGAAGGAGTAATCTTATTAGATGAGACAAATGAAAAAATGGACGCTCTTAAAATTCAAGAGAGAAGATCATTCAGAAAAAACAGAAACTATTCCGATGAATTTGATAAGTTTTACGAAAGATTAAAAGGAATTTAAATTAACTTTGGATTATGTATACGCCGTTAATTATAATAGTGACATTATTTGTTTTAAACTGGATAATCAGAATTTTAATTAGAAAAAATCCTAAAAATAAATCTCTTATAAAACTAAGTTTTTTAATTAGTTTCAGTATGATTGCATATACAATATATTATTTCTTTTTTATAAGGTAATTAACATACTCAAAGGAAACTGAATCTTTTGTTAATTTTCCATTTGAAGTCGCATAAAGACCTAAGTGAACACCAGTATATCCGTTACTTTTAAGTAAAGAGCCGTCTAAATTAGCAAATAGATTAAAATGGGTTCCTGCTGTTGAATAATAAAGTCTGTAAGCATCTTTGTGAGCAATGACCTTAAGTTTTATATTACCATTATATTGTCCAAGATGTTCTTTTTTTGTTGGTATTAATTCACCGTTTTTAACAGCATAGGCTTGAAGATAGTGTTTACCCCCATCATTAATTAAAGTAAAATTAATGTAGTTATCATCTTTTTGAAAAAAACTAATTCCTGCTTCTGATCCATTAGTATTCGGTTCAAAATACATTTGAGTTAAGAATTCAAAACTTGATTCTGTTTGCTTAAATCCCAATAGGGCGGCTCTACCTCTTTCTTTTATCTGATTTGGATGGCAAACTAAAGTTAGACGTTTATCTTTTTTGTTTAAATGAAATATATTCTCAATTGGGTAGCGCCTAAAGTTCCATTTTAGATTCAGAATTTCTGATTCAAAATTGTCCTTAAAAGATTTTTCTATATTTTGAATTGAGTTATTAAAGACTATATCATTTAACAATTCTACACGACCTGTTTTAGGAGCAACTACGGGCCATAAATGTTTAGTTTCTTTCCATTCAAAGGGCTCTCTTTCCCAAGTAACAGGGGCAAGAAAAGTTTCTCTTCCCATGTTAGAACCTCTATCAATTTGATTTCTAATACCCAATAAAACCATGTAATTTCTTCCATCATCTAATTGAATTATATCACCATGACCTGTACTGTTGACCCAATTATCATATGATAGGTGTCTTGATGTTATTATGGGGTTTCGAGGATTGGATATGTATGGGCCTTCAATATTATCACTTAATGCTACCATTACAGCATGATTAAAACTTGTTCCACCTTCTGCAATTATTAAATAATATCTTCCATCTTTTTTGTACATATGTGGGCCTTCAGCCCAAACACCTCCGCATGCACCTCGCCACAATAAATGTTTTTCCCCCACTAATTTAAATTCATTTATATCTAGCTCTTGAAGCCAAATCTCCCCCTCACCGTTAAAATTTGGATTTTCAGGCATTTGATTACCTACATACCATACCTTGCCATCATCATCAAAAAATAAGTCTGGATCAATTCCAGGAGCACCCAAAATATGTATTGGATCCGACCATGGACCTGCAGGATTTTCAGCAGTAATAATAAAGTTTACCATGTCGGCCGTCTGAAGTTCCTCATCATAATAAACATTAGTAGTTATTATATAATAAACTCCATCTTTGTACCTTATAGTCGGAGCATGAATTCCACCATTTGACTGAACATCGATCAAGTTTACTGTTGAATCAACCTGAGATTTTCTGTGTAGTCCATATCCTATTAACTCCCAATTAATAAGGTCTTTGCTTTTATGAATTGGTAAGCCTGGAAAATATTCAAAAGAGGAATTAACTAAATAAAAAGTGTCTTCAACTTTACAAATAGATGGGTCTGGATATCCTCCTCTTATTATAGGGTTTGAAAATTTTTCTTGACCATAAATTGAAAAGAAAAAAATTATAAATAAATATTTTATTGATTTTAATATTAGCTTTTTCATATAAATTATCTAACAGTGAAACTTACTTCTTTAATCATCTTTCCAAGTTCTTTACTTCGATCCCCAGGTGAACTTCCTCCAACAAATATCTTAAAATTTCCAGGTTCAATTTCTTTTACACCTTTTTCATTGTAAGATCCTATCATGTTATCGTCAATGAGTAAATTAATATTCTTTTTTTCGCCGGAATTTAGGTGAATTCTTTTAAAAAATATTAATGATGAGTTGGGTGTTCTAAAAGAGGCCTCCATATCATTTATATATACTTGTACGACTTCTTCACCTGGGATATCGCTATTATTAAAGACTTCAAAATTCAATTCAATTGAACCACCAATATCTATTTTGCTCTTTTTGATTGAAAGGTCTGAATAATGAAAACTGGAATAACTTAATCCAAATCCAAAAGGGTACATTGGTTTGTGGTTTGTGAATTTATAAGTTCTATTATCCATATTGTAATCACTGTAATCTGGAAGATGCGATAGAGATTCAGGTATTGTTATTGGTAATTTACCAGATGGATTTACGTCACCAAAAATAACATCAGCTATTGCATTTCCACCTTGTTCCCCCAAATACCAAGCATAAATAATAGCATCAACATATTTAGAAATTTCTGTAAGATCAATAGCAGACCCTGATTTTATTACTAAAACTATTGGTTTACCGCCGGCACTTTTTCTTAATTTTCTAAGATATTCAATCTGATTTGTAGGAAGGGATATTTTATTTCTATCACCATTAGCCTCAGATGAGATTGCAGCACCCTCTTCACCTTCAATTAATGCAGAAATTCCCATTATAGCAATTGTAACATCACTTGATCCAGCTAAACTTGCTGACCAATCTGTTCTATTATTATCACTAATAAGGCCAACCCCCTTATTGAATCTAATCATTGTACCATTTGAAACTTTTGTAGTAATTCCTTCTAATGGAGTAACCATGTTTGGGCTTAATCCATTATAATTTGCAAGTAATGTATTTACGTTTGCGGCATTTGGACCGGTTATAAAAAGCCGGTCTATATTTTTGGATATTGGAAGAATATTATTTTCATTTTTCAATAATACTATTGACTTAGCAGCAACATCTCTTGCTAACTTGATATGTTTATTATTGTTTATATGGCTCTCATTTAAACCTTCATATGGGTTATCACTAACTTTTGTTAATATTCCAAGCTTTAATCTTGTCATCAAGAGTCGTTTTAATGATTTGTCTAAATCTTTTTCACTTAGATAGCCTTTTTCAATGGCTCTGGGAATTAAATTATATAATGATCCACAATTGAGATCAACACCACCCTTTATTGCATATGCAACACTTTCTTCATCAGAAATTGTAAAATTATGATTTGACTTTATATCGTTTATTGCACCACAATCAGAGACAACATGACCTTTAAACCCCCAATTATCTCTAAGTAAATCATTTAATAAGGATTTACTTCCACAGCATGGCTTATCATTTAATCTATTATAAGCACACATAACTATTTCTACATTAGCTTCAATCAACTCTTTAAAAGCGGGAAGATATGTTTCGTTAAAATCCTGAGGGCTAACTTTTACATTAAAACTATGCCTAATCGACTCTGGACCTGAATGAACAGCAAAATGTTTTGCACCTGCTGCAACCTTTAAATACTTAGAGTGATTTCCTTGTAAACCATTGACAAATGCTTTTCCAATTTGTCCTGTTAAATAAGGGTCTTCACCATAGGTCTCGTGGCCTCTTCCCCATCTTGGATCTCTAAAAATATTGATATTGGGTGACCAGAATGTTAAGCCAGTGTACTCTAATCTCATTCCCTTTTTATTAAAAATATTATACATAGCCCTAGCTTCGGTTGAAATAGCATCTGCAGTATTTCTAATCAAATCAGGATCGAATGTTGCTCCCATCGCAATTGCCTGAGGAAACACAGTTGCCTTAGCTGATCTGGCAACCCCGTGTAATGCTTCGTTCCAC
The DNA here is from genome assembly GCA_902526075.1 of uncultured Bacteroidota bacterium. GTDB lineage: Bacteria > Bacteroidota > Bacteroidia > Flavobacteriales > Flavobacteriaceae > MED-G13. Next base: position 6,172 of record CABZJM010000027.1, read on the forward strand.
CAATTATACATTTCTATTCCATGCTCAGGAATAGCTATAGAGGTACTTAACATTTGTGTGGCTTTTTGCTCAATTGTTAAAAGGGAGATTATACTATCGGCAGTCTTATTAAATGAAATGATAACTTCAGATGCTGGATTATAATCAATTTCGGTTGAATTGGACTCAAAAGAAATTAAAACAAAGGATGAAAAGAATAATAAAAATTTTAATTTATTTTGCCTCATGTTCTAATTTACAATAAAAATCAATATGGATGTATTAATAACTGGAAGCACCGGAATGGTTGGAAAATCGGTTTTAAATGAATGTATTAAAGATGATAGAATAGGTAAAATTTATTTGGTTAATAGGGTTCCGGTAAA
>CABZJM010000028.1 GCA_902526075.1 uncultured Bacteroidota bacterium
AACACAAAAAAACATGAATAATATGGTCAGCCTTAATCTATGCATGATTTTTTATTGGCCTATAAATATATGTGATTTTTTTTAGATAAACTTTTCCAAGGCTTGGGCGTAATCGTTTTTGGAAGAGACTCCTACTTTTCTGTCTACAAGCTCTCCATCTTTAAATACTAGAACTGTGGGGATGTTTCTTACTCCGAATTTAGCAGCATATTGCTGATTTGAATCAATATCAACTTTACCAATTATGGCTTTTCCATCATATTCTTCGCTTAATTCATCAATAATAGGACCTACCATTCTACATGGTCCACACCATGCTGCCCAAAAATCAACCATCACCGGCTTATCACTTTTTAACACTGTTTCTTCAAAATTGCTATCTGTAATTTCTAATGCCATAATTTTTATTTTTCAATGATCAAAAATAAGTAATTTATCTAATTTAATTTGTAAAAAATATTTTTTACTTCCAGATCACTTAAAAGTTTAGGTGTTATATTAATTTTTTGTTTTTCACTATCCATTTCTACAACGATTTTTTCTTCATCATCATAGACAAGAAAACTCAAATTATGATTACCGTTGTGTTCTCTTAGAATAGATTTAATTGAATCTATCTTTTCATTTTTTATATCCTCCAGTTTAAGCTGAATTGATATCTTTTTAGCAAATGTCTTGACAACATCTTGCAATAATTTAAAATTGGAGTATTGAATTCTTGGCTCACCTCTGACTCCTGTTTCTTTATTAAGCCAACCTTCAACTATTTTGGTCTTTATGTGAAGAAAATTATTAAGGGTTAAAAAATGTTTAAATCTTAAGTATTCCTCACCGAAAATTCTAAAATTATATGAGTCAACATAATCCTCCAGTATAAAGAATGCCCAGCCCTTGCCTTGTCTGCTGACTCTGTGCTCAACTTCGGTAATAACTCCCGCAACACTAATTTCTTTATTTATAAACTCTTTGGGAGATTTAAATACACTTACATCACCATTGCAAAAAGACTCCATTTCAACCTTGAAATCATCTAGTGGATGACCTGAAATATAAATTCCAACAACCTCTTTTTCCTTAGTCAACTTTTCGATCGTTGGCCATGGTTCAACCTGAGGTATATCTGGATTTGATATCTGCATATCATTTGTACCTGCAAATAAGCTTACCTGTGAAGAATTCTTATTTTCTTGAAACTTGTTTCCATGTCTCAAGATTTTTTCAATAAAAGTTATTCCATCTCCATTGTCGTGAAAATATTGAGCCCTATTAATTTTAAATGAATCAAATGCTCCTGCTGCCGCCAAACTATCGAATGCTTTTTTATTTGCAGCTCTTAAATCAACTCTATGTGACAGGTCAAATATTGATAAATACTGCCCGTTTAACTTTCTTTCATCTACAATAGCTTTGACGGCTGAAGCACCAACACCTTTAATTGCACCCATACCAAAACGTATCGCATTATCTTTATTTACAGAGAACTTATAATATGATTCATTTAAATCAGGACCTAAAACCTCCAACTTCATTCTTTTACATTCGCCCATAAAAAAAGTAACATTTTTTATATCGTTCATATTATTAGATAACACAGAAGCCATGTATTCAGCAGGATAATTTGCTTTTAAGTATGCAGTTTGATATGCAATCCAGGCATAGCAAGTTGAATGAGATTTATTAAAAGCATAACTTGCAAATGCCTCCCAATCTTTCCATATCTTTTCTACTTTTTCTGTCATAAAACCTTTCTTTTCTGAATTTTCTAGAAATTTAGGTTTCATTTTATCCAGTACATCCTTCTGCTTTTTACCCATAGCCTTCCTAAGAATATCCGCTTCGCCCTTTGTAAAATCACCGATTTTTTGAGATAGTAGCATAACTTGCTCCTGGTATACTGTAATACCATATGTATCCTTTAAAAATTCTTCCATTTCTGGAAGATCATAAACTATTTTTTCATCTCCATGTTTTCTCTTGATAAAGCTCGGGATATACTCCATAGGGCCAGGACGATATAATGCGTTCATTGCAATAAGATCATCAAAAACTGTAGGTTTTAGATCTTTTAAATGCTTTTGCATTCCAGGAGACTCATATTGGAAAATTCCAACAGTTTCTCCACGTTGAAACAATTCAAAAGTTTTTTTATCGTCAATTGGGAAGTTGTCAGGATCTAATTCTATTCCGTATTTAGCTTTAACAATTTTGACGGTATCTTTAATAAGAGTTAAAGTTTTTAGACCTAAAAAATCCATTTTAAGTAGCCCAGCTTGCTCAACCACTGCATTATCAAATTGTGTAACAAATAAATCTGAATCTTTAGCTGTTGCAATGGGGACAAAATTTTTGATATCATCGGGTGTTATTATCACACCACAAGCATGAATTCCTGTATTTCTTAACGAGCCTTCCAGAAGTCTTGCTTGTTTGATGGTTTCCGATTCTAGGTTGTCAGACTGGGATATACTTAGTAATTGATTGATTTTATCCAAATCATCTGCTCTAAATTTATTTCTTAATTCTTTGTGATCTGTTTCGAAAATAGAACTTAGCTTAGTCATATTTGGAACTAGTTTAGCAATTCTATCAGCATCCCCTAGTGGAAGATCCAGAACTCTGGCAGTATCACGTATTGATGACTTTGCTGCCATCGTTCCATAAGTTATAATCTGGGCGACCTGATTTTCTCCGTACTTCTGAATCACATAATTAATCACCTTATTTCTTCCTACATCATCAAAATCAATATCAATATCAGGCATGCTAATTCTATCTGGATTAAGAAATCTTTCAAAAAGTAAATCGTACCTGATGGGATCAATATTTGTAATCCATAGGCAATATGCAACAACCGACCCTGCAGCAGAACCTCTGCCTGGCCCAACCGAAACATTCATTTCCCTAGCTTTTCTGATAAAATCCTCAACAATTAAAAAATATCCAGGATACCCTGTATTTTTGATAATCTCAAGCTCAAAATCAATTCTTTCTTTAAGTTCTTTATCAATCTCATCATATCTTTTTTTGGCTCCAATATATGTCAAATGTCTTAGGTAATTATTTTCACCCCTTTTACCATCATCGTCAATATCTTTTGGGTCTATAAATTCCTCTGGAATTTCAAATTTTGGTAATAAAACTTCATTAGTAAGGTCAAATGCTTCAATCTTTGAAACAATCTCGTTGGTGTTTTCAATTGATGATGGAAGATCAGAGAAAATTTCTTTCATTTGATCTTGGGTTTTAAAATAGTACTCGTTATTAGGTAAGCCATATCTAAAACCCCGACCTCGCCCCTTAGGAGTTGAAAGCTTCTCACCGTCCTTAACGCATAATAAAATATCGTGGGCATTTGCACTGGCATTATCCATATAAAAAGTATTATTAGTAGCTACTAATTTTACTTTATGTTTTTTGGAAAATTCAATTAAAACATTATTGACGGTGTCTTCATCATCTTGTCCATGACGGTTTATTTCCAAATAAAAATCATCCTCAAAATTATTTTTCCACCAAATCAAGGATTCTTCAGCTTCTTTTTTTCCGGTGTTAAGTATCTTGTTTGAAATCTCACCATATAGATTTCCCGAGAGGACAATTAAATCATCTTTAAAATCTATTACCAGATTTTTATCAACCCTGGGGACATAATAGAACCCTTTGGTGTAAGCAAGTGATGATAGCTTTGAAAGGTTATTGTATCCATTTTTATTTTTAGCTAAAAATACAACCTGATATCCGTTATCTCTGTAGTTTTTATTCAAGTGGTCTTCACAAACATTAAGGACACATCCAATAATTGGTTTAATTAAGGATATATTATCTTCAGAATTATCACTATTTTCCTTTATTTGTCTGTTTTTCTTTTTAACTGCGTCAATAAATCTAAAGGCTCCCATCATATTGCCGAGATCAGTCAATGCAACAGCTTTCATATTACATTCATGTGCTTTTTCAACAAGTTGTTTAATTTTAATGGTAGATTGTAGCATCGAGAATTGACTATGGTTGTGTAGATGTGTAAAGTCTACGTCTGAAAGATTAGTACTTTTTAGTTCTTCAGACTGTCTAACATCTATTTCATTCTTACTTTTTTCGAGTTTATCTTTTAAATTTTCAGATTTTTTCTTGAGATTAACATGCTTTATTCCAGCCTTCTCTATTTTTTCAGGGTTATTTTGAAAAAATTTTTCAAAATAATCATCCTGAACCTGTAATTGATCTTTTTTAAAGTTTTTTATTCTTATCAATTCCAAGAAACATCTTGCAGTTGCTTCAACATCAGCTGAAGCGTTGTGAGCATCTTGAAAAGGAGAAGAAAAAAGAAATTCGTGTAGTTCTGTTAAAGTTGGTAATTTGAATTTACCACCTCTACCACCTGGCAGTTTACATAGCTCAGCTGTTAGCTCTGTACAAGTGTCAAGTATATCTGTCAACTCAATATTTGATGTTAAATCCCTTCTGTAAAACTCACAGCCAATTACATTTAAGTCAAAATTTACATTATGTCCAACTATGAACTTTGATTTCGAAATTGAGTCATTGAATTCATTTAAAATATCATCTAGGTTAACCCCTTCTTTTTCAGCTAACAAAGTTGAGATACCATGAATTTTTTCAGATTCAAACGGAATATCGTAATCGTCTGGTTTTACAATGTAACTTTTACTTTCGATTAAATTTCCTAATTCATCATGAACCTGCCATGCTAACTGGACACATCTTGGCCAGTTTTCAGTATCTGAAATAGGCGCTCTCCAATTTTTAGGTAAACCGGTTGTTTCGGTATCAAAAATTAAATACATTCTGTCTTATGGTTTAATCCTGATTTTCAGAATTTATAGGAATTCTATAAAAAATTCCCTCGGAAACATTAACTGTATATTCTCCAGTGCCATTGAAAGCATCAAAATGAAAATTACCACTAATAGTATTATTTAGATTATCAATCTCTTGTATCTGAACAAATCCATCACTCAAATATGCAACGCTTCCTATACCGTCATTTTGGGTAGAGTATTGCAATGTATCCTGAAATACAGCAAAGTTATCAGTCCAACTATATAAATTGTACTGATCCACTTGAGGAGAATCAACTACAATTGATATTACACCCGTCTGATTTGCTCCTGAGATTGATAACTGATTATTTTGAATTGACACAGTGTAGTTTTGTGCAATCCATTCATTACTACCGTTAACTAATGCCTGAAATGTAGGTGTATTATTTGTGATATCGTCTTCACAACTGAAAGAAAAGAGTATAAATAATATTATGTATAATTTTTTCATTTAAGAATATCGATTAGGGTAAATGTAATACAAAAATTTCAAAGAATTGTCTATGAATTAGAATTTTATATTATATTTGCCAGCTCATTAATAAACTTGGTCGAGTACCTTAAAATTTAATAAATATGTCAGTAAAAATAAGACTTCAAAGACACGGTAAAAAAGGAAAACCTTTTTACTGGATCGTAGCCGCAGATTCACGCTCGAAAAGAGATGGTAAATACCTTGAAAAATTAGGCACATATAACCCAAATACAAACCCAGCAATAATTGAAATTGATGTTGATAGTTCGGTTAAATGGCTTCAAAACGGGGCTCAACCAACAAAAACTGCTAGAAATATCCTTTCCTACAATGGCATCATGCTAAAGTATCACCTGCTAGGTGGTGTTGCTAAAGGTGCATTTGATGAAGAAGAAGCAGAAAAAAGATTTAATGCTTGGTTAGAGGAAAAAGCTCAAAGGATTGAGAAGAAAAAATCTGAACTTGAAAAGTTAAAAGAAAAACAAAAAGCCAAGGCATTAGAAAATGAGAAAATTGCCAATGAAGCA
>CABZJM010000029.1 GCA_902526075.1 uncultured Bacteroidota bacterium
ATCAAGAATGATTTTAGATAGATATGAAGTAAATTCTAAATCTAGTTCTTCCAGTTCATTTTCAGAAAGACTATGGGCGTTTGTGAGTTTTGTTATCCAACTTTTTTCATATGGCACTGTTTCAGAAACTAGAATTATGAAATTCCAATCTTTTTTTTCATATGAAAAGTTTGAAAAACAAAGATCAACACCGTCAAGTGAAGTTCCTGACATAACCCCTATAACATTGTATGAGTTTTTTATTTTCAACATTCAAGTTAAATATAAAAAAAAGCCCCTACAATAAATTGCAGGGGCCATAAAGAAAGGCGGTGACCTACTCTTCCACAATAGTAGTACCATCGGCGCTATCGGACTTTACTTCTCTGTTCGGAATGGTAAGAGGTGATCCCCGACGCTATAACCGCCCTAAACTTTTAATATCATAACATATTGAAAAAAATACATACACAAAAATACTTGCTAAATAAGCTTATGGGTAATTAGTACTACTCGGCTATGACATTACTGCCTTTACACCTGTAGCCTATCAACGTGGTCATCTTCCACGACCCTTTAAAGAAATCTCATCTTGTGGTAGGTTTCGCGCTTATATGCTTTCAGCGCTTATCCTTTCCCAACATAGCTACTCTGCAATGCTCCTGGCGGAACAACAGATACACCAGAGGTTAGTCCAACTCGGTCCTCTCGTACTAGAGTCAGATCCACTCAAATTTCTAACGCCCACAGTAGATAGAGACCGAACTGTCTCACGACGTTCTGAACCCAGCTCGCGTGCCACTTTAATGGGCGAACAGCCCAACCCTTGGGACCTTCTCCAGCCCCAGGATGTGACGAGCCGACATCGAGGTGCCAAACCCCCCCGTCGATATGAGCTCTTGGGGGAGATCAGCCTGTTATCCCCGGAGTACCTTTTATCCTTTGAGCGATGGCCCTTCCATACGGAACCACCGGATCACTATGCTCTACTTTCGTACCTGATCGACTTGTCAGTCTCTCAGTCAAGCTCCCTTATGCCATTGCACTCTACGCACGGTTACCAAGCGTGCTGAGGGAACCTTTAGAAGCCTCCGTTACTCTTTTGGAGGCGACCACCCCAGTCAAACTACCCACCAAGCACTGTCCCTCAATGGAGGTTAGACTTCAGATAAGCAAAGGGTGGTATTTCACAGGTTGACTCCACAACACCTAGCGATGCTGCTTCAAAGTCTTCCACCTATTCTACACATTACTTATCCAAAGCCAATACTAAGCTATAGTAAAGGTTCACGGGGTCTTTTCGTCCCACTGCGGGTAATCGGCATCTTCACCGATACTACAATTTCACCGAGCTCATGGCCGAGACAGTGTCCAGATCGTTGCACCATTCGTGCAGGTCGGAACTTACCCGACAAGGAATTTCGCTACCTTAGGACCGTTATAGTTACGGCCGCCGTTTACTGGGGCTTCATTTCAGATCTTCGCCGAAGCTAAACCCTCCACTTAACCTTCCAGCACCGGGCAGGTGTCAGGCCATATACATCATCTTTCGATTTAGCATAGCCCTGTGTTTTTGATAAACAGTCGCCTGGACCTTTTCACTGCGGCCCATCCGAGGATGGGCGACCCTTCTCCCGAAGTTACGGGTCTATTTTGCCTAGTTCCTTAGCCATGAATCACTCGAGCACCTTAGAATTCTCATCCCGACTACCTGTGTCGGTTTAGGGTACGGGCTGCTTCACTCGTTTTTCTTGGAAGTCGCTATTCTGGATTATCACATCCACCGAAGTTTCAGTGTACTATTGCCGTGTTACCACTGGCTTCAACGTACTATTCCGTCAGTACGCACCAAATTCACGCCTCCGTCACTTTTATTGTGAGCAGGTACAGGAATATTAACCTGTTGTCCATCCACTACCCCTTTCGGGTTCGCGTTAGGTCCCGACTAACCCTCAGCTGATTAGCATAGCTGAGGAAACCTTAGTCTTTCGGTGTGCGGGTTTCTCGCCCGCATTATCGTTACTTATGCCTACATTTTCTTTTGTAGCTTCTCCAGGGAAGCTTACGCTTCCCCTTCGGCGACACTACAATGCTCCCCTACCACTTTTACAAGTCCATAGCTTCGGTAGTATGTTTATGCCCGATTATTATCCATGCCGAACCGCTCGACTAGTGAGCTGTTACGCACTCTTTAAATGAATGGCTGCTTCCAAGCCAACATCCTAGCTGTCTGGGCAGTTCAACCTCGTTTATTCAACTTAACATACATTTTGGGACCTTAGCTGATGGTCTGGGTTCTTTCCCTCTCGGACATGGACCTTAGCACCCATGCCCTCACTGCTGATCATGATTTTATAGCATTCGGAGTTTGTCAAGAATTGGTAGGTGGTGAAACCCCCGCATCCAATCAGTAGCTCTACCTCTATAAAACTAAATCAACGCTGCACCTAAATGCATTTCGGGGAGTACGAGCTATTTCCGAGTTTGATTGGCCTTTCACCCCTACCCACAGGTCATCCCAAGACTTTTCAACGTCAACGGGTTCGGGCCTCCACTATATGTTACTATAGCTTCACCCTGCCCATGGGTAGATCACACGGTTTCGCGTCTACCGCCACTAACTAAAGCGCCCTATTCAGACTCGCTTTCGCTACGGATCCATACCTGAAGTACTTAACCTTGCTAGAAACGGTAACTCGTAGGCTCATTATGCAAAAGGCACGCCGTCACCACGAATGGCTCCGACCGCTTGTAAGCGTAGGGTTTCAGGGTCTATTTCACTCCTTTATTCAAGGTTCTTTTCACCTTTCCCTCACGGTACTAGTTCACTATCGGTCTCTCAGGAGTATTTAGCCTTAGCGGATGGTCCCGCCAGATTCACACAGGATTACACGTGTCCCGCGCTACTCAGGATACCACTATGAATAATTCTCTTTACTTGTACGGGACTATCACCCTCTATGGTTTCTTTTTCCAAAGAATTCTAATTCATTAAACATTCAATGTCGTGGTCCTACAACCCCAAAATTGCCGAAACAATTTTGGTTTGGGCTGTTCCGCGTTCGCTCGCCACTACTAGCGGAATCACTTTTGTTTTCTTTTCCTCCAGGTACTTAGATGTTTCAGTTCCCTGGGTTTGCCTCCTTAACGGATACTATATCTTCAATATAGTGGGTTTCCCCATTCGGAAATCTACGGATCAAATTGTGTGTGCCAATCCCCGTAGCTTATCGCAGCTTATCACGTCCTTCATCGCCTCTGAGAGCCAAGGCATCCACCTTACGCTCTTAATTAGCTTATTGTAACTTTTGTATTTTTATGAGTTATAAATTATTTTGCTCGTAAACCTGATTAATAAATTAATCAAATTTAGATTTGTTTAGAAATTTTCTAATTTCATGTATTTTTTTCAATATGTCAAAGAACATTTTCAGCATAAAGCTGATTGTGGAGAATGTGGGAGTCGAACCCACGACCTCTAGAATGCAAATCTAGCGCTCTAGCCAGCTGAGCTAATCCCCCATATAAAAATGAGTTCTTAGAATCATAAACTCAGCTACTAAAATCCTCAATTTATTTAGTAATAAAACTAAACGTAGTAGTCTCAGGCAGACTTGAACTGCCGACCTCTACATTATCAGTGTAGCGCTCTAACCAGCTGAGCTATGAGACTCCACTAATATGATTATAATTAACAGCGTTGAGAATAAACTATTTGATTAGATAGTTTAAGAAACTTTAGTCGTCTTTCTCTAGAAAGGAGGTGTTCCAGCCGCACCTTCCGGTACGGCTACCTTGTTACGACTTAGCCCTAGTTATCGATTTTACCCTAGGCCGATCCTTGCGGAAACGGACTTCAGGCACTCCCAACTTCCATGGCTTGACGGGCGGTGTGTACAAGGCCCGGGAACGTATTCACCGGATCATGGCTGATATCCGATTACTAGCGATTCCAGCTTCACGGAGTCGAGTTGCAGACTCCGATCCGAACTGAGATAGGTTTTATAGATTTGCTCATGCTCGCGCATTGGCTGCTCTCTGTACCTACCATTGTAGCACGTGTGTAGCCCAGGACGTAAGGGCCGTGATGATTTGACGTCATCCCCACCTTCCTCACAGTTTGCACTGGCAGTCTTGCTAGAGTTCCCGACATTACTCGCTGGCAACTAACAACAGGGGTTGCGCTCGTTATAGGACTTAACCTGACACCTCACGGCACGAGCTGACGACAACCATGCAGCACCTTGTTAAGTGTCCGAAGAAAAATCTATTTCTAGATCTGTCACCTAACATTTAAGCCCTGGTAAGGTTCCTCGCGTATCATCGAATTAAACCACATGCTCCACCGCTTGTGCGGGCCCCCGTCAATTCCTTTGAGTTTCATTCTTGCGAACGTACTCCCCAGGTGGGTCACTTATCACTTTCGCTTAGCCACTCAGACCGAAGTCCAAACAGCTAGTGACCATCGTTTACGGCGTGGACTACCAGGGTATCTAATCCTGTTCGCTACCCACGCTTTCGTCCCTCAGTGTCAGTTAATTATTAGTGATCTGCCTTCGCAATTGGTATTCTGTGTAATATCTATGCATTTCACCGCTACACTACACATTCTAACCACTTCATAATAACTCAAGACAAACAGTATCAAAGGCAGTTCTACAGTTGAGCTGCAGGATTTCACCTCTGACTTATTTGTCCACCTACGGACCCTTTAAACCCAATGATTCCGGATAACGCTTGGATCCTCCGTATTACCGCGGCTGCTGGCACGGAGTTAGCCGATCCTTATTCTTATAGTACCGTCAAGTTTTCTCACGAGAAAATTTTTCTTCCTATATAAAAGCAGTTTACAACCCATAGGGCAGTCATCCTGCACGCGGCATGGCTGGATCAGGCTTTCGCCCATTGTCCAATATTCCTTACTGCTGCCTCCCGTAGGAGTCTGGTCCGTGTCTCAGTACCAGTGTGGGGGATCCCCCTCTCAGGGCCCCTATCTATCGTAGCCTAGGTGTGCCGTTACCACACCTACTAGCTAATAGAACGCATACTCATCTCATACCGTAACCTTTAATCTTAATAAGATGCCTTAAAAAGATACTATAGGGCATTAATCCAAATTTCTTCGGGCTATTCCCTAGTATGAGGCAGATTGTATACGCGATACTCACCCGTGCGCCGGTCGTCAGCGAAGTGCAAGCACTTCCTGTTACCCCTCGACTTGCATGTATTAGGCCTGCCGCTAGCGTTCATCCTGAGCCAGGATCAAACTCTTCATTGTTAAATTTTAAATACTATTTAACAACTAAAGAAATTAAATTCTATCTGCTCATGATGGTTTATTCTCTGAAATTAAAATAAATTTTAATTTACGCTGTCAATCAATTTCAATATTTTAATGAACATAAATTTTTTTGTACTTTGTGTAAAGCAGGGATATAAATATAAACCCCTTTTTTTGGCTAGCAAAAGAATGTAAGCTTAAAAAAGTACTATTTATCAACAAATTTAATCATATACAATGGACTTTTGCTTTCTAGCGCGTGCAAATATAATATCTTTTTGAGATGTACAAAACATTTTACACATATTTTTCAGAGAATATTTAGATATAGTTTATTATCAACAACTTAACTACATGAAAAAATTCCAAACTAAACCGAATCGGAAGGAGAAATCTCTGTAGGGGTAATTTGGTGCCGAATAATAGTTGTAACCTGTAAATGAGGAATTAAAATGCTCAAATTTAAAATACAGCCTAG
>CABZJM010000030.1 GCA_902526075.1 uncultured Bacteroidota bacterium
TGATTCTAAAAACATTTCCGTCCAATACAGGGTGTTTTTTTTCAAAACATATTGAAGAAATAGCACTTGCTGTATAATCTCCGATTCCTTTTAGGTTTATTAATTCATCATATGACTCAGGAAATTTAGAGTCTAGATCATAATATATATGTTTAGCAGTGTGATGTAAATTTCTTGCTCTTGAGTAGTAACCTAGACCCTGCCATAACAATAAAACATCATTTTCATCGGAAGTTGCTAGAGATTCTAAATCAGGAAATTTTGAAATAAACCTATTGTAGTAATAGATTCCCTGCTCCATTCTAGTTTGTTGAAGTATAATTTCAGAAATCCATATGTTGTATGGATTTTTTGTTTTTCTCCAAGGCAAATCTCTTTTATTTTGATCATACCATTTTAAAATTAACGAGTCAAGCTTCATACAAATAATTATGATAAGTAAAATTAATATTTAGAAGTAATAAATTAAATTATAAAGCAATTAAATATTGAAGTAAAAAATATATATATTTGCAGCCATTGTTGAATTATTAATGATAAAAAAATTGTTTTATGACAAAGGCCGAAATTGTAGCTAGTATTTCTGAAAAATTAGGGATTGAAAAAGTAGATGTTCAACTTACTGTTGAATCACTTATGCAAGAAATTATTAATTCTTTAGAAAATGGTGAGAATGTATATTTTAGAGGTTTTGGAAGTTTCATTGTAAAGAAAAGAGCAGAAAAGACCGCTAGAAATATAAAAAAGAATACCACTATAAAAATACCCGCTCACAATATCCCAGCTTTTAAACCATCAAAGTTTTTTATTGATGGTGTAAAAACTAAATTAAAAGTTAACTAAAACATAACTTATGCCTAGCGGAAAAAAACGTAAAAGACATAAAGTAGCTACTCATAAGAGAAAAAAAAGACGTAGAGCTAATCGTCATAAGAAAAAAGATTAATTATATTTATTTTCTTAATTATCATTAATATCAACTTAAGTTCTTTGAAATATATTCATTAATACGTTGTAATAATTGCTTTTACAATAGATGAATATCCGTAAATTAATATTAATCAGCATTAATGCATAAAAATGATAATATGAATAAAGAATTGCTTATTCGTTCGAGTTCAAACAATGTTGATTTTGCCTTACTTAAAGACGGAAAACTTATAGAATTCCATAAAGATAACGACAATACAAAATTTTTAGTTGGTGATATATATCTTGCAAAAATCAGAAAAACAATGCCTGCCCTGAATGCAGCTTTTGTAAATGTGGGATATAAAAAAGATGCGTTCTTGCATTATCACGACTTAGGTCCTAAAGTCTCCACCCTTCAAAAGTTTATTAAGGGTATTAGTACTGGACGAATTAAAAACTTTTCCTTAAATAATTACAAGTTTGAAGAAGAGATAGACAAAAATGGTGCTATTTCAGATGTTCTTAGTCCTAACCAATCTGTTTTAATTCAAATTGTCAAAGAACCTATTTCAACAAAAGGACCAAGAGTTACTTCCGAGCTATCAATTGCGGGAAGATTTTTAGTTCTTGTTCCATTTTCTAATAGAATTTCTTTATCTCAGAAAATTGAAGATCAAAAAGAAAAAGACAGATTAAGGAGATTGGTCAAAAGTATTACACCTAAAGGATTTGGGGTTATTGTTAGAACCGTTGCTAAAGGCAAAAAAGTTGCTGAACTTGACAGAGATTTACAAAATCTTTATGTTAGATGGATTGCAATGTGTAAAAAAATTAGGAACGCAAATATTCCGAGTAAAGTCATGGATGAAATGAATATTTCATCTAAAATTTTAAGAGATTTATTCGATGAAAATTTTACGTCTATCCTGGTTAATGACGAAGCATTACATATTCAAATAAAAGATTACGTTCAAAAAATCGCACCAAAAAAGGATTCGATAGTTAAGCTATATAATTCTAAAGTTCCAATTTTTGAAAAATTTGGAATAGAAAGACAAATTAAAACTTCATTCGGTAAAAACGTTTCGATGACAAAAGGATCGTATTTGGTTATTGAGCATACCGAAGCTTTACATGTCATAGATGTTAATAGTGGTAACCGTTCATCCTCTGCTAAAAATCAAGAAGAATCTGCTCTAGAAGTTAATCTAATTGCTGCTACTGAAATTGCAAGACAACTTCGTTTAAGAGATATGGGCGGTATAATAGTAGTTGATTTTATTGATCAAAACAAAGCAGATAACAGAAAAAAACTGTTTAACCATCTTAAGTCAGAGATGAAAGAAGATCGAGCTAAACATAAAATTCTACCGCCAAGTAAATTTGGATTAATTCAAATAACTAGACAAAGAGTTAGGCCCGAGATGAATATCAAAACTAGAGAAGAAAATCCTAGTGGTGTCGAAGGTAATGAGGTTGAAGCTCCAATAGTTTTAATTGATAAGATTTCTGAAGAAATTGAAAGGCTTTTAAATAAAGGTAAAAATGAAATTAATTTAAACATTCATCCTTTTATAGCTGCTTATCTTGAAAAAGGATATCCGTCAGTTAGACTTAAATGGTACTTTAAACATAAAACATGGATTAAAATTGTACCCAGAGATGCTTATAAATATCTTGAATATCGGTTTTTAGATGAAAACGGTAAATCTATTTAAAAAAACCCTATCGATTGATAGGGTTTTTTTTTTAATTTTTTAGACTAATTTTGATTGGACAATGATCGCTGTGGACTATATCATCAAGTATTGCTGCATCATTTAATTTGCTTTTTAAATCTAAAGAAACCATTATATAATCAATTCTCCAACCCTTATTGTTTGCTCTTGCATTAGCTCTATATGTCCACCAGCTATATTGATGAGGATCAGAATTAAATTCCCTAAATGAATCAACGAATCCAGAATCAATAAATTTTTGTAACCATTCTCTTTCAACTGGTAAAAATCCTGAAACATTTTTATTTCTTATAGGATCGTGAATGTCAATTGCTTTATGGCATATATTATAATCACCTGCTATTATCAAATTTTTAATCTTACTATTTAATTCTTTAATGTAAGCTAAAAAATCATCCATATAATTCAGTTTAAACTCCAGCCGATCTAAATTTGTTCCCGAAGGAAGGTATAAGCTCATTACAGAAAACTCTTCAAAATCCAATCTTAGATTTCTACCCTCAAAATCCATGTAGGAAATTCCTGTTCCATATTCAACACCAATGGGCTCATGTTTTGATAATATGGCTACACCGCTATATCCCTTTTTTTGAGCACTAAACCAGTAATTATATTTAAAGCCAATAGATTCAAATTCAGAAATATTTATCTGTTCTTCTAAAGCTTTAATTTCCTGTAAACATATTACATCAGGGGCTTCTTTGGCTAACCAATCAATTAAACCCTTATTCATTGCTGCTCTTATTCCATTAACATTGTATGAAACAACTTTCATTATTAGAAAATTTTATACCATAAAGATGATAAAATATTTTCTATTATTTTTAGTTTATTCTATAATATGCGACTAATATTAAGTTTAATCATTTGTTTTATTTGCCTTATTTCATATGCGCAAGAAATGAGGAAGGACTCAGTACTAATTAAAGATTATGAAGTAATCAACTTTGAAATGGAATTAAAAAAATTTAAAGATTCTTTGTCTGAAAAAATTTATCCTGTTGTTCTATATGAAAAATACTCGAAATTAGACAGTAGCTTAATTATTGAAAATACAGATAATATTGATAAACTATATAAGCTTTCTAAAAGTAGCTTTATCAATAAGAAGAAAAGTAATAACAAGATTGAAACAAATGGTAGTATTTCAAGAGGCGTAACTATTGGTAGTAATCAGAACTCGGTTCTTAATAGTGAGCTTGATTTACAAATTTCCGGCGAATTAAGCGATGGTGTAAAAATAAAAGCATCTATCCAAGACTCTAATATTCCTCTTCAAAATGATGGATATTCTCAACAAATTGACGAGTTTGATCAAATTTTTATAGAAGTATCATCCGAAAAATGGAAAGTAAGAGGGGGGGATATTGATATAAATCAAGAAAATACATTTTTTGGAAATTTTCAAAAACGTATTCAAGGATTAGCTGTGAATTCTTCAATAAATAATTATCTGAATATAGAAGTTGCTGGGGCAATTGTAAAAGGTAAGTATAAAAAAACTCAAATAACTACACAAGACGGTAATCAAGGACCATATAAATTAGTAGGTCAAAATGGCGAACTCTATGTTCTAGTTGTCTCTGGAAGCGAATCGGTATTTGTTAACGGAAAAAAAGTTGATAGAGGTATAGATAAAGACTATACTATAAATTACAATGCTGGAGAAATTTTATTCAACTCCACATTCCCTATAATGTCAGACATGAGAATCCATGTAGAATATCAAGTAAGTGAAAAAAACTTCAATAGTTTTTTTGGATTAACAAAAGTGGGGTTCAAAAAAAATAAGTTTGAACATAATATCTCATTTTATAATGAAAATGATATCAAAGACCAACCACTGCTTCAAAATATTTCAGCTGAACAAATAGAATCATTGTCAAATGCAGGGGATAATAGTGATCTTATGAATGTTCCCACTGGTGCTTTAACCCCCTACAATGAAAACCGAATTTTATATAAGAAAGAAATGATTAACAATATTGAGATTTTTGTTTACTCAAATAATCCAGATGACGAGTTGTATGATGTTGATTTTACTAATGTTGGTCAAAATCAGGGAGATTATATTTTATTGACAAATAATGCAATAGACAACATTTATGAGTACAGACCTCCAATAAACGGAGAAAAGCAAGGAAATTTTGAGCCTATAACTAGGCTAGTTGCTCCTGAAAAATTACAACTATTAACATATAACTCTAAATACGAAATAAACAATAATTCAAAAATAAATTTAGAATTGGCAACTAGTAAAAAAGACAAGAATTTGTTTTCATCCAACGATGATACTGATAATACTGGTTTTGCATCGAAAGTAAATTATAAATCAGAGAATACTCTTTTTAAATCCAAATTTTTTACTGAGATAGATATCAATTATATGGACAAAAATTTTCGAGTTATAGAAAGAATATATAATACAGAATTTAACAGAGATTGGGATTTGAATGAAAATATTTTAGGCAATTATAACCAACTTTTTTCAAAGGCTATTATTGGGTTAAATAATAAGAAATTAGGATCATTAGACTATTCCTTTGAAAAGCTGAATTATATAAATTATTTTAGTGGAGTAAGGAATACTGTAAGTATAATTTCAAATCAAAAAAGGAATCTGAGATTTAATTCAAACATCAGTATTATGAAATCTGATCAAAATGATTACTCGAGTGATTTTATTAACTCAAACAATAAAATTGAATTTCATCATAAAACTGGATGGGCAGAAATCACATATAATTATGAAAGAAAAAAAAGTAATGGAGGCCAAAATTTATATAACCCTGACTTTGGTCAAGAGGGATATGAGTTTAGAAAGGGGTTTGGAAAAAAGGATAAGTCATTTATAGAAATTGGATATTTAAAAAGAAGTAATGACAGCATAAATAATGGAAATCTAAACACTGTAAACTCATACGATA
>CABZJM010000031.1 GCA_902526075.1 uncultured Bacteroidota bacterium
GTTTTAACAAACCTAAAGCCTGGTCAATTAATGGTCAAAATAGTAAAAGACGAATTGGCTGAATTGATGGGTGGTGAGACATCTGAAATAAATTTAAAAGATAAGCCAGCAATTGTTCTAATGTCCGGACTACAAGGTTCTGGTAAAACTACTTTCACTGCAAAGCTTGCGAAAGATATAAGAAAGAAAAAATCATTAAAGCCATTAATGGTTGCTTGTGATGTTTACAGGCCTGCAGCGATTGAGCAATTACATGTCCTCGGTAAAGATTTAGATATTGAGGTGTATTCTGAAGAAGATAACAAAGATCCTGTAGCAATCGCCAAGGCAGGAGTTAAGCATGGAAAATCTAAAGGTTATAACTTAATCATCATTGATACTGCAGGTAGGCTGGCAATTGATGAAGAAATGATGAATGAAATATCAAATATTAAAAAGGCTATTAACCCAAGTGAAATTTTATTTGTTGTTGATTCTATGACTGGTCAAGACGCTGTAAATAGCGCCAAAGCATTTAATGATGTGTTGGATTTTGACGGAGTTGTTCTTACCAAATTAGATGGTGATGCTCGTGGTGGTGCTGCATTATCGATAAAAAGTGTAGTTGATAAACCAATCAAGTTTATCGGAACAGGTGAGAAAATGGATGCTTTGGATGTTTTTCATCCAAGCAGAATGGCTGATAGAATTCTTGGTATGGGTGATGTTGTTTCACTTGTTGAAAGAGCACAACAGCAATTTGATCAAGAAGAAGCGAGAAAGATTCAAAAGAAAATTGCTAAAAATAAATTCGGTCTTGATGATTTTATGAAGCAGATTCAGCAAATAAAGAAGATGGGAGATATGAAAGATTTGGTTGGTATGATACCCGGTGCCAGTAAAATGATGAAACAATCAGGTGAACAAATAGATAATGAATCTTTTAAACCAATAGAATCAATTATTAACTCAATGACCCCAAAAGAAAGAGCGCTTCCATCGATATTAGATCAGTCTAGAAAAAAGAGAATTAGTAAAGGATCAGGTAGGTCAGTTGAAGAAATAAATCAACTAATTAAGCAGTTCAATCAAATGAGTAAAATGATGAAGATGATGCAGGGAATGGGTCAGGGTAAAATGATGCAAATGATGCAAAACATGAAAGGTAAATGATAATTTTAGACGGAAAAAAAATAAGTAACGACATCAAAGCTGAAATTGCAGTATCAGTAAAAGAGATTGTTGCAAAAGGGTCAAGACCCCCACATTTAGTTGCAGTTATTGTTGGCGATGATGGAGCAAGTTTGACATATGTTGGCAGTAAAGTTCGTGCTTGTAAAAGAGTTGGATTTGAGTCTACTCTGATAAAACTTCCCGAAACAATTTCTGAAAATGAACTTATTGAAAAAGTTAACGAGTTAAATAATGATGAAAATATAGACGGTTATATTGTTCAGCTTCCTCTGCCTAAACATATAGACTCACAAAAAATATTAATGGCTGTTGATGCAGACAAAGATGTGGATGGTTTTCATCCAACCAATTTTGGAAAAATGGCTCTAAGTCTTCCAACTTTTATTTCTGCTACCCCTTTTGGAATCATGGAACTTCTCAAAAGATATAATGTGGATACGTCAGGAAAGCATACAGTTGTTATTGGAAGATCTGATATTGTAGGTAGACCCATAAGTATTTTGATGAGTCAAAAATCTAACCCTGGGAATTCAACAGTGACTCTCGCTCACAGTAGAACAAAGAATATTGAGGAGTTAACTAAACATGCTGATATTATTATTTCGGCCCTTGGTGTGCCAAATTTTGTAAAGGCTGACATGATAAAACAGGGTGTTGTAATTGTTGACGTTGGGATAACAAGGGTAGCTGATAATTCTCAAAAAGGCTATCAGATTGTTGGTGATGTTGACTATCAAAATGTATCAAAAAAATCAAGTTACATCACTCCAGTACCGGGTGGTGTTGGGCCAATGACAATAGCTATGCTATTGAAAAATACTTTATTAGCCTACAAAGGTTAGTAGGTTTATCAATCTTCTTGTCATTACAATGTCTGTCGTTTTTTTATATGAAATATCCATTTATTTTATTAATTTGTTATGAATACTTCAATGAATCACTTAAATTACTTGTTTTCTATGAAAAAACATTACTTATTCACATTAATATTTTTGTTTTTATTTTCAATTTCTTTTTCTCAAACAACTTTAACAGTTTCAGATGGATCGGCTGAAGGACCAATTCCTGTTTGGACATATTTTGGTTATAGTTATGGGGAGGTTATTTATTTGCAGAGCGAAATCAATAGTTCTGGAGATATTGATCAAATCCTACTGGAGTGGGACGGTTCTGTAACCGAATCAAGATCATGGAAAATTTTTATGGGGCATACCTCTAAAGTGGCCTATTCTAATACATCTGATTGGGTAAGTTCGTCCGGTCTAACTCAGGTATTTAATGGTACAGTTTCTATGGCCGGAATAGGTTCTTATTTTGTGCCAATTACCTTGGACACAAACTTCTCATACAATGGCTCTGATAATTTGATTATAGCAATTCAGGATAATACAAATGATTACACAGGAAGTACAAGTAGATTTTTATCACAGGCTTCTAGTGATGGCAACTACAGATCAATCGTCAAATACTCAGATTCTGGAGCTATAAGTACAACTAGCCCACCAACGGCAAGTAATAGGTATACATATACTCCCAGCTTCAAGGTTAGGATTACAGCTGCTTCACCTACTATTTCGGTAGGTTCGAATCTACAAAATCTAAATTATCCGTCAGGTGATGGACCATCTTTTGCCAAGTCAACAGCTGTTTCTGGTATTAATTTATCTGCAAATATCACAGTAACTGCACCAACTAATTTTGAAGTCTCTTTAAACGGTTCATCTTTCTTTAATTCACTTACTTTGACCCAATCTAGCGGAAGTGTATCGTCAACAACAATATATGCCAGACTAAAAAGCGGTTTATCCCCCGATTCATATTCTGGTGATATCACTATTTCATCAACCGGTGCATCAAGTCAAACAATTTCTTTATCTGGGACTATTACAAGCCCCCACACAAACATATACGTTGATGATTCTGGAAATGATGACAGTAATAATGGTCTGTCCGAAGCAGCACCATTTGCCACATTGGCCAAAGCAATTACTACCGCTGGTGATGGAACTGGAGTTACAATAAATATTGGTGCGGGTACTTACACTGAGCATTCTCTAAGTTTAAGTAAATCAAATATAACCATTAAGGGTGCTGGCTCTTCTTCAACCTTCTTCACTTCAAATACCACAAATACAGGTTTTATGTCAATTACCGGAGATGACATTAAAATAAGTGATATGAAAATTTCAAATTATAATTTCACCTCTGCATCGTCCTCCTCAAACGCATATGGTGGTGGTGTTTTCAGAATTGGAGCAGCCTATGGAAGCACCTCTGCTTCTGCTTCAACATCGGTCAATGGTCTAAGTTTATCAAATATAATTTTTTATCAGAACAAAACAGAGGCATCTTCAGGGGATGGAGGTGCATTAGCTTTTGTTACAAATACCACTGGAACTGCTCAAACCGCAACAATTACTAATTGTACCTTTGACGGAAATATTGCAGGAGATTATTCAGCTGCAATTAATACTGGACATAGAGGTGGTGCAATTAATTTAAAGGACGGGAATGACATTATAATAACTAATTCTTTATTCTTTGATAATAGATCAATGGGATATGCCGGAGCAATTGGAGCTGGTGAGTATTATGGTGGTGGTTTTCCAAATTTAACAATTGTAAACTCTGTAATATATAGAAACAGGTATCATTATGATACAAGCTCTAATGGTGGAATATGGTTGGCAGATGCGAACTTATATTTATATAATTCTTTCGTTAATTATAATTATTTTCAAGATTCAAATAGCGTTATTAAAGGTGATATTAATGGCAACTCTGGGTCGTTATATACTATTAGGTCTTCATTCATAACTTTATTTGATGAGTCTTTAATGGATTCGAGTGATGCCACAACTACAGATAATGAAGGAGTTTGGCCAATTTTTACGGATGCAGGAAATGACGATTTTACATTAGCATATAACTCTCCGGCAATTGGTCAAGCAAGCGCCACATTTGCACCAGGGACTGATATTAATGGAGTTACAAGACCTCAGGGTTCAGCTGATGATGTGGGGCCATATGAATATCAAAATATGTGGACTGGTACAAACGGTACTGATTGGGGAACAACATCAAATTGGGATCAAGGATATGAACCAAATGCTAATACGGAATCCCCAATAATTGCGGACGTAATTAATCAACCAGTAATCAGTAGTGATGATGGGTCAAGTAATGATGGAAATGTTACACTTAATGAAATAACAATAAATTCCGGTGCTGAACTGACAATAAATAAAGACGCCTCTTTGACATTAAGCGGTGACTTTACAAACAACTCGGGTACAGTTACATTAAATTCTGATTCAAGTGAATTTGCATCTATTATAGTTCAGGGATCTTCTGCAGGAGACATTACATATAATAGATATGTTAATTCCCTTTCAGGAGGTTCGGGGTGGGATTTAGTAGGATCACCTGTTGATGGTCTGTCAATAAGTTCTTTTGCATCTAACAATTCTTCACCACTAGCAACCGGTGGTGGATCTGGTGGAAATCAGTACGCAATCGGATATTATGATAATTCTGCCGATGACTGGACTAATTACACTACTGCCACAATAGGTAGTGCTGGTAATTTTGATATTGGTAAAGGTTATCAGATGGCAACAGACAGTGGAGCAACTCTAGCTTTCACCGGAACCATTGCAACTTCTGATCAAACACAAGCTGTGCAAGATTATAGTGGAGCATCTGGAAGAATATGGAA
Source organism: uncultured Bacteroidota bacterium (assembly GCA_902526075.1). GTDB lineage: Bacteria > Bacteroidota > Bacteroidia > Flavobacteriales > Flavobacteriaceae > MED-G13. The sequence continues at coordinate 4,892 of CABZJM010000031.1, forward strand.
TTTGGTTTCTAATCCATATCCTAGTTACATTAATGCCAACTCTAATGCAGATGGTACAAATAATATAATATCTGTTAACGGTACATCAAATTTGCATGATAGCTATTTAGCAGTTTATGGCTATGATGCTGATACGAGCGGAGATGGTTCAAATTTTACAATTATAAACAATACATCAGCAGCAACTTATATTGCTCCTGGGCAGGCATTTATGCTCGCATCTGATAATGCATCTTCAGGTACATCAGTCTCTTTTACCGAGGCAATGCAAACAACATCAGGTAGTAATGATTTTATTTCTGATACGATGGAAAACACCGAGGTTGAGTTAAGGATGAGACACGGTGAAACAGAAATTGGAAGTACTCTATTATTCTTTGAAGATGGCCTTACACTTGGTTTGGATCCTGGTTGGGATGCTGGCCATTTTGATGAATATGCTCCCCTTATGACTAGACTTATTGAAGAAGATGAAGGGTATGGAATGGCTATTAATGCCATGGGGCTTGATGCCATGGAAAACGCTGTTATTCCATTGGTGATTAATCAATCAGCTGGACAAGAGTTTAGAATTAATCTTTTCACAGCCACGATTCCAGATCCTAATGTGTATTTGGAAGATGTAGAGGAAGGTACCTTTACTAACCTTTATGAAGAAGACTTTGTTTACACGCCAACAACTGAT
>CABZJM010000032.1 GCA_902526075.1 uncultured Bacteroidota bacterium
TTTCTTCAAAAAATAAAGTATCTCTTGTAACTTCATCAAATTCATTTTCGTAATCAATAATCGTAAAAATTACATTTTCAGATTGTGCATTGCCTAGAAAATTTGCATAGGTGCCATCATCTTCAAATGAAAAATCATTTATTTCTCTTGGATCTTGATCTGAAACAAAAACATCTCCAACTGCACTTCCAGCTACGACTTGAGAAACCGAAAGATTACCAATTTCATCTTGAGTTGTAACAGTAAACTCGTAAGACCTTTCATCAAGGTTGGGTAAAATCATACTATATACACCATCACTAATGTTTTCATTTATGATATCGTAAATTTCTAACTCATCATCATACTCAATAATAATTTGAGTAGAGTTCCCTAAAAATTGTGTTTGACCTTCAAGCTGTGCTCTGTAATAACCTGGTCTTATTTTTAACGTGTCTAATTTCCCAGCATAAACTTCTTCTCCATCTAGGTAATCTTGGTGAATTGAGTCCATATCTCCACAAGACCAAGCTAATACTAATATGCTAGCTAGGAATAGAAATAATTTAGTATTCTTTTTTTTCATTGGCTAATTTATTACACTTCCCCAGAATGATAACTCTCCGATAACGGTTACCATTTGATTATTCCATGATTCCACATTAACAAATCTTATATATCTTATATTATATTGTCTTGCATCGTATCCAAAGACAAAATCCTCACCATTATCTTGATATTCGTAATCTTCAGCCGTATTGGAACCGGGGGGTAATCCTGATGGCTTAAATGATTCAAAGTCGCCCATATATATCCAGCCATCGCCAGGATCATCAGGGTCATATATTGGAAGTCCATCTAAATTTTCTCTACCATATATTTTGAACCTTTTTGGATTACCATGTTTATATAATTCGGAGCCACCTCTTTGATATAATTTAAATCTATTTAATTTGGCTGTTTGACCTAAATCTAAGGTCAATTGGTGAGGTAGGGGTAGAAAATTAGTATGACCACAATTCCATTGATTACTCCAATATCCGTCCCAAATTTGATTTGCAGAAAAACCATATTCACTAAAACTTTCATCGCCAGGCATTGATTGAATTGCCCAGTAAGCTTTGTCAAGAAAAATATCTTCCAATGGTATAACCTCAAAACTTCTGGTTGCAGTTTGATTTCCCCATCTATCTTCAACATAAATTACAAATGTTGTTGGAACAGGATCATAACCTCTAAAGCTGTATGAGCTGTTTGCTTGACTTGTATAAAAGGATTCTCTAAAAACTAAATTTCCATCATCGTCTAAAATAGACATGTTTAGAGAAACTTCTGCTCGAGTAGGGTTTAGATAGGAAATATTGATTCCCCCAAAATCTTGAGTTCCTTCCATTGAGTTTAATATTGCATGAATTGGTGCTTCCAAAGGTGAAATATTTACTATGGTCGGTGCAGATTGATTTTCTCCTCTGTCCACAGCAAAAACTTCAACTGGGTATGTTCCTTCCTCAGCAAACCCGACTATACTAAGCGAGTCAATAACAGCAGATACTATTACTTCTCTTTCAATTTCATTTTCATCTTCAAATGCTGCTTTTACATACAATAAATCCTCATCAGAGGGCGGGGTAAAGTATATTATTGCTCCACCCGCAGTATTTACAACTTCATCTACTGTGACCTGACCCGGAGGAATATTATCAGCACCATACGGACCATGCTCGGAATCATCAATACATGATGCAATCAAAATAGTTATCATAATTAAATAAACTTTATAATTCATAATATTTATATTTTTTACCATCCAGGATTTTGTATTAAATTCGGATTCCTTAATAATTCATTTTGACTGATAGGCCACAAATAGTCCTTCTTTAAAAAATTTCTGTAATAAATATTTTCAACCTCATAAAACCCTTCAACATCTGATCTCACAATATTCCAACCCCTAATAGGTCTACTAAAATATTCTTCTGCCAATTTCCATCTTCTAAGATCCCAGTATCTGTACCCCTCCAAAGCCAATTCTATCATCCTTTCATTTTGTATAATTTCTCTCATTCCTTCTTTTGTGTTTGGTTTTCCAGGATCATTTGAATATTGAGCCCAAGTATTTAAAATATCTCCACCCAAATCTAGTCCGGCATTATGTCTTACAGCCTGAATATATTCATAAACTTCAGCATCTGGAGAATCTTTAATTTCATTTAATGCTTCAGCATAATTTAAATATAAATCGGCCATTCTAATTATTGGAAAGGAGTAACCTTTAATGGTAGATCCTTGCAGGGAGATAATATTTTCATAGTGAACAAGTTTTTTAGCGAAATACCCTGTAATCGAATAAATTTCAAAACCATTTTTTCCAGACGGAGCTCCGGCTTTTGCGTTTAAATATGGAATTTGCTCAATATTGGGAGTTTCAAGAGAGAACCACTTACCACCATCAAAACCAATAGTTGCATAGAATCTTGGCTCTCTGTCCAAGTGAAGTTTAGCAGTGCTGTAATTGCTTTCGACATAGTATTTGTGAAATTCATCATTTTCGGTTGTATATGTTACATTAAATCTATTGTCATAATCCCAGGTTATATCCTCATTGATTGGCACACCATTTTTTGTATAAAATGTTTCAACCATATTTAAAGTTGGCGCATGTGACTTTTTGGTGTAATTGAATAATGCTTGATGATCAGCGGTCCAGCGTGGTTGACTCCACTGCTGTAAGTCACCAGTCCATGCTGGCTCAAAAGCCCAAACAATTCCTCTATTAAAAGGATCTGTTATACCTGCTCTGTGAGTTAGCTCTTGTCTAACAATATTATTAATATCACCATTAATAGGAACTTGATCCTCAAATTGATATAAAGAATGGCCATTATTATGAGCTTCGTTTATTGCATCAAACAAAGCGTCTTTGGCAAGAACCCATTTGTTTTCGTCATAAACTTGATTCACTAAAGAATTACCCTCAGAATCAACTAACTCACTCATATCTGTGTTACCATTAAATAACGGGCTAGCTGCCAAAACTAATGCTTTTGCTTTGATTGCTTTTGCCGCAGGCAATGTAATTCTACCTTGTTCAATATATATATAATTGATAATTCCAGGTAAAGCTTCACTTGCTATAACTTCATCAATAAGCTCAACAATATAATCAACCACATCATCTACTGAATTTCTTGGAACTTGAGATTCCTCTAATGATGCACCAACATATAAATTATCTCTTATTATTGGAATTGGACCGTACATTTGTAAAAGCCAAAAATGATAAAAAGCTTTCAGAACTTTTACCTCTGCTAGCCAACGCTGTCTTTCCTCCTCTTCCAACCCAGGAACAGAAACAAGGTTTTCCAAAAATATATTACAATCTCTTAATCCGACAAATAGGCTATGCGGGGCACCTCTACCGCCTTCCCAATAATTTAAATAAGGTGATGAGGAGTTTTGAAGTCCTTTAGCTATTCTAAAACTCGTTTCATTATTCATGTAAAAATCATTTTCTGCATAATACCAGATTTCATCACCAGCTAACAAAGAGAAATTCTGTTCAACGTGAGCATGCTCAGGAATATATGTATAACAAGTTGACAAAAATCTTTCTGCAGTGGCTCTATTATTGAAAGCTAAATCAATTGTTGCTATGTTATCTGGTACAACATTTAAAAAATCTTTCTCACATGAAAGAACACAAAAAAGTAAAATAGTTAAAAAATATTTTCTGTTTCTCATTTTTAAAAATTCATATTTATTCCAAAATTTACACCCCTTTGTAAAGGATAGCCTAAGCCATTTCCACCCATTTCAACATCCCATATTTTAAACTTGCTGAATGTAAATAAGTTTGTTCCACTTAAATAAACCCTAAAGGATTGTAACTTAACTTTCTCAAAATTTTCGGTGTTTATAGAGTAACCAATTTCTAAAGATTTTAGTCTTAAGAATCCACCATCTCTTAGCCACCATGTGCTGTTTCGATTATTATTATCTATTAGTTGATCTGAAAGTCTAGGCCAAGCGGCATACAGATTTCTGTCATTTTCTGACCAGTGATCATTCGCCCATGCATTTAATAATGCATTATTCCCTATTGCACTTCCACTGGTGTCAATAAAAGGGGAGGTTCTATATGCATCAATAAAGAATGAGGATCTTGCTGAACCTTGAAAGAAAAATGAAAGATCAAAATTTTTGTAGGTACTAGATACTCCAAATCCATAAATTATTTCTGGTGTGGTTGGATAACCAATAGGAACCTCGTCATTAATATCTATTATTCCATCTCCATTGATGTCCTTATATTTAATATCACCAGGCATGTATTCACCAAAAGTTTGAAATGGGGAATTGGCAATATCTGCTTCGTCTATAAAAAGCCTCTCAGCAATATAGCCAAAAGGTTGAGATAAATTTAATCCGATCCTAGACCTCCAAGGAAGCCCTGCTGAAACATAATCTAACTCATCATATACTTCGTATTTGCTAGTTGCATAAGAGAAATTAGCTCTTGCTGAAATGAAAAAATCGTTTTTAAAATCTTCTTTATAATCAATAGTAAATTCAAAACCTTTAGATGAAGCTTCACCAACATTTGCCCTAATTGGTGCTTGTAACCCAAGTGTTGATGGCGTTTGAGCACGGTCCATTAATATTTTAGATCTATATTCGGTA
>CABZJM010000033.1 GCA_902526075.1 uncultured Bacteroidota bacterium
GGTCACTCTCTTATCATTTTTAGTTGCCTGCTGAATATCTGCATTGTTATTTTCAATCATTGATCTAAACTTATAACAGATAAACTCTCTGAACTTTATGCCATTTCTGGTTTGCTTGAAAAACACTGGTCCTCGACTTTCAATTTTTATTATCAAACCTATAATTGGTGTTATCCATGATAGTAACAAAACAATTACGAATAATGAAAAAACAATATCAAATGTTCGTTTTAATATTGTGTTAAAGTCGTTAGATAGTGGCATTTCTCTTAATGACTGAACTGTTGACAGGCCATATGTGTCAGTTTTTAATTTTTTTGATAATAGGCCTCCTCTTTTAGAAATAAATTTTAAAATTTTGAAATTATTTTCACAAAATGTAATTAAACAGCTTATTTGGCTTTCATCTAGTTCATTTGCTGAGCAGTAAACTTCGTCGATATTTCTTGTAAGAATAAAATCAAAACACTCATCTAAGTTTAAGTCGGAAGGATGGTTAAATTTAAAAGTCATTCTATTTTCATACCCTAACTCCTTTTGATTAAGAAAAAATTCTTTTAGTTCTGTCACCGACTCATCATTTCCTATTACTATGGTCTTTCTGAAGTTTCCCCCAAACCCTAGCCTGTAGCTTTGCAAAGCATAAAATAGTGTAAGCTTGAATAATGAAATTATTACAAATGTATAAAGCAAAAACACTAAGGTTTGAGATAGTCCAGGTGTCGGGCTTTGAACTGCACCGAAAAAAGCAAAAACTAAAATTGAAAATAATAATAACTGATAAAAAATATATGAAATAATCCTAATCAATTTGGTAAACCTATATACTTCATAAAATTTTGTTATTAGGGTAGATATTATCCAAAGAGCAGAAAAAACAAGTATCGGAGTGACCCTGAATAAACTTTGGTCCAAAAACAAATAGACAAAAGAACTTACTACCAATAAATCAAATATTATTGAAATTGGTCTTAGATATTTTGAATACCTCCCTGCATACTTTTTTACCATCAGGAAACTTTTTCTTTTAATTTTAAGTCAATGTAATTTCGAATATTCTTTGCAAAATTTTTCTCAGAGAATTGGTCAGCGTGCATACTAATAGCCTCATAATCAAACTCAATCTTTTTAAAACGTATTAATGCTTCTAAAATTGCATCAACCGACTGAGAATTAAAAAACACTCCTGTTTTTCCTTCAACTATTGTTTCTGAAAGACCACCCATATTATATGCTATTACTGGCGTTCCCGTTGATTGAGCCTCTACTGGAGCTATCCCAAAATCTTCTATACCTGCGTGAATAAATGCTTTTGCCTTACTTACTAGTTTCATGACCTCAGACGGCTGAAGAAAATCAAAAAACTTTATGTTAGGATTGGACATTTTTTTTAATTTATTCTTCATTGATCCATCTCCAACAATATACAGGGTCTCTTTTGAGTGGTTAAAGGCTTTAACTAATAAATCAACTCTTTTGTAGGGCTCTAGTCTTGCTGCTGTTATGAAATAATCTTTTTTTTCTTTTACAAGTTTAAATAAGTTGGTGTCAACTGGTGGATATATCACCTTAGAGTCAATATTATATGTTTTTTTAATCCAATTTTTTAAAAAATAAGAATTTGCAATTATATAATCTGGCCTTTTGGAGTGGTTAATGTCAATATAGCGTAACAATTTAAAAAGAGGGAAGAGGATTACCCTTTGCCAGAATGAAAAATAAATTTTCTCATTATCCCAAATATACCGCTGGTTTCTTGCCTGATAATAACAAATATGTATTTGGCCTCTTCTCTTTTTAAATCCTTTGGCTACTGAAAAAGAGGAGGATATAATTAATTTATTGTCTTTATCATTCTCAAATTTTGACATAAAATAAGGAAATAAAAAAAATAAGTATCTAAAATTCGACTTTAAAAACTTTAGATTAGATTCAATAATTTGAACTTTTTTTTCTTGAAAAACCTTTGCAAGATCATTGTCTGACATTATGTTAATTAGCGTATAGCATTTTTCAAAATCATATTGCCTGATTAAGACTGTTAAAACCCTTTCGGCACCACCATATCTGTCAAGCCAATCAGCTACTAGTATCTTTTTCATTTTGTAAATTGATTATATGAACAGCTATAACTATTATTAGGGCCAAAATAAATGATCCAAGTTGTCTGTGAAATAAATTTTCAATCACTAAAAACAGTATCAAACTTAAAATTAGGTTAAGCGAATAGACATTCTTGTAGGTTTTTATCAAGGTTTCTCTTATGAAGACAGCAAATAAAATAAGGCCTAGAAATCCAAAAGAAAGTATTATGTCAATATATTGATTGTGGGTGTTAAAATTTCTTTGGATAAACCAATTTCTTCTTTTATCAATTGGCATTAAATTGTATTTTTCAACTAATAATTCTTGTGTCTTGTAAGTTCCCAGACCAAAAAAACCTAAATTTTGCTCATCAAAAATTTGTAGTGAAAACTTCCATATATCATATCTTGGTTCATGAGTTTTTATCTTTTCAATAAAAGATGTTCTTACAGAATCCTGTGAATACAAAAACCTATTTGATAGGTTTTTGTTTGTAATAATAATTGTTGAGAAAATTACCAATGATGCAAGCAAAACACCAATGGTAAAAACCGATTTTGAATTGTAAATAATTGTAATTAACAAAACAAGAAATGCAATTAATATTGCGCTTCTAGAGGAAATCAAAAACAAGGAGAATATAAAAAATAGAATTAGCAAGGCATAAAAAACCTTTTGTTTATTTCTATTGGTTTTATGAAATAAAAATGACAATAAGACAATTGAAATTACAACAAAAAAACCTAGGTATAATCTTTGAGTAACATATAGGTCTTCGACAGAAAATTTAGAAATTAAAAGATCGGATGAGTTAAAGTAATAGAAAAGAATGTTCAGGTCTGTTATCAAACTGCTTACTAGGACCCCTGTGACAAACCCATAAATTAAAAATCTTTTATCATTTACAAATGAAAATAAAATAAGCAATAAAATTATTTGAGCAATTTTACGTGACTCTGCAAAATCTTCAAAAAAAGAGCCATTAAATAAAGAGTAAATAACAATGAAGATTAAAAAAATAGTGAGGGCTTTAAAAAATCTCTGATTAACTATATTGATTACCTTGTCTTTATTAAATAAAACAACCATAATTAAAAAAAGACATATCATACATATATTAACAAAGGCCTTAGCATATGTCATAAATGGAATGGAAATGCAAATTAAGGCAGCTAAATAGTTATATGTTTTTTCTAAATTAAAATTCATCTTGCCCTAATTTTTTTATAGAAGTTGTTGAGCTTCTAGAGAAAAAATATAAAATAGAGTTTCTTATTAATCCATAAACTGGATAGAAACCAAATCTAAAATTATCTATTATAATTTTTATTCTGTTTGTTACTTGTAGTTTTCTTTTTTTTGTTGAAATAGAATCGCTATCAATTATATAGTCTAACAGAATTTCTGGCATATTTGCACATTTAAAATACTTAATTGCTTTGAAGAAAAAAGCATAGTCTTGAGCAGCATATCGATACTCTTCTGGATATTCAGGTACTGTTTCTAAAATAGATGTTTCGAAAACAACTGTTGGGTTTACAAACATACTGTTTAAGTACATCCTTCTTTTTATCTGATTGTGATGTGTTGGATGTTTTATGTTAAACAAAAAATCTCTATTAGAGCCTAATACTCTAGCCCATGTTCCAACAAGCTTAATATCATGATTAGCTTCTAAAAAATTTAATTGTTTCATGAACTTGTTTTCATAACATATGTCGCCAGCATCCAGTCTCGCCATATATTTGTAGCTACCTTTTTTTACGAAGTGTAAGCATTTGTTAGCAGCTATTCCAACCCCATAATTTTTATCTAAATATTGAAAGAAGATTTTTCCTTGGTTTTTGTAAGAGGATATAATTAATTCCTCATTCAGCTTTGAATTACTACCATCATCTGTTATGACAATATCAATTTCAAACTGTTCTCTAATTGATCGAATTGATGTTAACAATCCTTCAAAATTGTTGTAATGTGGAATTGTTATAATCAGTCTTTTATCCATTTCTTATATCTTTTCTTAATTCAATAATCCAAATCAAGGCTAAACATAGCCAAAAAAAGTAAATTCTAAATGAATCCATTTTAAGCCAATTGAGTGAAAAACCAATCATCGAAATGAAAATTATAAAAGCGAGTATTGAGTTTTCAGATTTTAAATTATTGTAACACCATAGAAAAATTTGTAAAATAATTAATCCGAAAAATAGCAGTCCCACTATGCCTGTTTCGCTGAGGATCCTTAAATACATATTGTAGCCCGGGGGAAATCTTTTATCATTTTGGTTAAGATATTTCAATCTGAATTCCCAATTATTTTTCTTCGCCCATGCAGGATATTTTTTTCTAGACTCAAACGCTTGAAGACCATAACCTGTACCCGATATTGGGTGCTCAGTAAAAACCCTAAACATGGCTTGTTGAATGCCAAACCTAGACTTATTTGAAAGCGCATGAATTGAATCATCTAACTTAAAGGAATTGATTTCTTTTTGTACATATTCAATTATTGGTTTATTAAAGTATACTAATGATACCAGAAATATTACAGAAAAAC
>CABZJM010000034.1 GCA_902526075.1 uncultured Bacteroidota bacterium
AAATTATTTTTTGTAAATTTAGTATAGATTTAAAATTATGGATATAATTAAGTGGATTAAAAAAAATAACTTCAAGGATATCGATGATGAGTTAGCTGATCAAATCGATAAGCTAGGTGTTTTACAATCAGATAAGGAAAAAATGATTAATAAAATCAGATCTTACAAGACTACTCTAAGATCCTTAAAAGATAGTCTCGATATTGTTAATATTGAAATATCCAAAGCAAATAAAAAAGCTTTAAAGTCATTAAAAGTTTTACCCATAATATCGATTGGTTTTGATAAAAGGTCCTCTACTTATATTTGTATAGTAAAGTATAAAAAAGCTACTAAATCATTTTATTTAGGAAACGAGTCTAAACTAAAATCAAGACTACAACAATTTTATTTAGAGGATTTAAATACTAAGAAAATGGAATTTATAAAGGACGAAGTAAAAATGATTGTTTCTAACGTTATTTCAGATTTTATAAATACTAGAGCTAAAACAATTTTTATAGATTCTCCTAAGTTAAACTTTACGAATGTAATAGATAAATACTATGAAAGTAATCTGTGGGAACACTGGAGAAATATCTAATTATGAGTAGTTTATTATCTATACTATTTGTGTATAATATAATAAAGTATAGATTTAATTATTCATTAAATTTTCTATTTCTTCAACCTCAATAGGAATATCCTTCATTAGATTAATTGGTTTGCCACTTTTTTGTATCACAACATCATCTTCCAATCTTATACCAAACCCCTCATCGGGTAAATATATTCCAGGCTCAACTGTAAACACCATGTTTTCAGTCATTGGTTTATCTAATAGCCCATAATCATGTGTGTCTAGCCCCATATGATGTGAGGTTCCATGCATAAAGTATTTTTTATAAGCCGGTTTCTCTTTTGATTCATTTTGAACATCAGATTTATCAAGTAGCCTTAGACTAATAAGCTCGGATGTCATAAGTTTTCCAACCTCAACATGATATTCCTTCCAATTTGTTCCCGGTATTAGCATTTTCGTAGCTTCATTTTTAACTCTTAATACGGCATTATAAATATCTTTTTGCCTTTTTGAGTATCTACCTGAAACAGGAATTGTTCGAGTCATATCACTTGAATAATTTGCATATTCAGCTCCAACATCCATTAGTATTAGCTCTCCGTCCTTGCATTGTTTATTATTCTCGATGTAGTGAAGAATATTTGCATTATTTCCTGAAGCAATAATTGGTGTATATGCAAACTTTTTTGATCTATTTCTTAAAAATTCATGTATAAATTCCGCTTCAATTTCATATTCCCAAACACCATCTTTTACAAAATTCAAGACTCTTCTAAATCCCTTATTTGTTATATCGCAAGCCTTTTGAATAAGTTCTAATTCAATAGGGTCCTTTATTGATCTAAAATGCTGAAGAATTGGATTACTTCTTTCTTTTAATTTGTTTGGATACTTACAATCAAGCCATTTGTTAAATCTTTCTTCTCTAGTTTCCATTTCAATTTTTGCTCTGTAATGTTCATTATGATTATAGTAAATTGTTTCACGTTCATTCATTACTTTATCAATAATATTTTCCATTTCATCTAACCAAAAAACCGATTTAATTCCGCTGGTTTCAAATGCTTGTTTTTTATTAAGTTTGGGTCCTTCCCACACAGCTATATGTTCATCGGTCTCTTTTAAAAAGAGTACTTCTCTTAAGCTGTTATCAGAGCAGCCTGGGCACAACATTAAAACGCTTTCTTCTTGGTCGACACCACTTAAATAAAAAATATCACGATGTTGTTCAAATGGAAGAGTTGAGTCTGCACTTATTGGATATATATCATTAGAATTAAAAAAAGCAATGCTATTGGGCTTCATTCTGCCCAAAAAGTTTTTTCTGTTTTTGACGAATAGTTTTGAATCTATTTTTTGATACTTCATTGACTTGAATTTAATTCTATTGATCCAAAGATAATATTAAGTCATTTAAAGTATTAATTTTTTGTCTAAGAATCTAATGCTGCTTATTTTTGTGTTACAATTTAAAATGATGAAGAATTTCTTACTAACATCTATTGGCAAGAAAGTAGCAATGGCTCTCTCTGCAATTTTTTTGATGATTTTTCTACTACAACATTTTATCATTAATATTACTTCAGTTTTTAGTGAAGACATCTTTAACATGCTCTCACATTTCATGGGAACAAACTTTTTAGTACAATTTATATTACAGCCAATATTAATTTTTGGAGTTATTTTTCACTTTGTTATGGGCTTCTACTTAGAAATCCAAAATCGAAGATCCACAAAATATGAGTATCAAAAAGTAAGAGGTGGTGCTAACTCAACCTGGATGAGCAGAAATATGATTTGGAGTGGATTAGTAATACTGTCATTTCTTTTTCTTCATTTTAGAGATTTTTGGATTCCAGAAATGAATTATAAGTATATAGAATTTTTACCAGATGACCCAAATAGATACCATCATGAGCTTGTTGAAAAATTTCAAGATCCCTATAAGGTAGTTTTCTATTGTATTTCTTTTGTGTTATTATCCCTTCATTTACTCCACGGGTTTTCATCATCTTTAAAATCAATGGGCGCTAATAAATCATACGCTTCATCAGTCAAAACCCTCAGTTATGCATATTCGATTGGCATACCACTTGGTTTTTGCTTTATAGCAATCTTTCATTATTTAACACATTAATTATATTTTATCCAAAAATGTGTTATAAAAGTGTTACAATTTAATCATATATAAATATAATTGATTGTAAATAAACGTGTTACAATAAGTGTTACAAATTATTTTAATTTTTTTATTATAAAATTCAATTATTTATTATTTTTGCTTAAAATTTAGAAATGTCAAAAAAGAAGTTAACATACTCTTTGAATTACAGACGACCTAAGTCTGAATATAAAGCTTCAGATGAACTTATGATATGCATCCGATATTATCACAAATGTTTAAAGACTAACAAAACAAAAATTATTAAAAAGAGTACGGGTGTCAAGTGCAGATTATCAGACTGGAATAGTGACTGGCATAAATCATCAAAGAGAAGCCCCATTAAAGACTCTGACCCCAATCACAAAAAGAAAAATAAACTACTTAAAGAAAAGGTGAAAACTTTCGACATTAACGATCTATTTAATAATGTCAAAAATGATTCTTATTCCAATTATTTAAATTCCAATCTGCCTAAGGGTGATTTAGATAAAAAATGGACAAACCATAAAAATATTATCAACCTAGTTAGCCCTGCCAACAAAAGAAATATTGATATTATAGTGGTTGGTACTGGCCTTGCTGGTGGATCTGCATGCGCAACCCTAGCTGAATTGGGATACAATGTAAAAGCATTTTGCTTTCAAGATTCACCAAGACGTGCACATTCAATTGCTGCTCAAGGTGGTATTAATGCTGCAAAAAATTATCAAGGAGATGGCGATTCTATTTACAGATTATTTTATGATACCGTTAAAGGCGGCGACTACCGTTCTCGTGAAGAAAATGTTTACAGACTAGCTGAAGTTTCAGCAAATATTATTGATCAATGTGTAGCCCAAGGAGTCCCTTTTGCCAGAGATTATGGGGGCCTTTTAGATAACAGATCTTTTGGTGGTGTATTAGTTTCTAGAACCTTCTATGCTAAAGGACAAACTGGTCAACAGTTATTGCTTGGAGCTTATTCAGCTATGAATCGACAGATGGCTCGAGGTAAAATTAAAATGTACAATAGACACGAAATGTTGGATGTTGTTTTGGTTGACGGAAAAGCAAGAGGAATCATCACAAGAAACCTTGTGAATGGTGAAATTGAAAGACACTCAGCACATGCAGTTGTTTTGGCATCTGGAGGTTATGGAAATGTTTTTTATTTATCTACCAATGCAATGGGAAGCAATGTTACGGCTGCATGGAAAGCTCACAAAAGAGGTGCTTATTTTGCAAACCCTTGCTTTACACAAATCCATCCTACATGTATACCTGTTTCTGGTGATCATCAATCCAAACTAACTTTGATGTCGGAATCACTTAGAAATGATGGTCGTATCTGGGTCCCAAAAAATGTTGAAGATGTTGAAGGGATTAGAAATGGAAATTTAAAACCTACAGAGATTAAAGAAGAAGACAGGGATTATTTTCTAGAAAGAAGATATCC
>CABZJM010000035.1 GCA_902526075.1 uncultured Bacteroidota bacterium
AGGAGTGTAAACAAAGTCCCCTTCATAAAGATTTGTAAAGGTTCCTTCTTCAACATCTTCCAAATACACATTAGGGTCTGGAATAGTCGCTGTATGAAGATTAATTCTAAACTCTTGACCTGCTGATTGATTAATCACTAATGGGATCACAGCATTTTCCATAGCTGAAACCGGTAATTGCTGGTGAGCAAAGTTGAAGCCCTCATCATTTTCAACAAGCCTAGTTGTAATGGATGCCTCTTGATAAAAATCGCCAAGATCATAACCTGGATCAAGACCTAAAGTCATATTGTCCTGAAACTTAATATGTGCGTCTTCAATCAACTCATCATAATTATACAACCTTAAATATATTTCGGTATTTTCCATCACATCACCAGAAATAAAATCGTCAGATGAAGCTGGTGATACTGTTTGCATAGCTTCAGCAATGGTTATATTTTCACCGCTTGTATCATCAGATGCGATCATAAAAGCTTGGCCGGGTGCAAAATAAACGGCGGCATTAGAATTATAGTCATGCCCTCTTGCGGTATATCCAGAACCATCAGCATCCCATCCGTAGACAGCCAAGAAATTACTGTCAATTTTACTAGCATTAGTAGTTAAAAAATTATTTGTATTATCGGCATCATCATTAGCATTAATGTATGTTGGATATGGATTGGCTACTAAGTTCCATCTTCTACCACTACCACTGTTAGCTGCATTATTGTTAATCACGGATTGGGTTTCATCACTTGATGAAATAGTGCCTGTGAATGCTAAAATTTGTGTCCCTCCACTTACTGTTCCCATTTGATATCCTTTTCCAATATCAAAATTTCCAGCACCTCCAACAGTTCCAGTCGTGTAGTTTGTCCACGTATCTGTGCTATTATCATAATATCCAACAGCATACGCAGAACCATTAGTGGCTAAAGTTGCTGTTCCAGAAGTGTTTGTGCTAACAAAACTTGAAATTGATAATCCATCTACCGGTGAACCAATTAAGTCCCATTCATTTGATGAAGCTACATTAACAAACCTATTGTAGGTAACATTTCCAGAAGTTGTTCCTGAAATTTTAATAGCTGAAAATTCATCTGCATCTGAATTCATTGTAACCGTTCCAGAATTGGAAAAATTTCCTCCAACTGTTGCGGTCCCTGTTTTTTCAATGGTTAAAGAAGCACCACTTTCGACAGTAAGGTTTTGTGAATATGTAAATCCACAAATAAGTAAAAATATAATTGTAATTTTTTTCATTGTGTAAAAATATTATTTTTCTGAGATTAATTCCTGAACTATCTCTTTTAGTTCGTCTATTTCGCTTTGTTGCTCTTTCAATGCATTGATAAGTACAGGCACTAATCCTTGATAGTTTACTGCTAACATTTCATTGTCATCCTCACTTACAAGTTCAGGAAATACTTCTTTAATCTCTTGTGCAAGCACACCTATCTTTTGTTTGCCTTTCATCTCATAGGACTTACCATCTATTTGTAATAGTTTAGGAAGTGTAGAACCAAGAGATACAATGTTTGACTTTAATCTCGCATCGGATGAAATCACTACATCTCCACTTACTGTAAGGTCATTGCTTACTGTAGCATCTCCGTTAAAAAGTACTTTAAATGCATCCGATTTGTTTGAGGAATCTGCACCATTTCCAATCACAAAAGCCGGGGCAGATGTAGAAAATGAATTTGCACTTGTTGCTGATGAACCTGAAGAGTTGTATTGTCCAATAACTGTTGAGGCATAATCACTTGCTGTTGTGTAACCTCCCATTGCTGTAGAATTATATCCACTTGCTGTTGTGCTTCTTCCCATTGCCGTAGAACGAGCTCCACTTGCTGTTGTTTCTCTTCCCATTGCTGTAGAATAACTTCCACTTGCAACAGTATTATTGCCCATTGCTGTAGAATCGTCTCCACTTGCTGTTGTGCTTCTTCCCATTGCCGTAGAACGAGCTCCACTTGCTGTTGTTTCTCTTCCCATTGCTGTAGAATAATTTCCACTTGCTGTAGTTTCTCTTCCCGTTGCTGTAGAAGATGTTCCCGTTGCACCTTTTGTTGTGCTTGAAGAATCCGAATAACTCAAATCAACTGCATTAGAGCCTATATCTCCGTGATTGGAAGTATTTGATGTAGATAGTCTCACCCCTGTATTACCATTTTCTGTTACAGAAGATAAAATTCCTGAACCAATTGTTGTTAATCCGTCTAACAGGTTTATCTCTGCAGCTGTAGCAGTAATTGCCGTCCCTGCGAGGTATAGACTTGATGACACATAAGTATCTCCATTAAACATTACTTTAAAAGCATCAGACTTATTTGAGGAATCTGTACCATTTCCAACTACAAAAGCGGGGGCAGAAGTAGAAAATGAATCTGCACTTGTTGCTGATGAACCTGAAGAATTGTATTGTCCAATTACGGTTGAGCTGAAATCACTTGCTGTTGTGTATCTTCCCATTGCTGTAGAAGCAAATCCACTTGCTGTTGTGTAACTTCCCATTGCTGTAGAATAAATTCCACTTGCTGTTGTGTATCTTCCCATTGCTGTAGAATTATATCCACTTGCTGTTGTGCTTTGTCCAATTGCTGAAGCACCACTGCCTGAATTGTTTGTTGCTGAATACCATATTTGTGCATTCATACTAAATGTGACAGTTAATGCTAAAAGTGTAAATATTTTTTTCATTGTATTTTGGATTTTAAAGTTTCAATTCTTTGTTTTAAGGATTGATTTCTTTTGGTTTGTTCGTTCACAGCACTTATTAAAATAGGAATTAATGCTTGATAATTAACCGACATATATTCATTATTTTCATCTACCAATTCAGGAAAGACAGCTTGAATATCTTGCGCGAGTAAACCAATTTTTTCTTTTTGCTCTGCATCATTATTCATTGTATATCTTTTTGGATTTAATGAAATTAACTTTGTCAGAACTGGACCAAGGCTTGTAATATTACTCTTTAAATTTTTATCAGAAGAAGTAACTAAATCTCCTGCAAGTGTTAACGAGCCGCTAGCAACAGTTAGTAGGTCTGTGTCCGAGCTAAGTCCAATTGTTGCATTGTCTACAGCCACATTGTCAACTGTTAGTGATGCAGCAGTTAAAGCCCCAGAAATATCAGCCGAGCTAAAACTGTAATCCTGTGCAAAACCAAAAAGTGGGAATAGTAAAATTGCTAATATTTTTTTCATATTTATTTATTTTTTAAAACTTCTTTTTCTAACATCTCTAAGGATTTTTCTAATTCATTGTAGTTGTTTTCTTGTTCTTTAAGTGCATTGATAAGCACGGGCACAAGAGCTTGATAATTCACAGCGAGCATTCCATTGTTATCTTCACTGACAAGCTCTGGAAACACTTTTTGCACTTCTTGTGCGAGGAGTCCAATCTTTTGTTTTTGCTCTATATCATTTTTCATGGTGTAGCTTTTTGCCTCTAGTTGCAAAAGACTAATGAGTGTAGGTCCAAGGGCTACAATATTAGACTTAAGTCTAGCATCTGAGGAGATGGTAACATCACCTGCTACTGTAAGAGACCCACTTGCAAGGGTCATCAAATCACTGTCTGAACTATGACCAATAGTGGTTCCATCAATCACCACAGAATCAACTGTTAATGAACCCGCAGTAGTGGCACCACTAGTTGTTAAACTATTGGCGCTAAGATCGGTATCAGGGTTATTCCCGTTAACCCCATAAGGAGCCAATATACGCACATGCCCTGCGTAAGACCCACTTTCATTTGCTCCAATAGCCACATGGGATCCATAACTATCGATCGACACAGAAAACCCAAAGCGGTCATTAGCAGCCTCCCCATCAATATCATTTCCTACTTGAGCCCAAGAACCACTTGAGTATTCGTAGATACGCACATGCCCAGAGGCTGTTCCATTTCCACCATTTCCATAAGCTCCTATAGCCACATGAGATCCGTCACTATCGATCGATACAGAAGTTCCTGAGTAGTCATTAGCAGCCTCTCCATCAATATCATTTCCTAATTGACCCCAAGCCTCGCCATCCCAAGAGTAGATACGCACATGCCCTGCGTTAGATCCATTTTCATCATTAGAATAAGCCCCTATGGCC
>CABZJM010000036.1 GCA_902526075.1 uncultured Bacteroidota bacterium
GATAAGCAAGCCCAGCATAGTTATATTGAAAATGCTAAAGATAAGGGATATGAAGTTCTTTTGTTAGACTCCCCTATAGTTAGCCATTTAATTCAAAAGCTAGAGTCTTCAAAAGAAAAAATTCAATTTGCAAGAGTTGATTCAGATCATATAGATAATCTGATCAATAAGGACAAAAATAAGGTCTCAAAACTAAATGATGATCAAAAAAAGGAATTAGAGGAAATTGTAAAGAATGTTGTTAATGATGAAAAGTTTGTTATAAAGTTGGAATCCATGGATTCTAAAGAAAATCCATTTATAATAACCAATCCTGAATTTATGCGAAGAATGAAAGAAATGCAGCAAAGTGGTGGTGGCGGAATGTTTGGAGCCGGTAATATGCCTGAAATGTTCAATTTAGTTGTAAACACAAATTCAGAATTTATTTCTCAAATTTTAAATACCAAGACAAAGAAAAAACAAGAAAGGTTAATTAATCAAAGTTTAGATTTAGCAAAACTTTCTCACGGTCTTCTGAGTGGAGAGGAATTAACAAACTTCATCAAAAGAAGTTTTGATATAATAAAGTAGAGTTGTTATGAAATATCCCCCTTTCACATAAGGGGGTATTTTTTTTATTATCTTTATCCATTTGGAAATGGCTTTGTTTTTGTTATGTATTTTGGGTATTTCCTTTGACTAAATTAAGTTATTAAACAGATGGGCTTTATGAGGATATTGAGAACAGTTTTTATAATACTGATAGCATTAAGCTATAACACCACTTTTGCTCAATACAGTAAAAGTCATTACATCCCCCCTATCACAACTACTGGAAATGGAGCAGCCAATCCTTTAGACCAATATTTATATATTTCCACCCCAAGCGAGGCACCAGTTAATGTAGTTATTAAACCTATGGGTGGTACAGATATCACAGGCACAGTTTCGAATTCAGTACCGTGGGAGTATTACATTGGAAGTGGTATAAATACTAATTTGATAATAACTGCTGGAAGTTTAGATGGCAACGCCTATGACAATAAAGGATTCATTATTGAATCTGAAGACCTTACTTATGTTTCAGCTAGATTATTTGCTGGAAGTTATTACCAGGCTGGAGGAATAGTTAGTAAAGGTACTGCGGCATTAGGAACAGAATTTAGGGCTGGAAGTTTTGAAAACGAAGGAAATTTAACCGGTGGTACTCCCTCAAACTATTTGAATTTTGTTTCGGTTTTAGCTACTCAAGATAATACAAATGTTGACTTTAAAGAATTTGGAAATGGAGTAACTATAATTAATAATATTCCTACAGAAAACATAACACTTAACGCAGGTGAAAGCTACTCAGTTGCAATAACTCCATACCCAAGTAATACTAATTCAGCTAATGCTGCAGGTCTAATTGGTACTTTAATTGAATCTGATAAACCGATTGCAGTAAATTCAGGCTCTTTTAACGGAAGCAATTCTAACTATAATGAAGGTGGAGGACAGGACTTGGGAATAGATCAGGTTGCTCCTGCAGGAATTATTGGAAGCGAATATATATTTGTTAGGGGTTTAGGGCCAGATGAAGTTGAAAGACCATTAATAGTTGCACATGAAGATAATACCGAAATTTATGTTAACGGCAACCTACAGACAACCATTAACGCTGGCGAGTATTATTCCATTCCGTCAACATTTTATGGTGCTAGCTACTCAAATACTGTATATACTGGAAATGGAAATGTTAATGATGATGGATACCCGGAAACAGTAAATGGCATTCCAGTAAATCCAGAGCTTAATGCTGATGACCAACCACCGACCAATCAATCCCACAATATGTATGTCAACACAAGTAATCCAGTATTTGCATATCAAGTTATCGGTGGTACCAGACCTGGTTCAGAAGGTGCATTTGGAATAACTAATGGTGTAGCTAATGTTGGCCTTTTTTACGTCCCCCCTATCAATTGTAAAACTCCAAAAAGTGTTGACAATATCCCAGGAGTAAGTCAAATTGGAGATGAAATTTTTGGAGGTGTAATCACCATTGCTACTGAAGCTGGTGCTGAAGTAAATATTAACGGAAATCCCATTGAATCTTATGGAGCAATTGCTGAGATTGTCAATGCTAATCCACTTTACGAGACATATACAATTGAAGGTTTAATCGGAGATATCAGTATTGAATCCACTGCTCAAGTATATGTTGCTACATTTGGAGCCTATGATTATGCTACATTTGGAGGTTATTATTCTGGTTTTGAATTTAGACCTGAAATCATTCTCGAAACTTTAAATAATGAAGATAATTTATGTATTCCAAACCTTACATTAAGCTTAAGTAGTATTTCTACATATGATCAATATCAGTGGTATTATAATGATGTACCAATCGCTAGTGCAAATTCAAACAGTTTTACTCCGACTGAGCCTGGATATTATCAAATTTCAGGTTTGATCGATGGTTGTGAAGGTTCACTCCTTTCAAATAATATTCCTGTAAGCGCATGCCCTGAAGATTATGATAACGATGGAGTCAACGATAATGTAGATGTCGACAATGACAATGATGGATTACTGGATTGCTTTGAATCACTGGGTGATAAAACAATTGATTTAACTGTTGACACTGGTGGTACAATTGAGGGACTCTATAATTACACATTTGACTCAGAATCATCAGATATTTTAAATTCAGATTGGATTGGAGATGAAATTGGTAATTGGCAGACTTTATCTCCACCTGCTACTATTAACAATGAAAATAATCCGCAAGATGGTTATATCTCTTCGTCAGTCACATTTGATAATGAAATAAGCTTAGCAATTACTTATAGTTCATTTTTTGACCCTGTTACAGGAAATCCAATTACAACAAATACAATGGGTAATCAAGAATGGTTCAGTTTAAAAGTGCCTTTTGATAAAACTTTAACATTACTTGACCCAGATGATCAGATTCTCATTGACACTAATTTTGATGGGATTTTTGAAAGTGGAATAACAAATTTTTCAAATTTTGAAATCAGATTTAGGGTTAACGGTGAGAACTTAGATAGTGCTGATTCAACATTTAAATTTTACACCCACTTAACAAACTTTTTTGAATTAATTCATTATAACTCTAATAATGAAAATTCAAATTCCACAATTTTTAACGTTACAGCCACATGTGTCCCAATTGACTCTGATGGAGACGGAATCGTTGACGCCAGAGATTATGACAGTGATAATGATGGTATTTTAGATATTGTTGAGGCTAGCGGAAATAATTATAATCCAATTCTGAATATAGACACAAATGGAGACGGTTATGATGATGTATTTGGTGATAATTTTACACCTCTTGACTTTGACAATGATGGTGTTTTAGATTATCTGGATTTGGACTCTGACAATGATGGTATATATGATTTACATGAATCTGGTGCCTTAATATTCGTAAATGACAACGATTCAAACGGTACTATTGATGATATTGAGGTTGGAAATAATGGTCTATCAAATACAATTGAAACCGAAATAGACTCTAGTATTTTAGGTTTTACATTGTTAAATTCAAATGATGATGACTTTTATAATTACATTGATTTGGACTCTGATTCTGATGGCTGCTTAGATGTTGTTGAAGCTGGTTATACAGATCAGAATGATGATGGCTTATTAGGGAATGTACCTTTTACAACTAATGCTCTTACCGGTCTTGTAACCAGTGGAGCAGATGGTTATACGCTGCCAATTAATGATGATTTCACAATCAATGCACCAATAACTATTGACACTCAACCTGAATCTGAAATTATTGTTTGTGAAGATGGTACAATGCAGATTATCATTGAATCTGAAACAATTGAAAGTTATTTATGGGAATCATCATCTGACGGAATCGATTGGAATATTTTAATAAATAATGAATATTATAATGGTGTAGATTCTGCAATACTTACAATAAACAATATCCCATTTAGTCT
>CABZJM010000037.1 GCA_902526075.1 uncultured Bacteroidota bacterium
ATTATTTAGAGGATAATGCAGCACTACAAATTATTATTTATTTTTCTTTTTTTATTTATAAATTCTCTTGCCCAAGAAACTGCAATTAAGTTCTTGAAAATAAATTCTTTAGATACAAATAATATAAATAAAGAGAGTTTTAATCTCAACAGGATTAAATCAATTGGACTAACTAATAAAGAACAAAAAAGTTTCTTTGACTATAATTTAAATTTTGATTTTAATACGAGTAAAGAAGAAATTGATATCACAAATAAAACCGATTTAGTAACTCCAACTTGGAAAATTCGTCAAACATTTATTGAAGGTAGTGTAAATAAATCTAAGTTTAGTAAAGATTTTTATTTAGGTGATTTAGAAACTAATTCTGAATACATCATAATCAAGTGTAGAGATCATGAATATGTTGATGGCGACAGAATTAGGCTTATGATCAATGGCGCTGTTATACATCCAAATATTTCATTATCAGCTGTATTTTATGTAGTTGATGTCGATCTTGAAGAAGGATATAATAATATTGATTTCATAGCCTTGAACGAGGGGGAGTCAAGCCCTAATACAGCTCAATTAATTGTACTTGATGAATTTGGAAAACAACTTTCAAATAAAAAATGGTTGATATCAACTGGTTATAAGGCTAAGCTGGTTGTTTTTAAAAAATAGCTTAGTTGTTGAGCATAACAGGCATTACTAGCATTATAAGTTCTTCATCTTCTGAATATCCATCTAGAGGTTTAAGAATTCCTGCCCTGTTTGGAAGACTCATTTCCAATTTAAGTTCTTTACAATCTAAATTATTGGTCATTTCAATTAGGAATCTGGAGTTAAAACCAATTTCAATATCTTCTCCTTTGTAATCGCAAGTTAATCTTTCTTCGGCTTTATTGCTAAAATCAACATCTTCTGCTGAAATATTCAATTCAGCCCCTGCTATTTTTAGTCTAACTTGATGAGTGGTTTTATTTGAAAAAATTGATACCCTTTTAAGTGAACTAAGCAATAGTGATCTGTCAATCGTTAAAACATTTGGATTTTCAGTTGGAATGACTGCTTCATAGTTTGGGTATTGTCCATCTATTAATCTACATATTACAGTCAGGCCATCCATCTCAAATTTAGCATTTGAATTGTTGTATTCAATTGACACTTGGTGATCAGAGTCTATAATATTTTTTAAAAGATTTAGAGGTTTTTTTGGCATTATAAACTCTGCAAGAGTATTTGCCATTAAATCGTTTCTTTTGTATTTAACTAACTTATGGGCATCAGTTGCGACAAAAGTTAAATTATCAGAACTTAGCTGAAAAAAAACACCACTCATCACAGGTCTTAAGTCATCATTTCCTGAGGCAAATATTGTTGAATTAATAGCCTTTGCCAAAACAACACTTGAAATCTTCGTTCTTGACGGATTATCCAGTGCAATAGTTTTTGGAAATTGATCGCCCTCTGTATAAGCTAAGGCATATTTTCCATGATTTGAGCTTATTTCAACTGTATTGTTATCTTCTACCGTGAAAGTAAGTGGTTGTTCTGGAAATGTTTTTAATGTATCAATAAGTAGTTTTGAGGGAATTGCCACAGAACCTTTACTAGTACTATCTACATCAACAGATGAAATCATTGTAGTTTCAAGATCACTGGAGGTTATTATTAGTTTAGAACCTTCTAAATCAAATAAAAAATGATCTAATACTGGAATTGTATTAGAGGTATTTATTACACCTCCAAGGATTTGAAGTTTCTTTAATAGAGTATTACTTGAAACAATGAATTTCATAGATATTCATTTGAAATATTAAACAAATATATCATATTGATAAATTAATCTTAAATAAACTTATTAACATACATGAATCAATCAAATGAAACGGTTACAGAGTCATAAATTTTTAGCCCCATTAATGATGAAGCTGTACCTACATTCTGTGGATTACTTCTGTATATTGATATTTGTAGAAGATCGTTTGAGTTAAAAACAACTAACCCTTTTCCTTCATCATTTCTTTCATTTACCGCTGTTTCAAAATTAACTATATCACTATAATTATTATATATCCTTTTAAACTTATAGTTTCTAACCGAAATCTCAAAAGTTCTTCCTTTCTGAATTTTTTCAAATAGTTCTTTTTTGAGATTTGTTACAACATTTCCAAAATTATCAACATAAATTATGCTCGAAATAATTTGAGATAAGTCGTCGTTGATAAAAGGTTGTAGATTTTTTACAGACCTAATTTTATTGATTTCTTTTGCAACAAGTTCTGGTTTACCTCCTTTAGCCAAATGACATGCTACTTTTGAGAATATTTGGGTGCTTGAATCAATTTGATTTAATTGCTCATCAATATTTATTTCATATATTTTTTCTGGATTAACGCTTTGAGACAAAATACTCAAAATACCGTTATCTGCAGAAATAAAAAAATGATTATCTAAAAAAGCTATAATATGTTTTTTTTCTTCCGTCTTTTCAGAATCAACATCAATAATATGTACGGTTTTTTCGGGGAAGCTTTTGTATGAATTTTCTAGAATATATGCAGCTTCCATAATATTGAATGGGGAAACATTATTAGAAATATCAACAATCTTGGCCTGATTATAATTACTGTATATATTCCCCTTGATTTTTGCAACAAAATGATCCTTGTTCCCAAAATCAGTAATTAGAGTAATAATAGACATTAAATTGTTAATATTAAATAATGTAAGTAGTTATGAAATTACGTATTTTAGATTAAGTATTCTAGTAAAATATATCCTGATTAATAACAATTAATAATTTGGAAGAAAAAATCATCAAAATTGAAAGTATAGATCCAAAAGATTTTTTTGGTCCACAGAATAAAAATATACAGGTTTTAAAAAGTAATTTCCCAAATTTGAAGATTGTTGCAAGAGGTAGTCAAATTAAGGCATATGGAAAATCTGAAGATCTATCCGAATTAGAAATTAGAATCAATAAAATAATTAATTATTTCATAAGGTATAATATTGTTTCAGATAACGAAATTGAAACTCTTCTAACTAAATCAGATGCTGAATTAGAAACATCTGCTGATAGTCACAAACCAATTCTACATGGTGTTAGTGGGAGAATTATCAAGGCTAAAACATTAAATCAGAGAAAAATAATTGATAGTGTAATTAAAAACGATATGGTTTTTGCCATTGGTCCTGCAGGAACAGGAAAAACATACACTGGAATAGCATTAGCTGTTAAAGCCTTGAAAAATAAAAATGTAAAAAGAATAATATTAACAAGGCCAGCAATAGAAGCTGGTGAAAATTTAGGTTTTCTCCCTGGTGATCTCAAGGAAAAATTAGATCCATACATGCAGCCTTTATATGACTCTCTAAAAGACATGATTCCCGCCGAAAAATTAAAGAAATATATGGAGGATGAAGTCATACAGATAGCCCCCTTAGCTTTTATGCGAGGAAGAACACTTGATAATGCATTTGTTATTCTTGACGAAGGTCAAAATACTACACATTCACAGATGAAAATGTTTTTAACAAGAATGGGTAAGAATGCTAAATTTATGATCACTGGAGATCCAGGTCAAGTAGATTTACCAAGAAATACAATTTCTGGAATTAAAGAGGCAATATTAATTTTGAAAAATACAC
>CABZJM010000038.1 GCA_902526075.1 uncultured Bacteroidota bacterium
TAATACAGTTTATGACTTTTATTCTCCGCTAATAAATGGAACACTTCCGGATAATTTGGCAGCTGGGGATTATCAACTTAGAGTCAGATCTACACAGCCTGCTGTAACAAGTGCCTCAACATCTACAATTTCTGTTGGAGAATGTACTTCTGGAATTTCAGATGTTCCTAGTGTAACAACAAATATGGATTCAAACTCCAACTTTACACAGTGTTTGAACGAAGACGCTAATATTATTAACCCATATATTGGGTCTATGAACCAAAACTATAACTCACTTTCGGGTAGTATGCCATCGAGTTATCAGTTTTTCACTGTAAATCCCACAAATTCAAATAACACTATTTCTGTAAGACTTATTGATATTGAAAATGGAACATCAACTGCTGTTTCTGCCATTTCTAGTAATATATTTCAAATACCAGCAGATTTAACTGTTGGAACCTATAATTTTGAAGTAACAGAAACAGATTCCATTGGTAACGTAAGTGTATTTGGTTACACATTTTTATTTCATACAAGTGCAACAATTTTTGGTAATGCATCTTCAGAGACTGTTTGTGTAGGCGAGGAAGTAACTTTCTCTGTGGATATCTCAAATCTTGGGATTGGAAGTAACTACATGGGATCTTACTATATTGTTAATTTTGGAGATGGTTCATCCCCTGAAATTTATACTCAGGCAGAATTATTAGAACTTTATACGGATCCAATTGATCCCATAACTCACGTTTTTGATCAACCCTCATGTAGTGCAAATGGTAATAATAGCTTCATCGTTTCTAAAAAGCTTTTCAATAAAGGACTTGTAAATTCTTCAAATGAACCACAATGTGATTCATATGTTCAAAATGGGTTGGGAGCTTCCAAAGAAATTGCCACAGCTGAATCTCCAGAAGCTGAATTTAATTTAAATCCCGAACAATGTGTAAATGAAGATATTGAGGCTATTAATACCACAACCCCAGGATCATATCCAACGACTTCTGGAGAATGTGCAGGAGAAGTTAATTTCGATTGGCAGGTAAAAAAGCCAAGTTTTACTGACTTTTTACCTGTATCACTTTTAAATTCATTATGGGTAGTTGGAGATGACTTATTAATTCCAGCTTCAGATGTTGATGAAATTGGATGTTGGGAAATAAAATTAATAGCTGTGAATCCAGCTGCATGTTTAGCTGAATCTGTATATACAGATACAGTAAATGTGGAAGACATTCCTGCTGCAGATTTTAACGATATCGGAAACATATGCCAAAATGAGCAAATCACTCTTACTGATACTTCAAATATAATTGAAGCTAATTGTGATCTCACGTTACCGAATGAAACACCCACATATGTTTGGACTGTTTCTCCCAATTCCGGATACACACTTGGAAATGATAATGATGGAAATCCAACAACATTGAATAGTCAAAACCCGATTATTACATTTACTGAGGTTGGTACATATACAGTTGATTTGACCGTCACAACAGAGTGTGGATCAGATACTCATTCTGAAACTTTTGATGTTCTTGGTAATCCCACAGTATCTTTCCCAATAGCATCACAAACATATTGCTCAACTAATACTTTATTAGTTGATTTAGAAAATCAAATTACACCAACATACTCAACTGGTTTCTCAGCACCAACTGATTATACTTGGACAGTATCCGGTTCTGGAATTACCAATTCTGATTATGCATTTGTAAATGGAACTACAAACTCAGACGAATTTCCGACGATACAATTAAATTCATTTGGAACATATGATATTACTGTTACAGTTGGTTCAAATTGTGATACACCGGCGTCAGACACCGTTGTAATTACATTAAGTCAAACCCCGATAATTACAAACACTGTTACATCACAGAATGTATGTTCAGAAGATAATTCATTGCAGTTTGATTTCACTTCAGATGTTGCTGGAACTAACTATTCTTGGGTATCAACTGAAAATATAAACTTAACCGGATATGATGAAAGTGGTACAACTGCATTCATTCCTTCACAAACTATTACAAGTACAACTAATTCTGATCAGGATTTAGTTTATATAATCACTCCAATAGCAGATGGTTGTGCTGGAACACCTTTTGAATATACTCTAACGGTTCAGCCGATTCCTGTTATTACTGACAAAGATGAAACAATTTGTAATGGTGAAACATTTAATATTCAACCGACTGATGATTCTCCTTCTGAGATAGTGCCTGTTGGAACAACATTTAGCTGGTCAGCACCAGTAAGTAATCCAGTTGGTGCAATTACAGGTGGCTCAGAGGGAGTATCTCAAGCCTCAATTACCCAAACATTAACTAATTCAACTGATTACCCTGCAACTTTGACTTATACAGTTCAACCAGAGTTTAACGGATGTAAAGGGGATTCATTTAATGTTATAATTACGGTAAATCCGTCTGTTGGTGTTGATGCTATTGCAGATCAAACTTTATGTAATGGAGATAATACTTTAGCTGTTGATTTTTCAACTACACTAGCCGATAATACAAGTAATGTTGAAGAAGGCACTATAACATATTCATGGATAAATGATAATCCTAATATAGGACTTAGTACAAGTGGAAATGGAGATATTGCAAGTTTTGTTGCGACTAATGGTACTACAGGGCCTATCTCAGCTAATATACTTGTTACTTCAGTATACACATACAATGATGTTAGTTGTGAGGGGGGATCAGAAACATTTTCAATAACTGTTAATCCTTCACCATTAGTAGAATTCTCAGAAGATAATCAGTTCATCACAAGTGGAGACACAACAGTTCCTGTTACCATTTCAAGTCCAACTGATGGGGTTACTTTCACTTGGACAGCTACAGCTGAAAATGGAATTACTGGTTTAACAACAATTTCAGGAACAGATACAATTCCAGCTGAAACATTATTAAATACAACTACAGAACCACTGACTGTAACTTATACTGCAATCGCTACTGGTGATGTAGGCTTTGATTGTGAGGGATTACCGACTGATTATGTGGTCACAGTTAATCCACTGGCACAGGTAAATGCTGTAAATGATCAGGTTGTATGTAATGAAGAAAATCTTTTAATTGAGTTTACCACTAATATAACAGGTGGTACAATCACATATTCATGGACTAATGATAATTCTGATATTGGTCTTTCAAATTCGGGTACCGGAAATATAGATATTACGGCTACAAACACTACAGATGCTCCAATTTCTGGAACAATAGTCGTAACACCTAGTTTTGAAAATGGAGGAAATACTAATGTTGGCGAGCCGATAACATTTGAAATAACGGTTAACCCAACTGGTCAGGTTAGTTCTGTTGGAAATCAAATTGTTTCTAATGGATTTGACACCTCATTAGTAGAATTCTCTACAACAAATGTTAACGGAACAACAACATTTAGTTGGACAAATGATTTAACTTCAATAGGATTAGCTGCCTCAGGTAGTGGAAATATTCCTGCCTTTACAGCAATTAATACAGGTATAAGTCCTGTTATTGCCACAATTACTGTAACTCCAACATTTGAAAATAGTGGGGTT
>CABZJM010000039.1 GCA_902526075.1 uncultured Bacteroidota bacterium
TGCATCTTTTTCTGTTTGTTTTACATTGGAACCATTACTTAATCCCCATCTATACATTAATCTGTGAATATGCGTATCAACTGGAAATGCAGGAAATCCAAAAGCCTGAGACATTACAACACTAGCAGTTTTGTGTCCAACGCCTGGTAACTCTTCCAAATCTTCAAAGGTTTTAGGTACAAGTCCATTATGTTTTTCAATAATAATTTTACTTAGGCCATAAATCCCTTTGCTCTTCATTGGAGAAAGCCCGCAAGGTCTGATAATTTCTTTAATTTCCTCGATTGTAAGATTAACCATTTCATAAGGGTTATCAGCTTTTTCAAATAACTTGGGAGTTATTTGATTTACTCTATTATCTGTACATTGTGCGGACAACAAAACAGCAATAAGCAAAGTATAGGGGTCTTTGTGATCCAACGGTACAGGAACCACAGGAAATAAAGTTTCAAGTTCCTTAATTAAGTATTTAACCTTATTTTTTTTATCCAAATTATATTATTTTTACAATCAAATATAATAATTATGAATTTTTTGAAAGTAGGGGATGCCGCCCCAGATTTTAGTTGTAAAAACCAACATGGTGAGATAATCTGCTTATCTAGTATGATTGGAAAAAAAGTTGTACTTTTTTTCTATCCAAAAGCAAATACACCTGGATGCACTGCAGAAGCATGTAATTTAAATGATAATTATAATAGATTTAAATCTGATGGATATGAAGTAATAGGGGTCTCAGCTGATAGTGAAAAAGTTCAGAAAAATTTTAGTGAAAAGTTTAGTTTTAAATACAATTTACTATGTGATGTGGATAAAAAAATAATTTCATCTTATGGCGCATGGGGGCAAAAAAAAATGTACGGAAGGGAATATATGGGGATCATTAGAAAAACAATTATAATTGATGAATCAGGTAAAATTGAACAAATAATTGAAAAGGTAAAAACTAAAGAACATTCATCTCAAATTCTCAATCAGTAAAATTATTTCTTATATCCAAAAAAATTAAATTTTTTAATTTTTGATGCTATTGCTCCTGGTAGTAAAGACTCCCATCCAGATGAGTTTTCTTTAATTTTTTCTAGAACTTCGTGTGAGTATATTTTGAGTGATTTTAAGTTATATTTGTTAAGATCTACGACTTTCCCGTTAAATTTCAGGAATTTGTAAAGTTCTTTCATCCTGGGATGAACTTTTAGATTTTCACTGTTAATTATTTCATCTTCTTCATTGAGAACAGGGTAAAGGTAAATCTTCATGTTCTTAAAAAATAATTTACCGAAAGCTTCCATGATACCTCCACTGAGATGAGTGTAATATTTTGGATCAAATACTCTTATAAGATTATTCACACCCATGGTTAAACCAATCTTCTTTTTGGTGTATTGTGAAAAATATTCAACTAATCTATAATATTCCTTAAAATTAGTTATTAAGACTGTTTCACCTAATGAGCCTAGTAGTTTTGCTCTGTCCATAAAGTCTTTTTCGTCAATTTCACCATCATTTGCTAAGTCAATCATCGTAATTTCAAAAATTACAATGGTATCTTTTTTATCAACATGTCTTTCATTTAAAAAGATTTCAAGAGAGTTTAAATACATCTCCTCATTTACTTTTGTAACAGGTCTGAATCTACCTCTAAGAGCTAAAATATTTTTTTTGTACAGAGCAGCTGCAGGAAGTAAATTATTACCATCAGGTCCAAACATTACAGCATCAGTCATTCCGTTTTTAACTAACTCTAGGCTTAATATTCTATTATCAACGTCTTTAAAAACTGGACCGGAAAAGTTTACGGTGTCGATCTCAATCTGATCTTTACTGATATGATCATACAAATACTTAATAATTTTTTTTGGTTTATTGTAATGATAAAAAGCACTATAAATTAAATTAGTGCCTAAAACTCCAAGGGTTTCTTGTTGCAGTGTGGCAGTATTTTCTTTAAATCTAACATGTATAATGATTTCATTATATTTTTGTTTGGGATCAACTTGAAACCTTATTCCCACCCAACCGTGACCATTAAATTTCTTTGCAAAATCAACAGTAGCAACTGTGTTAGCAAAACAAAAAAACATCTTGTTGGGTTGATCTTTTCGTTTAATTCGTTTTTCGATCAAAGAGGTTTCATGTTTAAGCATTTTTGTTAGCCGGTTTTGCGTAACATATCTTTTATCATCTTCAATACCATATATATCGTCACTAAAGCTTTTGTCATATGCTGACATAGCTTTTGCAATAGTTCCCGATGCACCACCAACTCTAAAAAACTGTCTCGCAGTTTCTTGCCCTGCACCAATTTCAGCAAAAGTTCCGTAAATATTTTTATTCAAGTTAATTTTTAAAGCTTTTTGCTTTATTGTAGGAATGGCTTCTATGTGTGAATCACCATTTAAAGATACCTCATTCATTAGGTAGGTTTTACAATCACAAATGTATTAAATAAGTCTAACTAGAAGAAGAAAAAATAGTGTATTTTTGATTATTTTAAATATGAAAATCACTTTCTTAGGTACAGGAACTTCACAAGGTATTCCAGTTATTGGAAGCTCACACCCTGTTTGTCTCAGCGATAATCCAAAAGACAAAAGATTAAGAACATCTGCGTTAATTCAGTGGAATAACAAAAATATTGTTATTGACTGTGGGCCTGATTTTAGAGCTCAAATGCTCAACTCTGGTTGCCATAGAGTAGATGCAATATTTTTTACGCATGAGCATAATGACCATGTTTCTGGTTTAGACGATATTAGACCTTTTTATTTTCGTCAGGGTAATATCCCTATATATGCTGGAATTCGTGTTATTGATGCTCTAAAAAATAGGTTTGGATATATTTTTAAGTCTGAAGGTAATATTCCTGGAACACCTAATGTCAATATAATTGAAATTAAAGATAATTTTATTTTCTTTGAAAATGATATAATATTATTAAATGCTTTTCACGGAAAATTACCTATTTATGGTTTTAGGTTAGGAAACACTGCTTATTTCACAGACGTTAAAACAATTCCTGAAAGTGAATTTGAAAAATTAAAAAATTTAGATGTTCTGGTTATAAATGCATTGAGAAAAGAAGAACACTATTCTCATTTAAATTTAGATGACGCATTAGACCTAATTTCAAGAATACAACCTAAGAGAGCATATTTAACCCATTTAAGCCATAAATTAGGGTTTCATGATCAAGTACAAAAAAAGTTGCCTAAAAATGTATTTTTAGCTTATGATGGTCTAGAGGTAGAATGCAATTAATTTTTTAATAACCACAGATTCATTTGTTCAAAATTTTCAGAATTAATCCCGTGTGCTGACTCAAACTCTAAGTATTTGTGATTTATATTTTTTTCTGAAAACCATCTGTCAGATTCTCTACCAATTTCAATAGGAATAACTTGGTCATTTAATCCATGGGAGCTAAAGAAATTATGATTACTGTAATCAAATTTTTCATTGAAATTTATTATTTCATGAGGGATTTTACCACTCAATCCCACAGCTTTTTTATAATTTCTTGGGAAATTTATT
>CABZJM010000040.1 GCA_902526075.1 uncultured Bacteroidota bacterium
TTTCCCGTTAAATGTTCCATCCCAACCTTCGCTTAGAGGGCTTAGTTGTTTTAGTAATTTACCATATCTATCAAAGATATATATTGTTGATAGAGGTCTTGTATCAATACCTATGATTTGCCAAGTATCATTGTATCCATCTCCGTTAGGGGTAAAGAATCTTGGATAATCAATCACTAATACAGACTTACTCCCTATGCCACAGCCATTTAAGTCTCTTACAGTTATTGTGTGTTCGCCAGGGCTAACGTCAGTAAATGTTCCATCTAATTGCCATGGTCCATTATCTAAACTATATTCATAATCACCACTTCCCACAGCATTTGCTTCGATTACATGTTCATCTGCAAAGGCCAGTGTAGTAACCAGTGCTTCTACAACGGCAGGTGAGCTCGGGATTACTTCTGTTGTAACTTCTGTTCTGCAGCCAGTCAATATATTAGTAGCCACAGCTGTATATGTTCCTCCCATTAACGGGGTGTGTGCTGCTGTGGTGGCTTCTAAAGTTCCTGTTGGATTAATCCATTCAAAGGTATATTCACTGGCTGATAGATTGATTTCCATTACGGTAGGTGGTATTAATTCTGTTCCATTTACATCAACACAAGCGGTATAACTATCCTCTAGAGTAAATTCAGGAAGTAAATTGACTAATAAGGTTACTTGTGTAATATCATAACATTGATCATCTGCAGTGGTATCATTATCTACTCTAGCAAAAATAACTTGCGGGTTTTCAGTATTTTCAAAGCTTGTAGGCAATGGATTTATAGAAGCTTCAGCATCTTCTTCATTCGCATAATAAGTCACAGTAAAGTTTACAGGGTCTTGTCCGTCTAATATCTGTGCATCTAAATCTGTTAGATTAAACTGAGCTAAACCATCATTAGCCGTATTTGGGTCATCACATATTATAAGTTCTGCAGGTACTCCGTCACCATTTGCAATAGCCGCTTCTTGTACTTCTATATTAAAGCCAGCTCCTGTAATATTACATCCTGTCAGATTATTGGTAATATTTACAAAGAGTAGTTGTGGATTTGTAAGATTTGTATAAGGGCTAAGCAGTACATTTTCTGCGTTATCTGCATCTTCTTGTGTCTCATGATAAGTTACCGTGAAGTTTGCAGGATCCTGAGAACCTAATAGTTCAATGGTGAGAGTCTCTAGGTCAAAGTCATAAAAACCATCTGTATTTAATTCACAGGCAATTACATCTGGAACATCTCCGATATCTGGTAAAGGATTTACTATAATATCAAAGGTAATAATGGTAAAGCATCCTGTAGTATCATTGGTTACTCTTACATAGATTGTTTGTTGTCCTGGTTCTATATTAGTATAAGTAGTAGGATCTGCAATAGGATCTATTTGATCTGTAGCATTTTCTAAAGACTCATAATAAGCTACACTTACCCCAGGCTCTCCGTTAATGATATATGCTTCATTGATAGTAATGTCAAAGATTTCTATTTGGTCACCTGTATTGTCATAATCACATAATTCAATATCTGCAGGGTCTGTACTTGGTGTTGGATTAGGTAGCACCTTTATTGTTAAAGTTGTATAAGCAACACATCCTTCTATATTTACAACTGCCACGTGTAATGTTTGTGGATTAGCAGCATTGCCTGCAACAGAGATATTCGTATAAGCCTCAGGATTTTCAATAGCATTTGTTCCAGCTAAAGCATCTTCTTCTGTTTCATAATAAATAACCTCCCAATCTATATTACCTGCTGTTATCTCATCATTTTTAACCGTTAAATCAAACTCTGTAGTTTCATCAGCAATCTCATCATCACATTGTTCTAATGCTGTAGGCTGTACTATAACAGAAGGAAGACTCACAATAAGGTTAAATTCACCTATACTCACACATCCATTATTAAGGTCCTCAAGTCTTACAAAAATAGTCTGTGGATTAGTTAGGTTTTGATAACTAGTAGTATTTACAATAGGGTTTTCCCCTGTCTCTGCATCTATCAGTGTCTCGTGATAAGTTAAACCAAAGTCTGTATTACTTTGTTCTCCAAAGATATCTTCATCTCTTTGACTTAAATCAAATACTGTAATCCCATCATAATCATCATCACATACAATGATATCTTCTATGATCAATGGTAATTCTGGTGAAGGAATCGTGACGAGTTCTTGTTCCACTATGTTAATACAACCTGTGACAACATTTTCAGCCCTAACAAATATGATTTGACTATCAGGAACAATATTATAATAAGGACTAATAATAGGATCTATAGCATTTTCTGCATTGGTCATTGTCTCATAGTAAGAAAGTACAATGTCTAACTCTCCGTTAATAATATCTACTTCATTATCCTCTACTGTGAAGAACGTAAATCCATCATTATCTTCATCACATTCCTCTATAGGCTCAGGAACTACAGGGCTTGGAATAGGATTTACCCTTAAGTCTAATGTAATGGTAGAATAACATCCTGTAGTTTCATTTTCTCCTCTTAAATATATTGTTTGTGCGTTACTTGTATTGGTATAAGGGCTAACAATTGGATTGGTAGCATTGTCAGCGTCTTCCTGTGTCTCGTAGAAAGTTATGCCGATACCTGTTTGTCCTTGTAAGACCTGCCCAATACTATCTTCTAGAGTAAATTCTTCTACTTCGTCACCAGGATTATTATAATCACATAGATTAAGAGGATCTGGCTGTGTGAGTACAGGTAACTCATTTACGGTTAATTCTATACTGCTTGTATTGTAACATGCTGTTGTATTGTTTTCAACATGAACCCAAACAACCTGATTAAATGCAGTTATATTAGTATAAGCAAAAGGAGTTAGAATAGGATTTTCTGCATTTTCTGCATTTTCTGCACTCTCATAATAAGTTATGGTAAACTCTGAAGGATCTAAACCATTAAGTACTTCATCGTTACTAAGA
>CABZJM010000041.1 GCA_902526075.1 uncultured Bacteroidota bacterium
AATATTATCCTTTAGTGATTTATTTATTTTACCCTCAGAAATCGAAAGTTTTGGATTATCAGCTCTGGAAGCAATGGCAGCTAATGTTCCAGTAATTTCCACTAATACGGGAGGAATACCTGAAGTCAACATTGATAATTTTTCTGGCCTAATGAGTAACATTGGGGATGTTGAAAAAATGATTAATGACTCCATTATGATCTTGTCAGATGAAAATATTATGCAGAAATTTAAGATTAATGCAAGAAAAAGAGCAGAGGATTTTGATATTCATAAAATTGTCCCATTATATGAAAAAGTTTATAAAAATTTAAGTTAATATTCATTATGAAAAGAAAAGATTTTTTAAAATTAAGTTCAGCATCCGCCATGTTATTTGGATTAAAATCACACGGAATAAACTTCTCTTATTCAGAAAGACCTTATGATTATTCTGAAAATAATTCACAATATATGGGTGACTTTGCAGCACCTAAAATTGATTTAGTCAAGGTTGCATTTATAGGAGTCGGGGCGAGAGGAATTGGACATGCTAAACAAATCGCAGCAATTGGGGGTACAGAAGTAGTTGCAATTAGTGATTTATACAATGATTTAGCGATGAAATCATATGAAGCTTGTAAAAAGATTGGAAATGGTAATAGACATAAGAACATAGCTATTTATTCAGGAGGTGAGAACAAATGGAAAGTTATGTTAAATGAAGTCAAACCTGATGCTGTATTTATTTCAACAAATTGGGATAATCATGCTCCAATGGCAATTGAAAGCATGAAAAGTGGGGCTCATGCATTTGTTGAGGTTCCAATGGCAACAACAATTGAAGACCTTTGGGAAATAGTTAATACCTCTGAAAAAACAAGAAAGCATTGCATGATGATGGAAAATGTCAATTATGGAAGAGATGAGCTAATGTATTTAAATATGTGTAGAAAAGGAATAATTGGTGATTTTTTACACGCTGAGGCAGCATATATTCATGAGCTTAGATTTCAAATGAATGAAGAGATAAGAGGTACTGGTTCCTGGAGAACCCACCATTATGCAAAAAGTAGAGGAAATTTATATCCAACACATGGACTAGGGCCTGTAGCTCAGTACATGAATTTATCCAGAGGTGATGACAATTTTAATTCATTGGTCTCTTTCTCTTCTCCAGCTTTGGGCAGAAAATTATACGCTGAAAAAAATTATGATTCTGACCATAAATGGAATAAGTTAAATTATTCAAATGGTGATATGAATACTTCTATCATTAAAACTAATTTAGGAAGAACTATAATGATACAATGGGATGAAACAAGTCCAAGACCATACACTAGACACAACTTAATTCAGGGGACAAAAGGAATTTTAGCGGGTTTCCCAACCAGAGTTGCCCTTGAAAATGGAGTTGAAGGAATTACTAAAGATCACCATAGCTGGGTTCAAGGAAAAAATCTAAAAATAGTGTATGAAAAATACGATCATCCGTTGAATAAACGTCTTGAGTTACTTATTGAAAAAATGGGTGGAAGAAATCACGTAGGCCATGGAGGGATGGATTTTGTTATGAGATATAGAATAATTGAATGTTTAAGAAGGGGAGAGCCTCTTGATCAAAATGTGTATGAAGGATGTTTTTGGAGTGCTGTTACACCATTAAGTGCCAAGTCTATGGCAAACAATGGAGAACCTCAAAAATTTCCAGATTTTACCAGAGGCAATTGGAAAGAAACGAATCCTTTAGAGATAATAGCTTAGATCTATTTCCAGTTTTTAAGTTTACTAGACATTCCTATGCCTGGATTAAATGTATTTGTAGGATCAAGGGTCCGATAAAAATTTAGTAACGAAGGTTTTGCTTCATATTCATGTCCAAAATTATGTTCTGCGGGGTACTCCGCACCTTTTTTATTATACATTTCAAGTAATTGTTTTTTTAATTCTTTTGCATTGACACCTTTTTTCAGAATATAGTTTTGATGTTTAACATGGCAAAAAAGATGGCCATAATGAAATTTCGCATGAATTTTTTCATTGATTTCTTTTGGTAATTTTTCAAACCATTTTTTTTCATTCCTTGGGATTGCAACATCAAGAGAAATCATTTCACCAACCTCTTTATTTTTGAGATTATAATATCTGCCTACAGCACTTGCCGAAACAAATCTATGTAATGAGGCCTTTCGACCTTCCTTTTTGTTACATTCAAAGAAATCTCCGTCATTTTCTTTGAAAAATTTATCAAAATATTCTCTTGCCTCATCTATACCTTCATCAGACATTTCAACTATCCAATGATGTTCAAACCTGTTTCTAAATTGCTCCATTCTCTTTGGAAGATGATTTGGAAATAATAAGCTTAAAAATTGCATGAGTCTATCAGAAAATTTGTCAGGTAAAAATTTTACTTTACTTGCGACTATATCTACGCTTCTTTTCAATTCAAATAATATTGGTAAAAAATTGGTCCCTAGTTTTTCAATTACAATAAAATTATCCTTGCTGTATTTCTTAGCTGCGTCATAACAATCCCTATGCAAATAATCCCCAAGTTTGGGCAAATTATCAAATTTTGATAGAATATCCCTTCTTATTTTCCAAAATACATCAGGGTTATTAGCTCCTAAATAAAATACTTTATTTTTTTTCGCTTTTGGATAGGTATCTAATCTTAGTGCAAACACTACAACCTTTCCTGAACTTCCTGAGGCACCATAAAGCAATCTTTTATCTGAATTATATCGAGCTGGTGTACTTTGGTCAATACCTCTAACTATTCTAGAATATTTGTCGTCTGA
>CABZJM010000042.1 GCA_902526075.1 uncultured Bacteroidota bacterium
TGTCTTTTTTTTATTAATTAAATTTGTAATTATTAAAAAATTTAAAACAAACTATTTTATGATGAAAACTACTCAAAATTTAATCAATCTTAAATTATTACAAACTTCATTTTTTGTATTAATTTTTTTATTTAGCTTTTCAATTTTTTCCCAAACAAATGTTACTTTCAGTGTAAATACAGAGAATATCACGGTTGGTGACAATGGTATGTATTTAGGTGGTGGTGTATTTGGTGGTGCAACTGCTCATCAAATGGCAGATGATAATGGAGATGGAATATACGAGGTTACTGTTTCCATGGCACCTGGAACAACTGGTAATTATATTTTCTTAAATAGCCCAAATAGCGATTCTGACTGGGGAACAAAAGAAAATTTAAATGGTCAAGATTGTGCAGATTCAAATAATTATGATGATAGAATCTTAGATCCAGTGAGTGAAGATGATTTTACACTTCTTCATTGTTTTGGTGAATGTTCTGGAAACGGAACAGGTGAATGCCCTGAGCCAGCTACAACAAGCGATATAACATTTAGTGTTAATATGAGCAACTTTCCTGTTGGTTTATCTAATAGCGATATTGTTTATCTCAACGGTAACTTTAACGGATGGTGCGGTGATTGTAATGCAATGAATGATGATGATGGAGATGGAATATGGTTAATCACAATGCCTCTAGAGGATGGTAGCTATGAATATAAGTTCACTGTAAATGGGTGGAATACTCAAGAGGAGTTTTCTGAAGTAATTGACGGGTGTACAACCTCAGACGGAACATATACTAATAGATCTTTGACAGTTGCTGGTGAAGATTTGGAATTACCTACTGTTTATTGGAATTTATGCCCTGGAGAATCTCCTGGAAACTTTTACACAGTTACTTTTGAGGTTAATACTTCCGCCATTGTTGGTGGTGTAGGAGCAGATGGAATTTTTGCTGGTGGAGGTGTACTTGGAAATGCACAGGCTGTTCAACTTTTTGATGAAGACGGAGATGGTGTTTATGTTGGATCAGTTGATTTGGAAGCAGGAACATCAGGAAATTACGTTTTCTTAAATAGTCCTAGTGACGGTGGAGACTGGGGTTCTAAAGAAGATTTAACAGGTCAAGATTGTGCAGATCCAAACAATTATAATGACAGAATTTTACCAGAGGTCACAGCAAATACAACTATATACGCATGTTTTGGATATTGCTCCGGTGATGGAACTGGTGAATGCCCAAGTGATATTGTAACTTATGATGTAACTTTTTCAGTGAATACTGTTAATATCACCGTTGGAGAAAACGGAATGTTTGCGGGTGGTGGAGTTCTTGGAGGTGCGAATGCTATCGCTATGTCTGATGATGATGGAGATGGTGTTTGGGTAGCTACTGTTGAAATGGAAGAAGGCACATCAGGAAACTACGCGTTTTTCAATAGCCCATCTAGTTCTAGTGATTGGGGTACTAAAGAAAATTTAGAAGGTCAAGAATGTGGTGATCCAACGAATTACTATGATAGAATTTTAGCTGAAGTAACATCTGATATTACTCTCTTACATTGTTTTGGGACTTGTGATACTGACGGAAGTTGTCCTGATGGAAGTATTGGAATGATACTTC
The DNA here is from genome assembly GCA_902526075.1 of uncultured Bacteroidota bacterium. Taxonomy (GTDB): domain Bacteria; phylum Bacteroidota; class Bacteroidia; order Flavobacteriales; family Flavobacteriaceae; genus MED-G13. The sequence goes on from CABZJM010000042.1 coordinate 1,608, forward strand.
AGGGTATTATTGATTTTTCTGTTCCAGAAGGTGGTTCCACAGGAAAAGCAATTCACCTTTATGTCACAAACGATATTGAAGATTTGGCTCTTTATGGAATTGGAGTTGCTAACAACGGTGGTGGTACTGACGGACAGGAATATACATTTCCAACAGCTACTCCTACAGCAGGTCAACATATACTTGTTGTTAGAGATCAAGCAGCTATGGATGCATATATGAATGCCTCAGGAATCTTTGACCACGTATTTGTTGACGAAAGTGGTTCAATTTCTCAAAATGGTGACGATGCTATTGAATTGTATTATTTAGGTGGTGTTATTGAGATATTCGGTGATGTAAATACAGACGGAACTGCACAGTATTGGGAATACCTTGACTCATGGGCTTATAAAGTAAATGATGAATGGATATACGGTGGAGTAAATTGTACTGATGGTTCAACAACTTCATGTGAATCAAGCTGTCCCTACCCTTTTGCTGATTGTACTGGAGATGATTTAGCCGCATATTTATCTGCAGAGAATGGTTGGAGATATCAATATGAAGTGGCAGGATTCAGAGGTGTTGGTCCAGGAAGTGCTATGACTGCTGAGTGGTGGAATGCATCACCATTTCAGGATTTTGACAATGCAACATGGCCAAATCCAACTGGAGAAAATTATGGCAATATAGATGATATTATGTACTTTACAACTGATGGTCAGTTCACTTTTGACACTGGAATTGATGGTCAAATTGCCGGTAAAGTTCCTGAGGTTGATGCGTCATTTGGAGCTAATGCTGATGCATATGTAAATGAAAATAATGAGTATACAAATTATCCGTTAGATGATTTTTCTGATACATATGTACTAACAAATGATGGTACTTATGATGTAATTGAATTTACTACAATTGGAGCTTTAGGTTTCTATACAGCGACAGGGGCTCAAAATTATCAAATTTTACAACAAAATAATACAACCATGTATTTAAGAAATGTTGGTTCT
>CABZJM010000043.1 GCA_902526075.1 uncultured Bacteroidota bacterium
CTGGGGTGAAAATAATTTCACTGGTACTTCGAGCGTTTAAATGTTCTTTAAATTTTTTTCTGGATTCTTCATATTTTTCGGTAGCTAATTGACTTAATTTGTGAACCCCTCTATGAATATTTGAATTAAGATTCTTATAGTAATCTGAGATAGAAGTGATTACACAATTAGGGGTTTGAGATGTTGCTGCATTATCAAAATAGATTAATTGATTACCGTTTACTTTAGTGTTTAGAATTGGAAAATCGTTTCTGATTGATTCTATGTTTTTTAAAATTTCCATTTTAAATATCAAAACCTATTTTGACCCCTAGTTTTTTAGCAATAATATCATTAATTCTTGTTTTGACCTCTGGAATACTAACGCTGCTTAGTACTTTATTTGCAAAACCAAACATAAGCAAGGCAGAAGCTTCTTTTTCAGGAATACCACGAGATCTTAGGTAAAAAAGTGCATTTTTATCTAGCTGACCCACAGTGCACCCATGAGAACATTTAACATCATCTGCAAATATTTCAAGTTGTGGTTTTGTATTAATAGTGGCTTTGTCTGAAATTAAAATATTATTATTAGCCTGAAAGGCATTGGTCCTTTGAGCCTCTTTTTCAACAAGAACTTGCCCATTGAATACCCCAACAGAATTATCTCCAAAAATCCCTTTATAATCTTGATAACTATTACAGTTTGGTCTTTTGTGATGAATAAGAGTATTGTGATCAACATGTTGATTTTCTCCAATAATAGTTATTCCTTTTATTGTTGATTCAATTCTTTCACCATTTTGAAAGATACTAAGGTTGTTTCTTGTTAATTCACCTCCAAAAGAAAATGTGTGAAGTGTGTAGTCACTGTTTCTTTGTTGATTAATAAATGTATTATCAATTAATGATGCATTTACATTATCATCTTGAATTTTATAATGCTGGACAATTGCCCTTTGATTACAATATATTTCAGAAACACTATTAACCAAAATTTTATTTTCACTTAAACTCTGATGTCTTTCAATAATTTCAACATGTGAATTTTCATCTACAACGATCAAGTTCCTAGGTTGATATAGTACAGATTCATTTTTACCAGTTGAAAAATAAACAATTTGAATTGGCTTGTCAACTTGTACATTTTTTGGAATATGTATGTAAGATCCTTCACTTGAAAAGGCTGTATTAAGTGATGTTATGCCATCTTTTTTCGCAATTTTATCAAAATAATTTTCGATTACAAGATCGTATTTAGACTGAGAAAGTGCAGAGGATAAAATACAAATATCCATTCCATCATGAGTGGTTTCAGAAAGATGTGAGCAATATTTGCCATCAACAAAAATGATTTTGTAAGATTCAATATCATCAATTAAAAAATTTTTGATGTCTTTGAATTCTAAAGCATCATTGACAGTTGGAAATAATTTATAGTCGTAGTTTAATACTTTTTTTAACGAAGTATATTTCCAGTTTTCCATTTTTTTTGTCGGAAAACCTTCTTTTTCAAACTTTCTTATTGATTTTGTTCTTATACCATGAACGTATGATTCAATATTTCTTTGCTCCTCAAATGCAATAAAAGACGATAATAATTTTTCTTTAAGCTGTGACATTTCTATTTATTTACTTCCTCTTTTATCCAGTCATATCCTTTTTCCTCTAATTCATGAGCTAACTCCTTTGTTCCAGACTTAACAATTTTACCATCAAATAGAACATGAACATAATCAGGAATAATGTAATCTAAAAGCCTCTGATAATGTGTAATTACCACCACTGCATTGTCTTTACTTTTAAGTTTATTTACTCCATTAGCAACAATCTTTAATGCATCTATATCTAAACCTGAATCAGTTTCATCAAGTATAGCAAGTTTAGGCTCAAGCATTGCCATTTGAAAAATTTCATTTCTTTTTTTCTCTCCCCCAGAAAAACCATCATTTATGGACCGAGAAAGAAATTTTTGATCAATATCTAATAAATCACATTTCTCCCTCAACATTTTAAGCATGTCTTTTGCGGGCATATCATTTTCACCCCTGGCTTTTCTTGTTTCGTTAATCGCGGTTTTAATAAAGTTAGTAGTTGTAATTCCAGGAATTTCAATTGGATATTGAAATGACATAAATATTCCTTTATGCGCTCTTTCCTCTGGCGATACCTCTTCTAAATCTTCATTTTCAAAAAGAATCTGACCATCTGTTACCTCATATTCTTCCTTTCCTGTAATTACAGAAGCCAAAGTACTTTTACCAGAACCATTAGGCCCCATGATTGCATGAATTTCACCAGCTTTAATTTCAAGATCAATTCCATTAAGAATTCCTTTGTCTTCAATTTTAGCGTGTATATTTTTTATTTTTAACATAATATTATATTATCCTACAGAACCCTCTAAACTTATTTCTAATAATTTTTGAGCTTCCACTGCAAACTCCATTGGAAGTTTGTTTAGAACCTCTTTACTAAAACCATTAACAATAAGTGCAATAGCTTTTTCAGTATCAATCCCTCTTTGATTACAATAAAATATCTGATCTTCACCTATTTTACTTGTTGTA
>CABZJM010000044.1 GCA_902526075.1 uncultured Bacteroidota bacterium
ATGGTCAAAATACTAAAGGATTTCCCAGAAATTGCTGATAGAGATGTTATTTTATTAAAACTTGATAAAAATCTAAGCAAGGAAAATTTAAAGAAGGAATATCAGTTTTTTAAGCAGGATTTTACAAAGGGATTCGAAAGGACATATGGCTGGGCTTGGTTAATGAAATTATATTCTGAACTGGTTTCCTGGGATAATGATAAAGCTCAGAAATGGGCAAATAATATGAGGCCGCTTGTCGATCTCCTTAGTGAAAGAACCATATTATTTTTAGAAAAACTTTCAACCCCCCTCAGACCAGGAACTCATGCAAACACTGCATTTTCATTTTCACTTATGATAGAGTATTCTAATGTCGCAAATGACAAGTTATTATTTGACGAGATTAAGGAATATAGTGTTAAAAATTTTCTAGTAGACATAAATTGCCCTGTACAATATGAACCCTCAGGAACTGATTTTCTTTCTCCTTGCCTAGCTGAAGCTGCATTAATGTCTCAAATTCTTGAAAAAAGAGAGTTCAATGACTGGTTTTATAAATTTTTACCTTCATTTGATGAAGGGAGTTTTGGTAATATAATTAATCCCCCTGAAGTACTTGACCCAGAAGATCCAGGTATTGGTCACTTAATTGGTTTAATGTTTCATAGAGCATGGACTTTAAAAGATATTGCAATAAAACTTGAAAGGAATAGTGATAAAAATTTATTATTAAAGATTGCAAAAAATCATTCCGAGGAGGGTTATAATATTATGTTTGAAAGTGGTTATGGAGGTGAGCATTGGTTAGCAACCTTTGCAATATATAATTTCTCCAAATAAATTTTTAAACTTAACTGATTAAGTAGCAACGATTAGATTATCACCATCTATATTTGTAGAATAACATGGAAGTGAACTAGAGGTTTCACAGGTGCTATCAAAAGAGTAATTATGATTAGCACACCTGAAAATATTTCCAGATTGTAAGGACCATTGGTTTTGAGTTCCTTGGTGAGGGCATACATTAGTATAGGCTTGTATATGATTTGAACTAATTCTTAAGAATAACATGCTTAGCCCTATGTTGTACCCATTCATCCAACCACCAACAGATGATAAATTTGAAAAATTGGGATGAGTTAGATCAATTGTAAATACACTTCCAGATGAACTAAATCCTAGGGGGTCATTGTTATTGTCATTGTTGTCGGACCCACCATTTTGATCATTTCCACCTGAATTATAGTTATCAGAATCATCACCAGTAGAACATGCTTCTAAAAATGATAGTCCAAAAAAAGCGAATGCTATAGTAGGACAAACTTTTTTTAAGAATTCCCTTCTATTTTCTAATTTTTTTTTCATTTAATACAGATTGTTTGTTTCTAAATTTTAACTATAAAATTCAATATTTGTGCCAAAACCAAAATATATTTTGGTATAAAAGTTGTAATCATCGTATAAAAATTGTTTTATATGAAATATAAATTATTAATAACTTTACTATTCACTAACTTAATTTATTCTCAAATAAATCATCAGTTAAATTGGAATATGTCAAGTACTAATCAACAAATTACAATAGCTGTTGATGATACCGTTACATGGACATGGGGTTCAGGAACACATAATCTCAGATCAACTGGGGGTGTGGAAATGTTCGACAGTGGTTATTATGGACCAGGTTATCAATTTTCACATACCTTTTCCACCCCTGGTGTTACAACATACATATGTGACCCCCACCCAAATTCGATGTATGGGACTGTAACTGTTACTGCGACCGCATCTGTGGGGGGACAAGGTCTATTTAAGTTTAATATTTCCCCTGTACCAGCATCTGACATCATTAATATATCTTTAGACAATATTGGCAATGATCAAATATTAATTGAAGTTTACGATATTCTCGGAAGACAAAATATGAGTACAATTTCAAATGTTACAAATGGAAAAACCAGCTTGAATATCTCCCAATTAAGTAAAGGTATTTATGTGGCAAAATTAACCAGCGGCATAACAACTTCTGTAAAGAGATTTATTAAAGAGTAATCCTAAAATATTCTTAAAATATTAAATCCAAAGAATATTTGACGTTTGGTCCAGTCCCCTTCAGCATCTAAAATGACTGAAACATCATCAATGCTTTGGGTGTTTGAAAATATTAATTGGAATACATGACCTCCAGTTTCAATATCTATTCCCAGACTAATTGCGTCAGAATTTGATGAATTTTCAACCCTATTCAAGTTTGCAAAATATTCTAAATTTAATGCAGTTCGTTTGTTAATTTTGTAGCTGGTAGCGAGTCCTAAAGCATAATTATATTCTCTGTCAAAAGTTGTAAAAACTGGCAAACCATTTTCGAAAACTACTTCCCCGTTTTCAAACAGAAGCCTTTCCTCATTGTAATTTCTTTTAATGAATGAGGGAGCTAGCTGAATTGACAGCTTTTCACTTATCCTATTAGATATTAATAATTGTGATAAAAATAT
>CABZJM010000045.1 GCA_902526075.1 uncultured Bacteroidota bacterium
TCTGAAAAAAAGGGAGTCTTGATTGAAAAATGCTTTGAAATAAACGATGTTATTAAGGTTGGTCAAACTATAGCGATTATTGAAACGGATGAAATAGAAATTTCAGAAGAAACAAATACTGAAAATAATATTCAGGAAGAAAACACACAGTCATCTGAAGATAAAAATATCCCTGAAAAAGAACTTGCTGTAGAAATAACTGAATCGTTAGAAAAATCTGCAGATATCATACTAAAAACCGATATAGTTTCAACTTCAAATAAGGGTTTTTTATCCCCTTTGGTAAAAAATATGATTAAGAAAGAAGGTATTACATCTGATGAGTTAACCATAATAAAAGGAACGGGAAAGGACAAAAGAATAACTAAAAATGATATATTATCCTTTTTATCTAACAGAAATGAAATCCTTCATAAACCAATTGAGTCAGATTCTAATATTATTCAGCCAGAAAAATTAAATGTTTCTGATTTTAGTGATGAAGTAATTGAAATGACAAAAATGGGGAAAATTATTTCCCAGCATATGATAGATTCTGTTAAGATATCTGCTCATGTGCAGTCTTTCATTGAGGTTGATGTAACTAACATTTATAATTGGAGAGATCGAGTAAAGTCTGGTTTCGAGAGTAGAGAAGGGCAAAAATTTACTTTTACCCCTGTATTTATTGAAGCAGTAGCGGTAGCTTTAAGGCAATATCCGATGATGAATATTTCTGTTTCAGATGATAAAATTATCCTCAAAAAGAAAATAAATATCGGAATGGCAACCGCACTTGCAAATGGGAATTTGATTGTTCCTGTAATTAAAAATGCTGATCAGTTAAACCTTGTTGGTATGGCAAAATCAGTTAATGATCTAGCAAGTAGAGCTAGAGCAAATAACCTAACTCCTGATGATGTGGCTGGAGGAACATACACGGTAACAAATGTTGGGGTATTTGGAAGCATTATGGGTACGCCTATTATTAATCAGCCTCAAGTTGGAATATTAGCTTTTGGCGCCATAAGAAAGATGCCAAGTGTTATTGAAACTGAAGAAGGAGATTATATCGGTATTAGAAAAAAAATGATAATTTCTCATTCCTATGACCACAGGGTTGTTAACGGAGCATTGGGAAGTAAGTTTATAAAAGCCGTTAAGGATTACTTGGAAAACTGGAATTCAAATCGTGAAATATAAGCACAATGAAAATAATTTGTGTTGGTAGAAACTATGCGGATCACATAAAGGAATTAGATAATCAAAGGCCAGAAAATCCTGTTTTATTTCTTAAGCCTGATTCCTCTTTAATTTTGAAAAATAGACCATTTTTTATCCCAGAATTTTCTGATGAGATTCATTATGAAGCAGAGTTAATAATAAAAATCTCCCGAATTGGAAAACACATTCAGACTAAATTTAGTCACAAGTACTATGATTTTATAGGTTTAGGTATAGATTTTACAGCAAGAGATTTACAGTCTGAGCTTAAAAAAAACGGATTGCCGTGGGAAAAATCAAAAGCATTCGACGGATCTTGTTTTGTTAGTGATTGGATTGATTTATCCGAAATTGATGATATAAATAATATTAATTTTAGATTAGAGTTAAATAAAAATATAGTTCAAAACTCAAATACATCTCTAATGTTGTGGAAAGTTGATGAACTAATTTCATATATTTCAAAATATTTCACATTAAAGATTGGTGATATTATATTTACTGGAACGCCTTCTGGAGTAGGAAAGGTAAGTGTTGAAGATGAATTAGTAGGCTATCTAGAAGAAAAAAAATTATTTAATTTAAAAGTAAAGTAGGAAACATTGGAAGATATATCACTAACTATAGAAAAATTAAAGAAAGCAAATTTCACCCTTTCTGTTGCAGAAAGTTGTACTGGCGGGAGGATTGCCTCAAATATAGTATCATTTGAGGGTGTTTCCCAATTTTTTTTAGGTGGAGTTGTTACATATTCTACTCTTTCAAAGATTAGAATATTAAATATTGATAAAAAAAGAATCGAACTATATGGAGTTGTAAGTCCTGAAATCGCAAAAGATATGTCTAATGCTGTAAAGGATTTGTTTGGATCTGATATATCAATTTCAATTACAGGCAATGTTGGCTCAAAGTCAGGAGATGGTTTATCTCCGATTGGACAAGTTTTTATTTCCATTAATTTTATGAATAAAGTGGATGTTTGGGAATTTAATTTCAACGATGACAGAAACACGAATATTGAAAGTGCTGTTTCTAAAGTGTTTATACTACTAAATAATATTTTAAAAAATTAAAAAATTTACCTTGCTAATAACAAAAAAATTGTAAATTCGCGCCTGAAATTATATGTTTTACTGAGAAAACTTTTAATATGGCACGTGTATGTGATCTTACTGGAAAAAAGAGAATGGTTGGAAACAATGTTTCTCATTCCTTGAATAGAACAAAACGAACATTTGATACTAATCT
>CABZJM010000046.1 GCA_902526075.1 uncultured Bacteroidota bacterium
TTGAGTTATTAGAATTAGATAAGATGTATTTATCATCAAAAACATAACTATTGATCGGATTAAACAAAGTCATATCAGCTTGAGCTCCAATTTTTATAGGTGTTTCTTCAATTCCAAATATTTTTTTTCCCTTTGTTAATATATTGATTGTTGTTTTTATCGGAAATATTTTATTCAAGGCCCCAAAAAAAGATTCCAGTCCAATTGTTCCAAATTCAGCATTGTCAAATTCAACATTTTTTAATTCTACATCAAGTGGGTTGTGATCGCTGGTCACAACATCTATTGAACCCTCCTTTACACCAGCAATTAGTTTGTCAACATCATTTTTAGTTCTAAGAGGGGGGAGGACTTTGAATTTAGTATTGAAGTCGCTTAGTTCATTATCATTAAAAAATAAATTATGGATACAAGTGCTACATGAAATATTTAACCCTTTATCTTTTGCTTTTTTTATTAATTCTAAAGAATTTCCAGTTGATATGTAGGGAATGTGTAGATTTCCGCCTGTATATTCAAGAATTCTTATGTCTCTCATTATCTGAATTTCTTCAGAAATATTTGGGATACCTTTCAAACCGAGCATTGTACTAGTTTTACTTTCATTCATGACTCCATTATTTGAAATTCCCTTATTTAGAGGAAAAGAAAAAATAGGTAGGTTAAAGTCTTTTGAATAGAGTAGTGCCAATTTTAACATATTGGGATTAACTATTGATTTTTTGTAATCACCAAATCCTACAGCACCAGCATTTTTCATTTCAAATAGTTCAGCCAATTCATTCCCCTCAGATTTCTTAGTTAAAGCACCAATTGGATATATATCAATATTAGAATTCTTTGCAATCGCTTTTAAATATTCAATCTCAGTACTTTTTTCAATTACGGGAAACGTATTTGGCTGTAAACCAACAGATGTAAAACCTGAATTTGAAGCAACTTTTAAAGTATTAAGCAAATTATCCCGTTCTTCGTATCCTGGTTCACCAGAACAAACACTGTAATCAAACCAACCATTTGAAACATGTAAGTTTGGAAAACTAATTTCAGAGTAGTTTTTGGAATTTTTGATATTCTCAGAAATATTTGAGATTATACCATTCTTAATCAGTATGTCGACTGATTTGTTATGAAATTCACTGTTTTTATCAATTATTGTAGCTGATTTTATTAGTGAATTCATTTAAAAAATTTCAACAAAAATAATAAAAATTAAAGAATGAATTTTTAATATTTTGCGGGCATTCCGTTAGTGGATGAGTTTTTAATAAATTCTCTCAAATCATCATTGGATTTTTTTAAATCTTCAGCCCTCAAATACATCATGTGTCCACTGCGATACCCTTCAAAATAAAATCTATCTCTCATTTTACCACTTGGATCGACCTGCCACATTGTATATTTTGCTTGAAAATAGTTTGTTGCACCATCGTAATACCCAGATTGTATAAAAACTTTTAAAAACGGATTTTGAGCCATCGCTTTTCTTAAATTTTCACGAGTATTATCATTTTCTCTATCCCATGGGTGCACAGGTCCAAAAACATTGTATTTGATATCCGTTTCAAACTTTAATTCATTTCTGATATAATAATTTATTGCTGGGGTAAAAGAATGATTCCAAGAATTTAGTTCAATATTTGTATCAGGTCTTGAGCCAGCTTCTCTTTTGTCAATGCCTCGATACCTAGAATCTAAGCGACCCACAGTTAATCCATTTTTATCTCTTAATAATTCTTTCCAAAATGCATTATTTGGTACATCGAGATTATGACTTAAAACAAATTCTTTACTTAATCCAGAGTAATATGAGTATTTTTCTGCAATTTTATTTCTTTCCTCTTCTGAAATAAATCCACCTTTGGCAATTGCGGGAATTAATTCATTTATTGTAAAATTTTCGACGTTGGGTAAAATATCATATAAATCCTTAGATTGAAGGTCATCATTCAAAGATTTGTGATACCAAGCGGTAGCAGAATAATATGGTAGATGTAATGATGAGTTTACAGCATCTCCATCTTCAAATAATTTATAATCCGCAGGAGAGACCATAATAACCCCATTTAAATACATCCAGTGGCTACTTTGTAATTCATGTGAAAGCCCCATAACTCTAGTTCCACCATAACTTTCCCCTATAATATATTTGGGAGACTCCCATCTATTTTTTCTTGTAATAAATGTATTTATCCAAGTTGCTAAATATTTAATGTCTGCATTAATGCCAAAAAATTTTTTTCTATCCGGGTAGTTTCCTTTTTTATCGGCAAGCATTCTAGAGTAACCGGTATTAACAGGGCAAACAAATACTATGTCAGCTTTATCAATTATCGAATATGGATTAGTCTTCATTCCATATGGTTGAATAGGAAAACCTTCATCATCAATTTTTAAAACTCTTGGCCCC
>CABZJM010000047.1 GCA_902526075.1 uncultured Bacteroidota bacterium
TATCTAGATTCATAAGCATTAAGAGCTGCAGATTCAGAAAACGAATCATAGGTTATATGTTTGACATTTTTATAATTTGACTTAAATTCTTCAATTAAGCTCTTTGTTGAGGGACTTGCAAAAGTCTGAGTCAATAAAACAATCTCTTTATTACTTTTCGAAATTTTCTCAAGCTCAGACTTCGTTTCATATTCTAAAGCAAACCATGAAATAGGCATATTGTCCTTCGTAGGTTGCGCCATTCTACCATTGTCATAAAGATCGAGTATGGATGCGTGTACTCTACCATTAGCTGATTTTGAATCTGGTGCTAACTTGTTCTTTTCTACTTTTATAGGCCTTCCCTCCCTGCTTTTGATAAGGACATTGGCAAAATCGTAACCGTTACCAATTGTTGTTGCATAGTAGTTTGCAATTCCAGGGATAATTTCTTTTGGCTGCACTACATAGGGGATAGACTTAACCACCGGGCCTTCGCATGCTGCCAATGTTGCCGCAGCTGTACTAAAACCAATATATTTGAGAAAATCTCTTCTTGTCGTGGAGCTATTAGCAAGGTTATCTCTATCAGATAAAAACTCATCAACTGGAATTTCCTGTACAAATTCCTTGTTTTGTAGATCGTCAAATACATCATTATTAGCTGAATTAAGTTCTGCTAAATTTTTCCAGTATTTTTTATTATTTGACATATATAATTTTATCTATTTAATAATGACATTTACCGCATTCTAGTCCACCCATTTGAGCAGCTGTTAGTTCTTCAACTCCATATTTTTTTTGACAATTCAGCATGAATTCTATCATAATATTCATTGTCTTTAATATTAACATTAGTTTCTCTGTGACAATTTATACACCAACCCATTGTTAAAGAAGAGTGTTGATACATTATCTCCATCTCCTCTACGGGACCATGACAAGTCTGACATTCAATACCGGCAACATTTACGTGCTGTGAATGATTAAAATAAGCGAAATCTGGTAAATTATGAATTCTTACCCATTTTACCGGGTAAGTGACTCCTGTATATTCTTGGGCCTCATCATCCCATCCAACAGCCTTATATAATTTTTGAATTTCAGCGTCATAGAATTCTTTTGTGTATTCTTCAGTTGTTTCACCATTATACTCATATATACTTTTGTGACAATTCATACATATGTTAAGTGATGGGATACCAGAGTGCTTGCTAACTTTAGCAGAAGAATGACAGTAATTACAGTCAATTTTATTATCCCCAGAATGAATTTTGTGGGAATAATGAATTGGTTGTACAGGCATATAACCCTGATTTACACCAACCTGCATAGTCCATCCGTAGAACTCATAGGCGCTGGCAAGCAAAAAGAATACTGCAGTGCAAAACATTAAGAACTGATTTTCTAAATAAGATTTCCATAATGGCTTACCCTTTTTCCTTTTTTCAACTTTTATCCCCTTATCTTTTGCAAGATTTTTTAATGCAGTTGTAACAATTACAAGTGCAATTGATAAAAGTAAAAAGAGTAAAGTAAAAATTCCTAAAATTATTTCATCTGTTAATCCTGTTTTGTTTGAAGGTCCTGTTGTAAATTGAGCAGGAACAGCAGCTGGTTTTGGAACAACTTTATCCTGAGCAGTGTAGGCCAAAATATTATCAATATCTACATTTGTAAGCTGTGGATAGGCTGTCATAGCGGCTCTGTTGTATTCTTCATAGATTTTTACAGCATAGGCGTCGCCAGATTTGATTAAAGAGGAGCTATTCCTAATCCATTTGTAAAGCCATTCTCTGTCTAATCCTTCATCTTCAGCTAACCTTTTTTCAACATATCGAAGGGCAGGTCCTGTCATTTTTCGGTCTAGCTTGTGGCATGAAGCACAATTGGTGTTAAATAGGGCTTTACCGGCAACAGGATCACCTTCTTGACTATAACTAATTGAAACAAAGGTGGTTATAAAAATTAAGTAAAAAGCGTAGGATTTTAAACTGTTTAATTTGGTTAGTTTTTTAAACAATTTGAAAGTAATTTTATTACTAAATACTTTTGAATCCATTCAAAAATTGCCTGTTATAATAG